>NZ_JBVIOL010000004.1:625669-704327 GCF_055578825.1 Streptomyces sp. NPDC032822 | reverse complement strand
GGGGTAAACGCTGTTACCTCGGAAAAAACCACCCCCCTCTCTTTTCAGAGAACGAACCCCCCCCGACGCGGCCCCGACCCCACCCCCCACCCGAAGGCCGCGCTACACCCCCGTCAGCTCCACCTGAACCTCGACCTCAACAGGTGCGTCCAGCGGCAGCACAGCCACCCCCACCGCGCTCCGCGCGTGGACGCCCTTGTCGCCCAGCACCTCACCCAGCAGCTCGCTCGCGCCGTTGACGACCCCCGGCTGCCCCGTGAAGTCGGAGGCGGAGGCCACGAAGCCGACCACCTTCACGACCCGCGCCACCCGGTCCAGGTCACCCGCGACGGACTTCACGGCGGCCAGAGCGTTCAGCGCGCAGATCCGCGCCAGCTCCTTGGCCTCCTCGGCCGTGACCTCCGCACCCACCTTGCCGGTGACGGGCAGCTTGCCCTCGACCATCGGCAGCTGCCCGGACGTGTACACGTACACACCGGACTGCACGGCCGGCTGGTACGCGGCGAGCGGCGGCACGACCGCCGGAAGCGTCAGCCCCAGCTCGGCCAGCCGCGCTTCGACCGAGCTCATGCCTTGGCCCGCTTCAGGTAGGCCACGAGCTGCTCGGGGTTGTTCGGCCCGGGCACGACCTGGACGAGCTCCCAGCCGTCCTCGCCCCAGGTGTCCAGAATCTGCTTCGTGGCGTGGACGAGCAGAGGCACGGTTGCGTATTCCCACTTGGTCATGTGGCCGACTTTAGCCGCTGCCCACCCCCAGGTTCCGCCCGCGTTATCCACAGCCTGCTGCTTACTCCGCGCACCAACTGGTTACGCTCGAATACGTGAGCAGGCTCCAGGTCGTCAGCGGCAAGGGCGGGACCGGAAAGACGACGGTCGCCGCCGCCCTCGCGTTGGCCCTCGCGACGGAGGGGAAGCGGACGCTTCTCGTCGAGGTCGAGGGCCGCCAGGGCATCGCGCAGCTCTTCGAAACGGAAGCGCTGCCTTATGAGGAGCGGAAGATCGCCGTCGCTCCAGGGGGCGGGGAGGTGTACGCGCTGGCCATAGACCCCGAACTGGCCCTTCTGGACTACCTCCAGATGTTCTACAAGCTGGGCAGCGCCGGCCGCGCCCTGAAGAAACTCGGGGCGATCGACTTCGCGACCACCGTCGCGCCGGGCCTCCGGGACGTCCTCCTGACCGGCAAGGCGTGCGAGGCGGTGCGGCGCAAGGACAAGAGCGGCCGGTTCGCCTACGACTACGTCGTGATGGACGCCCCGCCGACCGGCCGCATCACCCGCTTCCTGAACGTCAACGACGAGGTCGCGGGTCTGGCGAAGATCGGCCCGATACACAACCAGGCGCAGGCGGTGATGAGGGTGCTGAAGTCGCCGGAGACGGCAGTGCACCTGGTGACGCTGCTGGAGGAGATGCCCGTACAGGAGACCGCCGACGGGATCGCCGAGCTGCGGTCGGCGCGGCTGCCGGTGGGGCGGGTCATCGTGAACATGGTGCGGCCGGAGGTGTTGGACGAGGCGGACCTGGAACTCGTACGGACGGTGCCGCGGACGGCCGTGGCGCAGGCGCTGTCCGCGGCCGGGCTCGGCGGGGCGCGGCGCGGCGGGCATGCCGAGCGGCTGGTGGACCCGCTGCTGCGGCAGGCGGAGGAGTACGGCGAGCGTTATGCGCTGGAGCACGACCAGCGAGCGGTGCTGGGCGATCTGGGGCTGCCGTTGCACGAACTGCCGCTGCTCGCCGAGGGCATGGACTTGGCGGGCCTGTACGAGCTCGCCACGGAGCTGCGGGAACAGGAGATCGCATGAGTCGGGACCAGGGCGCTCAGGCACAGCATCGGATCTCCGCCGTGCGCGTGCTCGACGTCGACCCGCTGATCGACGACCCGACGACCCGCATCGTGGTGTGCTGCGGTTCGGGCGGCGTGGGCAAGACGACCACGGCGGCGGCTCTCGGGCTGCGTGCGGCGGAGCGGGGCCGCAAAGTGGTCGTGCTCACCATCGACCCGGCCCGGCGGCTGGCGCAGTCGATGGGCATCGACTCGCTGGACAACACCCCGCGCCGGGTGAAGGGCGTGGAGGGCGACGGCGAACTGCACGCGATGATGCTGGACATGAAGCGCACGTTCGACGAGATCGTCGAGGCGCACGCGGACGGTGACCGGGCGTCCGCGATTCTCGGCAACCCGTTCTACCAGTCGCTCTCGGCGGGCTTCGCGGGCACGCAGGAGTACATGGCGATGGAGAAGCTGGGGCAGCTGCGCGCGCGGGACGAGTGGGACCTGATCGTCGTCGACACGCCTCCGTCCCGTTCCGCGCTCGACTTCCTGGACGCGCCGAAGCGGCTGGGGTCGTTCCTGGACGGCAAGTTGATCCGGGTGCTGCTGGCGCCGGCGAAGGTCGGCGGGCGGGCGGGGATGAAGTTCCTGAACGTCGGGATGTCGATGATGACGGGCGCGCTGGGCAAGGTGCTCGGCGGGCAACTGCTCAAGGACGTGCAGACGTTCGTCGCGGCGATGGACTCGATGTTCGGCGGGTTCCGCACGCGCGCGGACGCGACGTTCAAGCTGCTCCAGGCGCCGGGGACGGCGTTCCTGGTGGTGGCGGCCCCGGAGCGGGACGCGCTGCGGGAGGCCGCGTACTTCGTGGAGCGGCTGGCGGCGGAGGACATGCCGCTGGCGGGGCTGGTGCTCAACCGGGTCCACGGCAGCGGCGCCGACCGGCTGTCGGCCGAGCGGGCGCTCGCCGCCGCGGAAAATCTTGAAGAGCCCCGCATTGTGGATCAGAGGGACGGGAAAGCTGGACTTCGTAACTCTCCCGACACGTACGACAGTTCAGAATCTCCCGCTTCCGGGACACCGACTCCTGACGAAGGCTCCCCCGCCGCGCCGCAGGACACGGAAAGCCCGCAGGACACCGTCACTCCGCAGGACACACAGCAGGAGATGTCCGTAGAGCATCAACTCACCGCAGGCCTGTTGAGGCTGCATGCCGAGCGCATGCGGCTGCTCTCCCGCGAGCAGCGCACACGTGACCGCTTCGCCGCGCGCCACCCGGAGGTGGCGGTGACCGAAGTGGCCGCGCTCCCCGGCGATGTACACGACCTCGCGGGTCTCCGGGACATCGGAAACCGTCTCGCGACCGCTCAACCAGAGCTGCCCGAGCCCGGACCCGGCGCCTGAACCGGTGCCGAGATCTGAACCGATGCCCGGGGTGACCGAGCCCGACGTGACCGAGGGGAATGCCCTCAGCTGACCGCCGCGTAGTTCTCGTACACCTCGTCGTCGTCGAGGGGCAGAATGCCGGCCCCTCGCTGGTACTCCCGCTCGTACTCCGTACGCGCAGTCTCAAGGAGTCGGCGCCATGAAGTGACAGTCGGCCGCCTGCGCAGCAGTGCGCGGCGCTCCCGCTCCGTCATCCCTCCCCACACGCCGAACTCGACGCGGTTGTCGAGCGCGTCAGCAAGGCACTCGGTCCGCACCGGGCATCCGGTGCACACCGCCTTGGCCCTGTTCTGCGCTGCTCCTTGAACGAACAGTTCATCCGGATCGGTAGTGCGGCAGGCCGCCTGCGCACTCCAGTCGGTTACCCAGCCCATACCGGCGCCGTCCTCTCCCGAATCGAGGCTCCCCCACGGCGGCAGCGGCATATTCACCGCCGCCAGTTGAGGACGTTACGGAAGGTGGGCACAGCGCAACACCCCCTTCGGGCCCAATCTTGAATGGCCCGAACGGACTATGCGTAAGCGGCAGATCACCCGGGGGAGTGAGCCCGCGACATACGTGACTGTTCCGGCATACCGGGACGGTTGCATGACGTCACAACGGGCACCAGGTGACACACGAGGTGGATTCGGACACGTTCCCCTCAAAAAAACCAGGGAAGATCCGGAACGATTCGGGGTCGCCGGACGTATTGATACGTAGCCCTACAGCTGTGACAGTTGAGAGCAGCTTAGGCCAAGGCATATACGCGTGTCCGGCGAATGAGAACGTAGGCTGCCCCCATGCCAAACAAGCGCTCGGGCGGTGGTCTGTCCACCACGCAGCAGGCCGCCAAGTTCCTCGGTGTCAGTGTGCTCGCGGGGGCGGTGATGGCCGGCATCGCGTTGCCCGCGGCCGGTGCGCTGGGTCTCGCGGCCAAGGGGTCGGTGGAGAGCTTCGACGAGCTCCCGGCCAACTTGAAGACGCCGCCGCTGAGCCAGCGCACCACGATCCTCGACGCGGACGGCGGCCAGATCGCCACCGTCTACTCGCGTGACCGCACGGTGGTCGGCCTCAAGAGCGTGTCGCCGTACATGCAGAAGGCGATCGTCGCGATCGAGGACTCGCGCTTCTACCAGCACGGCGCGATCGACCTGAAGGGTGTCCTGCGCGCGCTGAACAAGAACGCGCAGAGCGGCGGCGTCGCGGAGGGCGCCTCGACGCTGACCCAGCAGTACGTGAAGAACGTCTTCGTGGAGGAGGCCGGAAACGACCCGACGAAGGTCGCGCAGGCCATCCAGCAGACCCTCGGCCGCAAGATCAAGGAGCTGAAGTACGCGATCCAGGTCGAGGAGGAGCTCGGCAAGAAGAAGATCCTCGAGAACTACCTGAACATCACGTTCTTCGGTCAGCAGGCCTACGGCGTCGAGGCGGCTGCCCAGCGCTACTTCTCCAAGTCCGCGAAGGACCTGACTCTCCAGGAGTCGGCGCTCCTCGCCGGCATCGTCCAGTCGCCCAGCCGGTACGACCCGGTCAACGACGAGGCGGAGGCCACCAAGCGCCGCAACACGGTGCTGGCCCGCATGGCCGAGGTCGGTGACGTCTCCAAGGCGGACGCCGCCAAGGCCATGAAGGAGCCGCTCGGCCTCAAGGTCAGCCAGCCCAAGAACGGCTGCATCACGGCCGTCCAGGGCGCCAGCTTCTTCTGCAAGTACGTGGAGCGGGTCTTCCTCAGCGACCCGGTCTTCGGCAAGTCCCGTGAGGCGCGGTCGAAGGTCTGGAACCAGGGCGGTCTGACGATCCGCACGACGCTCGACCCGCAGGCGCAGAGTTCGGTCGAGCAGTCGCTCGAAGATCACATCAACAAGAGCGACTCGGTCGCCGCCGCGTCCACCCTGGTCGAGCCCGGCACCGGCAAGATCGTCGGGATGGGCCAGTCGAAGCCGTACGGCTACGGCAAGAACGAGACCGAGTACAACTACTCGGTCGACGCGGCCTACGGCGGCTCCAACTTCGGCTTCCCGACCGGTTCGACGTTCAAGCCGTTCGTGGCGGCGGCGGCCCTGGAGGAGGGCCGTCCGGCGTCGCAGGAGTACGGGTCGCCGTACGAGATGGAGTACCCGAGCCCGGTCCAGACCTGCGGGAGCAAGCCCTGGACCAACCAGGGCGGGCAGACCGTCGAGAACGAGGCCGAGTCCGAGGTCGGGCCGTACCGACTGCGGGAGGCGATGGAGAAGTCGGTCAACACCTACTTCGTCCAGATGATCTCCGACATCGGTCTGTGCCCCGTGGTCAACATGACCGACAAGCTCCAGGTCCGGCAGGGCAACGGCACCAAGCTTCCCGAGCGTCCCGCCATCGCCCTGGGCTCGGTGGGCCTCTCGCCGCTGACGATGGCGAGCGCGTACGCCGCCTTCGCCTCCCGCGGCATGTACTGCACGCCGGTCGCCATCGAGTCGATCACGCAGAAGGTCGGCGACGAGCAGAAGTCGATGGAGGTACCGAAGTCGACCTGCTCGCGGGCGATGAGCGAGAAGACCGCGGACACCGTCAACACGCTCCTGCGTGGCGTGGTCGACTCCGGTACGGGTACGCAGGCCGGTCTCACCGACCGCCAGAGCGCCGGTAAGACCGGTACGACGGACGAGCGGAAGAACGCCTGGTTCGTCGGCTACACCCCGAACATGTCGGGCGCGGTCTGGGTCGGCAGTGCCACCCAGAAGGTCCACATGAAGAACATCACCATCGGCGGCGTCTACCGCCCGCTCGTCTACGGCGGCGAGGTCCCGGGCCCGATCTGGAAGGACGCCATGACCGGCGCCCTCCAGGGCAAGTCCGTCGAGCGCTTCAACACCGTCTTCATCCCGAACCCCGACAGGGACAAGGACAAGGGCGACGGAAACGGCAATGGCAACGGGAACGGGAACGGGAACGGCGACAACGACGGGGACGGGGACAACGGCGACAACAACGGCGGCACCTCCGACGGCGGCACGAACGGCGGCACCAACCCGACCCCGACCTTCTCCTTCCCGGACGGCTTCTTCCAGGGCACGAGCAACGGGAACGGCAACGGGAACGGGAACGGCGGGCGTGACTGAGTCGGTGGCCTGAGGGTCCCCTGACAGGGAACGGCCCCTTCACTCTCGTACGTACGAGAGTGAAGGGGCCGTTCTGTTCGCTGCGCGAGTTCTCTCCGCAGGTTCGCTGCGCGAGTTCCCTGCGCGGACTCTCTTTCCCGGTCAGCCCGCCAGGAGCCTCTTGACCGCGGCGGCGACGCGTCCGCCCTCGGCCTGGCCCGCGACCTTCGGGTTCACGATCTTCATGACGGCGCCCATGGCCCGCGGCCCCTCGGCGCCGGCGGCCTTCGCATCCTCCACGGCCTGGGCGACGATCCGCTCCAGCTCCTCGTCGGACAGTTGCTGGGGCAGGTACGCGGCGAGGACCTCGCCCTCCGCCTTCTCCCGCTCGGCCGACTCGGCCCGACCACCCTGCGCGAAGGCGTCCGCGGCCTCACGGCGCTTCTTCGCCTCGCGGGCGATCACCTTCTGCACCTCGTCGTCGGAGAGCTCGCGCTTGGTCTTGCCCGAGACCTCCTCGTTGGTGATCGCGGACAGGGTCAGCCGGAGCGTCGAGGAGCGGAGCTCGTCGCGCCCCTTGATCGCGGCGTTGAGGTCTTCCTGCAGCTTCGACTTGAGCGTGGTCATGGGTTTGATTGTCGCAGGTGTCGAACCCCGGACGCCCGTTCATTTAAGGGACGGTGGGGCACGGGGCACCCGCGCGGTCTGACACGATGGGCGTATGCGCGCACGATATGGAGTACCTCTGGGAATCGTGGCGGCCGGCACCGCCGGTCTGGTGTACGCGGCGGGCTTCGAGGTCCGTTCCTTCCGCCTTCGACGGGTGACGGTCCCCGTCCTCCCGGCCGGGATGCGCCCCCTGCGCGTACTCCAGGTCTCCGACATCCACATGGTCGGCGGCCAGCGCAAGAAGCAGCGCTGGCTGCGGTCCCTGGCCGGGCTGCGCCCGGACTTCGTGATCAACACGGGCGACAACCTCTCCGACCCGGAGGGCGTGCCGGAAGTGCTGGACGCGCTCGGCCCGTTGATGGAGTTCCCGGGCGCGTACGTCTTCGGCTCCAACGACTACTACGGCCCCAAACTCCGCAACCCCGCCCTGTACTTGTTCGAGAAGGCCCAGGGCCGCCACGGCCTGAACGGCAACGCGCCCGCCGTCAACGCGATCCACAACCCGTGGGAGGACCTGCGGGACGCCTTCGACGGCGCCGGCTGGCTGAACCTCACCAACACCAGGGGCACGCTGAAGATCGAGGGCGCGTCGATCGAACTGACAGGCCTGGACGACCCGCACATCAAGAGGGACCGCTACGCGCAGGTGGCGGGCGGTCCGTCGGGCGGCGCGGACTTCGCGATGGGGGTGGTGCACGCGCCGTACCTCCGGGTGCTGGACTCCTTCACCGCCGACGACTACCCCCTGGTCCTGGCCGGCCACACGCACGGCGGCCAACTGTGCCTCCCCTTCTACGGCGCGTTCGTCACCAACTGCGACCTGGACACGGACCGCGTGAAGGGCCTGTCCACGCACACCGCGGAGGGGCGTACGTCGTACCTCCACGTCTCGGCCGGCTGCGGCACGAACCGCTACACACCGGTACGTTTCGCCTGCCCGCCGGAAGCGACGTTGCTGACGTTGGTGGCGCGGGGATAGGGCGGGACCGGACCGGATGAGCCGCTCGCACTGAACGGACTGGACGTACGGGACGGTCTGGACGTAGGGAACGGTCCGGTCGGACTGGACAGGCCACGTAGGTGGGACCACCCAGATCGGACCAGGCCTGTCGGACCTGAGCCGGCCGGCCCCAGACAGGTCGGCCCCGGGCAGGTCGGGCGGGTCAGGGTTAACCCGCACGGCCCGCCCGCATCGCCCCTTTTGTCGCCCCTGCCTAGCGTGAGGGCATGACCGCCCCGATACCCAGGGACATCCCGGATCTGCCCGCCATCCCGGGCATGCCCGCGCTGCTGCCCTCGCTCGTCCCCGCCACGGCGGTGGTGACCCCCACCCGCCGCGCCCTGGCCACCGCCTACCGCCTGCTGATCGCCCTCGCGGCGACCGCGACCGTGACGATCGACCTGCTCCTCGGCAGCCCGGTCCGGGTCCTGAGCCATTTCTCGATCCAGAGCACCATCCTGCTGGCACTGGTCATGGCGTTCTCGGCCCGCAGAGCGTGGACGGCCCGCCGCCCCCTGCCGTCCGCCGTGACGGGCGCGGCCCTCCTCTACGTCACGATCACGGGCCTGGTGTACCACCTGCTGCTGGCCAACGAGGCGAGCCCGTTCCCCCTGACGGGCGCCGCGGCCTCCCCCACGGGCTGGCACGCGATCACCAACCAGCTCCTCCATACGGTGATCCCCGCAGCGGCCCTCCTGGACTGGCTCCTCCTCACACCCCCCGCGCGCCTGCACCTGCGCCAGGCCGCCACGTGGCTCCTCTACCCCCTCGCCTACCTGGCCCTCTCCCTGACCCGCGGCGAACTGATCCCGCCGGGCACCCCAGGCCGCTACCTCTACCCCTTCCTGGACGCCGACCTCCACAGCTACAAGAGCGTCCTGGGCAACGCCCTCCTCCTCGGCCTCTCCTTCTACGCCCTCGCCATCCTCCTGATCGCCCTCGACCACGCCCGCCCGAACCCGGTCCGCCACCGCGCGAAAACCGGATTTCGCCTCCGGCCACCGGTGGGCTAAAGTAAACGACGTCGCCGCGACAAGTAGCGACAATCGGGGTGTAGCGCAGCTTGGCAGCGCGCTTCGTTCGGGACGAAGAGGTCGTGGGTTCAAATCCCGCCACCCCGACAGCTGAAACACCAGGTCAGGCCAGGTTCTGAGAGATCAGAACCGGGCCTGATTTGCTTTGTGGGCCCAGTTTGGGAGCCATTTGGGAGCCGACCTCAGTGAGCGGCTCCCGGACGGCTCCCCGAGTCCTAGCGCCAGGGGAGAGACGAGCGTCCAGCCGACGTGGGCTTCCACCCCGCTTCAGACATCGTCGCCTCCGGTTGTCAGTGGCAGTCCTTACTCTGAGACGTGCTCGGCCGCACATCTCCAGGAGCACCCGTGGACTACTTCTACAAAGACCTCGGCAACCTCAAGAGAGGTTCCACGGTCATCGTCACCCTGCACAACCAAGCCAACGTCCAGGTGATGACGCGCAGCGAGTACAGCAAATACAAGTCGGGGAAGAGATACCGGTACCTGGGCGGTCGCGTCACTCGCTCGCCTCACCAGATCACCATCCCCAGTAACGGACAGTGGGTCGTGGCCATCGACCTTGGCGGCTATTCCGGTCGCATCTCTGCGTCTGTCCAAGTCCAGCCACCTCCGCGGGGCTTCCTGCCCCCGGCCCGCGACCCACAGGGCAGTCCGGCCCGCTCCGTCGCGGTCCATGAACCGGAGGAGCCTACTGGCGACATACTTGGTGGCCAGACCTGGGACGTCTTCATCTCCCACGCGTCCGAGGACAAAGGAGCTGTTGCCCGCCCCCTTCGAGACGCGCTTACCAAGCTGGGTGTGACTGTCTGGCTCGACGAAGCCCAGATGCGGATCGGCCACAGCCTCCGCCGCAAGATCGATGAAGGGATCAGGGCGAGCCGCTTCGGCATCGTAGTGCTCTCGGCCCCCTTCTTCGCCAAGGGTTGGACCAACCACGAACTCGACGGACTCGTCACCCGTAATGTGGCCGGGGAGCAATCACTCCTGCCAATCTGGCACAACCTGAGTGCAGAAGACGTCCGGCGCTACAGCCCCTCCCTCGCAGACAAAGTGGCGATGAGCACCAGCGACTACTCCATCGAGGAGATCGCGCAGCAGATCGCTGACGTGGTTCAGGAGGAAAGCGCCGCTTAGCTCCAGAGCACCAGCACGCCGCTTCGGTGTGCACCGGTTCCAGCGAGTCGTGGGCTTGTGCTGGAGAGACCACAGACGGTACGACGATCGCCATGCACCCTTGGTCTCCGTTAAATGACCGGCAGCTCGCACTCCTCACCCGCATCGGGGGCGGAGCCGACCCCGTCACGTCCAACAGCCCCGAGCTCGCCGTCACGGCTCGCGCGCTCAGGGACCGGGGCTTGGTGACCATGCCCAGGAAGAAGGGGAGGTGGCAGGCGGAGATCACTGACGTGGGACGCTTCTACCTGGAGCACGGGCATCATCCCGACCGTCCGGAGTTGGCTCCACGCAAGCCTCGCGCGGCGGCGTCTGAAGCCGAGGTGCCGGTTGCCTCTCGCCCTCAGCAGGATGCCGATCCCCCGACCGAGACGAAGCCCTCCCCGAAGCGTGCTGTGAAACCTCCGCGCCCGTCACCAGTGACGGTCGGACCGGCACTCATCACCCAGGTGCAGGAAGCCGGACGATTCCTTCGGATCCCGGATCCCAGCGACGCGGAACGGGCTCGGTATCGCAGGGCTTTCGACGCGGCGCGGCAGTGCGCTCCGGAGGGGTATCACCTGAAGTACAGCGGGCGGGCGAAGGGCGACTTCTTCCTCGGCCTGCTCCGGGTGACTGGTGAGGACGACACCGAGTGGAACCGCATCCGCCTGGCGCGGAGCCGCGTGATCACCGACGTCGAGGACGTGCTCGCTGCGGTCACCAAGGACCACAGCGCCTTCGAGATCTCCGAGGAGATCCTGCCGAGAGTCCTCGCGCTGCTCCGGCTGCTCGCCGAGCAGGCTCTCGCGCGGTACGGCGAGATCGCGGTGTCCAAGAAGCGCAAGCAACCGAGGCCGCTGCTCACCGTCCACGGCAGGACGTACGAGATCAGCTTCCGAGAGCGGCAGAAGCAGGTCAAGTACGTCCCCAAGCAGCCGGGCCTGCGCACGTACGACTGGCAACGGGTCGCCCCAGCCCACAAGTTCGAACCGTCCGGCGAACTGGAGCTACTGGTCAGCGAGAACTCGGGCTACAGCTACAACTACGGCTGGAAGAAGGAATGGGCCGACACGACCAAAAAGCCGTTGGAGGAGCAGATCACCTCAATCTTCCGGGCGTTGAAGGCACGCGCGGAGGAGCAGGAGCGGGTCCGGCTGGAACGGGAGGCAGAGCAGCGGCGCCTGCGAGAGGAGCGGGAGGGTAAGGAGGACGAGCGCCGGCGGCTGGAGGCGGAGCGGGAGGAGCGCGCGCGGCGGGAGTGGGAAGCCGCGGTAAATGCGGCTTCGGTCAAGGCGGTTCATGCGGTACGGACCGAGCGCTTCGGCACGGCCCTGGAACAGTGGCGGGCCGCGGGTGAGATCCGGGCGTTCTGTGCCGCGCTGGATGAGGTCGCCGCGACATCAGAGGACGCCCTCGAAGCTGAGAGGCTGCGTGAGTGGTCAGCTTGGGGGAACGCAGAGGCCGATCAGCTCGACCCCACGACGAACGGCCAGGGCCTGGCCGCCCGTGCCTTCCGCGCGAAGCCGACGAAGAAGCAACTGCGGCCCTTCCTCGACGGGTGGCACCCGGACCGGCCGGAGAAGGAGAAGCCCCAGGCTCAGCCAGCGCCTCCCAAGCCGGAGCCGGACCCATGGCGCGGCGTCATCGACGCACATCAGGATCAAGGGTGGCGATATGGACGCCCAGGTCGCGCTCAATGGTGGAGGCGATGACGCCATGACCTCGGTCGCGTAGGGACTTGACCGCCTTCTCGACGAGTTCCCCCAGCCTGATGACCTCGGCGCGCAGTGCGACCAACTCGTCGTAGCGGTCGGCTTTGTCTTCGCCGCACCAGGCCCAGA
Organism: Streptomyces sp. NPDC032822; assembly: GCF_055578825.1. Lineage (NCBI taxonomy): Bacteria > Bacillati > Actinomycetota > Actinomycetes > Kitasatosporales > Streptomycetaceae > Streptomyces > Streptomyces sp. NPDC032822. The sequence goes on along the minus strand of NZ_JBVIOL010000004.1, from coordinate 692,356 downwards.
CGGTTCGCAGGACAGCTGCCTCCGCGTCCAGCTTCCGGTCGTCCCTCCGGCTGTAGGAGTACCAGGAGGACTGGGCACGCTCCTGCTCGATGCCCTGCTGTTTGCGGTCCACCTCCGGAAGGATCTCGTCGGCGAGGCGGCTGGCGACCTGGCGGGTGACGCGCTCAGTGACCGGCCACCCGGCCAGGCACATGCCGTGGCGGTTCTCGTACACCATGGCTTCGCTGCGGAGCTCTGCTGCATCCATGCCGATGAGCGGTGCCGTCTCGTCGAGGCGGCTCAGCTCCAGGACCCCGGCGTCGGCCACCGTTCGGCGCAGGCGGAGCCTGTTCTTCGGACGGACGAAGCCCAGGATCATGCGGGCGGCCTCGAAATCCGTGCTGCCCCGGACGTGACGGGAGGACTCGGCCAGCGCCAGCTCCGCCGCGTCATCCGCGCGGAACGTATCAACATCCGCCCACGGTGCTACGAGAGAGCCGGAACTGACCCACTCCTGCAGGCCAGCAGCATCGCCTTCGAGGAACCGCACGTGGACCCAGCCAGACCTGCCGGAGCTGCCCACGCGTACGACCTCCACCTGGCGGACCTCGCTACCCAGGTCCTTCGGCCTCGCGCGGTACGCCCAGTGCTCGCCAATCTCCATGTGCCTATTGAGCCAGGTCTGTTGGTCCTTTCACCGGGCGTTTGCCATAACCTCCGGAGCGAGGTGACCTCCACGAGGTTGACGCTGCCCCCGCAAGATGGCACAGCAGCATTCACCGCAAGGACTCCACAGGCTTACGTGATTCCCTGCGCGCACGTAGGAGATCGCCGAGTACGCGCACTGGTGACGTAGGGCTCATCACCAGGCGGGTGTCGAGTGCCGTCTCCCACTGCTCTGTCAATCCGAGCATGAGGCGCTGGCGCATGCCGGGGGTGACATGGGCGTAGCGCGCCGAGACGGAGCCGTCGATGTGGCCCATGCGGTCGTCCATGAGGACCTTCTCGGTGCCGAGATCCTCCATCACGGTTCGGTGGGTGTGGCGGAGGCCGTGGGGTGTGAGGCCCTTGGCGATCGGGAGCCAACAGGCGTCGGCCCGGTCGCTGGCTCCGCGTCCTCGGGCCGGGACTCCGGGCCATGGTTCGCCAAGCAATGGTACGGGGCGGGTTTCCTGGGGTGCCTTCTTCGGGTACCAGCCGGAGACCGCCGGGGTGAACAGCCAGGTCGCGAAGCCGTTTCGGCGCCAATGGGCTGCGTTCTGAGCCACCGCGCCGCCCCGCACGAACCCAAGGTCCACGATGGCCTGCTCCACCCTCATCCGCTTGGCTTCGGTGACACGGTCGGGGTGGTTGAGGACGTTGGACACCGTGCCCGTGGAGACTTCGGCACGGCGTGCGACGTCGACTAGCTTCGCGCCTTGGTGGCCGCCTGTGCGGGCCGCGCCCTGACCACGGAAGACGTAGGTCTTGCCGTGGCACGGGCAGGGTTTCGGCTTCGTGCGGGCGACGTGGTTGGCGACCAGGGCCGACAGCCAGTCCATCGTGTCGATGGTGCGGTAGCTGTCGTCCTTGGGCGGGCAGCGCACGAGCTCGCCGGTGTCGAGTTCGTACAGCTGCCATTCGACGCGGACAACCCCGGGGCGGGCGAACTCTGTCTCCAAGCCGACGATTTCACCCCAGCGCATGCCGGTGTAACCCTTGAGGACGACGGCAACGAACTCGTCGTCACGGCCGGAGAGCAGCGCGGCGCGCTCCGCGGTCAGCAGGATGCCGAGCGGGTCGGTGACGACCTTCTCCGGGCCACGGTCACGGGAGCGTCCGGCGCGCTTGCCGCGTCCGCGCCGCCTGGCGGCCGGGTTCGAGGTGATCAGGCCCTCGTCGATCGCGTCCTCGAAGATCAGGTGGAGCGTCGAGCGCCAGGTCTTGACGCTGGAGGCCGCATAAACGGCCTTCTCCTTCTTCTCCCACAGGTCGACGTCCGTGCGCAGGATGCCGGCTAGCGCCTTGTCCTCGAAGTCGGGGAGCAGGTGCTCCTCGATGTGGCGCTTGTAGTTCTGCATGGTCGAGGCGGCCAGATCCTGGGTTTCGTACCAGCGGTTCGCGTACTCGCCGAAGGTCTCCTGGCCGAGTGCTGGGTCGCGCCAGTCGCCGCGCCGGTACTTGTTCTCTGCCTCGCTCGCGGCGCGCTGGGCCTCTCCCTTGGTGGCGAACCGGATCGCCTTGCCGTTGCCATCGACCACCGTGAGGTGCTTGCCGGGCTCGGTCTTGTACCGGCCGCGCCAGTAGTTTCCGCGCTTCTCCGCGAAACCCAACTTCCCTTTTCCTCCCCTGCTCTTGGCTTGTGACTGCGCGCGGGCGAGCTACGCGACGATCTCGTACTGGGTACGGCGGGGCGGTCGAGCCCGCAGACGCCCTGGCGTCGAGGCCGTAGTCGGCCCAGGAGACCGGGTGGCACGAGTTCGTGCAGCGGGAGGACTTGTCACTGCCCGACTCGGCGATGTGCCAGTGACGGATCGCTGCGGGCGCTCCTCGTGGAGGCGAACGATCTCCGCGAGGTGCGCGGCGGTGAAGCGGTAGGCGCGGCCGACGCGGGTGTGCGGGATGAGTCCGCGTCGGGCCCGGTCCTTGACCCACCAGGCGGAACAGCCGAGGGCTTCGGCGATTTCTTCAGGACGATAGAGGCGGGGCAAGGGGGCTCCGCCCTCGCCGCCAGGAAGGCGTCGCACGGGGGCAGGGGGTATGTCGGAGTGGTGCAAGAAGGGCGGGTCCTTACTGGGTGGGGGCACGCTCGGTCAGCGGTACTGAGCGTCCCTCGTCACGTGGCGGTCGGCCCATGCAGCAGCACGAGAGGCGAGACGAGGAGGGCTTCGGAGATCGCGACGAGGTCGTCGGCATCACATCGTCGTTGGGCGCGTTCGATGCGGGACAGCATGGTGTTGGACATCGGGTGGCCGAGGGCGGTCACGTGGCGAGCCAACTGGCTTTGTGACAGGCCGCGTTCGGTTCGGAGGATTTCGATGGTGCGGGCCGCCTGAATTCCTGCGGGCCCGACTTCCAGTGAGCGTGGGGGCATGGCTCCAATTGAAAGGTGCATTCGCCGGTTTGGGTAACCGGCGATCGTGGTCTATGTTGCGCTCGCGTCGTTCGCCGAGATGCGGTTCCCGGAGGGTCGGGAAGGGGCGCGGAACAGTGTGCCGATCATGGCTTTGACGTGGGGTGTTGTGTTGTAGCTTCCCCGTCTGCGGCTCGTCAACGGCTTGCCGATGTGATGCTTCTGGCTCTGCAGTTCGGGCAACTATTTGGTCAACAGCGGATCGTGCCTTACGGTTTTTCTCCCGCCCGCCACCGAGCCCCATTTCTCGCGGCCTTTCTGCCGTGAGAGATTGCGCCGGATAGGGCTGGACTTGCGCGACTGGGGTGTGGCTATGTTGACGACACCCCGGAAACGCAATCGCTTCCCGGCGCGCGTCCGCGCCAACACCCCCTCGAATCCCGCCCCGACCGACGGTGAGCCGTGATGTCCACGCACAGGCCACCGAGTGAGGACCGCCCCGCACTTGGCACGAATCCGCACCATCAAGCCCGAAGCCTTCGTCTCCGAGTCCCTGGCCGCGGTCTCCCTGACTGCCGAGCGCACCTTCCTCGGCCTACTCACACAGGCCGACGACCAGGGCCGCCACCGCGACCACGCCGCGATCATCGCCGGGCAGTTGTGGGTGCTGCGCCCCGAGCACACCCCGTCCGATGTCGAGACGGACCTCGCCCAGCTCGCCGACGCCGGCCTGATCTGCCGCTACAAGGGGCCGGATCACAAGCGGTACCTGCACGTCGTGACCTGGCACCAGCATCAGAAGATCAACCGGCCCAGCAAGAGCCGCCTCCCTGCCTGCCCGATTCACGACGCTTCGGTCGCTGCCGCTCCCGCCATGAGCGCCGGTGTCACGGAGTCCTCACTGCCGTCTCACGGAGTCTTCGGTGAGGGCTCCGGCGAGTCCCGTGAGTCCGCCCTGAATCCGAGGCGTTGTAGCGAAACCGCAGGTGAGGAGCGCGTCACGAAGTCCTCCGTGACGGATCAGGGAGCGCTCCATGAAGCAGCAGTGGCGTCTCACCGTCCGGATCTAGGACCTAGGACCGTGGATCTAGGAGATATCCCTTCGGGGGGCGCAAGCGCCCACGCGCCCGACACCGTCTCGGCCAAGCAGCTCCTTGGCGAGTACGTCGCCGCTTGCAATCACCGCCCGCCGGGCGCCTTCCTGAACCATCTCGGCGGTCAGGTGCGCAAACTGCTCGACGAGGGCATCGCTCCCGCCCACCTCCGGGCCGCCCTCGAACGCCACCGGGTCAAGGGCCTGTCCCCAGGCGTCCTGCCCAGCCTCGTCCACGAGGTCATGAACGCCGCCGCCTCCGCCACACCCGCCGCCCACCGGGCGTGGACGAACCCCACCGACGTCGTCGCCGCCTACGGAGATGAGCTCTGACCGCCACCCTCACCCGCGCACCCCAGCCCGTCGGCGCGATCACCGACCGGCTCAACACGATCCTCGCCAACCGCGGCATCGACCCCACCACCGCTGTCGCACACGAGCCGGCGCCCGAGACCGTCACCGCCCTGGAACTCGCCGACGCCCGCATCCCCGCCCGCTACCGCCGTGCCCTGGCCGACCACCCCCAGATCACCGCCTGGGCCGACCAGATCGCCCGCGCCGGACGCCCCGGCCCGACCGGACCGGGCATCGCCGAGGGCCCGTCGCTGCTGATCGCCGGCCCCACCGGCACCGGCAAGACCCACCAGGCGTACGGCGCCGTACGCGCCCTCCTCACCCGAGGTGTCCGCCTGCGCTGGGAGGCCACCACGTCCGCCGACCTCCACGCGCGGCTCCGCCCCCGCGCCGGCCACGATGGCGAACGGGAACTGCAGACGCTGGCCCGCTGCCCGCTGCTGCTCCTGGACGACCTCGGCGCGGCCAAGACCAGCGAATGGACCGAGGAGCTGACCTACCGGCTCATCAACCACCGGTACGAGCACATGCTCCCCACCCTCATCACCACCAACCTCCCCACCGCCGAGCTCCGCACAGCGCTCGGCGACCGCGTCGCCTCCCGCCTCGCAGAGATGACCGAGCGGGTCATCCTCACCGGGCCCGATCGACGACGCACCGCGCCGGCCGCCTGAACGACGCGCGCTCCCTCCTCACCGCCCCGCCCGTCCGCGCTTCCGCATGCCCTCGAACGTGTGGACCCCTTGGAGAGCCTCTGCATGACACCTGGCACCACCACACTCATCAACGCCAACGACCTCGGCATGCCCGCCTTGCCGCACTGGCTCCCGGCGCCAGCAGCCATGGCCGCCCTGTTCGTCGTCGCGCTGTCCGCCACATGGTCCCTGCAGCGGTACCTGCGGAAGCCGAGCGCTGGACAGCGCCGTAGAACCGCCGCGATCCCGGTCGCCGCCGTCGCCGCGATCGGCTGCACCGCCTACAGCGCGGACACCAGCTGGCGCTTCGCCGCCGACTACCTCGACATGGGCAGCACCACCGAGCGCGCCGCGATGTTCGCCGCCGCCGAACTCGCCCTGTTCGCCACCGCGCTCATGGCCCGGCAGAACCTCAACGGCCCGAAGCAGGCGCCTGGCGCGCCCGGCACTCTTACCTGGGTAATCACCGGCGTGCAGATCGTGCCTGCCTACGCCGAGTCCGGCCTGGTCGGCGGAACTGTGCGGGCCGTCGTCGGCCCGGTCCTGGCGGCCGTGCTCTGGCACCTGGCCATGGGCATCGAACTGCGCCACCGCAGCCCGCACGCCGACTCCCGCAGCCTGACCGCCATCCTCACCCGACAAGCACGCGAACGGCTGCTGGCTCGTCTGGGGATTACCGACCGGGACGCCGATGCCGCCCGGATCATCCGCGACCGCGCCCTCGACCGGGCCGTCACCCTGATCCTCCGGGTAGAGATCATGCCGCCCGACAAGCGCACCAAGTGGCGAGGCCGACGCCTCACCCGCCGCCTGCACCAGGCTCTGGAGCATGCCGATATCGACCGCGACGAACGCCAGGACGAGCTGCTGCTGCGCAAGCTCGCCACCCGCCAACAGGTCACTGCCCTGGCCTCCAAGCCATTGCCCGCGCGCTGGCCCGAACCCGCCGCACGTACGAGGGGCGGCTCCGCGACGGCCCGCCCGCGGGCCACGGCAAGAGAGCGGGCAGAAATTTCGGGCCGCCCGTCCTCCAAGGTCGCGGGCGATGACGCCGCCGACCGGGCAGCCCGTCCCCAGCTCGAAAACCGCCCGCGACAGCCCGTCCACACCACCGTCGGCCCGGAACGAGAACCGGGCGATGAACTGCCGGACAGCGACCAAAGCCCAGCCCGGCGGGCGGAGTCGAAGCGCCCGGCCTCCAAACCGCGCGCGACACGGGACCTCCTCAACAAGTACGCCCGTGACCTCTACCGCGAGCACGGCCGTCTCTCCCGTGACCTGCTGGAGGAAGCCGTGCGCAAGGACGGCTACAGCGTGGCCAGCGACACCGCCGGCGAGGTGGTCCGCACCGTCAAGGCCGAGCTGCCGACGGCGCCCGTCGACCACCCGCACTGAGACCACCCTCAACTCCCAAGGAAAACCACTCAATGCACGACTCGCACAACGAACTCCCCACTCCTCAGGAGGAGATGATCACCGGCCTCGACAGCGCAGCAAGCAATGGCGATGGACCGTCCATAGGCCGGTCCATCGCGGACCCCTCCGCCCCAGGGGTGGCCGAGGAGCAGCTCCGGCACGAGGGCGTGCCGGAACAGGAGCGAGTGGTCGCCGGCGAGCAGCCGCGCGATCCCTCTGTTGGGGCCACGCAGCGTGCGCCATACCGCCGCGCGAACGTCGATGCGCAGCGCTCCGAGCACGTCACCGCGCGCTTCGCGCCGCACGAGAAGCACGACATCCAGTCGTCGGCGAAGACCGCTCACGTGACCATGGCCCGCTACATTGCCGACGCCACCATGGCCCGCGTCCGCGGCGAGATCACCGTCGCTGCCGAGCGCACGGTCTACGACGATGCGGTCGACGAGCTCGCCGCTATGAGGGCGCAGATCGCCCGGATCGGCAACAACGTCAACCAGATCGCCCGCCGCCTCAATGCGGACGGCGATCCACACCCTGTGGACGCCGCGATCCTTCACCGGGCGGATCGTCTGCTCGCCACCGCCCACGACACGGTCCGGGCGATCGACGACGCCGCCTTCCGGGCAGCTGGGCAGAAGTGGGCGGTCTGAAGTGATCGCGAACATCGTCAAGCCGGGCAACAGGGCCTACGGCGTGCTGGCCTACCTCTTCGACAAAGGCCGCGCCAACGAACACACCGACCAGCACATCGTCGCCTCCTGGGACGACTTCATCCCCGACCCCGGCCCCTGGGACAGCCCTGGCCACAAGCAACGGCTCGGCCAGCTCACCAAGGCCCTGGATCTGCGGGTCAAGCAAGCCGGCGACAAGGCACCTGAGGGACACGTGTGGCACTGCTCAATCCGCGCCGCGCCCGAGGACCGCATCCTCGCCGACGCCGAGTGGGCCACCGTCGCCCGGCGCGTGCTGCACGCGACCGGCATCGCGCCCGATGGCGATCCGGACGGCTGCCGGTGGGTTGCTGTGCGTCACGCGGAGGACCACATCCACATCGTCGCCACCAAGGTGCGCGGTGATCTGCGCCCGCCGCGGAACTGGAACGACTACCACCGCGCCATGAACGAACTCAGAGCCGTCGAGGAAGACTTGGGCCTCACCCGGGTTACACGTGGTCCCGAAGCTGCTGCTGGCACCTCGGCGGCGAAGCGCTCCACCCGGGCCGAGGAGGAGAAGGCCAAGCGCCTGGGTCACGACAACACCGCGCGTGAGCGGCTGCGGCACATCGTGCGTACCGCAATGTCCCACGCGAAGGATCTGGATGAGTTCTTCAACCTGCTCGCCGATGCCGGCCTTCAGGTCGAGACCCGCACAGTGCCCTCCGGTGACCTTCAGGGCTACAAGGTCGCCCTGCCCGACGACGGCACACCCATCTGGTTCTCCGGCTCCAGCCTCGCCACCGACCTGTCCCTCCCCCAGATCCGACAGCGCCTGGCCGCCACCGAGGCACAGCCCACCGCAACCCCATCAGCTCGCCAGCACCGCCCCAGCCCGTGGCACGTGGCCACCGCTGCCGCCGAACGCATCCCCCACCACCTCGCCCGCGCCGACGACGGCGCCGTCCAGGCCCACCTGACCGTCTTCGGCGAAGTCCTCTACGCGCTACCCGCCCATGCTCCTGTCCGGCTCCAGGCCGAACTCCACCGTGCGGCTGTCGCCTTCGAACACGCCGCCCATACCCGCGCCCGCGCCGACCACCAGCACGCCCGCGCACTGCGGGGCGCGCTGAAGGCCATGCGCTACCAGCCCGCGGACCACACCGGGCTCGCCATACTCTTGGACGCCGCGATCCTCGTCGTCCTCGCAGTCCAGCGCCACAGCGCACTGCACCACCACGACCGGCAGGTGGCCGCCGCCCGTCAGGCGCTCACGCACCTGCAAGCCGCCTACGCCCAGATAGCCCACGCCAGCCTCGCCGCACTCGCCAGGCGCAGTCCCTCCGACAACACGGTGCACCGGTACGCCCTCACCCTGCACGAGGTCCTGCCCCGCCACGCCGAACAGATCCTCACCGAAAACGCCTGGCCCGCACTCACCGCCAGCCTCGCCGCCGCCGAAGCCGCTGGCCACAACCCGGCCACCGTCCTCCAGCAGGCAGCCCAGCACCGCCCCTTGGACGACGCCAAGTCAGCATCCGAAGTCCTCGTGTGGCGCATCCAACGCCTCGGCGACCGGCGCGCACCCGGCCCCGGCGCACGAACCGCGCAGGCCCGCCGCCTTCGCACTCAGACCGCCCCACCGACCGATTCCGGGCTCCCGGGCGCGTACACGCCGCCCACATCCCACGCCGGACAGTCCCGCTGAGCTAGAGCCCCTGGCGCGGGCCACGAGGAACGACAGCACGCGCAGCCACGGACCGATACGAAGCCGACGGATCGTAGCTGCACATCCCCGGTTACCGAAACCGGGGGTTCTCCGGAACCTATGTGTTGCCCGCCGCCCCACCCTCACAACACGGAGCGCCCCCGTTCCTCGAGCCCAGTGATCTCGCGTAGTGGAGGGCGTCATCGATCTGGCCACGGGAATTGCCAGTGGCGCCGACAGGGATGAGGCCGGGCCGTCATGTTTCCCGCCCCGGCATATCCATACGTGGGTGGCGGTAGCTTGCGCCCCTGCTTGGATGATGGAAGGTCCCGAGGGTGTCCGCGGCGACGTCACCAGTCCAGGTCGAAGTCTCCGGTTTCCTCGTCGAGCAGACCCCGGGCCATAGAGTCGGCGCGACGGGCGGCGCGTAGGAGCCAGTCATACGTCCGGACCTCGATCCGGTCATTGGCGGACCGGCGATCCCGGATCTCGCGGGCTCTGTCCGTCCCGTCCTCCCGTCCCATAATGATGAGTCCGCGTGCGTCCATGGTGATGCCTGGGAGCTTTTCCCGGGCGGCCAGGAGATTGGTCTTCAGCCACTCTCGCCAGTCCTGGATCTGTTCGATGGCATGGCGCAGTGTGGGAGATTCGCGTCGGTTTCCAGCGTTGGTGATCCGCGCTGTGGGGCATTCGAGTTCGACGAGGTGCCAGCGCATCCCTGCCGAGGTCTCACTGGCGATGAGGAAGTCCGAGACGTGCTGGTCGCCCAGACGAACCTGCGGTCGGACCCATACCCCGTGGTTGCCCGTGATCATGTTGGCAAGGAGTGCTGGGTGGTTCTCCAGAACAACCTGCATCGGCCGTTCCTCGGTGGCGCTGTCCAGGGCCTCTTGGAGAGCTCGACAGTCCGCCAGCGAGGAGCGACGTGGGACCTTCCAGTTGTCGAGCAGCGCGAGCTCTCGTTTGGTGACACGCTCAGGGTGCTGGTCCTCGGCGGCGACCTCCTCACGAGCCCTGGTGAGAAGTTCGCCATGGTCGGCGTCGCTGACCTTCGCGACGCGCTTGACGGTGTGGGGCCACGCTCTTCTGCCGAGACCACCGCGGAAGTTCAGCTGGCCGCTGAGGCTGATCGAGCTGATCTGCCCGTACCGGTCCTCCTCGGGCTTTCTTCTCCTCACGGTGATCGCGATATCACCCACCTCGGGACGTAAGCGTTCGAGGTGGTGGACCGTTCGCCGTGCCCAGGCGACTTCGAGCCACGCGTCCAGAAGATCCCGGCTGCCTATCTCTTCGAGGACTGGGACGTGCAGGTTCGTCTCAGTTGCTACGCGGGCGAGGTAGTCGTACTCCGGCTCGTCGATCGGCGGGTGCTCTCGCAGGCGCAGCGGTTTTGCAAGGTGAGCGCGGAGCAGGGCGGCAGCGACTGGGGTGGGTGTGCCCGGCGCCAGGGGAAACTTCAATTCGTCGGCAATGGCATGCTGCTCTGCGGTCGGTCCGGCGTACAGATGGCCAAGCGCATCCGCGACCAGCTGCCAATTGGTCTCAGTCACCGATGTTGTCCTTCGTGCCGAACGGTTGGGCCTGGTCTTGTTCGTCGCGCCCCACGAGTGCTCACGCTGCACGACTAGGTTCACTGTCATACACAGCCGAAGCGGCTGGGTTCGCTGTCAGACGCCCGAATGGGTGACAGGGGGCAACTGTCCCTCGACAGCAAAGTCAGTCGTGTGCAATGCGCTGATCTCGGGTCACCTGGGTTGGATGGTCAACGGGAGGCCGATCTGCCCATCTGAAGCCAGTGGTGGCCGGAGACCATGACGACGTCGGCAGGGACTTTGCGGATCGCTCGCGGGTGCCGGACGGCGATGTCGCTGGCGCCGGGTAGCCTCCCGAAGCATGCCGATACCCCTGCACGTCCTGGCACTGCACGCGATCAAGGACGTCGTCACTGTCACCACCGGTGAGCTTGAGTGGTCATGTTCCGACCCGCTCGACCCGGATGCCCGTGCGCAGCTGCCCTGGGGGGCCAGGCGTGTACGTATGGTCGTCGCGGCTGACCCACCAGGTGCTATACATCGGGAAGGCGTCGGGGAAGAACGGCCTGCGCAGTCGGCTCGGCGCGCAGGAGCTGCGCTGGGTGCGCGAGGGCCACGAGGCGGTCGAAGCCGGGGCAGACGAGGCATATATGGCGGACCACTGGGAGTCGTTCAGCCGTGTGATGGTCGCCCGTGACGCCGTGGTGTGGTGGGCTCCGACCGCGGATGCAGCGGCAGCCCGGCAGTGGGAGCGCAACCTGCTTCAACGGGCGATACGGGAGACCACCACGGTGCCGATCGTCAACGGCGGTGCTTGGTGGAACCGTTCCGCGTTCTGGGCTGCTGCCCGTTCCTGGGCGCAAGCGGCCGCAGGCCGGGCCGCCGCGCGCCGCAGAGCCGACGACCTGGCACAGGCGGCCTGATCACAGTCGCGCTCTCTCGACGACGGCCGAGTTCGCTGTCATATGCCTCGCTTGGATGACAGGAGACGCGAACCGACGCAGGGTGCCCTAGAGGCGCATCTCTTCCTCCATTGCACGGGCGATCTCAGGCCACGGCGCCCGCAGCGCGCCCACGAGCGACCAGTAGCCGTACATGTCCCGGACCAGAGCCCCGACGCCAAGACGTGCGGCATCTCGGTCGATGGCGCCGATGACACGCCGGGTGATTCCTCCCGCGCCTCGGGCAGTTGGGGTGATCCCGTGTCCGAGGAGGAGCGTGGCCGTTCGGATGGCATCCAGCGTGGTCGGCGGCGCAGTCCCGGCGAAGCTGCCGTAGATCAGTTGGTGCCAGCGCTCCTGGGTGCGAGCCCATGCCAGGCGTTCCAGTCCGCTGCCGAGGTCTACGGCTATCCGGCCTGGGTGTTCGGTGTTCCACAGGAGGACGATGTCGCCGAGGGTGCGGTCCAGATGGCGGAAGCGCAGCGTGATCCCCTCCACCTGACGCCGGCGCCACGAGGACAGGTCGCCGTTGATGCTCAGGTGCCGTGCGTGGAAACCGAGTTGGGAAAGAACTGTCAGCCAGCCATCGAGGATGGCGCCGTACTCGTCCAGGCCGCCTATGGGTTGGACCCTCGATACGTTGACAAAGGAGGTCAGGAAGCCGTCCTTCAAGTGGGCGGTGGCGTCGCGCTGGCCTGTGAAGCGGACGACTGGCTGAGGAAGGAACCCTCTTCGGTGCGTGCGGAGTTGGCCTTCTTTGAGAAGTGGGTCAAGGGCCTGGACCGCGGAGATGGTCAGTTCGGTCTCCCGCCCCCAGCGGAGGGGAAGGCAGGCATCGCGTGGGCACCCAACTTGCGCGAAGCCAGTCTCCAGGGAGTCGAGCAGCTCCCTCCATGAGGGTGGTCTGCGCGCTGGCCTGTAGGGGGTACCGCGGTTCGGGTGGAGGATCTGGATGTGACGGCCGTCGACCGTGAACTCCCAGTGGGGGCCTAACGCAGCACGCAGTACGCCGGGTATCTGCTGGGCCAGGTCGTCCCCGAGCACGCGGTTCGCGCGGGTCAGCACGATCGCGTCGCCATCGCCTGGAAGTGGCGGACCGGGTCGAAGCGCTGCATCCCGATCGCCTGGACCCGGCGGTGGTCGAGGTCTTCCGCCTGCTGAATCGACTCGGCGAGCCTTCGCGCCGCCGTCTCGTCGTCCTCCAGCGGGTCAGCGACGGCGACCCCACCGGTCTCGTTGCACAGGGCCGCCTGGGCGCATGTCCCTTCCCGCCAGGTCAGAGCCGCCATGGGGGTGCCGGCGCGAAGAGATTCACCGAAGACAGCGGCACCGGCCTCCACGTACGCACGGGCGTACGTATAGACGAAGACAGACGCCTCGGCGATCGCGGCCGTCTTGGCGGTGCCACCGAGTTCCCCGACCCACTCCACGTGTTCGGCGCCGAGGAGGTCCTCGTGGCGGCGCACATATTCCTTGTCGAAGACCGGGCCGACGATTCGGATCCGGCGGCCAAGAATCTGTGCCGCCCGCGCCGCGATGTGCGGGGCCTTGTCGTCGTCGATCCGGCCGAGCCAGACGAGGTCGGTACCGGCGGTGGCCGGAGGTTCCTCCTCGTGGAGGCCCAAGTGAACAGCGAGTTCGGGTATCGGCCGGTGGCCGGCGTAGCGCTCGGTCATCTCGGGCGAATAGCAGTAGAGCCGTGACCGCTTGCCGTCGAAGGCCGCGTCGGCGTGCTGGAAGACGGGCGAGTGCTGGAAGGTGGCGACGTCGCAGCCCAGCTCGCTCCATGTGCGCGTCCAGGCCGGCAGGGACGGATATTCGTGCCCCACGACCAGGAGGTCGTATCCCGTGTCGCGAAGCCCACGCTCGGCGAGCGATCCAGCGGTGATGTCCTCCAGGCGGACCGGCCGACGAACCCAGTCGTTCTCCAGGTCCGTGAGCCAGCCCGGCCCAAGAAGGTGTACGTCGGCGCCTGCGGCTCGGGCGCCTACGGCGACCGCCCACAGCCATCGTTCGATCCCGCCGTAGCCGGCGGGTGGAAAGGCGTAGCTACCAGGGAAGTCGCAGACGCCGACGAGCACGTTATGCCTCCGGTGTTCCGTCCGCCGAGATCCGGCGGAAGCCGAGGTACGGGACGAGTGATTCGGGCAGGACGATGGAGCCGTCCTGCTGCTGGCACTGCTCAAGGAGAGCGGCCAGGGTGCGGCCGACAGGGAGGCCCGAGCCGTTGAGGGTGGCGACGAGCTTGGGCTTGCCGCCCTCACCGCGGGTCCGGATGTTCGCCCGGCGGGCCTGGAAGGTGCCGAAGTTGGAGACCGAGGAGATCTCTCGGTACGTGTTCTGGCTCGGGATCCAGACCTCGATGTCGTACGTGAGCTGAGCGGAGAAGCCCGTGTCACCAGCTGCCAGCTTGACGACGCGGTAGGCGAGGCCGAGTTCCTTCAGGCACGCCTCGGCGTGGCCGACCATCGTCTCCAGCGTGGTGTCCGCGTCCGCGGGGTCAACCATCTGGACGATCTCCACCTTGGCGAACTGGTGCTGACGAATCAGGCCCCTGGTGTCGCGGCCGTACGACCCGGCTTCGGACCGGAAGCACGGCGTGTGGGCGGTGAGCGCCAGCGGCAGCTCAGCCGGCGGGATGATCTCGTCAGCGTAGAGGTTGGTCAGCGGCACCTCGGCCGTCGGGATCAGGAACAGCTCGCGGTCGGCAACGCCGGTCTTGAACAGGTCCTCCTCGAACTTCGGCAGCTGCCCCGTGCCGGTCATCGTCTTGCGGGTGACCAGGTACGGGACCGCGTGCTCGACGTATCCGTGCCGACGGGTGTGCAGGTCGAGGAAGAGCGTGGCCAGGGCACGCTCCAGCGCCGCTCCGGCGCCGCGCGAGACCGCAAAGCGCGGGCCGGACAGCTTCGTCGCCCGAGCGAAGTCGAGGATGCCGATGGCTTCACCGAGGTCGACGTGGTCCTTCGGCTCGAACGGGAAGGCCGGCGGAGTGCCGACCCGCCGGATCTCGACCGCGAAGTCCTCAGAGTCGCCGTCCGGGGCCGCGTCGTCCGGCAGATTCGGGATGCTGAGGAGGAGCTCGCGGAGCTGCTCCTCGACCTGCACCTGCCCGGCCTCGATGTCCCGGATCTGGTCCTTCAGCTCGCGGGCGCGCTCCTTCAGCTTGGAGATGTCGCCGCCCTGCTTGGCCGTCTGCTGGACCTCACTCGCCACCCGCTTGGACTCAGCCCGCAACTCGTCGGCCGAGCGGATGTTCTGGTTGCGCCGAGACTGGAGGGACTCCAGCTCGGACAGGTCCAGAGAGTAACCGCGACGAGCGAGCCGACGAACCGCTTCGGCACCCATTTCGATTAGGGCGCGGGCATCATGCATGAGGAAGATCCTTTTGATCCGGCTGGTGGGATACGGAATCGACCGTAGCAACCGCCGAGCCCTCACCGATCCGGAATATGTCCGCGCCACCGCGGTCAGCACGGCCTCCGGGAACGTCCCTGTCGAGATCACTCATCAGCGCCGTGATCCAGTCCGCCAGCTCGTCGTCAGGTATGGCGATCGGCTCGACGTACGGCGCCTCCGGGAAGAAGAGCGGCATGGCCTCCTTCGGAGATCGGTTCTGATGCCAGAGGAGCACGGAGGCCAAAAGGCCGTGGCCTACGAGAACGCGGGGTCCGGGTCGCTCCAGGGTGGCGAGCAATCCGGTGAGCATCCTCCGGATTCCGGCGCGCTGGGACTCGGTGCCACCCGCAGGCCGCTCGTTCGGACCCTGGCCGTCAAGCCAGACCGCGTACTCCAGGAACGGGCGGCCCTCGAACTCTCCGTAGTCGAGTTCATTCAGGCGAGGGTCGATGACCAGTTCCGCCGCCGGCACGCCCATCAGCAGAGAAGCTGTCTGCTGGGCACGCGGGAATTCGCTGGTCAGCCACGTCCGCACGGTGTGGAGGGGGAGGGTGGACCAGCCCAGGCCCAGTGATTGCCGACCCTCCTCGGTCAGGTGGATGGGTTGGGACGGGTCGCCGTTGACGAGGTACCGCTTGCTGTAGTTCGTCTGACCGTGGCGGAGGACGTAGGTGGTCACGAGCCCCTCCTCGGGGTCGACGCGGAAAGGCCGGCGAGCACTCCCGCCATCTGCGGTGCTCTCGGGTCCCCGGCCTCCAGGTAGTAGAGGAGTCCGTCGAGGGCCAGCGCTCTGCACCACGGCGCGAGTACGGGAATGGGGATCCGCGAGATCCGGGCGGCAGCGGCCAGCCGCCCGTCGGTCCCGTGTCCAAGGTCGTAGTAGACGGTCCAGAAGGCCCAGTCGAATGCCGCGTCGCCCAGCATGGGCAGCGGATCGAGCAGGCGCGGGTGGCCCAGCCAGTCGAATGGCACGTTCTCCCGATACAGGTCCGCGTGCAAGACAGTTGTCCTGCCTGCGTCTTCCTGCAGTCCGGAGAGCGCCGGGAGCGCGGCGTCGACGAGCAGACGCCATGTGTCGAGGTCGAGCGTCTCCATCCGTCGCCGGATCCGCGGCAGCATCTCCGTGCCGAGGTGGTCGGTGAGCAGCGGGAAGCTGTTCGGTCGCCTTCGGCGCTGGCCGAGGGTGTGCAGCCCCTGAAGGGCAGCCGCCACCAGCTGAACCTCGCGCTCTGGCCGCTCGGCGCCACCAGGGCGCCCTCCCACCAGCTCCAGGGCGGCCACCGCCAGGTCGTCAGCGGCCTCGATGACGTCCGCCGTCGGTCCGCCGGCCCACAGCCGCAGTGCACTCACTTCGTGGCGATACCGGGTGGGGTCGGTCCATGCCTTGAGGAGTAGCGGACGCCCGTCGAGGGCGGTCGCTGTCGCGATCACCGAGGCGTGTCCGGCGTCGTGATAGTCGCCGAGGGACAACTGCCAGCATTCGGCGGCCTGTTCCAGCAGGGCCGGTGCTGCGTCCAGCCACGCCTGGGCTTCCGGCCCGTAGTGCGCGAGTAGCCGCTGTCGGCACCCTGCGGGAACCTCTCCGAGCGTCCGCATCACCATCAGCTCAGCACGATCCCGTCGGAAACCAGCTCGTCCGTCAGGGCCGGGAACTCGCCGAGCGCCTCGGTGACCAGGGCCTGTACCTTGTCCACCTCGACGTCGGGAGAGGACAGGCGGACGAGGACACGCCAGGGCTGATCGAGTCGCTGCCCGGTCGTGCTCACCAGGTGAACCTCGGCGTGCCCCTCGGTCGCCTCGTGGAGCCGGGTGGCGAGTCGCTGCGCGGCGACGTTGTACAGCTTGCCGACGTGGTAGACGGGGTTCTTGCCGTTGGCGCCCTCAAGGTTCATCGGCCGCAACGGTGTGATCAGCCCGTTGACCCGGTTTCCTCGCCCCACAACGCCTTCGTCACCAGACTCGATCGAACTGCCGGTGTAGGTGAGGTACAGCTCGTCCTTCTCCGGAACGTCGCGAGCATTCAGCCGGAAGCGCGCCTCCGCTCCAGGCAGCCGGAGGCCAGCGAGGCGGTGGCACTCGGCGAGGACGGTCTCCGCGTTGCGGACGTACTCCGCCCGGCTGGCGACGTGACGCGACTTCTGGGGGACGCACAACACGATGTCGGCCTGGGCTCCGTCCCAGTAGCCCATGAGTTTGACGTCCGAGCCGCACCAGGCGTGGGCGAGCGTGAACTCGCTCTTCCCGGAGAAGTAGTCCACCAGTTCCCGTACGAACGACTCGAAGGGGTTCTCCGGCGCCCAGCCAGTGCCGAGGGACGTGTCGTTGGAGAGCCGTACCCGCCGCTCGCGGAGATCTTCGACGGAGCGCGGGTTGAACCAGCGGGTGCGGTCGGGCACCCCGTCGCCGGTGAGTACAGCACCCGGGCTCGAATTGCTGGTGATGTTGAAGACGATGTCGAGGTGGGCCGAGACCTCGGGCAGTCGCTCGGCGAAGAACGCCCGAACCTCGGCCTCCACTATGTCCTCGACCGGTATCCGCTCGCCGCCGCACAACGGCGCGGCCCTCCCATTGACCAGGACCCGCACCGGCGATGTCATCCGACCGGCGCCGTACCGCACCTCGCTGGCTCCACCGAGGAGGGCGAGCTTGTCGAAGTTGTGGTGCAGTACGGCGCCGAAGTGCTGAACGGTGTAGCGGCTGTAGGCGCGGGACAACCGCTCGGCGAGATGGTCGGCCAGGGTGTCCGGATGGCCGAGGCCCTTGCGTTCCACGATGGTCGTCGCGTCCGGCTGGGCCATGCCGGTGTCGATAACGATGTGGCTGTTGTCGATGGTCGTGCTCGTACGAGGCATCACGAACTCCCGTTCGGGGGTGGGTAGAAGGGGATGAGCGCAGGCGTCAGCACGCCTGGACGAACGGTGGAGCGGACGATTCAGCGAGGGACGTCGGCAGCGCGGAGGAGCGCGACCGTCTGAGCGAGTGACCGGTACGCGGAGGCCACCTGTTCCTCGGCAGCGAGTCGATAGACGTCGTGGGCGGTGATGAGGTCGATGTCCTGCGTCCGACGGCGATCGAGCCAGAGGAGCAGGCGCCAGGCCAGGACCGGCCCGCTGAACGGCAACCGGATCAGGAGATCGACCGGGACGCGTGCGGGCGGCATGCTCCCGTACAGCAGGTCGCGTACGAGGTGGAAGACCACGTCGGTGTAGTCGAGTACAGCCGGTCCGCAGGCGCTCGCCTCCCAGTCGACGACATGCAGGCGCCCGCCGTCGACGAGTAGGTGCTCGGGCTTGAGGTCACCATGCAGGTGAACGACCGGATGGGAATCGATCGGTTGGAGGGCCTCCCCCAGCACCGACCACCAAGGCAGCGACCGGCAGCGAGGAGAGAACTGATCGAGCAGGAACTGGTGCGAGGAAACGACACCGGCTCGTCGAGCTTCCCAGCCAGATCCGGGAGTGGCGTCGGCAACAGGCCGGTGCAGCCTGCGACTCACAGCCACGACATGACCGATGTACTCCTCAATCGCTGAGTGCGTGCTTACCGAGCACGGCGTCCCATCCACCACCCGGAATGCCGTCCAAGACCCTGCCTCATCGTTTCCCGTGGCCAGGACGGCTGGGACCGCGATACCCAACGGGGCAGCGCGCTCGACCGTCGCGACCTCGCGCTGGCGCCGGCCTTCGGGGTCGATGCCCACGTAGATCTTCAACAAAGCACTGCCGTCCGTGGCGAACCGCGTTCTGGAGTACGGCTTGAGAGCTGCCGGGCCGAACGGGCCGAAACCCTGCTCGGTCCACGGCTCCGCCGAATTCGTGCTGCGCACCCTCCACACCCCCAGTCCGTATCAGCGAGCCGTGCCTGCTCCCATGTGAGAAGCAAGACCGATCACCAAAGCCAGCCGAAGCGAAGGGAGTTGACCACATTGCCCGGCGGCCTTTTCGATCTACTGCGACAGTAGGTACGGCACCCCGCAGCACCCCGGAAAATCATTCCGGGGTCGATTCCGGCCACGAGGTGATGCTCAGGACATGCGAGGGATGACAGAGAACCTGACCATCGGCGAGCGCGTCGCCTGGTACCGGCGCCGACGCGGCCTCTCCCAAGAAGTCCTGGCCGGCCTTGTCGGGCGGACCACGGACTGGCTGAGCAAAGCGG
This sequence comes from Streptomyces sp. NPDC032822, assembly GCF_055578825.1. Taxonomy (NCBI): domain Bacteria; kingdom Bacillati; phylum Actinomycetota; class Actinomycetes; order Kitasatosporales; family Streptomycetaceae; genus Streptomyces; species Streptomyces sp. NPDC032822. The sequence continues at coordinate 673,376 of NZ_JBVIOL010000004.1, read as the reverse complement.
AGAACAATCGGATCGAGCTCGACCGGCTCTCGGTGATCACCTCACTCGCCGAGGCCCTCGACGTCTCCCTCGGAGACCTGCTCGCCGAACCAACCCTCATGGAGTGGTCGAACGACAGCGGCCGCCGCACGGTCCCCGCCCTGCGCGAAGCCCTCATGGACTACAAGCAGCTCACGCCGCTGCTCGTACCTCCGCCCGATGACGAACCGCCCGCCCTGAAGGACCTTCGGGCCAACGTGAAGGAGATCCTCGACGCCTATCAGGCGTCTCGCTACGGCTTCGCCACGCGACGCCTTCCCCTCGTACTGGCCGATGCCCTCGCCGCATCCCGCGGGTACTCGGGGCGTAATAGGGAGGAGGCACATGCCCTACTCGCCCTGACCTACCAAGGCGCGGCCATGGTGTTGGGCAAGGTCGGGGAGTCGGAGCTGGCATGGATCGCCGCCGACCGCGGCCTGGCGGCCGCGCAGCACAGCGGCCAGAGCGCGGTGACGGGCTCGCTCTTCCGGGCGGTCACACACTGCCTGCTGGCCACCGGGCGCTTCACCCCGGCGGTCCAGCTGGTGAACGATGCGGCGGCGGTGATGCAGCCCGGCCTGGACACCGCGAACGACGAATACCTCTCGGTCTACGGCACCCTCTTCCTCGCCGGCGCCATGGCAGCCGCCCGAGCGGAGGACCGGGCGACGACGCAGACCTTCCTTCGAGAAGCCGACGAAGCCGCACAGCGGCTGGGCACCGATGCCAACCACCTGTGGACGGCCTTCGGCCCGACGAACGTGGCCATCCACTGCGTCGCCACCGCCGGAGAGCTCGGAGACATCCAGATAGCGGCGGACCTCGGACAACGCATCGACACCAGCGGCTTGCCGGTGGAACGCCGCGTGAGGCACAACCTGGAAGTCGCCCGAGCACTCAGCGCCTGGAACCGGACCGACGAAGCCCTGGCCACCCTGCTGGACGCCGAGCAGGCTGCCCCCGAGCAGGTGCGCCATCACTACCTGAGCCGGGAACTGGTCATCGGCTGGATCCGAGGTACCCGAGGCCGCCCGTCCCAGCCGGTGGCAGACCTGGCACGCAGGCTCGGCATCGTCGGCGGTTAGAGTCCGTCCCGTGAGTGAGAACGAGCACGAAGCGAAGATGGCCCACCCGCGCATGGCAGCCGGCGCACTCTTCTTCGACGACGCCGACCGAGTCCTGCTCGTCGAACCCTCGTACAAGGACTACCGCGACATCCCCGGCGGATACGTCGAGCATGGGGAGTCTCCCCGACAAGCCTGCGTACGCGAAGTCCACGAAGAGCTGGGTATCAAGCCACACATCGGCCGCCTGCTCGTCGTGGACTGGGCACCGAATCCAGGAGAGGGAGACAAGGTCCTTTACCTCTTCGACGGCGGCCGTCTCAGCGCGGACCAACGCCAGCAGATCGCGCTGCAAGCCGACGAGCTCCGCAGCTACGACTTCCACCACGCCGAGCAACTGCCAGAGCTCACTATCCCCCGCCTCGTACGCCGGATCACCGCCGGGATCCAGGCCCGCGCCCACGGCATAACCGCCTACCTGGAACACGGATCGGCGCCGGAAACAGCACAGTAGTCAGGGAACGCTGCCCGCTCGACCGTGTGGCACGGGTACACAGCACCACCATTCAACGGGAAACGATCATCGCAGCCTTCTCCGAGGCCCTAAGAGCCCGTTAACCAGGCAGAACCCACGGATCGGTGGTCTCGTTCGTGGGCGTCCGGGCGCGTTCAATGGGCTCACCGGCCTCCGCCCCACCGCAGGTCAGACCCCCTCCCGCATACCTCCACCCACAGACGAAGACTTGGAGCTTGTTGGGGGGCTTAGCTTGTTTCTTGACCTCCGCGTTCCGAACGAGGCTCGTACGCGGAGATCAAAACAACAAGCTCAGGTCCGGTACAACAACAGCTACTCACCTACGAGGTGACTGTCGCTCCACCTGACCGACTATCCGGTCGGCCAAGTCCATGAAGTTCGCGATCGACGGCGCTTCCACGAACAACAACCGTCCGTGGCCGCTGCCATCCCCGAATCCGCACCCGGTGTCGCGAACCAACGGTGTCAGCCAGTGGGCGGTCGGGCGCTCCGCTGCGAAGTAGACGATGGGACGTTCAGACCATGAGTGATGGGACAGGTGACTCCGGCAGCTTGCTGCAGTGAAGCAACCAACGGATGTGAGGGCGTACGAGAGACCCGCCACGCCAAGCTCCAAGGAGCCGAGAAGCGGTTCGGCGTCATAGCCGCCCCCAACGAGTTCGACTATCTCGCTCTCGGGATGCTCGGCGGCAAAACCTGCTGGCAGACAGTCCGGGTCGTTGGCCTCCAAGGCTCTGGCGATTGCCTCGAAGTCAGCGTGAGTTGACGCGGCAAGGTCAACCAGGCTGGCAAGGCGCCGTTCCTCTTTGACCATGGTGACGGCTTCCTCGTGGCTCACGTCGCCGATGTCCCAGACGCCCCGAAAGAAACCGTACCCCTCTTCATCGATCTCGTCCTCGGGGGGTAGACCGAGTGCCACGTTGGCGGGAAACGTGGGGTCAATCTCTATGTCCACAACTGGGATCACGGAGGCTCCTAACCGACCGAAGGAATCATGCCTCCAATCATGTCTCACGGCACTGACAGCGGACGGGAGCTGGCGACATATCCAAGCCAGTCGCGACGGGGCGCTCGGTCTAGCCCAGCTCCCTCTCGCCCGCTACCTGGGTTCCATCAACCAACCATCTACGGGGCGCAGTTGACGTCGTCACAGAAGAGCAACCCGGTGATCGCCCACGCAGGAGTGGGAACCCCCAGGAACTCCTCCTCACGTTCAGAGGAGCCGACGCGCGTCGGCCACCTAAGGCTTCAGAACATCGCCACTGGGACGGCGCAGCCGAGCTTGTGCGGGTGCCGTGGACGGCGCGCCAGTGGATGGCAGAGTGAATCCCGATCCCATCCTCACAGCACCTCTGAGATGACGGTTCAGGGCCCTAAGGGCCAAACGGTGCGGAACTCAGGGGTTGAGCACCGCGCCGTTCGGCGGGCTGGAGGACGGTTGAATGGGAACAGGCTCGGATTTCGGCTTCGCGAGCCCGAGCCGCACCTGTACGTCGTCGAAACTGAGGTCCGGCGTCCCGATGCGGCCGACGGATCGGCTGTACGCAATCAGCATTGATTCAGAAAAGGGGCTGTCCAGCGTGGCGACCCTCTTCCAACCTCGTGCCTCATCAAGCGATACCGATCTGACGTTCTCGAAGTCGATCACCAGGTCCGGGACGTCGAGATAGCGAGGGAGTGCACGATAGCGGTTGTCATCGACCCTGAAGGCTCGCTGAGCGGGGGCCTTATCCTTGTTGCTCTTGGCGCTCGACAGCCAGGCAGTGATGGGCGGAGACTCAGAGCCGTCCCCGTCGTCGGTGAACACACGGTCCGCCTTGGCCAGATGTACGTATTGGACCTTCGCCTTGCGAGGCTTCTCAACCTTCGCGTCCGGATGGTCCTCGTAGAGGTCGCACGCTGGGGTGATGACCAGCCACCAACCACCTTGAAAATCGACGAGGAGGTCGGTCGCCGTGAGGTGGTGGGTCACAGGAGGCATCAGATAGACACGTGCTGCCGCGGACCGCCCTGTTATTGCGACGAGGTCGCCGTCCACGACGCGATCCAGCTCGCGGAGGCCGTTCTCCCTGAGCCAGGCCGCGAGGCGGTTGACGATGACGGGAGCGATCTCGTTCGGGTCGGCGGCCGCCATCTCGTTCCAGTGCGGTGCAACGACGTCGCGCATGAAATCGCGGACCTGGCGCTCGACCAGACCGGAGATGCGACGTGTCAACGCCGGCACGCCTGAAAGCAGCCCCTCTCGGACCGCAGGGGCGATGTCGTCCAAAGCGTTCTTCGTCACCACACGGATGAGAGGAGGCTCCTCCAAGGCACGCACCTGCTGAGGGACGCCGGTGAAGAAGACCACCGGTACCCACCTGACGCTGGCGATCTTCTTGTAGAGCTCACGTCCGCGTCCTTCTATGTCCGCAGACGGGCTGCCGTCAGCGGCATCCCGGACATCGAGGATGACCAAGTCGAAGTCCTCGTGGTTCAGTCGCTCCTCCGCGCTGGCGAAGTCCTGCTCGACCTCGAACTCGATGCCCCCCAGGTCCGTGAGCTCGTCAGTGAGGAGTTCCTGGAGGTCCTCGGTCATCTTGGCGTCGTCATCGACGATGAGTACGCGGTACGCAACGTCCGGCGTCGTCACCCAACTCTCCTTCGCAGTCGTGCCCGGAAACTCGCGCCGGAGAGGGCGCCGGGGCTTACAAGCCACAGGTCACCGTCGTAGAAGTCCTTCACGACACTGCCTGCGATGCTGAGGCCGAGACCGATACCGTCCGGCTTGTCACTGAAGTAGGTGTCGAAGATCAGGTCCTTGATCTCGTCGCGCACCCCGGGCCCGCTGTCGCTGACCGTGATGTCCACCACCTCGGCTTCGCCCTCTTGGGCGCGCTCGGTCTCGATCAGGATCTCGCGTTCTGTCCCGCTGGGCATCGTTGACAGCCAGTACACCGCGTTGTTCACGAGATTCAGCACGAGTGTCCTGATGTCACCCGGCTCGGCGGTGACCGTCACGTCCTCCCCGGTGATTGTCACGATCACACCGTGCTTGGCGATCTCGGACTCCAGTACGGAGAAAGCTTCGGAGATGCTCTGGTGAAGTGAGAGTTTGCGGGGACGCCCACGCTGCCGACCGCTAAGGGGCTCGATACGGGTGAAGAGCCGATCAAGAGCCCTTTCCTGCGCGGTGAAGTCCGTGTGTAGCTCTCCGAGCGCGTCGGACAGGGCCGTGTCGTGGGTCTCGACCTTCCCTGTGATCTTTCTTAGTCGACGGAGGTCGAATGCGATGCGTGCCAGCGCGGTCCGGCCGTCGTGGAGCACGACGTCGACGAGGGTACCCAGCGTCGCGAGCCGGGAGAACTGAGAGATGATCTCTTGGACCTTGCGCACACCTTCGTTGATCGTCGCCGTGGCTTCCTCAATGGCGCGCCCCAGGACGACATCATTCGGATACCGTTCGGTGGCGACCTGCCGAAGCGGATCCAGGTTGAAACTCCGGAAGACTCCGTGACCTCCGCGTCGGGGAGGGCCAACCAGGAGTTGGCTGGTTGTCTGCACGGTCGGTTCCGGGCGGCGCAACTTGTAGCGCTGGATCTCGAGTTTCGAAATCGCCTGCAGTATGACCGTCTTCAGTTCCTCGTACTCCGGACTGTCGATCAGCCCTTCCCGGTGCGACCGGTCCTGGAGGCCCGGGTTCTCGTCCGCCGAGATGTAGACGAATCCGGCAACCTGGTTGTTGGACAGTCGCATCGTCGGGTTGTTGACACGTCGCTGGTCGAACCCGAGCCAGTCGTAGCCCGGTTCGCCGAACGGCTGGACACGGAACCCGTCCCGGTACAGGGCCACACCACTGTTGTCCCGGATGAGCTTCCGCACCTCGGTGAGGTTCTTCGACCCGGTGTCGATGTGGAAGAGCGGCTCCAGCGCCGACTTCTCCAGGTCCCATACGCGGAAGTCCAGCTTCAGTGGTCCACAGGACGGCCTGTCCGAGTCCTTCCGGAGGTTCTCCTCGACGACCTCTACGGGCTCGTCCCCGCTGGCGTAGATGGCCAGGTGCGCGTTCCCGACGGCGTCCACAGTGCCGACGAGCCGGTAGAGCGGGTGGGCCAGTGTCTCGCTGGCGGCCACGAAGCCGGCGTGGTGGCGGAGCGGACCGTCAGGGGTGTCTACGTAGATGGCGAACTCCGGCTGGTCCGGCACCGACAACTCAGCGGGAGGCGGCGGGGGCAGGAGCCGTGACAGGGAGCGCTTGAGGGCCTCGACGGCGTCGGGCCCCCAGGGCATCCGTAGCTTCTCGAGTCGGGCTACGGTTCCGTGACCAACCGACGCGCCGGCCGAAGCTGTCTGGAACCCCCTGACGACCTCGGCGAAGTTCCGCTCCGCCTCGCCGCCCACGGCGAAGACGGACGGCGAGGCTGTGGACCAGGTGACCGGAACCTCGTCCAGGTAGGCGTCACCCTGCGTGAAGTTGCCCCAGTTGATCCGAAGGGTGACCTCTGGCTCGTTGACACGTCGCGTCGTGATGGTGGTGACATGGGCCAAGCGGGCGGCTGCGAACCGACCGATGCCCTTGGCTCCGAGCACACGCCGCCCGCCCGACTCGCTGCGGTGGTTCCGGTGCCTGTGCGGAGTGGCGATCTCCATCCAGGTACCGCGCACCGTGTCCGGGGACATACCGTGCCCGTCGTCCCACACTTCGATCGAGCCTTGACCCTCCTCGAGCGGTGGGTTGAAGCGGATCAGTACAAGGCTGGCATCAGCGTCGTAGGAGTTCTTCACCAGTTCGGTGAGCGCCACACGCTCGTTGCTGATCAGTTCCTCGCCCAAGGTGCTCATCAACCGCGCGCGCGGCCGGAGATACGCTTCCGTGCCCTCCGTATCCAACTGGGCCCCACTTTCGGTCCGTTCCGGTCCAGCCCTCAGTGCGGCGGGACGGAGGCAGATTCTATCGACGTTGCGGATGACGGCCCGTGCGTAGCCGTGCGGCTGAGGACATCCTTGCTCAGCAGTGGCTGAAAACCGCTCTAGAGCGGCGCCAACCAGGGAAATGAATCACTCGGGCGTGCCTTCTGGCGGGCGGATCCGTTGGGGCGTAACGGGTGGAACGGGATGGTTGTACGCGAGGCCCCTGATCGAGCTGTCAGTGGCATCCCGTACGATCGATCATTTCAAGGGTGTGCCAGAAACATCATCTCGAAGACACAGTGGGCGAACCTTACCGATCATGAAGCCCGCTGGCGGATCGAGCCAGGTGGATGCCGGGTGTTCGGGAGGCTCGACCTCGTCGGAATTGTTGCTTCCGCGAGCGTGTCCGTGATCTCCTGGTGCTCGTTCGTCTCGTGCGTTTTGGAGGTTGTGCTGTGGAGAAGGGGAAGTACGGCGTACCGCTGGAGCGGAGCGACTACCTTCCGCTCGAACGGCACGCGGAGAGCTGCTCTCCGGAGGACTTCCGGAAATGGCTGAAGACCCACGGTAAGGGCAAGCGGCTCGCCGTCGACCTTTTCTCCGGAGCCGGTGGTCTGAGCTACGGCGTGAAGCAGGCGGGTTGGACGGTCGCGGCGGCCGTCGACTTCGACGAGCGCGCTCTGGAGACCCATGCGGCGAACTTTCCCGGCATGAGTCTCCACATGGACCTCGGTAACCCTGACGAGCGTGACCGCTTGGTTGAGCTCCTGAAGACTGCTGACATCGACCTGATCGCAGGCGGGCCTCCCTGCCAGCCCTTCAGCCGCGCCGGACGCAGCAAGATCCGGGATCTTGTGACGAACCACAAGCGGGACCCGGAGGATCTTCGCAAGGAACTGTGGCGCGCCTACGTGGACGTTGTCACGCGTGTCAGGCCCCGGGCCATCCTCATGGAGAACGTGCCAGACATGGGGCTTGGAGACGATTTCTTCGTGGTGCGCACGATCGAGCAGCACTTGGAGGATCTTGGGTACGCCACGCAGGTCCGCCTTGTCGACGCCTGGCACTACGGTGTTCCGCAGCACCGGAAGCGCCTGATCCTGCTCGCGAGGAACGATGTCGAGCGCTTCGACTGGCAGCCGAAGCAGGACGGCTTCACCAACCTCCGTGAGGCGATTGGCGACCTTCCCAGCCTCGATCCGCAGCCCAAGAAGCGCGTCGGCGAACGAGAGATGCCTTACCGCATGCCAGAGACGCCCTCCGCCTTCGTGGAGATGATGCGTGAGGACGCCCCAGAGGGGCTCGTCTGGGACCACATGACGCGCCGGGTCCGAGAGGACGACTGGAAGATCTTCTCCGAGCACATGGACTCCAAGACCCTGTACTCGGACCTTCCGGAGGAGTTCCGTCGCTACAGTGCCGAGAACTTCACGGACAAGTACAAGAAGCTGGCCTGGAGCGAGCGCAGCCGTTCCATCACTGCGCATATCGCCAAGGACGGCTACTGGTACATCCACCCGGACGAGCCCCGAACACTCACTGTGCGTGAGGCGGCCCGGGTACAGACCTTCCCGGACTGGTTCCGGTTCGCCGGCACCCGTAGCGACGCCTTCCGGCAGATCGGGAACGCGGTACCACCACTGCTGGGCAAGGCGGCAGCCGAAGCACTCGCACCCGTGGAAGGCGTACAGGCACAGCTCGGAGGACTACAGCCGCATTGGCGACAGGTCAGGGAGGAGCTGGCGGCCTGGGCACGGGAGAGGCGGAACGGCGACGACTGGTGCCACCTCCCCGGCGAGCAGATGTCACAGCTCTCGGCAGCCGTGATTGCGCTTCTCTCCGGCGCCAAACCGTCGGCAGCCCAACTGGACGAGATCCTGAAGGACGTGAGATGGCGCAAGACCCTCACGTCCAAAGCCTTCCAGAATCTCTTGGAAGCAGCCCCCTCCGAGAAGGTCAGGACACGACTGGAACGGCTTGCTCCCCTCGTCGACGATGTAGCCGCCTGGCAGGAGAACAGACGTCTTGAGATTCCCAAGCGCCTCGCCCTCAAGCCGGCCGAAGCGTCGCTCTATCGCCTGCTGGTGGGCGAGGACCTCCTCTGGGTGGGCCAGGGGGCGCTACGGGTTGCCGCACGCCTGAACGACAGCGACGCAGACCGTACGAACAGACTCAGTGACGGCCGGGTCAACCTGGTGAGGCTCGTGGGCGCCGGGGGCGAGGACGCACCGCTCCGCATGGCTGCGTTGCGTCTCATCAGCAACACCGTCTGCAGCGCGCGTGAACCGATCTGCTCCGAATGCCCGCTGAGTAAACACTGCAAGCGGAAGTCCGACACCTCAGACGTCTCAATGACCACAAAGGGCAACGGGGAATCAGAGGTCAAGAAGCGCGGAGATAGGAAGCAGACATCGGCGTAGGGGGAGCACGCTGGAAGAGGCGATCAGGAGGGCTGCTCGGTGCAAGCTGTGTACACCCTGAGCGCGGCCTGCTCGACATCGGTGCGGATCTCGCACTCCCAAACGCGGACCACGGTCCAGTCCTCTGACTCGGCCGCCTTCGTGTTGCGGCGGTCCCGCGCTCTGTTCGTCTCGATCTTGTCCCTCCACAGCGGGGCGTTCGGGCCTCGGAAGTCCGCAGGCCCGTGTACAGGGCAGCCGTGCCAGAAGCACCCGTCGACGAAGACGGCGACGCGGTACCTGGGCAGGACGAAGTCCGCTCTGCAGCGGGCAGCCACCCGGCGCTGAAGTCGGAACCTCAGCCCGAGCCGGTGCACGGCGCGTCGGAGAGCGACCTCCGGAGCGGTGTCACGTACGCGCCGCCCGCGCAGGTGACCGCTCTTCTCGGTGCTGACCCAACCGGTGCCCGCCGTGTCGTCTCCCGTTGCCATGCTCGTTGTCCCGCCGTCGGCAGATCTGGGCGTGGGGAGGGTGCCACACTCTCCCCATGCTTAGGGAACCATCTGAACTCCGGATCGACAGCCAGGGCCGGATCGAACTCCCCATGAGCCTGCTAGCGGAGGCGGGCATCGCGCCGGAGGCCGCCCTCATCGCGTTCAGTGACGGAGACGGGCGGATCGTGCTCCGCCGCGCCGAGGACGCGATGAGGGACCTGATCGAGCGGGGGCAGCTCTGACCGTCGGAGGGGCGTCGTCTACGCCCCCGGGGTGAACCCGAGGGACAGGGCCTCGTTGCGAGCGTGCAGGGCCTGCACCGCCTGCGGCTCGGGGACCTCTTGGTCTAGTTCGAGACGCCTTCCGACGTACTGGGCCAGCTGACGCTGCGCGGGTTCGAGGTTGTGGGTCTCCTTGGCCCAGCGCTCGAGCGCGTACCACTCTTCCGCAGGGACCATCGTCACCGCGTCCCCGGCCCTCTCGTCGCCATCGGTGCCGCCCGCGAGTGCCTCCTCGTCCAAGGGGTGCTCGCGGAGCTCCGACTGCAGGTCGCGGGGGACCGTCCAGCGAACCCTGGAAACCGCGTCCCAGCAGCTGGGCTTCTTGGCCCATTCGCCGACGTGGTTACCCTCGCGTGGATTGGTCACCACCGCCATGACCCGAGGACACAGGTCGTCGATCGCGTCTTCGAGAGCCGGCGAGATCCGCTGTTCACGCCAGATCCGGTCGAGGTCGATGCGCCGGTCCGTGGCGAGGGACAGGCGTGCCACCGTGTAGGTCGTGATCATGCTCTTGTAACTGCCTGCCTCGTGGGTCGCCGCGATGCGGTCGACCGCTTTGAACAGAACAGCCATCGCGATCACGCGTTGGCAGTACTGCACGTCGACGTGAGGGGGCGCCTCGTCGATGCGGACCATGAACGCCGCGAAATTCTTCTGCGCTCCACGACTGACCTGGAACGGAAGGTGGTTCCAGGAGTTGACGTACTTGGCGAGGTCCGCCTTCGTGAACTTCTGCCTCGTAGGGTTGAGCTTCTTGAAGGTGCGCTGCTTCGCGGGGGTCCGGGCCTTGGCCACCTCGTCGGTGTACTGGCCGCGTGCACGCTCGTAGAACCAGTGAGTCTCCTGACCGCTCCCGTCGGTCGCCGGCGCCCAAAGGGATCGCGTGATCCGCTGGACGGCCACGTGGTACTCGTGGTTCGAACTGAAGTCGACCAGCGTCACCCGGTTCTGTGTGTTCGAGTACTCGGAGATCATCGGGACGATCTCCGCGAGCCGCTCGGGGGACACCTCCGTCAGTTTCATCTGCACCGACACATGCGAGAGATCCGCCTTGTCGCGGCTCTGCGCGTAGTGCAGTGACGCCGTCGTCTGGCCACCGTTCACCACTTGGAGTCCGTGAACACGGGAAATGCCTGTCGGCTGTCCGTCCGGGCCGTGCACGAAGTCGACCTGCGAGGCGGTCGCGGTGATGCCGTTGTTGTACGCCAGGAACCTGCCGGGCGCACTCAGGAGCGTCTCCCTGATTCCCCGGTTCACCGAGCCACGGGCCTGCAGGAACGAGCGGACGTTGAGTTCGAGGAGTCGGGTGCCGTACTCCCCGTACAGCTCGGCCAGTCTCCGCCCCGGGATGACTGCCATGGCCACCGAGTGGTCCGACTCGCTGCTGGGCGCGGAGACGCACGGCAGCGGAGGTTCGAAGGAGACCACGATGGGCTCGCTGATGCTGCCGGACGTCGCATGGCGGTGCAGCCGCGCCAGGTCCCACACCTCGTGGGTCACGGGGAGACCGTCGAAGTCGGTGGGCGGAACCACGGTGCTGGTGCCGACACGGTTACTGAGGAGGAAGAGCCGGATCCTCTGTACCTCGGTGAGGGCCTTATCGACCGCCGCGCACATGTCGTAGACGTCGAAGGACTCGTCGATGTGCTGACGCAGCCCGTCCCGGCACCGTTTTACGAACGTCAGCAGCCGCTTGAAGGCCGTCTCGGTCTGGCTCTTCGTGAGCTTGGACTGCGAGGGGTCCAGGGTGAAGTCCGTGACGAACAGGTCGAGGCACTCCCCGGACTCCCCAATGCCATATCCGTGGACCAGATGCCCTTGCGCCTTGTGGTAAGCGGTGAAGGTGTTGGAAGCGATGCCCGCCTGCTCCAGGTCTTCGAAGACCCGGCGGGTGAACGCCTCCGAGGGATTGGTTCCCTCTGCGTCGGCGGTCGCCTGGACGTCTGCCACGAGATCGCGGGAGTACTCGGACAGGTCGAGCTCAGGCATGCAAGCCCCCGATCAGTTCGGTCACCTCGTCGGTCGTGGCGCGGTACTCATCCAGCCCCGAGGTACTCACGTGGTAAGTGCAGTCGCCGACACCTGCCGCGAGATCCGCTTCGACGATTCTCGGAAAATCCCCCCGCACATGCCAGAAGTGCAGGTCGCGAAGGGTGTAGCGGGGCTCGTCGTACATGTCTCGCTGTCCGGGAAGGTATCCGGCTTGGACGAGACGCCCATCGAACTCAGCCCGGTCAGCGGAGCTGGTGAGCCGCTCGCGTATGCGTTCGACCAGCCGGTTCAGACTCTCGCCCGATCCACCACGCCGTTCGTCGAGCATCGCCAGTGCCAGCAGCAGCGCGGGCGTGCCGGTGCCGTCCAGCTGCCGCTCGCTGGCGATACGGATGCTCCGCGGACGCTTGGCGGTGCTGGCCTTCGCCTCGATCGCCACCTCGGGTAGCTGGAAGTCCTGGTTGGCTCCGCTCGGACCAGTCCACGCCTCCACTGCATCAGCCGGGTCGACGGCGGGCAGGACGTGCTCTCGGAGTACGAGGAGCTCGCCAACGAGGCCGCGGCGCGCCTCGGGCGCCAGGCCGTCCCTACTTACGGAGCGCAGGAGGTCCTGCCACCGCTCGAACCTGTCCACGGCGGCGGTCAGGGCGGCAGCGGCCTCGGGGGCGTCCCTGACGGTGTCGGCAACGTCGGTGACGAGCGGGTTGAAAACCTCACGCAGTTCGTTCGCGGTCAGGACCACCTGGAGTTCGTACTCGAGCCGCGACACCGCGCTCAGGTTCATCTCAAGTCCGGCCGCACGTGGCAGCCGCCCCACCGAGCGCACGATGTGGTCCGCGGAGCGGGCGTCAGTCCTGAGCACCAGCATGCGCTGGTGACCAGGGTGGGTGACGGACAGGAAGACGTCCAGCGGAGCCTCCGGGTGGAGACGGAGCCTGGACCGCCCCGGCGTGCTCTGGGGAGCCTCCAAGTCGTGCCACTCGGCCTCGGTAACGGTCACTCCCCGTCCTCCTCGCCGTCGAAGCCGTCGTCCAGCCCTTCCTGCTTCCAGATGCTGTTTACGACGTATTCGGTGTCCGCCTGGTGCTCGGAGCGGGGGAAGTTCACCTGAAAGCCCACGAGCGGAGGCTGCTGCTCAACGCCTTCCTTCTCCGAGAGGTCAATCAGGTAGATCAGCAGCAGTGCCTGGTCGGGCCTGCGCTGCCAGCGAAGCTGTTCACCCGAGGGCGACTTCGGGACCTTCTCCTTGCCCTTCCTCTCCGCGGACTTCCTCGTCGCCGCGAGCGCGGCCTCCACCTGTGCTTGATCGAGGCCGATCTGCTCGTCCCGAGGGCTGACGATGCGGCGGATGATGTACCGGCCGTCCGTCTTGTACCCGGGATCGTTGACAGACGCTCGGGTCACGGGCCCGACCGCGTGCCCCGCAACGTCCTGTGCTTCCTTCGCTGCTGCCTTTCCGACCAGGCACACCGTCCACTCCGCCAGTTCGCCCATGTTCGCGCACTGGGCGATGTACTTCGCGATAAACCGCGGGCGGACCCTCTGCGCCATGGAGTCCGTGACGTAGTTGGAGAGAAAGTCAGAGACCAACTCACGGGGCACGCCCTGCCATTTCACGTTCCCGCCTGGCACCTCGGACTTAGGCACCGCGACGCCGTCGAGGCGACGGACGAAGTCACCGAGCGTCTTGAGGTTGTGCCCGCGGACCTTCTCAGAGAGGTTGAAGAGTGTCGTCTCCGGCCCTTCCCCGGAATAGCTGAGCTTGACCGGCGTGCCCTGCCGCATCTTGTTGGGGGCGGTGATGGTGAGACCAAGTGAAGACGCACGGACCTTGAATCCGAAGTCCCTGGGTGTGAGGTTGAGGGCTGCCATCTCCTCGACCTCGCGGCGCAGTTCGTCTGTCGCAGCGGTCACCTCGACGTACTTGGCCTGCAGATCCGGGGTCGTGTACAGGCGACACAGGTCCTCGTGGCCCGGCCGGTACCCGAACCACCGCCCCATCTGGAGAAGGGTGTCGTATGTGTTGGACGTACGGAGGTAGTAACTGACGGTCAACCCCTCCAACGTGAGCCCTCGGGAGAGCTTCTGGCCACCGATGGCGATCACCCAGAGGCCACTCCTGCGGTGCTCGTAATACTCGAGCGCGTCACGTGAAGCGCCGTTCACCGTCCTGACCACAATCTTGCGCAAGGCAGGCACGATCTGGCTGGAGACCTCATCCCACGTGATGGGTTCTGCCTCGTCCGCGGGGAATTGGTCCGTGGTGGTGACGAAGTCCCGCTCCCAGAGAGCCTGGAACTCCGCCATACGCTGGGAAGCCTGCCCGTACCGGTCACGGAGCGTGTCTTCGAGGAGGCTCAGGTGGTCAGCCACTTGGTCACGGACGATCCCCTGGACCGCTGTGAAGCGGGTGACGTGCACCAGCATGGAGTTATGCACCTTCGCTTGTCCACGCGCCTTCCGAGCCGCACACGCAAGAACGAACGAGGCGATCGCCTCACGCAGGGACTTCGGAAGGTCGTCAGAGGGGACGAAGGCGGACTTGTGCTTGTTCGGGATCCAACTCGCGGTGTCGTCCACAGAACGCACGAGCGGCAGTGGAAGGATGTCGTCCTCGTCATCATTGTCGACTTGGAGCCCGAAGACCCGTTCCGGCCCGAGGTAGTTGGACGGTGATGGCAAAGTACGGATGAAGCTGTCGGGGAAGAGATCCGAGCCGAGAGTCGGGTGTTCGACGTCGGGGTCGATGTAGATGTTGGCGAACGGCGTCGCTGTGTATCCGACGTACGCCGACTTCTCGAAACTCTTCATGAGGTCACGGATCGCGCCATTGGTCTTGGTCGGATCCGCTTCGGGGTCCCGCTTGGTGTTGATGGAGGCGTTGTCGGCCTCGTCGTCGATGACGAACAGCGGGATGTCGCGCACGACCTTGCGGCCGGTCTCGTCCTCGGTGCCTTGGACCTCCGTCACCCAGGTACGCAGGTACTCGAGGATCTTCCAGTGCTTCTTCACGACCAGGACGACCGGGAACCGACCGAGGGGGAAGTTGACCGCGTTGGCCGCCTGACGACCGAAGTCGCCCTTCTCGGAGCTGTTGGTGGGCGACGCGATGTCGAGCCTCTTGGCGCCGGGCATCCGCCCAGCACCCATGAGACGGGACTTCCCGTTCTGGTTGGACCGCTGCTGGTGCTGTGTGTCGAAACCCAGAAGGCCCTCGTCGACACGCAGTTGCGTCTGGCTGCGGAGGTCGTTGTGGATTCCGGCCAGGATCACCACGAACTGGTATCCCGCGTCCACGGCCTTCGCGGCGAGCCCGATGTACTGCCCTGTCTTGCCCGACTGAACCTGCCCGATCACGAGGCCGGTCCGGCGCCAGGAGCCGATGCGACGCGGGTCCTCCAACTGGCTCAGGACCTCGTCCGTGCTCTGGTCCAGCCGACGCACGACGACCGGGGGCAGGCTGCGGACGTCCTCGAGGTAGCGCCGGTAGCGCTCCCAGAAGTCCCACTCGCGGTCGTTCTTCGCCTCCGGCAGCCACGGCTCGTGTCCCCTGTCGCTCTCCAGACCGGAGGAGCCCTCCTGGAACACAGCGGTTATGGCCTCGATCTCCTTGGCCAGCAGGTCTCGGTCGAGAACCTCCCCTTGGCCGGCCAACATCCCGAAGATGACGGTGACCGCGTTCTGTACCTCTTCCGGAGTCGGCTGGCGGTCCTGGGACAGCAAGGCGAGAACCAAGCGCCTGGCTTTGGCAAGGGACTCGAGGGAGTCCTCAGGGGTGGAACTCACAGCTGACCTCCAGCTGAACGGGGACGGTCTCGGGCAGGGTAGGGGCGGCCACTGACAACGGGCTCACCCGCTCCAGAAACCCTGCATCTGGTCGAAGGGGGGCATGGTCCGGAGTCGCTCCCGGGCAGCAGCTGGCGAACGACCGTCGGAGACCATCGCCTCGTAGATCCGTTGTGCAACCTCGGTCGCTCCGGCGTCGGCGGGTCCCGGACCGCCGAAGGGTTCGGGGTCGTCACTGGTGTCCGTCTCATGCATCACGCGGAGGGCCGTAACCGGCACGGTCTCCTCCAACAGGCGGATCAGGGCTCGCACGTCGTCTGCACTGGCGCCGCCGGGGCGTAGCGCCGCCCTCACCAAGGGGTGACCACGGTTGATCCTGCAGGTGACCTGGTCACTCGCACGGCGGACGTTCCACGCGTAGAGGAGTGGATCACCGTGCGTTCGCGCCGCGATCTGCCCGCGGTGGCGCAGCACGTCGGCGGCTCTTCTCCGAGCCTGCAGGGCGATCCGGCGGAGGTGGGGACGCAGGCCGACGGGCGGCACAACGCTGGACTTACGGACGTCGACGCTCCACTCGACGTCCGTCTCGGCGGGGATGTCCACGGCGATCCGTGCCAGGTTGTACTTCTCCTCGCGGCGTACACCGCGCTGGCCAAGCCAGTCGCCGGCCAGGATCAGACGGTCCCGCCGGTACACGTAGAACCCCTGCTGGTCGAGCCAACCGCGTGGGCCGCCGGCCTTCTCGTACTCGGTAGGCGTGAGCCGCTGCGCGCTGGGGAGGACGAACGCCTCCACTCGTACGGAGCCGGTGCCGAGCGGAAGTTGCTCCACAGGGAGGGGCTGAACGGAAGGGTGACCGGAGAGGAAGGGGTCCCAGGGCTCGACCGGGCTACCGGAGACACGCATGGTGCGGCGTCGACTGCCCGTCAGGAACCGGGCGAAGACCATGCCCAAGTGCGACTCCGCGCGGGCGGCCTCTGCGTAGAACTGCTTCTGGGTCCGCTCGTCGTCCTCGGTCACGCCGTCGACGTGGTATCCGTTTAGCCGCCGCCACAAAACGACCGTGCCGTGGTCAGCCCTACCGCGGATCCTGTCGAGCAGGTCCGCCGTCGCCTCGTCCGCGCCGTGCAACAGCCTCCACTCACCGAACTTCTCAACGACGTCGAGATCCCACGTACGTACGTGCCACTCTCCGGAGACAGCGGTCGCGACGGTGAGCTGACGGGCCTGGGAGAACGACGCGGACTTGAGTCCGACGCCGAAGCGCCCCAGGTCCGTGGCGGTACGCGGTGTGGCGGGACCGCGCGCAGCCACGGTCATGGCGGTCACGAGCTCGTCCGCGCTCATCCCTTCGCCGTTGTCGACAACAGCGATCCACGAGTCCTGTCCAGCCCATGTGAACTCGATGTCGATGTTGGCTGCCTTCGCGGAGATACTGTTGTCCACGAGATCCGCGATGGCGGCGGGCAGTGAATAGCCGAGAGAGCTGAGCGAGGCGACCATGCCTGCAGGTTCAGGGGCTGCGATGTCGTATTTCATGCCCAGTTCCAGTCCTGCTCCCCGTTGCAACCCCTTGCCGACGCGTGGTGTCCGAGCGATCCATGGAGCTGAGAACCGAGACGTTTTTCTGAACGTCTCGTAAGTAGCTCTGCTCTCATCCCCCGGGCCAACTCCCCACCTACGCAAGATGGTAGTTGAGCCTGGCCAGCAAGGTCGGTGCGTCGGCTGGTCTACATCGCTTTCCCGCACCGGCGTAGTCTGCGGGGGTGCTCCACGAAGTCACCGAGGATGGCGGGCTGGGCTTCTGCCATCACGTCGTTCCGGGTCTGCTGCCACCCGGCTACCACGGTCCGTTGGTCGTCGCCGTCGACTCGAACGTCCTGATCGACCTCCAGCAGCATGGGGCTGCGCTCATGAACGATGAGCCGCTGCCCGACCGAGTTGCGGCGGACGTCGCCTACGCCAACGAGCTGTCCGGCCTCGCGGACCTTCTCAACCTGTGGCTGTTGCGCGACATTCGATTCGTGGTGCCCCCCCCGCTCAAAGACCGACGCCAAGGAGGTCACCGAACGCTTCCTGGAACGCAGGCTCCCGTCGATCAACGCGGTAGCGGACAGCTTGGCATTCCAGGTAGGAAACTGGTCCGTGCCTGCGCCGTCGCACGGACCGTCGCCCACTCCCGTCGGTGAGGTGACCGGCCTTCCTGATGGCGCCGACCGCGACTTGGTACTTGAGGCTCAGGCCGTTGGCGCTCACGTTTTCCTCACCCGTGACCGGCTCGTCTTGGAACGTGCGGAGCTCGCCGGACCCCCGATGGCCCTGCTCCCGCCCCAGGGCTTGGCGACCGATCTCCTTGCCGCTGGCGTCCAACCGCTCCTCGGGGGCACGTGCGACGGCGACGGGTGCCCGTACCGTGACTGGGGGCTCCCCGCCCCAGATATGGGCAAGTGGGGCGGACTCCTCTCCGTGCTGGAGTAGAGCTTGCCGGGGACCAGGAGAATCAAGGCCAGCGGCAGCATTCACGGGGCGAACACAGCATGGACTCTTTCGAGTTGGGGCGGTTGACAGACCATGACTTCGAGGTGGTCTGCCGTGATCTGTTCAGTGATGTCCTCGGCATCCCGCTGGAGATCTTCCCGCGCGGCCGGGACCGTGGCGTCGACCTGCGGCACACCGGCCCCGCCGGGACGACCGTCGTGCAGTGCAAGCACTGGCCGAGCGCGACCCAGAAGACTCTGATCAGACGCCTGATCAAGGATGAACTACCCAAGGTCCGCGCGCTGGCACCCGACCGTTACATCGTCGCCACGACGGTCGGTCTGACCGTCGACGGCAAGGAAGAGCTCCGCAGCGCCTTCTCCCCGTACGTTCGCGGCACCGGCGACCTGTACGGCGTGGACGAGATCGTCGCCGAGCTGCTGCGCCGCCCGGACCTGGTCCGACGACACTTCCGGCTCTGGCTGAGCAGTACCGCCGTCCTTCAGACCGTGCTGAACCAGGACCAGTACCTGCGCTCGTCGTGGCTTCGGAAACGGCTACCGGGCGTCGCCGACACCTTCGTCCCGCACGAGGGCTTCGAACGAGCCCAGCAGCTTTTGGACACCCAGCAGGTCTGTGTCATCGCTGGCATCCCCGGGGTGGGCAAGACGACGGTGGCGCTGATGCTCACGGCCTGGCTGATTGGCAATGGCTACGAGGTCCACGAGATCACCCAAGACGTCGACGAGATCGGCACCCTGTGGCGCGAGGGCACTCGGCAGGTGTTCCTCTACGACGACTTCCTTGGGCGTACGACCCTGGACACGTCGTTGAACAAGAACGAGGACAACCGCCTGCTGTCGGTGATCCGGGAGATCCAGGAGACACCTGGCAAGGCACTGGTGATGACGACCCGCGACTACCTGCTGGAGCACGCCCGTCTCCGGTACGACCGGCTGGTGGCGCCGGACGTGTCGGACGCGGTCAGCGTGATCCGGCTGACCGACCTGCATCGGCGGGTGCGGGGCCAGATCCTCTACAACCACGTCCACCACTCCTCCCTGCCACCGGACGTCAAGCGCCGGTTCGCCGATCCGAAGGTGTGGCGTCCGGTGGTTCGGCACAAGCACTTCAATCCGCGTCTGGTCCAGGAGACCCTCAGGCTGTCCGCGCGCCGGGGCCAGGACGTCGCCGCGGCGATGCGGAAGAACCTGGACGACCCCCGCCGCGTATGGGAACGCATCGTTGAGAACGAGCTGACGGACGAGGCCGTCCACATGCTGGAGGTGCTGTTCACCTTCAAATCCGCCGGTCTGGACGACCTGGAGGAGTCCTGGCGCTCGTACCGCAAGAAGATGGAGCGGGCGGCGGACGGCAGAACGTTCCGCAGGGCACTGCAGCTGCTGGACGGCACGATGATCTCGGTCGAACAGGGGCGGGTGGCATTCCACAACCCATCGATCGAGGACTATGTCCGCTTCCACCTCGACGCCGGCCGGGCCCACTTCTCGGAACTCCTCAAGGCACTCGTCCACGAGGAACAGGTGCAACGACTCGTCGCTGCAGCTCGTATGGCTGACGGGGCGGGCATTCTGACCCGACTGCGGGAGCACGAGTCGACCGTGAGCACCATCGTCCAAGCGATGGGCGGTGACATGGAGACCAGGTTGTGGCACGAGGACGAAAGCCGGTCGACGCATCTGGAGTGGGTACTGGAGACGGCCGAGTTGCTGGACTCTGCCACGCTGGCCGCGTACGTGATGCAGGAGACGGTCTCCCCGTTCACCCCCTATGGACCCTTCTCCCACCTGGAGGGCCTGATCAACTCTCTCGATGCCAGCCCGTTAGTGCCGCGGGAGCACGCCCAGCGGTTCCGGGAAAAGGTGACTGCCGCCATCCACGCCGAAATGCTGGAGTACGTCGAGGCCGGCGACTGGTACTGGTCCATCGCGCTGTACCACCAGCTGCGCCGGACACCGTCCAGAGCCTCCCGCGAACAGGCGACCGAGGGTCTGGTCCAGAACGGCCTGGAAGAGCTGCGCCGGCTCGCCGCGCAGCCCGAGCGCGAACCACGTATTGCCTACCTGGAACTGTTGGGGGAACTGGTGGACTTCCTCCTGGAGCAGGGGGCCGAGGACGAGCTGCCCGAGGAGTTCGCCGTCGTGTACGGCAGAGCCGAGCGCGTGTTCGCGCTCCGGGAAGCAGAGCGGAACGAGTGGCTCCAGAAGCACCTAGTCCAACGGGATCCGTCCGAGCGTTCCGACGTCGCTCGCGATCACACGCTGGTCACCGACCTGATGCGCAAGCTCGACGACACACGCTGACCGCTTCCCGCTGGGAGCCATCTGGGAGCCAACCCGCTCCCCAAGCCCCTTCCAGACCACCCGACACCACCGCACGCCAACGCTCTGACCAGGCAAAACGCCAAACCGCCCGGTGTCGATCTTGCCCGAACCTCATTCGGGACGAAGAGGTCGTGGGTTCAAATCCCGCCACCCCGACAGTTGGATAGCAGGTCAGGCCCTTGATCCGGGAAATGGATCAAGGGCCTGATGTGTTTTTCGGGGTGGATGTGCCGGACGGTGGTCGGTGGCCTCGGTGGTGTGGGCGAACTCGATGGTCTGGGCGAGGTGTTGGGTCTGTCCTCGGGGTGGTGGAACAGGTCTACGAGGTTGGAGCCGACCGGTCGGAGGGCCCGTGGTGGGGTCGGATCCAGGTGTGGGCGGCTGCGGCTGCCGTCATGAGGGGTTCGGCGGTCTCCGTTGTCGTGTCCGGGGGGATGACCAGTAGGTCCCAGCGTCCCTGGCCCGGGGCGAGCAGGACGATGGTGGGTGGGGCGGAGGGAGACCGGTTGGTGGTCAGGCGTACGGCCTGGTCGGCGACCAGGGTGTGGCCGGGGAGGGTGGGCCACACGGTTCCGTTGACCGTGACGCTGGTGATGTGACCCCATGCGCGGGGCAACCCGGCCAGCAGTGCGGGGAGTTCGGTGAGCAGGTCGTACGAGCGTGGCCACCATGCCCCGTCGATGGCCCGTGGCAGGCCGCCGGCGCGGGCCAGGCGCACGCGCGGGAGCGGGGCGAGGGGTGGAGAGCGGAGTGGAGTGAGTGGGTGGGGTGGGGGGTCCAGTGCTGTGGTCACCGGGGGCTCCTGTCGACTGGCTTGCGCGGGCGGGGTGTTGTTGTCAGGTGCAGCGGGCTGTGAGGCGGGACTCCGTGGGCCAGTGGACGTCGTGGGCCCAGCCGAGGCGTTCGAAGAGCCGGATGGTCGCGGCCGAGGGGTCGATCTGGCCCCGGTCGACGCCGTGGCGGGCGCTGGTCGGGTCGGCGTGGTGGAGGTTGTGCCAGCTTTCGCCGAAGGAGAGCAGGGCGAGGGGCCAGAGGTTGGTGGCGCGGTCGTGGCGTCGGGTGCGGAAGGGGCGGTCGCCGATCAGGTGGCAGAGGGAGTTGACGCTCCACGTGACGTGCTGGAGCAGGGCGATGCGGACGAGCCCCGCCCACAGCAGGGCGCTCACTCCGTGGACCCAGGTGCCGCCGATGGCCCAGCCCAGTCCGAACGGCAGGGCGAGGGTGAGGGCGCACAGGGCGGGGAAGGCGCGGGTGACGGCACAGATGTCGGGGTCGGCCAGTAGGTCGGGGGCGTAACGCTCCGGGGGTGTCTGGTCGTTGCGGAAGAGCCAGCCGACGTGGGCGTGCAGGAGTCCGCGGAGCTGGCCGCGCAGGTGGGTGCCGTAGCGGTAGGGGGAGTGCGGGTCGCCGGGGCGGTCGGTGAAGGCGTGGTGGCGGCGGTGGGTGGCGACCCAGCCGATGACGTCGCCCTGGAAACTCATCGATCCGGCCACCGTGAGCGCGATGCGCAGGGGGCGTACGGCCCGGTAGCTGTTGTGGGTGAGGCCGCGGTGGAAGCCGACGGTGACGCCGAGGCCGGTGATCGTGTAGAGGACGGCCGCGAGCACGATGTCGGCGGGGTGGATGAGGCGGCCCCACAGCAGCCAGCCGGCCAGGCCGAGTGCCAGGAACGGCAGGACGACGATCGCCGCGGTCACCGTCACGTACAGCCGTTGCCCGCCTTCGCGCGGGGGTGCCGGTTCCTCCGGTGGGAACGGGGATGTGCCGTCGTAGCCCGGGGACGGCGGGGTGGGGGTGGTGTCCGGGGGGATCGCCGTCGTGGGCGTGGGCGGACTGGAGGGCATGCGGGACTCCTCGGCCTGGATGCGGATGGCGCGGCCGGGGTCACGGGCTGCCCCTGTGACGGGAAGAGAAAGGGGAGGGAAAGGAAGGGGGGAAGGAGAGGGGAGGGGACGGAAACAGGAGGGTGAGGGCTTGGCCGGTGCGGGCATCGGCGTAGCCAGAGCCCTCGGTTCCTCCACCGTACTCCGGCCCGGCCCGCAGAGAGGCGGGCCGGATCGTGAGGCCGGGAATCCCTGTCCACGACGGCGGCGGCCGTCGCCGGGCGGCGGCGACGGCCGCCTGTCGACGCATGGACCCCATCCCCCCTGTTGGTACGAGGTCCCTGCGCGCGGATCGTCCTCACGGCCACTTGGGGCGACGCGGGAGTGTGCCCCAACTTGAACGGGTCGAGAGGACGAGAGGCGGTGATGTCTCTCCAGACCCGGGGGCACGGGGTCGACGAAAGCCCGTTCACACGTTCGCGAGTTCACGCGTCCGTACGGGCCGGTGCTGCCGCTGCAATGAGCAGCAGTTCTCCGCACCCAGCCTAGAGCGCGCGGCACGCAAGGCGATAGACCGTGAACCGGCGTCTGATGTCCGACGAGGACGACGAGAAGAGGGACGAAGAGGAGGACAAGCACGAGGACAAGCACCAGGACGAGCACCATGACGAGGGATGACATCGGGAAAAGGATCGGGCGGGGTCCTGCATCATCCGGCATCATCCGGTGAGGTCCGGTGGGGTCACGGCGGCATCAGGATCCTGCTGTCGTCCAACGCCTCCTCCACCGTGGCCGTCAGGGTGAAGACCTTGCCGAGGCCCGCGATCCTCAGCATCTTGCGGATGGAGGCGTGCGGGCAGGCGAGGGTCAGGCGGCCTTCCCGTTCCTCGACGCGGCGGCGGGCCCGGCACAGGAGTCGTAGGCCGTAGCAGTCCATGAACTCGACGGGGCCGAGGTCGATCACGACGTCGGGGGCCGGGCCACCGGTCGCCTTGTCGAGGACGGCCGCGATGTGGAGGGCGGCGGCTATGTCTATCTCTCCGAGCAGTTCCACGACCGTACGACCTGCTGTTTCGTAGGTGCGGACGTGCGGGGTGGCGGGGGCGGCACTCCAGGGCATGACGGCATCACCGTGGTTCTGCGAGGTGCCCGGCTCGGTGCTCGACCGGGCGGCGGGAGAGGTCCACAGCCACCGGGAGCACGGGTGACGACAAAACGACTCTAAGGCGGCGCTCACGGACTCTGGTCGACCTTGGGAAGAGAATCGGTTCCCCTGAGCAGACGATCCTCCTTTGGGGTGGATAATCACGGACTGTCTTGACAATCGACTCCGCTTTCGCTTCTCCCCGCCGTTTTGGCCTCACGCCGACGCTCTCGTCCCCCTCCGACCGGCCCGGGTTCCGCTAGGCTCGATCGTGTGACGGCCGACCAGCCATCCGCGGAGCGCTACAGCATCGTCGCCGTCGCGTCGTCCGCGGGCGGCATCCAAGGGCTGAGCGCGCTGCTCGGCGCGCTGGGTCCGGTTCTGTCCGTGCCGGTGCTGGTCGTCCAGCACCTCGACCCCCGGCATCGGACGGTGCTCGCCGAGGTCCTCGCCCGCCGTACCGAACTCCCGGTCAAGCTCGCCGAGGCCGGGGAGGGCGTACAGCCCGGGACGGTCTATCTCGCTCCTCCCGACCGGCATCTCCTCGTCGACTCCGACGGTGTGCTGAGCCTGTCCCGCTCCGAGCTCGTCCACTTCGTACGTCCCTCAGCCGACCTCCTCTTCGAATCGGTCGCCGGCGCCTACGGGCCGGAGGCCATCGCCTGTGTGCTCACCGGGACCGGCAGGGACGGCTCCATGGGCGTGGACGCCGTCAAGTCACGCGGCGGCACGGTGATCGCGCAGGATCCGGAGAGCGCGGAGTTCGCGGGGATGCCACAGGCGGCCGTGGACACGGGGGCGGTGGACTTCGTGCTACCTCTTGGAGAGATCGGCGCGGTCGTGCGCGCACTTGTCGAGGCCACGAGGCAGTGATGCGCTGATGGACGAAGCACAGGACACCAAAGACACCGGGCACATCGGGGGCACCGGAGACTCCGGGGATGCCAGAGACACCGAGGCGCTGGAAAGCCTGCTCGGTTTCCTCCGGGACTCCCGCGGTTTCGACTTCACGGGCTACAAGCGGTCCACGCTGGCCCGGCGCATCCACAAACGGATGGCGGACGTCGGCATCCGTTCCTTCCAGGACTACCAGGATCTCCTGGAGACCAACGCGGACGAGTTCGGGACGCTCTTCAACACGATCCTGATCAACGTCACCTCCTTCTTCCGCGACCCGGAGGCGTGGACCCTGCTCCAGCAGGAGGTCGTCCCCGAGGTGCTCGCGCACGTGGCCCCGGACGAGGAGATCAGGGTGTGGAGCGCGGGCTCCTCCAGCGGCGAGGAGGCGTACTCGCTGACCATCATGTTCGCCGAGGCGCTGGGTGTCGAGGAGTGCCTGCGCCGCGTCAAGATCTACGCCACGGACGTCGACGAGGAGGCGTTGCGCGAGGCGCGGTCGGGGCTGTACCCGGCGAAGTCGCTGGAAGCGGTCCCCGCCGTGCTGCGGGAGAAGTACTTCGAGCAGAGCGGAGCACAGTTCGGCTTCCGGGCCGACCTGCGGCGAAGGGTGATCTTCGGACGGCACGACATCACCCGGGACGCCCCGATCTCCCGGCTCGACCTGCTGGTGTGCCGCAACACCCTGATGTACTTCAACGTCGAGGCCCAGACGCAGATCGTCGACCGCTTCCACTTCGCGCTACGCCCGGGCGGCTTCCTCTTCCTCGGCAAGGCCGAGATGCTGCTGAACGACTCCGACCGGTTCGAGGTCGCGAGCATCCGTCAGCGCGTCTTCCAGCGCCGCACCGGCGACACCGCGCTGCCCTACCACCCGGCCCCCACCAAGGTCAGAACGGGCGGGGGCATCGAAACGCACTCGGTGGCGCGCACCCGCCGACTGCGCGATCTGGTCCTCGACGCCGGACCGACCCCGACGATCGCCCTCGACGGCGACGGGTCCGTCGTGGTGATCAACAGTCAGGCGAGGATCCAGTTCAGCCTGACCACCACCGACATCGGCCGCCCGTTCCAGGATCTGGAGATCTCCTACCGGCCGGTCGAACTCCGCTCCCTGCTCGACCAGTCCACCCACGAGCGCCGCCCCCTGCGGGTCAACGCGGTCGAGCGCAGGACGGGCGAGGACGTCCAGTTCTTCGACATCCTCATCCAGCCGCTCTCCGGCCCCAACGGCCTGCACCTGGCCTCCGTCATCTCCTTCACCGACGTGACCGTGACCAAGCAGCTGAAGACCGAGGTCAAGCGGATCCGGGAGGATCTGGAGACGGCGTACGAGGAACTCCAGTCCACCAACGAAGAGCTGGAGACGACCAACGAGGAACTCCAGTCCAGCATCGAGGAACTGGAGACGACCAACGAGGAACTCCAGTCCACGAACGAGGAACTGGAGACCACCAACGAGGAACTCCAGTCCGGCAACGAGGAACTGGAGACGATGAACGACGAGATGCGCATCCGCACCGACGAACTGGGCGAGGCCAGGTCCTTCCTGGAAGCGGTGCTGACGAGCATCGAGGCGGGTCTGGTGGTCCTGGACAAGGACCTGCGGGTCCGGAGCTGGAACCGGGGCGCCGTCGACCTGTGGGGGCTGCGCGCCGACGAGGTGCTGGAACAGCCCTTCTTCGACCTGGACTTCGGGCTGCCCACCGATGTGCTGCGGCCCGTCGTGCGGCAGTGTCTGGAGACCCGCCGACGCTCCGGTCCGATCGCTGTGGAGGCGCTGAGCCGCATCGGCAGGCCCCTCACCTGCGACGTGTTCTTCTCACCTTTCGGCGGAGAGAACGGCGGTGTCGTCCTGATGATGGAGGAGAGCCGAAGCGACACCCCCGACTGACCCGCGCGGGCGTACTCTGAACTTCATGGACCCGCAGGGGCGCGAGCAAGGTCTCGGCCTGGCGGCGGCGGCGCGACGCCGTGCCGCCCTGGCCACCGAACGCGCGGAACGTGCGGAGGCGGCCTCCGAACGGCACGAACTCCTCGCGACGCAGCCCGGACGGGAGTTCCACGCGGACCTCGCGCAGACCCACCGCAGAACGGCCGCGTGCCATCGCGCCTCCGCCCGTCTCCAGGAGAACTTCGCCCGCCAGGCGACGGCCTGGGACGACGGGCAGGGCATCCGGCCGCGGTTCATGTCCGTGGTCGCCGAGGCGTGCGGCACTTCCAGCGCGGCCGTCGCGCTGCTCGACTCCGGGCAGAACCAGCTGGCGGTCGCCGGCTCCGACGCCCGCTCCCGCGCCGCCCAGGACCTTGAGTACGTGCTCGGTGAGGGCCCTGGCCAGGACGCGGCGGTGAGCCGTCGGCCGATTCATGCGTCGGGGTGGGAGATCGAGGCACGCTGGCCGGGCTACGGGCCGTCCCTCGTGTCTCTTGGTGTCGGCTCGGTGGCGGCGCTACCGCTGCAGACGTCGGACGACTGCATCGGGGCGCTGACCGTGTTCGATCCGCGGCCGGCCGCCGCGAGACCCGACCGTCTCACCGAGGTCGCCGCCGCGCTCACCCGCATCGTGCTGCTCGGTCCCGACGCCGATCCGGGGCTCTACGGCGGCATCGATCTCCGGCCGACCGTCCAGCAGGCGGCCGGCATGCTGGCGGTGCAGGCCGGTTGCTCCATCACCGACGCGTTGGCACTCATCAAGGCCCGGGCGTTCACCGATGACATGCCCCTGGAGACGGTCGCCCGCCAGATCCTGCACGGAGACTCCAGACTCACCTGAGGAAGAGGCCCCATGACGCCCGAACAGCGGCTGGCCGAGGCGTTCGTCGCCCTGGCCGGCAGTACGGCGGACGATCCGCTGGACGTGCCCGGAACCCTTTCCGTGCTCGCCGGCCGTGCCCCGTCCCTGCTCGGCGCCCACGCCGCGGCCGTGGTGTTCACTCCCGGCGCCCTCGGCGCTCCCGGCACCTCCGACAGCTCCGAGTCGGTGCACGTGGCCGGCTCGGACCCCCAGGTGTCCCGCCTAGAGCACGAGGCGCTCGGATGGCGGGAGGGCCCGGTCCGCGACTGCCACCGGACCGACGGCGCCCCCGCACGAGAAGACCGCACGGACCGCACAGAGCGCACGGAGCGGGTGGACCAGGCAGACCAAGTCGCTGGGGCATCCCCGCTCACCCGGGCCGCCCAGTCCGCCCGGACCGTCCAGTCCGTCCAGATCGCCCTGGACGGCGACCCCGCCAGGCAGCGCTGGCCGCGCTACAGCCCACGGGCCCTCGCGCTGGGCTACCTGCGGGTGGTGGCGCTCCCCCTGCGTGAGCCCCATGGGACGAGCGGCGCACTCGTCCTGCTGTCCGGCACGCGGCATGCCTTCTCCCCGGACACCCTGGCCCTCGGCCAGTCGATGGCGGACTTCACGGCCGTCCTCCTGGAACGGGCCCGGGAGGCCGAACGCAGCCGGACCCTCGCCGCCCAGCTGGAGCGGGCCCTGACCAACCGGGTGGTCATCGAGCAGGCCAAGGGGGTGCTCGCGACCCGCAGGGCGGTGACCGTGGACGAGGCCTTCGACCTGCTGCGCCGGCATGCCCGGGCGCGTCAGCGGCCGGTGCGGGACGTGGCCCGCGAGGTGGTGGAGGGCCAGGCTGACCCGGGGCTCGCCGGTCCCCCGCGCTGATCCGTGCACCGCGGCGGCCGGGCCCGCTTCCCCGAGGTCCGCGAGGACGTCGTGGAGGTGTCACGCCGGTGGAGGACCGGGCCGGCCGCCCCTGCGGTGCGTCCGGGTCGGCAGCGCGTCGTTCGGCGCCGGTCCCTCCCCTCGTGGGGACCGGTGCCGAACCCTGCGGACGGCGTCGATCCGTGCCGTGACGGCGCGGATCGAGAGAGGCCGGGCCCGTGGTCGGTGAGCGAGCGCGGTCCTACGGGACCGGCTCCACGGGGTTGCGGAGCTCGTGGGAGAGGACCGGCGCGCCGGGTCGTGAGTCCGGTGGAAGGTGACCGCGGACGTACGGCGGCGGCACGAGTGGTCTCTCCGGGTGCTGAGCCGGTGGCCTGTCCGGACGACGTCCGTTGCTGCGCACTCGGCTCCTGATCCTGCCAGCGGAGGCCTCCGATGAGGAGGTTCCGGTGCCCGTCCGGAGGCTTAGCCGCAGGTCAGCCGTATAAAATGAGTTTTCCGGTCCGGATGATCACCGGCGCCGGACGACCGTACGCGGAGGAAGTGAGGGGTGGACGCCTTGAGTTCCGACGCCGGGGCACGCACGGCCTTCGCGGAACGCCTCGCCCTGTTGTACAAGGAGGCCGGCAACCCTCCCCTCAAGAGTGTGTCCGAGGCGGTCGAACGGCTGCAGCGGGTCGACGAACGCGGGCGGACCGTACGGGTGTCCGCGCAGCGGATCAGTGACTGGCGGCGGGCCAGGAACGTGCCCGCCCAGTTCGTGGCGCTCTCCGCCGTGCTGCATGTGCTGATCCCCCAGGCCCGGCGGGAACGGCCGGTCGCGGTGGCCGCCGGGCTGTACGACCTCACCCAGTGGCAGAAGCTGTGGGAGCGGGCCGTGGCCGACCCGGCCGGGGAGCGCCCCGCCGGTGCGGAGGGGGAGGAGCGGCAGCCCGGTGTGTGCCCCTACCGGGGGCTCGCCTCCTACCGGCCGCAGGACGCCCGCTGGTTCTTCGGCCGGGAGCGCGGCACCGAGGCGCTCGTCGCGCGGCTGCGTACGGCGGAGAAGACGGGCGGTGTGGTGATGCTCGTCGGCGCGTCGGGGGCCGGAAAGTCCTCGCTGCTGAACGCCGGTCTGGTGCCCGCCCTGCGGCAGGGCGGGCTCGGCGACCGGAGCGACGGCCCGGCACGGGAGGTCGTCCAGCTGGTGCCGGGCGCCGATCCGCTCGGGGAGCTGACGGGCCGGATCACCGGGCTCGCGGACATCACCGACCCGGCACGGGAGCCCGAAGCCGTCCGGGACGCGGTGACCGCGTGGGCGGCGGGCCGGGCGCACTCCGCCGCTCCCCCGGTCGTCATCGTCGACCAGTTCGAGGAAACCTTCACGCTCTGCGCCGACGAGGCGGACCGGCGTACGTTCATCCAGCTCCTGCACGCCGCGTGCGCCCCCGCCGGGCCGGGCGGGCAGGCCCCCGTCCTGGTCGTCCTCGGCATCCGCGCCGACTTCTACGACCAGTGCCTCGGCCATCCCGAACTGGCCGACGCGCTCCAGCACCGGCACATGGTGCTCGGTCCGCTGACCGGCACGGAGTTGCGGGACGCGGTGACCGGGCCCGCCAAGGCCGTGGGCCTGGAGCTGGAGCCGGGGCTCGCGGAGCTGATCGTCCGCGAGGTGAGCGCGGACGGGCCGCGCGGGGCGCACGACGCGGGCGTCCTGCCGCTGCTGTCGCACGCCCTGCTCTCCACCTGGCAGCGCCGCAAAGCGGGCCGGCTGACGCTGGCCGGCTATCGCGCGGCGGGCGGCATCCAGGGAGCGGTCGCGGCGACCGCGGAGCGGGCCTGGTCGGCGCTCGACCCGGCGGCGCGGACGGCGGCACGGCTGCTGCTGCTCCGGCTGGTGCGACTGAGCGAGGACACCCAGGCGACCCGGCGGCGCGGCACGCGACGGCAGCTGGTCCAGGAGTCACGGGACCCCGGCAAGACGGAGGAGTCCCTCGAAGCGCTGGTGAAGGCCCGGCTGTTGACGCTCGACGCGGAGACCGTGGAGATCACCCACGAGGCGCTGCTGACCGCCTGGCCCCGGCTGCGCGACTGGATCGACGAGGGCCGCGGCGACCATCTGCTGCGCCAGCGCCTCGAAGAGGACGGGCGCGCCTGGGAGGACTCGCACCGTGACTCGTCCCTGCTCTACCGGGGGTCGCGGCTGGAGCAGGCCCACGCGTGGGCGCGGTCCGCC
Organism: Streptomyces sp. NPDC032822; assembly: GCF_055578825.1. NCBI lineage: Bacteria > Bacillati > Actinomycetota > Actinomycetes > Kitasatosporales > Streptomycetaceae > Streptomyces > Streptomyces sp. NPDC032822. The sequence goes on along the minus strand of NZ_JBVIOL010000004.1, from coordinate 643,350 downwards.
GGTGACACCCTCCTGAGCCGTGGCGCGGTGGACTTCCTCGCGGCGTCGGTGCGGCTGCGCCGGCGCACGGTCTGGATCAGCCGTGCCGCCGTCTCCGCGCTGGTGGTGCTGGCCGTGCTGGCCGCCGGTACGGCGTGGATCGCCCGCGAGCAGCGCGACGACGCGGTGTTCGAGCAGGTGCTCGCCGAGGCCGACCGGGTCCAGTACACGGATCCGTCGCTGTCGGCGCAGCTCGGTCTGGTCGCCCACCGGCTGCGCCCGGACGACAGCAGTACGAACAGCCGGCTGATCTCGATCGTGAACACCCCGCTGGCGACCCCGTTGCTGGGTCACACCGGCGCGGTCTACCTCACCTCGTTCAGCCCGGACGGGCGGCTCCTGGCCAGTGCCAGCTACGACCGGACCGTACGGCTGTGGGACGTGTCGGACCCGCGGCGCCCGAAGCCGCTCGGCACCCCCCTCACCGGGCACACCAGCTGGGTGAGCAGCGCGGTCTTCAGCCCGGACGGGCACACCCTCGCCAGCGCGGCCGACGACGGCACGATCCGGCTGTGGGACATCCGGGACCCCGGCCGTCCGCGCCCCCTGGGCGCGCCCCTGACCGGGCACGACGGCACGATCTACCTGGTCGCGTTCAGTCCGGACGGCCGGACGCTGGCCTCCGCCGGCGAGGACCACACGGTACGGCTGTGGGACATGGCCGCCCCGGACGGGCCCGAGGCGCTGAGCACGCTGACCGGTGCCACCGCCGCCGTGCGTTCCGTGGCGTTCGGTCCGGACGGCCGGACCCTGGCGGCCGGCGGCGACGACGACAGCGTCCGGCTGTGGGACGTGTCCGCTCCGCGCCGCCCGGAGCGGTACGAGGCGGTGCTCAAGGGGCATACGGACCTGGTGCACTCGGTGGCGTTCAGCCCGGACGGGCGGACCCTCGCCAGCGGCGGCGCGGACGACACCGTACGGCTGTGGAACGTGTCCGACCCCGCGCGCGCCTCCCAGATCGGCGCGCCTCTCACCGGGCACACCGACGCGATCTGGTCGGTGGCGTTCGCGCCGGACGGCACGACCCTGGCGGTGGCCAGCGCGGACAGCACGGCGAGCCTGTGGAACGTCAGCGATCCCGCGTACGCCTCGCAGGTCGGCGAACCTCTCGCGGGCAGCAGCGGCGAGATGTACGCGCTGGGCTTCAGCCCCGACGGGCGGACCCTCGCCACCGGGAGCGGTGACAGCAAGGTCCGCCTGTGGTCGATCCCCACCTCGGACATGATCGGCCGGATCGGGGTGTTCCGCCCGGACGGCAGGGTGCTCGCCACCGCCGCGCGGGACGGCCGGATCCGGCTGTGGAACGTGGCGAATCCGGACCGGCCGGTGGCGCTGGGCGAGCCGTTCACGCCCGGCGAGGGCGAGGTGCGGGCGCCGGTGTTCTCCCCCGACGGCCGCACCCTCGCGGTGCTGACGGGCAACCGCTCGGTCCAGCTGTGGAACGTCACCGACCCGGCCCGGCCCGTCGCCCACGGGCCGCCCCTCACCCTGCGGACCCGGTTCGCGGCCGCGCTGGCCTTCAGTCCGGACGGGCGCACCCTGGCCACCGCCTACGAGGAGTTCACCATCCAGTTGTGGGACCTCGCCGACCCGTCCCACCCGCGTCGACTCGGTTCACAGCTCACCGGCCACAAGGGCTATGTCAACACCCTCGTCTACAGTCCGGACGGTCACACCCTGGCCAGCGGCAGCGCGGACGGCACCATCGGGCTCTGGAACGTCACCGACCCCGCGAAGGCCCGCCGTCTCGGTCCCGCCCTCACCGGGCACCTCGGCCCCGTCAACGCGCTCGCCTACAGCCCGGACGGCCACACCCTGGCCAGTGCCGGCGACGACGACTCGGTCCGGCTCTGGAACGTCTCCGACCCCGCGAAGGCCCGCCGCCTGGGTCCCGCCCTCACCGGGCACACCGAGGCGGTCGTGTCCCTCACCTTCAGCCGCAGGGGCCGGATCCTGGCGAGCGGCGGCAACGACAACACGGTCCGGCTCTGGAACGTCACCACCCCGTCCGAGACCACCCCCATCGGCCAGTCGATGAGCCCCAACGCCAAGACGGGCAACTTCCTCGCGTTCAGCCCCAGCAGCCACTACGTCGGGGTGTCGAGCGGCACGGACACCGTCCGGCTGTGGAACCTCGACGTCGACGCGGCCGTCCGGCACGTCTGCGCGACGACCGAGGGCGTACTGACCCCGGAGAAGTGGGACGAGTACCTGCCGCGGCTGTCGTACGAGCCTCCGTGCGACACCTGACGGGACCCGCCGGAGGCGTGATCCCGCTCACAAGTCCTCAGGGCAGCTGCACGGTCCGCTCCCGTCGGGCCGACAGCGTTGTTAGGCTTGGCCATAGCCCGACCGCTGGTGCATCCCCCGTCGCCAGCGGTCGGGTCTTTTCGTGCCTCGCGGCCGGGTTCCGGAGCGGGCTCGCCCCCTTCGGGAAGGGTGGTGAGCGCCGCCGTGAGCAGGCACGTCGGCATCGTCACCACCGTGCACGCACCCTCGGCCCGGTTCCTCTCCGACGCCCACGAGCCGCTGTGCGCCCAGGGGTTGCCGACCGTCCGGGAGACGGCCCGGCGCGTCCGCGCGGGCGAATCCGCTCAGGCGGTTCGGTCGCGGTCGAAGGAGAGGTCCAGCATCCGGATGGCGTTGCCCCGCAGCAGCTTGTACGTCACCTCGTCGGAGAGGCCGGCCACATGCTCCTGGGCGACCTGCTTGGTGTGCGGCCAGGTCGAGTCGACGTGCGGGTAGTCCGTCTCGAAGGTGGCGTTGTCCACGCCGACGGTCTCGATCGCCTCGATGCCGTGCCGGTCGCGGAAGAAGCAGCAGAAGATCTGCCGGTAGTAGTACGTCGACGGCGGCTCCGGGATCAGGTCCCGGACCCCGCCCCACGCCCGGTGCTCCTCCCAGACGTCGTCGGCGCGTTCCAGGGCGTACGGGATCCAGCCCATCTGCCCCTCGCTGTAGGCCAGTTTCAGCCGGGGGAACTTCACCAGGACCCCGGAGAAGAGGAAGTCCATCATCGACGCCATGGCGTTGTTGAAGCTCAGCGCGGCCTGGACGGCGGGGGGTGCGTCGGGGGACGCGGCCGGCATCTGGGAGCTGCTGCCGATGTGCATGTTCACCACGGTCCCGGTCTCCTCGCAGGCCGCGAAGAACGGGTCCCAGTAGCCGGAGTGGATCGACGGCAGCCCGAGATAGGTGGGGATCTCGCTGAACGTCACGGCCCGCACGCCCCGTTCGGCGTTGCGCCGGATCTCCGCGACGGCCAGGTCGATGTCCCACAGCGGGATGAGGCAGAGCGGGATGAGCCGGCCGCCGCTGTCCCCGCACCACTCCTCGACCATCCAGTCGTTGTACGCCCGCACACAGGCGAGCCCGACCTCCTTGTCCTTGGCCTCCGCGAAGGTCTGCCCGCAGAACCTCGGGAACGTCGGGAAGCAGAGCGAGGCCTCGACGTGGTTCATCTCCATGTCGTCCAGCCGGGCCTTGGGATCCCAGCAGCCCCGCCGCATCTGCTCCCGGGTGATCCCGTCGAGCGTCATCTCGTCCCGTGAGAAGCCGACGGCCGCGATGATGCGCTTGTAGGGGAACAGCTCGCCCTCGTACTCCCACCAGTCGGTGGTCTGTCCCTCCGGGTCCGTCGTGAACCGGTACTTCCCCCCGACGTACTGCAGATCCCCGATCCCCGCGGTGAACGGCTTCGGCCCGCGGTCCCGGTACTTCGCCGGGAGCCATGTCTCGAAGAGATGCGCGGGTTCGATCACGTGATCGTCCACGCTGATGACCTTGGGCAGTTCCCTGGCACTGCTGTCGGCGCCGACCATGGTGACTCCCTACGCTGGAATCTGACGAGTCGTCAGATTCCAGCGTAGGGGGCGGTCCCGACGGCAGCAATACACACCGCCTTGATCAACCGGCCCCGCCATCCGGCGGTAGGCTGGGCCGGCTGCGGTACCCCCCACCCAACGCCCGCGTCTCCGTGGTGTGTTGCGGCCTGCGGCTGGTCGAGACGTCATTGCGGCAATCACCGCATCCACTGCATCCATCCACGGCATTCACGGCATTCACGGCATTCACGGCATTCACGGCATGAGGACGAATCACAGGTGCTGATAGCGGGCCGGTACCGGCTGCACGATCCCATCGGTCGCGGCGCGATGGGGGAGGTCTGGCGGGCGTTCGACGAGACCCTGGGCAGGACGGTGGCCGTCAAGCTGCTGCTTCCCCAGGACACGGACCCGACGGCGACCTCCCGCTTCCGGCTGGAGGCGCAGACCGCGGGGCGGCTCAACCATCCGTATGTGGTGGCGGTCTACGACTTCGGCGAGTACGACGGCCGGCTCTTCCTGGTGATGGAACTGGTCGAGGGCGACAGCCTCGACCGTGTGCTCGCCGCCCGGGGCCCGCTTCCTGTCGAACAGGTGGCCAAGATCGCCACGCAGGCCGCGGCCGGGCTCGCCGCCGCCCACCAGCAGGGCATCGTGCACCGCGACATCAAGCCCGCCAACCTGCTGCTGGATGCCGAAGGCACCCTGAAGATCGGTGACTTCGGCATCGCCCGTTTCGTCGACGACCCGTCCGGCGCGCTCACCACCACCGGCCAGATCGTCGGCACCAGCCTCTACCTCGCCCCCGAGCGGGCGCTCGGAAAGCCCGCGGGGCCGGCCTCGGACGTGTACGCGCTGGGCTGTCTGCTCTACCAACTCCTCACCGGGCGACCGCCGTTCCGGGCCGACAGCGCGATGGAGATCCTGCACCAGCACCTCGACGCCGTCCCCGTCCCGCCCCGCCAGGACCGCCCCGACCTCCCGCCCGCCTTCGAGAACTTCCTCCTCGGCCTCCTCGCCAAGCAGCCCGCGGACCGTCCCACGACGCTCCAGGTCGCCGAGTGGTTCGGCGGCGGGTCCTGGCAGGGGCGGCCCGAACCGCTGCCGGCACCGGAGCCCGCACCGGCCCGGTCCGCCTCGCCGCTGCGGCAGCCGCCCGCACCGGGTGGCCGCGGCGGTTCGGAGACGGGGCCCGCGACCACGTACGCGCTGCCCTCGGCGGTCGGGCGCTCTTCCCGGTCCCGCACGGGCGGTCGTCCGGCCGGTCGCACGACCAGTGGCTCGGACGGCCGTCCAGCCGGGCGTCCCCGGGGGCGTGGGCCGGGCGCGCACCGGCCGAGGATGGCGGCCACGGCCGCCGGTGTGCTGGTCTTCCTGGCCGCGATGGCCGCCGGCATGCTCTGGTTCTCGCCCGGCAACAGCTCGGCGGAGAGCCCCGGGGACGGCACTTCGACCGGTACGAGTGGCAGTGCCGTCACACCGGCGCCGACGCCGACCCCGAGTGCCTCCGACGCGTACGGCTCCGATCTGTCCGACGAGCCCGAGGCCGCTCCTACGCCCGTCTCCCCGACGACGGCCTCCCCGACGCCCACCCCGGCCCTCACCTCCACCACGCCGACCCCCGTCTCCACGCCGTCCGTGACGGACGACGGCCGACAGGACGGGCCCGGTCAGGACACGGGCCGGGACGAGGAAGAGGGCAACGAGGACAACGGGGACGACTGAAACGCGGCGGTGAACGACGACTGGGGTACGGCCGTGAACAGGGTGTCGAGGCGGTGGGCGTACGCCTCGCGGATCCCGGCGTAGCGGTCCGCGGCGAGGACGTTCGCCTCGGGCACCGTGAACGGCTCCAGCGCGGCCATGCCGGTGAAGGTGAACAGGCCGTGCTGGAGCGGGCGGAGCGTGTCCGCGAGGGCGCCGTGGATGCCGTCGGCGGCGAAGGAGCGCTCACGGGCACCGTGTGTCACCGCCAGCAGGGCCCGGCGGCCGGCCAGCGGCGCGTCCTCGCCGTAGGGCGCGGTGACCTGCGGGCCGTACGTGAAGCCGCTGGTGAAGACGCGGTCGATCCAGCCCTTAAGGATCGCCGGAGGGGCGAACCACCACAGGGGGAAGTGCAGGATCACCGCGTCCGACCAGCGGATCTTCTCCTGTTCGGCGGCGATGTCCGGGGCGAGGCGGCCGGCCAGGGTGGCCGTCTCGGAGGCGTCCATCACGTGCAGACGGTGGTCCGCGGGATGCTCGGGGAAGTCGTCGGCGTCGACCGTCGCCTTCCACTTCATCGCGTAGAGGTCGGAGAGCCGTACCTCGTGGCCCGCCGCGCGGAGGTGGTCGACCGCGAAGGCGGTGAGGGAGGCGTTGAGGGAACGGGGGTCCGGGTGGGCGCTGACCACGAGGATCTTCCTGCCCTGGAGCGGCCGGGTGCCCTGGTCGGTGGTTTTCGTCATGCGGCCACGTTCTCCCGGGGGCCGACCGGCAGCCAGAACCCTGCGGATCCGGTGGACCCGCACTCCTGGTACTGCGAGGGCCACCCATACTGGACCGCATGGACGGCGTACGCGGGTCGGGGGACGGCAAGGCGCTCGGCGGGTTTCTGCGCGCCCGGCGCGGGCGGGTCGCGCCGGAGCGGGTGGGGATCGCCGGGGGCGGTCGGCGGCGTGTGCGCGGGCTGCGCCGCGAGGAGCTGGCCCTGCTCGCCGGGATCAGCGTCGACTACTACGTCCGTCTCGAACAGGGCCGGGCCACCCAGCCGTCCCCCGAGGTCCTCGACGCGCTCGCCCGTGTCTTCGACCTCGACCCGGCGGAGCGCCGGCACCTCTGCACCCTGGCCTCCGGACGGCCCGAACCCACGCCCCGGCTCCGCGTCGGCCCCGTACTGCTGCGCGCCCTGGAGGCCATGGCCCCGCTGCCCGCCTTCGTGACGGACCACCGCCTCGACGTCGTCGCCTGGAACGACCTGGGCGGCGAGCTCATGGGCGGCCTCGCGGACCCCGCCCGCCGGGACCGCAACAACGCCCGCTTCCTCCTCCTCGACCCCGCCGCGCGCGACCTGTACCCCGAGTGGGAGGCCCGGGCCGCGGAGGCGGTCGGGCAGCTGCGGGTGGCCGCGGGACGCTACCCCGACGACACCGAACTGGGCGCGCTGATCGCCGGGTTGCTCGGCGACAGCGCCGACTTCCGGCGGATCTGGGACTCCGGCGAGGTCGTGATGTGCGCGGCGGGCCGCAAACGGCTGCGCCACCCCACCGCCGGGCTCCTCGACCTCGAACACGAGACCCTGCACGTGCCGGCCGCGCCCGGTGAGAGCGGGCTGATCATGCACGTGTTCAGCGCCGGGGAGGGGACGGCGGAGGCCGCGGCCCTCTCACGGCTGGCGACGGCCCTCGCCCGGCGCCCGGTGGATCTCGGCGCTCGCTAGTTGTTCCACGTCTCGTCGTACGGGTCCTTCGGCGCCTTGACCGGTGTGGCACCGCTGACCTCGATGAACGGGATCGGACCGCCGTTGACCGGGTCCTTGGTCCGCCGGGCCGTGTACGTGCCGGTGACCTCCAGCCAGCTGTCCGGTTGCAGCACGGGCGGGATCCGGCCGGTGAGACCGACCTTGACCGGCTGGGCGTCCGCGGCACAGCAGTTGAGGGCCATCCGGACCAGATACGGCGTCCCCGCCCCGTCCAGCGCGACGAACCCGGTGACCTTGACCTGCCGGTCGCCGAGGGAACGTCCGTGGTCGTAGGCCGCGCGGCCCGCGTAGTCGACGAGGTTGAGGCGGAGCGGTCCGTCGGCCGGCAGCGCGGCATAGCCGAACGGCTGCTGAAGGGCCGTACCCGTGCGCAGCGCGCTGTACGAACCGAGGGCGGGCGGGGCGACGAGGATCAGCGCGAGGAGGGGGAGGACGAGCAGCCAGGAGACGCGGGGTTCGCGATGCGCGTGGGTGTCCTCTCCCCGGGCGTGGGCGCCTTCCGCGTGCGGGGGGCCGTCTGCCGCGTGCGGGTGGGCGTCTGCTCCCTGCGCGTGGGCGCCTTCTCCCCGCGGGTGGGCGTCTGCTTCCTGCGGGTGCTTCTTCGCGCGCCACTCGTACCAGACCGTCGCCACCGCCGCCGCGATCAGTACGACGCCGGCGGCCAGCAGCATCGGGCGCAGCCCGGCCTTCACGTACCGCAGGTAGAGGTCGGTGGCGCCGGCGTGCAGCAGGGCCGCGCCGAGCAGGAACAGGACGGCGGCCTGCGCCTGCCGGTTCACAGGAACACCGCCCCGGTCAGCACCGACACCGTGACGGCGAGGACGAAGGTCGTGGGCGCGAACCGCAGCGCGAAGCCCCGCCCGAACGTCCCCGCCTGCATCGCGAACAGCTTCAGGTCGATCATCGGCCCGACGACCAGGAACGCCAGCCGGGCGGTGAGCGAGAACTGGGTCAGCGACGCCGCCACGAACGCGTCCGCCTCCGAGCAGATCGACAGCAGTACGGCGAGGATCGCGAGCGCCAGCACCGAGATGACGGGGTGGTCGGCGGCGGCCTGGAGCCACCTCTCCGGCACCACCGCCTTGAGCGTCGCCGCGGCCATCGCGCCGATGACGAGGAACCCGCCCGCGTGCATCACGTCGTGCCGGACCGAGCCCCAGAACGCGGCGCCCCGACCCTGGCCGTCGTAGGTCTCCCTGGCAGGTGGGCGCAGCCAGTCGGTGCGGCCGAGGCGCAGCCACAGCCAGCCCATCGCGCAGGCCACCAGCAGACTCGCGACGAGACGGGCGAGGACCATCTCGGGGTTGCCGGGGAAGGCCACGGCGGTGGCCGTCAGCACGATCGGGTTGATGGCCGGCGCGGACAGCAGGAACGCCAGCGCCGCGGCCGGCGTGACCCCCCGCCGTACCAGCGCCCCCGCCACCGGCACCGACGCGCACTCGCAGCCCGGCAGCACCACTCCCGCCATCCCGGCCACCGGGACCGCCAGAGCGGGCCGCTTGGGCAGCGCGCGGGCGAAGAACGACGCCGGCACGAACACCGCGATGGCCGCCGACAGCAGTACCCCCAGCACGAGGAAGGGCAGCGCCTGCACGATCACGGCGACGAAGACGGTCGTCCAGCTCTGCATCACGGGCGCGCCGAGGGCCCGGCGGATGGGGCCTTGCGCGAGCACCATCAGGACCAGGGTGAGGGTGAGCGCGAGCTGGGAGTTGAGCCGCCACCCGCTCTGCTCGGTCCGCTCGGTCCGCTCGGTCCGCTCGCCGCTCCCGGTCTCCGGAGGGATCGCGCCCGTCTCCTGCGGGGCCGATTTGGTGATGGCCACGGGTGAGGTACCTCCGGGCTTCGCGGGCTTGAGGTCGGGATCGATCCCTGTGTCTCCTGTACGCGTATACGCGGATTCGGCCGCCGTTGCTCAACTCCGCGCGGGATCATGTGCGGGAACGGTACGACAGGCACGGGGTGGACGGGGCTCGGGGGGCGGGGATGACCGACGGTGCCGTGCGGCAGCGGTTCTTCATCAGTTACGCGGGGGTGGACCGTCCCTGGGCGGAGTGGATCGGCTGGTATCTGAAGGAGGCCGGTCACGAGGTCGTGCTCGACGTGTGGGACTGGCGTACCGGCGACGACTTCGTGGAGCGCATGGAGCAGGCGGTCGCCGGGTCGGACGCCGTGGTGGCGCTGCTCTCCCGGTCGTACTTCGATCCCGAGCGCTGGACGAAGGCGGAGAAGAACGCGACACTCGCGCGGGGCGGACGGCTGATCCCACTCGCCGTGGAACCCTTCCCCCTGTCCGAACTGCCTCCGCTGCTCGCCCCGTTGATCCACACCAAGGTCCACGGGCTGGACGAGGCCGGCGCGCTGAAGGCGTTGCGGGAGGCGATCGACGGGGGCGGGCTGCCGGAGACACCGCCCGCCTATCCGGGCACCGCCGGGGCGACGGGCGAGGAGCCGTCGGAGAACGACGAGAAGCCCCGGCTCCCCCACCGACCGGCCCCGTCGGAGGCCGTGTCCAACATCGGCCGCCGCAACCCCGACTTCTCGGGCCGCGAGGCGGAGCTGGCCCGGCTGCGGGACGATCTGCTCGGCGGACGGCAGACCGTGGTGCGGGCCCTGCACGGGCTGGGCGGGATCGGGAAGACACAGATCGCGCTGGAGTACGCGCACCGGTTCGCCGGGCAGTACGACCTGATGTGGTGGATCGACGCGGAACAGGCCGACCAGATCCCCGTCCACTACACGGAACTGGCGGACCGGCTGGGGCTCGCCAAGCCGGACGCCGGTTCCGAACACAACGCACAGGTGCTGCTGGGCCATCTGCGGGCGCGGCAACGGTGGTTGATCGTGCTGGACAACGCGGAGGACCCGGAACCGATCAGTTCCTGGCTGCCCGAGGGGCCGGGGCATGTGCTGATCACCTCGCGGAACCCGAACTGGCGGGGAGTGGCCCGGCAGACCGAGCTGGACGTGTTCGGGCGAGCGGACGCCGTGTCGTATCTCCGGGGACAGCTCCCCGCCATCGCGGCCGAGGACGCCGATCTCCTCGCCACCGGCCTGGGTGATCTCCCGCTCGCCCTGGCCCAGGCGGTGGGCGTGGTCGGCAGCGGGATGACCATCACGCGGTACCGCGAACTCGTGGCCACGAACACCGAGCAGATCCTGAAGGTGGGCGGCGCTCCCGGCTATCCGGCCTCGCTGGCGGCGGCCTCGGAGATCGCGACGGGGCGGCTGGAGGGCGAGTACGCCGACGCGTTGGACCTGCTCCGGCTCGGCGCGTACTTCGGTCCGGACCCGATTCCGACCCGGTGGCTGGAGAGGTCCCGGCCCCGGCTCACCACGATCTCCGGCGATCCGGACGACGTGATGTGGCCGCTCAACGCCCTCAAGGAACTGAGCCGGTTCGGACTCGCCCGCGTCGATCACGAGAGCTTCCAGATCCACCGGCTCACCCAGGCCGTGCTCCGGGACCGGATCGGGGTGGCGGGGGCGGAGGCTCTCCGGTCCGATGTCGCCACGGTGCTGTCCGGGGCCGTGCCGGGCGATCCGGAATCGCCGGAGACCTGGCCCGCCTGGGCGTCGTTGACCGCGCACCTCGTCGCCGCGCACATCGACCGCACCGAGGGGCCCGAACTGCGGTCGGCGCTGCTGGACGCGGCCCTGTTCCTCGTTCTGAGCACGCAGGCGCGCGGTGCGTTGAAGCTGACCTCCGAGTTGGGCGAGTCGTGGACCGTCTCACTGGGAGCGGATCACCCCGACACCCTGACGTGCATGGAGTACCTCGGTCGCGTGACAGGCGAGACCGGCGATGTCAACGAAGCCCTGGACCTCATCAGGGACACGCTCGCCCGTCGCCGTCGCGTCCTCGGCGAGGACCATCCGGACACCCTCCGGTCGGCCAACGATCTGTCGGCCACCCTGGACCTGTGCGGGAGGCCCTCGGAGTCGTACGGCATCATCCAGGACGTCCTCCGACGCCGCCGACTCGTTCTGGGCAAGGACCACGCGCACACCCTTCAGGCCGCCAGCAGCCTCGCCACCATGCTGAACAAGCTCGGAGAACACGAACAAGCACACCGCATGTACGTGGAGCTCCTCGAACACCAACGCCGTTCCCTGGGCGACAACCACCGGGACACCCTGGACTCCGCCAATGGATTCGCCACGGCCCTGATAAGTCTTGGCAGACACAGAGAGGCACGCGAGATGCTCGATGACGTCATCGAGCGCCAGCGGCGAGCCATCGGTGCGAGCCATCGCGAGACACTGGGGACGGCACATCAACTCGCCTATGTGCTCTCCGAGCTGGGTGAGCACGAAGAGTCCCGCCGTCTCTTCGAGGACGTCATCGACAGGCAGCGGCAGATCATGCGTGAGGACCATCCCGAAGCGCTCACCACGGTCCATGGCCTGGCCTTGACGTTGTTCCAACTCCGCCAGTTCTCACAAGCGGCCCGGCTGTTCGAATCCGTACGCAACGACGCGCGACGGATCCTGGGGGACGAAGCGGAACTCACGGTGAAGGCCACGCAGAACCTGGCCGCCACCTTCATCGCCCTGGGCCGCCCCTTCGAAGCCCAACGCCTCCTGAGGGGCCGGCCCAAGGGCGCCAAGTCCCCCCGCAAGAAGAAGAAGCGCCGCTAGCCGGTGATCGGTGGCGCGGTCGTGCAACCGGTGTCCTGGTGAGGCAGTCTTTCCCCTCGTGGCAAGTGTTCCGAATCAGAGTCCGCCCGGTGGCACGGCCGCGGCGCAGCACATGGTGGTGTGCGGCGACGACGGTCTCGCGCACCGGCTGGCCGCCGAGCTGCGCGGGGTGTACGGCGAACAGGTCACGCTCGTCGTGCCGCCCGCCGAGCGCACCGCCCGCCAGCCGGTCGTCGGACGCGCCCGTGCCGCTTCGGCGCTGCTGGACCGGATGGTGAACGCGGCCGTCAACCGGGCCGGAGGCACCGGCACTTCCCCTCTCCCGGCCCCGGCCGCGAGCGATCCGGTGCTGGTGGAGGCCGCCGAGGCGAGCGAGACTGTACTCGCCGAGGCGGGTGTGGAGCGGGCCGCCGCGCTCGCCCTCGTGTACGACGACGACGAGACGAACATCCGCGCCGCTCTCACCGCCCGCCGCCTCAACCCCACGCTGCGGCTCGTCCTGCGGCTCTACAACCGGCGGTTGGGGCAGCACATCGAGGAACTCCTCGACCAGGCCGCCGCGTTGGCGACCGGCGGCACGACCGGTCCCGGCGCGGTCTTCGACGCCTCGACGACCGTGCTGTCCGACGCCGACACGGCCGCACCGGCGCTGGCCGCGAGCGCGGTCGCCGGCACCAGCAAGGTCGTCCAGACCGACGGGCTGATGCTGCGCGCGGTGGAGCGGCCCGCGCCCGGGCCCGGCGAGCGTGCCGACCCGGGGCCGGCCACCCTCGCGCTGCTCTCCGCGACGCCGGGCGACCCGGCCGACGACGCGAACCGCTCCGAGAGCGGCGAGCAGGGGCCTGTGCTGCTGCCCGACGCGGCGACGGTACGCGCTGCCGCCGGACGCGGGACCGTCGTACTGGAGCAGGTGTCGTACTCGGGGCCCGCGCTGTCCTCCGGGCGGTCGATCGTGCCGCCGTTCGCCTCGTTGTTCTCGCGGCGGCTGCGGTGGTCGCTGGCCGGTCTGGTGGGGTGCGTGATCGCGCTCGCGGTCGCGTTGACGCTGGTCACCGGTGACCATCCGCTGCACGCGACCTATCTGACGCTGCTCGACCTGTTCGCGATCAACGATCCGGCCATCGGCGCGGACATCGGCCGTCAGATCCTCCAACTCCTCTCCGGGCTCGTCGGGTTGCTGCTGCTTCCGGTGCTGCTGGCCGCGGTGCTGGAGGCGCTGGGCACCTTCCGGAGCGCGTCCGCGCTGCGCAAGCCGCCGCGAGGGCTCGGCGGGCATGTCGTCCTGCTCGGGCTCGGCAAGATCGGCACCCGGGTGCTGACCCGGCTGCGCGAACTGAACATTCCCGTGGTGTGCGTCGAGGCCGACCCGGACGCCCGTGGGCTCGCCACGGCCCGGCGGCTGCGGGTGCCGGTGATCCTCGGCGACGTCACCCAGGAAGGTGTCCTGGAGGCCGCCAAGATCCACCGTTCGTCGGCGCTGCTCGCGGTGACCAGCGCGGACACCACCAACCTGGAGGCCGTGCTGTACGCCCGGTCCGTGCGGCCCGATCTGCGGGTCGTGCTCCGGCTGTACGACGACGACTTCGCGACCGCCGTGTACCGCACCCTGCGGGCCGCGCACCCGGGGGCGTCCACGCGGAGCCGGAGTGTGTCGCACCTGGCGGCGCCCGCGTTCGCCGGGGCGATGATGGGGCGGCAGATCCTGGGGGCGATCCCGGTCGAGCGGCGGGTGCTGCTGTTCGCGGCCGTGGAGGTGGGCGGGCACCCGCAGTTGGAGGGGAAGACGGTCGGGGAGGCGTTTCGGGCGGGGGCATGGCGGGTGCTCGCGCTGGACACGGGGGCCTCCGGCGGTGGGCGGGAGGAGCCTGCCGTGGAGGAGGCCTATGAGGAGCGGGGGTTGGCGCGGGCGTCGGGGTTGGTGTGGGATCTGCCCGACACGTATGTCCTGCGGGGCTCCGACCGGGTGGTGCTGGCGGCTACTCGGCGAGGGCTCGCGGAGTTGCTGGGCCGGCGGGCCCGGCGTGAGCAGGCCGAGGTGTAGGGGCTCCGCCCCTACGACCCCGCCAGGGGGCTCCCGCCCCCTGAACCCCCGGCCTACGCCCACCCACCACCCGACTCGGTCGGACAAGAAGTGGCCCTCGCCTCCGCCCCGGCCGGACACGAAGCGAACCGCTCCTCACGCCGGACGACTCGGCCCGCCGAGAAGTGGACCTCTCCTCAGGGCCAGGCCCTCGTCGAGAAGTCGGCCTCTCCCCAGGGCCAGGACCCCGTCGAGAAGTCGGTCTTTCCTCAGAGCCAAGCCCCCTCATCGAGAGACGAACCTCTCCTCCAGCCCGCCCCTCCCCCTCCCTCTCCGCCCGATCAGCGCTACCCCGCCAAATGCCTCGCCGCGAAGTCCAGTTCCAGGCTTACCTGCTTGATTCGTTCGTCGACCACCAGGGAGCCGTGGCCCGCGTCGTAGCGGTACACCTCGTGGACGGCGCTCCTCGCCTCCAGGCGTTTGACGTAGTTGTCGATCTGGCGGATCGGGCAGCGTGGGTCGTTCACGCCGGCCGAGATGTAGACCGGGGCCTTGACCTGGTCCACGTAGGTCAGCGGGGAGGACGCCTCGAAGCGTTCCGGGACCTCCTCCGGGGTACCGCCCAGCAGGGTGCGGTCCATGGCCTTCAGGGCTTCCATCTCGTCGTGGTACGCCGTGACGTAGTCGGCGACCGGGACCGCCGCGATGCCCAGGGCCCAGGCGCCGGGCTGGACGCCGATGCCGAGGAGGGTGAGATAGCCGCCCCAGGAGCCGCCGGTGAGGATCAGCCGGGCGGGGTCGGCGAGGCCGGAGTCGATCGCCCAGTCGCGGACCGCGGCGATGTCCTCCAGCTCGATCAGGCCGACGCGGTGCTTGAGGGCGTCGGTCCAGGCGCGGCCGTAGCCCGTGGAGCCCCGGTAGTTGACGCGGACCACCGCGTACCCGTGGTCGACCCAGGCCGCCGGGCCCGCGGCGAAGGAGTCGCTGTCGTGCCAGGTCGGGCCGCCGTGGATGTCGAAGACCGTGGGGAGCGGGCCGGTCGCGCCGGCCGGCTTCTGGACCAGGGCGTGGATCCGGCCGCCCGGGCCCTCCACCCACACGTCCTCGACCGGGACGGAGCCCGGGGACTTCATGCCGGGCGGGTCGAGGACGACCTCGCCGGTGGTGGAGCGGACCGTCGACGGCTCGGCGGAGGAGGACCAGAGGTACTCCACGCTGCCGTCGGGGCGGGCGGTCGCGCCGGAGACGCTGCCGGCCGGGGTGGGGATCTCGACCAGTTCGCGGTGCGCCAGGTCGTAGCGGAACAGTTCGCTGCGGGCCTCGAAGCTGTGCGCGATGAGCAGTCCGGTGCCGTCCGGGTACCACTCGGCGCTGACGTCACCGGGCAGCTCCAGGGCCAGGTCGGCCTGCTCGCCGGTGGCCACGTCCCAGACCAGGGGTTCCCAGCGACCGCGCCGCTGGTGGCCGATGAGCAGCCGGGTGTCCCCGGCCACCGGTGCGAAGCCGAGGATCTCCAGGCCGAGTTCCTCGGTGCCGCCCCGGGTGTCGTCGAGGTCGGCGACCGCCGTGCCGTCGGGGCGCAGGACGCGCAGCGCGGAGTGCATCGCGTCGCCGTGCTCGGTGTGCTCGATCGCGATCAGCGAGCCGTCGTGGGAGAGGTCGCCGACGCCCGCCGACTCGCGGTGCCGGTAGATCTCCACCGGGTCCTCGCCGGTGCGGGCGAGATGGATCGTCGTACCGTCCTCGTCGGTGGAGCGGCCCACGACCGCCGTGCGGCCGTCCCGCCCGAGCGCCAGGCCCGCCGGGTAGGAGGCCTCCAGGCCCGGGGTGGCGAGCGTGTCCTCCCCGCCGGTGAAGGGCTGGCGGCGCCAGACGCCGAACTCGTCGCCGTCCTTGTCGTCGAACCACCACACCCAGGTGCCGTCCGGGGAGAGCACCCCGTCCGTCGTGCCGTTCGGCCGGTCGGTCACCTGGCGTTGCCCGCCCGTCGCGCGGTCCCAGGCATACAGCTCGTACGTCCCCGTCGCGTTCGACACGAACAGGGAACGGTCCGGTGCGTCCTCCGCCCAGTCGGGCAGTGACACCCGGGGCGCCCGGAAGCGCTTCTCCCAGTCCGGCATCTCCTCGTTCCGCTCGGCCGCAGCGGATCCGTTGCTCTCAGTCATGGCCCCATACTGCCCGTCCCCGCCGACAATGCACTGACCAGGTCCCCAGCCTGTGGACAACCGGGCGTCTGTGGACAACCCGACCGGGCCGATCTGGACAATCCGGCCCGCCGAGCAGGCCCACCGGGCCGACTGGACCGGGACCGGACCGGGGCCCTGCCGGGACCCGGGCCGGCCGATCGGCGCGACCCCGCGACCGGGACCCGCGCCCCGGCCCCGTACCTTTGAAGGCGTGTACCGGTTTCTGCTGACGCCCCGTTGGTGGGGGATCAACGTCTTCGTGCTGCTCGCCATCCCCTTCTGCGTGTTCATGGGGTCGTGGCAGCTGAGCCGCTTCGAGGACCGGGTACAGGCCCACGATTCGGCGACCGCCAAGGCCGACTCCGAGGAGCGGGCCGCCGCCCGGCCGCTGGCCGAACTGCTGCCCGTGGACAAGGCGACCTCCGGCGAGCTCGCCACCGTGACCGGGCGGTACGACCGCCAGCTCCTCGTCCCGGACCGTGAACTGGACGGCGAGAAGGGCTACTACGTCCTGACGCTGCTGCGCACCGACGACGGCAAGGCCCTGCCCGTCGTCCGGGGCTGGCTGCCCGGCACCGCCGACCCGGCGAAGGCCCCGGCCGCGCCCACCGGCGAGGTCACCGTCACCGGTGTGCTCCAGGCGTCCGAGACGCCCGGCGACAACGGCGTCAGCGCGCGGGGTGGCCTGCCGACCGGGCAGACCGCGGCGATCAGCGCGGCGTCGCTGGTGAACCTGGTGCCGTACGGCGTGTACGACGCGTGGGTCACGCTGGAGCAGGCGGACGCCGGGATGACGGCCGTACCGGCGGCGGCGCCTCCGAACACCGGGCTGGATCTGAAGGCCTTCCAGAACCTCGGGTACACCGGGGAGTGGTTCGTGTTCGCCGGGTTCGTGGTGTTCATGTGGTTCCGGCTGCTGCGGCGGGAGATCGAGTTCGTACGGGACTCCGCGCTGGGCCTGTTGCCGGACCCTGACGAGCCGGCCGATGAGGCAGCTGACGGGGAGCCGGTCACCGCGGACGCCGGGGCCAAGTGACCCGGAGCCGACGCCCTGGGGCCCGAGGGTAGATCGCGCGGCCCGGCGCCGACGCTGTGCCTCCGCCTCTTATGGGTCGAGAGCCGCCCTGCGGCAGGACTGCCCGTGGACTGGCGACATCTGCGGTCCATGAGCCGCGAGCCGACGGCGTCGACGGGCCGCGGGCCTGCGATGGATGCCCCCACCGGCGCGCGTGCCGACGGACCGCAGGCCCATCCCTACGCCGACGCCTCGGGCGACCCGCAAGCCGCGGACCGGCGCCGTACCCGGGCGACCGGCAGGCCTACGCCAGAACCGACCCGTAAGCCGGCCGACGCCGTGGCCCGGCCGTGGCCCACCCCACGCTCCTCACGCAGCGGGCAGCGGGCAGCGGGCAGCGGGCAGCGGGCAGCGGGCAGCGGGCAGCGGGCAGCGGGCAGCGGGCAGGCCTACGCTCCCGCCAGCAGTCCCGTCCAGTACACGGTTCCCGCGCACG
>NZ_JBVIOL010000004.1:53597-625578 GCF_055578825.1 Streptomyces sp. NPDC032822 | reverse complement strand
GGGCAGCGGGCAGCGGGCAGCGGGCAGCGGGCAGCGGGCAGCGGGCAGCGGGCAGGCCTACGCTCCCGCCAGCAGTCCCGTCCAGTACACGGTTCCCGCGCACGCGTTGGACACCGTCGCCGAAACGGAGGCTGCTCCGCCCTCCGCCGTGTTGGTGACGATGACGCTGCCGTCGGCCGTGCCGTCCGCCGCGAGGAGCTGGGAGGACGTGCCGCTGTCGGTGCCGGTGGTGGTGCCGGTGGTCGTGGTGGTGTCGCCGGTGTCCGTGGGGTTGGGCGACGGGTCGCCCGTGCCGCCGCTGGTGCTGTCCCCGGTGGTGGGGCAGGTCGCGGACGGGACCCAGGCGAACTTGACGTCGTAGGCCGCCCCCGGCACCAGCACCAGGGACGCGACCTCCAGGGACGGGTCGGGCAGTCCGGCCGCGGCGTCACCGGCGATGTGCCGGGCCGTGGTGATCTTCGTGATGTCGGCGGCGCCGGACGTGGTCGGGGTGAGGGTGCCCGGGCCCGTGACGGAGCAGCTGATGGCGGAGGTGTTGGTGACGCGGAAGGTGCCGTAGACGATGCCGACGGAGTCCGCGGCGTCGGCGGTCCCGGTGGCCGAACCGAGTTCGGTGGCCGTACAGAGGGGGACGCCTGCCGCGGTGGTCGCGGCGGGGCCGGTGCCGCTGTTCGAACCGGTGCTGCTGCCGGTGCCCTTGCCCTTGTCCTGATCCTTGTGCTCGCCCTTGCCCTTGTCCTCGGCCTTGCCGCCGGAGCCCCCGGAGGTGTTCTCGCCGCCTTCGGGGCCCTTGCCCTGGCCGGCGCCGCCCTGTGCCTGGGAGTAGTGGCCGGCCATGGACGGGTCGGCGTCGGCTCCGGTGGAGTTGGAGACGTGGACGAGGGCCGGGATGGCGGTGCCGATGAAGAGGGCCGCGGCCGCCATACCGACGACGGCCTGCCGCTTGCGGGCCCGGCGTGCGGGTACCGCCTTGCGCAGGTGGTCCAGTGTGCCGTCGCGCGGCTCGATCTCCTGGACCACCTGGCGCAGCAGGCCGCGCAGTGCCAGCTCGTCCGAGTCGAACCCGGTGGGGCTCTGATCGTCGGGGCCGTGGTTCACAGTTCCGTTCCCAGTGTGCGATTGCTTCGGATCCTGGCTGCCCGGGCTCTCTGTTGCCGTCTCGGGCCGCCCGGAGGACCCAGAGGGTCCAGTGGTCCTGGAGGATCCAGAGGATTCATGAGGGACGTGCAGATGACGCAGGCCGTCCTTGTCGCCGCCGGAGCCGCTCGACCCGCGGAAGCCGCTTGAGCCGCTCACGCCGGGGTCTCCATGGCGACACGCAGGGCCGCGATCCCGCGCGAGCCGTACGCCTTGACGGAGCCCAGCGATATCCCGAGCGTCTCGGCGACCTGGGCCTCGGTCATGTCCGCGAAGTAGCGCAGGACCAGGACCTCGCGCTGGCGGCGCTGGAGGTTCTTCATCGCCTTGATCAGCGAGTCGCGCTCCAGCAGGTCGTAGGCCCCCTCCTCGGCGCTCGCCATGTCCGGCATCGGCTTGGAGAGGAGCTTCAGGCCGAGGATGCGGCGGCGCAGGGCCGAGCGGGAGAGGTTGACGACCGTCTGGCGCAGGTAGGCCAGGGTCTTCTCCGGGTCGCGGACGCGTTTGCGCGCGGAGTGGACGCGGATGAAGGCCTCCTGGACGACGTCCTCGCAGGAGGCGGTGTCGTCGAGGAGGAGGGCGGCCAGTCCCAGGAGGGAGCGGTAGTGCGCCCGGTAGGTCTCGGTGAGGTGGTCGACGGTGGTGCCGGCGGCCGCGGTGTCCTCGGCGCAGTCGGTTCCGTCACGCTGGCTTGGGATGCGGGCGGGCCGCGCTGCGGGCATGGGCGCGATCACCGGCATACCACCGGGCGTACCGGCCATACGGGGTCGTAGGGACGGGCGGGGCGGTCGTAGGACCGTGCCGCGCGTCGCCGCTGTGAAGTCGAGAACCTCTGCCACGCCTGTTGGACACACTTCCCCCCGTCATGGTTGTACGCGGCCGACCGTCTTCTGTCAGGCAGCACAACTGACCGTGCGTCAAAGGCGCTCATGCCCTACCCGCTCTTCCCCTGTGTCCTGAATGACCAGAGCGTCCCCACGCCCTGTGAAGCATCCCCGCGCCCCATGAGGGCGTCCGCAAAGACGCTCCCCGCCCTCCGCGCGGTTGCGGAGGACGGGGAGTCAAATCTTCGGACGCCGAGGCGGCCCGGTTCAAGTGGTCCGGACCATCGCCCAGCTCACACTTCTCCTACATATCCTACAAATGAACGCGGTTTCAGCCAGGACTTTTCCGGCGGGGATCGTTCCCAGCCACAGGCGTCACACGAACTCGGCCGCCACCAGCTCCGCGATCTGTGCGGTGTTGAGCGCCGATCCCTTGCGCAGGTTGTCCCCGCACACGAAGAGTTCGAGGGCCGTCGGGTCGTCCAGCGCCCGGCGTACCCGCCCGACCCAGGTCGGGTCGGTGCCCACGACGTCGGCCGGGGTGGGGAACTCCCCCGCCTCCGGATTGTCGAAGAGGACGACCCCGGGCGCAGTGGCGAGGATCTCGCGCGCCTTGCCGACGGTGACCTCGCCCTCGAAGCGGGCGTGGACGGTGAGGGAGTGCGTGGTGACGACGGGGACCCGCACACAGGTCACCGCGACGGGCAGCCGGGGCAGGCCGAGGATCTTGCGGGACTCGTCCCGCACCTTCATCTCCTCGGAGGACCAGCCGTCCTCGCGCGGGGTTCCGGCCCACGGGACGACGTTCAGTGCGACCGGCTCCGGGAACGGTCCGGTGTTGTCCCCGACGGCCCGTCGTACGTCTCCGGGGCTGGTCCCCAGTTCGGTGCCGGCGACCAGGGACAGTTGCTGGCGCAGGGTCGCCACACCGGCGCGGCCGGCGCCGCTCACCGCCTGGTAGGAGGAGACGACCAGCTCGCGCAGCCCGAACTCGGCGTGCAGGGCGCCGAGGGCCACGATCATGGAGAGGGTCGTGCAGTTGGGGTTGGCGATGATGCCCCGCGGCCGGACGCGGGCCGCGTGCGGGTTGACCTCGGGGACGACCAGGGGCACGTCCGGGTCCATCCGGAAGGCGCCCGAGTTGTCCACCACCACCGCGCCCTTGGCGGCGGCGATCGGCGCCCACTGGGCGGCCACCTCGTCGGGGACGTCGAACATGGCGACGTCGACCCCGTCGAGGGCCTCCTCCGACAGGGCGACCACCTCGACCTGCTCACCGCGCACGGCCAGCTTGCGGCCGGCCGTGCGCGGTGAGGCGATCAGACGGATCTCGCCCCAGATGTCCGCGTGCTGGGACAGGATCTGGAGCATGACGGTGCCGACGGCTCCGGTCGCGCCGACGACCGCGAGGGTCGGGCGCGCGGCTGATCGGGGGAGGGCCATCAGCGGCCGGTGCCCCCATAGACGACGGCCTCGTCGCTGTCGGAGTCGAGCCCGAAGGCCGAGTGCACGGCCCGGACGGCCTCGGGGACGTCGTCCTGGCGGGTCACGACCGAGATGCGGATCTCGGAGGTCGAGATCAGCTCGATGTTGACGCCCGCGTCGGACAGCGCCTGGAAGAAGGAGGCGGTGACGCCCGGGTTGGTCTTCATGCCGGCGCCGACGAGGGAGATCTTGCCGATCTGGTCGTCGTAGCGCAGGGAGTCGAAGCCGATCGTGGCCTTCGCCTTCTCCAGGGCGTCGATGGCCTTGCGGCCCTCGGTCTTGGGGAGGGTGAAGGAGATGTCCGTCAGGCCGGTGGAGGCCGCGGACACGTTCTGCACGATCATGTCGATGTTGATCTCGGCGTCCGCGATGGCGCGGAAGATCACCGCGGCCTCGCCCGGCTTGTCCGGGACGCCGACGACCGTGATCTTGGCTTCGGAGACGTCGTGGGCGACTCCGGAGATGATGGCGTGCTCCACCTGCTGGTCCCCTTGCGACTCGGGCTTCTCGTTGCTGACCCAGGTGCCCGGCAGTCCGGAGAAGGACGAGCGGACGTGGATCGGGATGTCGTAACGACGGGCGTACTCCACACAGCGGTGGAGCAGCACCTTGGAGCCGGAGGCGGCCAGCTCCAGCATGTCCTCGGAGGAGATCCAGTCGATCTTCCGGGCCTTCTTCACCACGCGCGGGTCGGCGGTGAACACGCCGTCGACGTCGGTGTAGATCTCGCACACCTCGGCGTCGAGGGCGGCCGCGAGGGCCACGGCCGTGGTGTCGGAACCACCGCGGCCGAGCGTGGTGATGTCCTTCTTGTCCTGGCTGACGCCCTGGAAGCCGGCGACGATGGCGATGTTGCCCTCGTCCAGCGCCGTCCTGATGCGGCCGGGCGTGACGTCGATGATCCGCGCTTTGTTGTGGACCGAGTCGGTGATGACGCCTGCCTGGCTGCCGGTGAAGCTCTGGGCCTCGTGGCCCAGGTTCTTGATCGCCATGGCGAGCAGTGCCATGGAGATCCGCTCTCCGGCGGTCAGCAGCATGTCGAACTCACGCCCGGCAGGCATCGGGGATACCTGCTCGGCGAGATCGATCAACTCGTCCGTCGTGTCGCCCATCGCGGAAACGACCACGACCACCTGGTGGCCGTTCTTCTTCGCTTCCACGATCCGCTTGGCGACGCGCTTGATGCCCTCGGCATCGGCTACGGAGGAGCCTCCGTACTTCTGCACGACAAGGCCCACGTGCGCTCCTCGCTCAGTCAGTCTCTGTCCGCACATACGCATATGTACTGCGGTCGGCTCATTCTATCGAGCGCCCGAAATCCGCCTCTGAGGTGTCGCATGCTGAGATTCCCGGGATTCCGGCGCCCACGTCAGCGCATGCCCACCTGGGAGCCTTCGGAAAAGTGCCGAGTGTCACAAGAGGCGCGGCCGGGATCCACCGGCGGATCTGTGAATTAAGTTTCAAGCATTAAGGTGCGCCTTGTGCACGTACTTCTCGTGGAAGACGATGAGCCGGTCGCCCAGTCCCTGCGCCGCGGCCTGACCCGCTACGGCTTCGAGGTCGACTGGGTCAGCACGGGCGCCGCCGCCCTCGCCCACCCCGAGCCCTACGACGTCGTCCTCCTCGATCTCGGGCTGCCCGACACCGACGGTCTCGACGTCTGCCGGGCGCTGCGGGTGCGCGGCAACGTGCCGATCATCGTGATCAGCGCGCGCAGCGACGAGACCGACCGGGTGGTCGGCCTGGAGCTCGGCGCCGACGACTACGTCTCCAAGCCGTTCGGCGTCCGCGAGGTCATCGCGCGGATACGGGCCGTGATGCGGCGCGCGCAGCCGGCCGCGGAGGCCGCCGCGGCCGGCCCCGACCGCTACGGCACCCGCCTCACCGTCGACCGCAAGGCCGCCCGCGTCCGGCTGGACGGCGAGGAGGTCGCGCTCGCGCCCAAGGAGTACGACCTGCTGGCCTTCCTCACCGAGGAGCCGGGCGCGCTGATGTCGCGCGAGCAGATCATGGAGGCGGTCTGGGACGCGAACTGGTTCGGGCCGACCAAGACGCTGGACGTGCATGTGGCGGCGCTGCGGCGGAAGTTGAAGGGCGCGATCACCATCGAGGCGGTCCGTGGCGTCGGTTTCCGCCTGGAGATCGTCAAGGACGGCGCCGACGATGACGGCGGTGACGGCAGCAGCAGCGGTAACGGCAGCGGCGGCGGTAACGGCACCTCATGAACCGCCAGCTCATCCGCAGCTACATCCTGCTCGTCGCGGTGGCCATCTTCCTGTTCACGGTGCCGGTCGCCTTCACCCTCACCAAGCAACTGCGCGACGACACCTCGGTGTCGGTGCTGCGCGAGGCCAGGACCATGGCGCTACTGCTCGGCAACGGCGAGAGCACCTCGTGCGACGCCCTGGAGCAGCTGGCCGAGGCCTACGACCACGAGACGCCCGGCACGGTCCAGACGACCGCCACCGGCGACTGCGCGCCGAAGCTGCCCCGGCCCGAGCGGGACACGGCCCTGACCCGGGCCCTGGAGGGCGACGAGCCCACGCCGGACTGGGGCGCCGACTTCATCTGGGGCAAGCAC
The DNA here is from genome assembly GCF_055578825.1 of Streptomyces sp. NPDC032822. NCBI lineage: Bacteria > Bacillati > Actinomycetota > Actinomycetes > Kitasatosporales > Streptomycetaceae > Streptomyces > Streptomyces sp. NPDC032822. The sequence goes on along the minus strand of NZ_JBVIOL010000004.1, from coordinate 619,551 downwards.
CTGGTGATCACCGTCCCGGCGCACGAGCGGGCGGCCGACGGGGATTCCGGGACGGGCCGGGTCGTCGGCGCCGTACGGATCGTGTACTCGACCTCCGACATGACGTCCCGGCTCTGGCAGATCTGGGGCTTCAGGGCGGGGCTGGCCGTGCTGGTGCTGGCCGCGGCGGCCGCGATCGGCGCGATCGCCGCCCGCCGGATCACCGCCCCGCTGCGCGAACTCAACGGTATGGCCAGCAAGTTCAGCGACGGCGATCTGAGCGCGCGGTCGGCGGTGACGGGTCCGACCGAGACCCAGACGCTGGCCCGCACCCTGAACCAGGCGGGCGAACGGCTGGACACGCTGATCGCCTCGCAGCGCATCTTCGTGGCGGACGCCTCCCACCAACTGCGCACCCCGCTCACGGCGTTGCGGCTCTCGCTGGACAACATCGCGGACGGTGTGGACGACGAGTTCGTGCGGGAGGACGTGGAGCAGGCGACCGCCGAGGTGGTCCGGATGAGCCGTCTCGTCAACGGTCTGCTGGTGCTGGCGCGGGCCGAGGCCAAGGTGACGGCCGCGGAGCCGCTGTCGCTGCGGGAGATCGTGGACGAGCGGCTCGCGGTGTGGAGGCCGGCCGCCGACGAGCGAGGAGTCACCGTCGCTCTGGGGGGGAGTGCCGACGGCCGGCTGCTGGTGCTGACCAGCCCCGGTCATCTGGACCAGGTGCTGGACAACGTGCTCTCGAACGCCCTGGAGGTGTCACCGGACGGCGGCACGATCACCGTCCGGATGGAGGCGCGGGCCGACGAGATGGTGCTGTCGGTCCACGACCAGGGTCCGGGTATGTCCGACGCGGAGAAGTCCCGCGCCTTCGACCGCTTCTGGCGCGGCCAGGGGCTGACCGGGCGCTCCGGCTCGGGGCTCGGCCTGGCCGTCGTCAAACAGTTGGTGACCGACGACGGCGGGACCGTGGCTCTGGCGGACGCGCCCGGGGGCGGGCTGACGGTGGTGATCAGTCTTCGGGCATCGCCGAGGAGTGGTGGTTGATGATCAGCCACTTGCCGTCGATCTTCTCGTACACGTAGGTGTAGCGGGCCTCGACGACCCTCTTCTCGCCGCTCTCGGGGTCGGTGAGCGTGAACTCGTAGACGCCGGTGTCGATGGCGTTCTTGCTGTCGAGGACCGTGACGAGCGTCTCGATCTTCTTGCCGACCGGCTTGTTCTCCAGGAAGTGGTCGAAGTAGTCGATGCGCTCGGCCCGGTCCGTGCGGACCTGGTTGGAGACGGTGGGCAGGAGGACCGCGTCCTTCGCGTACAGGTCCGCCACCTTGTCCGGGTCGCCGGTCCGCAGCGCCGCGTTCCAGGTGTCGAACAGCGAGGCGATCTGCTTCTCGCTCGGCTTGGCCGGGGCGTCCTGCCCTGCCATGCCGACTCCCACGGTGACGGTGCCCGCGGCGACGAGGACGGCGGCGGTGACGACGGCGGTGCGCTTGGTTATGGAACGACGGGTCATCGCTGTCTCCTGCGGATCGAGGTGGGTTCTCCCCTCCGCGTTCGCCGCGGTGTGGAGTGACTCCAGACTCTCTTTCCGCTGGTTAGGCCCTGTGCAGGGGAAGTACAGGGCGGAGACAGGACGTTGCCAATTCACGTTCCGTGGCGGTGCGACTACGCGACGGCCTGCCCCCGGCCGCGCAGCAGGCTCACGCCGGCCCCCAGGGACACCACGCCCATGCCCACGGCGGTCGTGACGCCCTGCGCCCCGTCCACGACGAACGGCGCGACCGCGGCGACGGCGAGGTTGAACAGGAACAGGAACCACAGGACGGGCTTGGAGGAGAGCAGCGACTTCATGGCGATGTCCTTGGGGTGAGGGGCCACGGTGGGCCGGTGGCGTGGGCCTTCGACGTAGGCCCTTGGCGTGGGCCCTCGGTGCGGGCCGTCGACCTGGTGACCTCAACCATTCCGTTTCCGGGCCGGTGCGACGAGGGAGCGCTCACCCGGAACGGGGGTGTAGCGGGCTACACCGTCGGCGGGCGCCCCCGGGCCGGCGCGCCCATCAGGGCGGCGACATAGGCGTCCAGGCGCTGCTCCACGACTCGTGTCGTCAGCTCCGTCCGCCCCGCCTCGCGCCAGGGCCGTGCCACCCCCCTTCGCTGCGCGAGGATGCCCGACATGATGACGAACGGGTGGGCGAACGACGTACTCCTGGCGGCGATCGTGCTGCTCGGCTCCTCCGTGCAGTGGCTCACCGGTATGGGGTTCGCGCTGGTCTCCGTACCCGCGCTGATCCTGCTCCTCGGTCCGGCCGAGGGGGTGGTGCTGGCCAACTGCGCCTCCGGGGCCATCTGCGCGGTGGGCCTCCTCGGCGGCTGGCGGCGGGTACGGCCGGCCGCGATGGTCCCGCTGTGCGTGGCAGCGGCGTGCACGGTCCCGGCGGGAACCTGGGTGACCCGCCAACTCCCCGAACCCGTGCTCCTGTTGGCCATGGGCGGCCTGGTGACCGTGGCGGTCCTCCTGGTGATGCGGGGTGCGCGCGTCCCCGCGCTCCGGGGAACCCGGGGCGCGCTGGCCGCCGGAGCGGCCGGCGGATTCATGAACGCGGCGGCCGGTGTCGGCGGCCCTCCGGTCTCGCTCTACGCGGTCAACGCGGGCTGGACCATACGGGAGTTCGTCCCGAACGCGATGTTCTACGGCGTCGTCGTGAACGCCTTCTCCGTGGCGTCCAACGGCGTACCGGAGCTGAGCGGGGCGAGGTGGGCCTCGGTCGTCGCCGCGATGACCGTGGGCGCGCTGATCGGCAGGGCGCTCGCGGGACGGATGCCGGAGGAGCGGGCCCGGCTGCTGGTGCTGGGGCTGGCGCTGGCGGGCGGGGTCACTGCCGTGGGGAAGGGGGTGTGGGGGTTGTGACCGCGGTGCCGCTCAGTCCACGAACTCCTTGAGGGGCTCGGTGTCGAGGGTGATGTTCACGGGCTCGGGGAGCTTGACGGTGGCGCCGAACGGGAGCTTCTCCTCGTGCCGGTACCGGCCGTCCTCGGGCTGGTTGAACACGACGACCGAGCCGTCGTCGCGGTCGATGAGGAGGTAGACGGGGATGCCTGCGGCCGCGTAGCCGTCCGGCTTCTCCAGTCGGTCGCGCTGGTTCGTGTCCGAGTCGTGCGAGGTGACCTCCAGAGCCATGAGCACTCCGTCGGCCTCGGACCACTCGCCATGCCCTTTGAGACTGCCCTTGGGCATCAAGATCCCGTCGGCGCGGGCCCGCCCCCTGCGATAGGCCTCCGTCTTGAGGCCGCGCTCGGGATAGAGCCGGAGGTCGGGGCGCAACTGCATGCACCGCTCCAGAAGCCACATGCAGATCTCAGTGTGGTTACCGTCCGGCACGGCCTTGACCTGGACCTTTCCATTGATGAACTCCAGCCGCACGGTCTCCGGAGCGTGACGTTCCAGTTGCTCGAACTCTTCGGCGGTCATCTGCGGCCGGTCTTCGGTCCTGGGGGTCATGGTGTCGCCTCCTCGACTCCATGGTGCCCTGACCGGCACGTCCTGCACGCTCACAACAGCCCCGCCGCGCGGCGGAGGGCGTCGACGCGGTCCGTGACGTCGATGACCTCGTCGGCACCCGGCAGGCTGCTGCCCCGGCGGCCGACGCGGTCCTCGGCCTCGACGACCTCGTCGGCGCCCGGCAGGCTGCCGCCTCGGCGCGGGCCGGGGAGGAACGTCTCCGGCACGGGCTCGTACAGCGGCCCGTCCTGCTCGCACAACGCGAGGCACTCGCCGCACAGCCCGTTCACGATCTCCACCGTGCGCTCATCGGCGTCGCACAGACCGCAGGCCATGATCACGCGGGTCACACGCGCCCGTCGGGCGGCCTTCTGCCGGATCTTCGCCTTCTTCGGGGGCATCTTGTTCTCCAGTCGGGTACGGGCGAATCCGCCCGGGTTGGCGACCTCGGACGGCAGTCCGCTGGTCAGGGCCTTGGTGATCTCGTGGGGCGTCGCGCCACGGGACAGCCAGTCCGCGACGAGGGGTTCGAGGGACCGGCAGTCACGGTCGGACAAGGGCATACGGGGGTCGGTGACGCTGAGTTCGGCGAGCGTCTCGTAGGCCGCGCTGGGCTGCTCGGCATCCGGTTCGACTGGCGGAGCCACCTCGTCGCCAGCGTCCGGAGCTTCTTCCTCGATTACGTCGGCCCGCGCCAGGCCCGGGTAGTGGTGCTCGGTCACGTCCTTGCCGTGGCGCTCCCGCGCGAACTCCGCCCACCACTCCGGTGACCTGCGGGTACGCGACCAGTACGTGCGCGTCACCCACCGCATCGAGTTGTCCTCGACGGTGATGTGTTCCTTGACCCAACGCAGGTGCCCGGCGAGGGTGATGCGGCCCATCGTGGTGCGCACGGCCTGCTGGCCGTAGCGCGGGTGCTCCGCCGCGATCGCCTTGTAGCCCATGGCGTGGCCCTCTTCGAGGTGGTCCACGAAGACGGCGATCTCACGGTCGCGGGGGCTCAGGTGTGCGAAGTCCGGGTCAGCTTGCGGGTCTTCGTCACCCGCGGAGCGCCTTCCGTAGCCCGTTTTGGCCAGGGGGTGCGCGGGGGACGGCAAGGCGGGGCTAGGCTGGCGGCAAGCCACGGTCGGGCTCCTCGGTTGGCTAGGTATCGAGGTTGCTCGATACGTAGGTCCAGGCCCCGGAGCCGGTGTTGGCGCACCGACCGGGGCCGAACTATTTGCTTGTTTGCCGTGAACCTAGAGCGACTTCACGTTCCGAAGCAAGCCGATCACAGGACGTCACCCATTCGAGGTATGCCGTCCCAACTCACCTACGAACTTGGTTGGTTGGGTTGGATTTCAACCAAACCAAGAAACCAGAAACCCCATGGGAAGAGCTCGAAGCCCGAGGCTCAAGCTCCGGGCTGAACTGCGGAAACGAACGCCTTCCAGGCGGGGGCGGCGAGGTGGAGTTCGGGGCCGGTGGGGACCTTGGAGTCGCGGATGTGGATGCGGGTGGAGAACGCGACTTCGACGCAGTCGCCACCCTCGTCATCGCTGTAGCTCGACTTGAACCACTCCAGCGCGACTTCGACGCAGTTGCCGCCCTCGGAGTCGCTGTAGCTCGACTTGAACCACTCCAGCTGGTCACTCATGGCGATCTACCATCCGCTCGATGAAACGGGCCGACTCAGCGGGGCTGAGTGCCTGCGTGCGGATCATGCTAAGCCGCTCCGACGCACGGCTGACAACCCCTGGATCGGCCGTAAGTTCACTGGCGAACGGCCCTTCCGCGAAGGCGAACCGCTCATGGTCGCGAGTCTCCAGCAGCACCATGGGTCCCATGAGCGCGGCAGGGATGGCCCGTTCGAACGGGAGCACCTGCACCACGACATTGCGAAGACCCGATACCGACAGCAGGTGTTGCAATTGCTCGACGTCCACTTGCGGGCTGCGCAGGACGGCCTCGTAGAGAACAAAGCTCAGCCCCACCGGGGGTTTCCGCTCAGTGAGGATGGCCTGCCGCTCCATACGCGCGGCGATCCGCTCCTCCACCGTCGCCTCGTCCAAAGGCGGGACGTGATTGTCGATGAGAGCACGGGCGTAGCCCTTCGTCTGCAACAGCCCGGGGATGTACGTGACCTCGTACGACCAGAAGCTGATTGCCTCCCTTTCCCGCTCCATGAAGTCCTGTGCCCGCGCCGGAAACTTCTCCCTTTGGAGGTACTCCTTGGCCGCGCTCAGCATCCCGTCCGCCCGGCACAACTCGTCCGCCACGTCCAGCGCACGCGGCGTCGGCATGCGCACGCCCTGCTCCATGGACTTGATGGTGTCCGGCGAGTAATTGGAGGCGGCGGCGAGTTCCTCGCGGCTGACGTTCGCCTTCATACGCCAGCGTTTCAGCTGGTTGCCGCCGTACCGCCAGGTCGCCGGCGGCTGGGAGTTGGGGTCGTACTGGCCTGACACTGCACGCACCTCCGACCGATACACCCCGGCGTGTATCACCTCAGTCACTACCGAGCGTAGCGTCGTGGACGTCACCGTGTGACCATGACGAACGCAATTCACCGCTCCGACTGGATCCCCGCCTCCGGGCACCAACTCCGCGTGGCCGGCGTGCATTTCGACGCCGTGCGGATCGAGGGCGTGCGAGGGGAACTGGTCGTGGAGCGGCTCATCGAGGCGACGGACGGGGACGCGGGGCCGGTGGTGTGCGAGGCGTCCGGGTTCCGGTGGATGTACTTCCTGCTGGCGCCCGGGGAGGTACGGAAGCACGGCTGGCCGCTGGGCGTGCAGCGGTTCGGCGGCCGGGGCGACCGGACCCTCACCTATATCGGGATCCCGGCGCTGGACGGCAACACCTGGCCGCTGCGCTGGTACAGCGAGCCGACGCCGACGGCACCGTACGTCGATCCGGGGCTGCTGCTCACGGCGACGGCGAGCGGCTGACAACCGGCAGCCCGTGCGCGAGCGACCGCGACCGCGCGTCAGTGGTTGGCGGTGTGGTCCAGGATCGCGGTGGCGAGTGGCGCGTGCACCTCGCGTGGGAGTGCGTGCCCCATGCCGGGGATCTCGACGAGGCGTGCGCCGTGGATCGCCTGGGCGAGGTGGTGGGGGTGCGGTGGCGGGAACACCGGTTCGGCGGGAGCGGAGATGACGAGGGTGGGCACCGCGGTCCGGGCGAGCTGCTCGGTGCGGTCCAGGCCGGAGGCGTCGGCACGGGCGTGCGCGGTGCTGGCGGCATGGTGCCCGGTGTGCTCGACGATCTTCCGCTCCAGGGCACGGGCGTACGCGGCGTCGAAGGGGAGCTGATCGCCGCCCAGCAACCGCCAGTGCTCGACCCGCCGTTCCCGCTCCGCTTCCTGTCCGAGGTCGGCCACGGGACGGGACCACATCTCCAGCAGGCGGGGGGCGATACCCGGGAGTTCCCCGGGCGGGATCCGGGTTCCGTCGGGCCGGAGGTACGGGACGGTGCTGAGCGCGCACGTGCCGATCAGGGTCGCGCTGAGCAACCGGTCGGGATGGTCGGCGATGAGGAGCTGCGTGAGCATGCCGCCCAGTGACATCCCCACGATGTGGGCGTGTTCGACGTCGAGGGCGTCGAGCACCGCGAGGGCGTCGTCCGCGAGGGCGCTGATGGGATAGGGCCGCTGGTCGAACGCCCAGGTGGAGCGTCCGGTGTCGCGGTGGTCGTAGCGGATCACCCGATGGCGGGCGGTGAGCATGTCCACCAGTTCGTCCGGCCAGCCCAGGCCGGCTGCCTGTGCGCCCATGATCAGCAGCAGCGGAGGCGCGTCGGCGGCACCACGGTCTTCCGCCCAGAGGCGTACGCCGGGCGCGGCGTCGATGAAGCGTTCCACGATGCCCTGCATGCAGAGGCCCTCCCTCTAGAGGAAAGAAGCGAGACGGTACGTATCGTATCGCACTCGACGCATTCCACCGGAGCCGTCAGACCCCGCCGAACAGAGTTGTGAGGCCCTCGTCGAGTTCGACCGTCACGTTCTCGGCGGCGGGCTCGACCACGGTGTAGGAGCGGTGCAGGAAGCGGCGCAGGACGGCCGGGTCGAACCAGAGCATCGCCACGCCCTCCGGTGCGTGGAGTTCCACGACCGTGCGGTGCGGACCACAGGGCCAGATGTGCACGATGCCCATCCCGGCGCGTATGCCGAGGCCCTCCTCCAGGAGGGTGCGGGCGAAGGTCCACGTCACCTCCTCGCCGCTGAGGGAGACATGGGACGGGAAGTCGATGTGCACGGCCAGCGGATCGCCCGAGGTGTAGCGAAGGGTGACGGGGATCGGGAACTCGCGGTCGGCGGTGATCAGGCGGGCGTGGACGGGGTGTTCCAGGGTGATGTCCATGGCCGGACTCCGATTCGGGTGAGGTGGGGGCCTGTTGGCGCGGCCACCGGGACGGCTGCCTGGGCGGCAGTTGTGGCGATCTCCTCCTAGAGCGCGCGGCGGGCCCGCTGATTACGCCGTAACCAGGGGCAGTTGATGTGATCCACCTCACCTTTCGCCACGGGCGGAACTTTAGTTGAATATTTTGTCATCTAGGCATACAAACCTGTCCCCGCCCCATCCGCAGGCATCTGGAGCGTCATGAACGACGGCCTCGCCACCGCCGCCTACGCGCGGATCTACGAGGAGCACCAGCCCCGGCTGGTCGCCTACGCGCGCTCGCTGACCAGGAACGCCTGGGCCGCCGAGGACCTCGTCGCCGAGGCGCACTTTCGCGTGTGGCGACGGCTGTCGGCCGGGCACGAGATCGACAACGTGCCCGCGTACCTCATGACGACGGTCAAGCACCTCGCCGCCGGGAACTCCGGCAGCGCCGGGCGCGAGACCCCACTCGATCCGCAGGACCCACAGACCGCCGAGCAGCCCCGGGTCGGCGCCCAACGGGACGACCCGGCCGAGCAGGTGTCCTCCGTGGACCTACTGGTGCGTGTGCTGGGGCAGTTGCCCGAGCGCTGGGTGAAGGCGCTCTGGCTGGCGGAGGCGGAGGGGCAGCCACTGGCGGCGGTCGGCTCGCAGATCGGGTCCAACCAGGGTGCGACGGCGGTCCTGTTGCACCGCGCCCGCGAGGGAATGCGTCAGGCCTTCCTCCAGGTGCAGACCGGCGCCCCCGACGACCCGGCCTGCCAGGTCCACTGGGCCCGCATGCCCGCGTACGTGCGCGGCAGCGCGACGTCCCGGCAGTCCGAGCGGCTGCTCGGCCATGTCGACGCCTGCGACGACTGCCGCGCGCGGCTCGCCGTCCTCGTCCGCACCAACACCCGTCTGCCCGCGCTCGTCGGTCCGGCACTGCTCGTCTTCGTGCTGGGCGGCGCGGGCAAGTTCCTGCTGCCGCTCGCCACCACGTCCGCGAGTGCCGCGGGCGGACAGGGCGGCGGGACGAGCATGCTGCACGGCGTACGCCATGCCGTGACCGGCGCCGCGAAGGTGCCGGTCGCGGCCGGGGCGACCGCGGCGGGCGTCGCCGCGGTGCTCCTCCTCACGCTGGGCCCGTTCGACGCCTCTCCGGTGCCGTCGGAGCGGACGCCGGTGGCGGAGGCCCCGGTGGCACGGTTCCCGGTGGCACGGCCACCGCAGGGGCTCGTCGCGGAGACGGTGGAGGGCGGCGATACGCCCAAGTCGCCCCCGTCCGAGTCGTCCACGTCCATCTCCGCGTCGACGTCCACCACGTCCGGCGTCCGCGGTGTCGACGTCGACGCGGGGCGCTCGACCGTGGTCGTCGTACAGGCACCGGATGAGCCCGCGGAGGCGCCGGAGGCCGAGGCGCCGGCAGAGGACGCCCCGCAGCCGGAGGGCCCGGAGACGGACGCCCCGGAGACGGAGTACCCGCCGGCCAGGGCCCCGGAAGAGGAGCCCCCGGTCGTCGAGGACCCCGAACCGCCGGTCGCGGAAACCCCGCCGGCCGAACCCCCGGCCACGGAGACCCCGCAGCCGCCGTACACCCCGGACACTCCGACCGCACCGGCCGCCCCCGCCACTCCGTCGCCCGCCACCCCGCCCGCGCCGGATCCGGCGCCCGTCACCCCGCCCGCGCCGGATCCGGCGCCCGTCGCCCCAACCCCCGTGACTCCCACGCCTGTTGAGGTGCCCCCTACTCCCCCGTCGACGGACGAGCCGACCACACCCACAGCACCGACCGCACCGGCTGAACCGACCGCACCAGTTGAACCGACGGAGCCGACCGCACCCACCGCACCGGTCGCGCCGGGTGAACCGGCGGAGCCGACCGTGCCGGTCGTGGACGCGCCGCAGCCGACGCCCTCGGATCCGGGCATCGGCTGCGCGTAGCGAACTGAACTGAGCTGAACTGAGGGGAGTGGCGGGCTACTTGGCCTGGGACTCGGCCTTGGCCGGGTGCAGGCCCAAGGGGCCCGCGATCTCCTCCGCCATGACGCGTCCCGCCTCGAACTCCAGCGTCTCGTCGCCGATGGCCGCCTGGTCCGTGTCCAGGCCGTCCAGCTCCTCCAGGGGCTGGTTCAGGCGGACATGGGCCACGACCGACTGGAGCGCGCGCAGCGTCGCCGACGCCGTGGAGCCCCAGTTGGAGAAGTAGGAGAACTGCCACCACCACAGCGCCTCGGAGGTACGGCCGGCGCGGTAGTGGGCCATGCCGTGACGGAGGTCGGCGATGACATCGGTGAGGTCGTCGGAGATCCGGGCCGGGACGGGCGCCTTGCGGGGCTCGTACGGGTCGAAGACCTCGGAGTAGACGTCGATGGGTTCGAGCAGACGGGCGAGGTTCTCGCGCAGGTCGTCGACGTCGGCCTCCGGGCCGAGGTCCGGCTCGTAGCGCTCGTCGGGGACGATGTCCTCGTGGGCGCCCAGTCGGCCGCCGGCCAGGAGCAGTTGGGAGACCTCCAGGAGCAGGAAGGGCACGGCCGAGTCCGGCTCGTCGCCCTTCGCCACCTCCGGTACGGCCACCAGGAAACTCTCGACCTGGTCGGCGATCTGGACCGCGAAGTCGTCGGGGTCCTGGGCGGTCGCGTGCAGTGTGGCGTCAGACATCTAGGAGTCGTCTCCCCTCGAAGGCGCGGCCGAGGGTCACCTCGTCCGCGTATTCCAGGTCGCCACCCACCGGGAGGCCGCTGGCCAGGCGGGTGACCTTGAGGCCCATGGGCTTGATCATGCGGGCGAGGTACGTGGCCGTCGCCTCGCCTTCGAGATTCGGGTCGGTGGCCAGGATCAGTTCCGTGACCGTGCCGTCGGCGAGACGGGCCAGGAGTTCCCTGATACGGAGGTCGTCGGGGCCGACGCCCTCGATCGGGCTGATCGCACCACCGAGCACGTGGTACTTGCCCCGGAACTCGCGGGTGCGTTCCACCGCGACGACGTCCTTGGGCTCCTCGACCACGCAGATCACCGAGAGGTCGCGGCGGGGGTCGCGGCAGATGTTGCACAGCTCCTCCTGCGCCACGTTGCCGCAGGTCGCACAGAAGCGGACCTTCGCCTTGACCTCCATCAGGCACTGCGCGAGACGCCGTACGTCCGTCGGCTCCGCCTGGAGGATGTGGAAGGCGATCCGCTGCGCGCTCTTGGGACCGACGCCGGGGAGCCGCCCCAGTTCGTCGATGAGGTCCTGGACCACGCCTTCGTACAACGGACTGCCCGTCCTTCCCTGCTTGCCGAGGGGCCTTCTGTACGTACCGTAGTTGGCCGGTGCCCGTCTTAGTAAGGCAGGCCCGGCACCGGTTTGGTGCAACCGGGAGTAACCAGCGGCGGCGACCGGACCGCTAGAACGGCAGACCGGGGATGCCGCTGCCGCCGCCACCCAGACCCTGGGCCAGCGGGCCGAGTTTCTGCTGCTGGAGGGTCTGCGCGTTCTCGTTGGCCGCCTGGACGGCCGCCACGACGAGGTCGGCGAGGGTCTCGACCGTCTCTTCGACGGATGCGCCGTCCGTGGCCACGGCCTTCGGGTCGATCTTCAGCGCGCGGAGCTCGCCGGCGCCGGTGACCGTGGCCCGCACCAGGCCGCCGCCCGCCTGGCCGTCGACCTCGGTCCGGGCGAGTTCCTCCTGCGCGTTCGCCAGGTCCTGCTGCATCTTCTGAGCCTGCTGCAGCAGCTGCTGCATGTTGGGCTGGCCACCACCGGGGATCACGATCGGCTCTCCTTGGTCGGTACGGGTTTTCCCGTTCAGCACGAGCCTACGTGGTCCTCCCGGGCATCGCCCCAGCACTCTTTCGAGTGAGTCGACCGCAGTCCTATACCTGATCAAGGGCCTCTTCCGGGCGGAAAAGCAGCCAATGCTCCGTCTTCGCCACCCATTGGGCGGTAGGAAGGACGCGACGCATCAGCATCCGCATGTGCATCAGGCGTCACGCAACGTGATCGGTCGGGACCAGGTAGGGAGTGCCGGGTGGGTCAGCCGGAGATGCAGCCCGAGGGGCCGCCCCAGGACGAGCGGGGCGAGGGCGCGGCGGCCGGGCTGCGGCCGGGCGATCTGACGGGGCGGGCGTTTCCGCTCGGGGACTGGGGCGAGCCCGCGCCGCGGCTGGACGAGCTGTACCGGTGGGTGGAGCACGGGGCGCTGGAGACGGCGGCCTGGTATCTCGCGGACCGGGTCTGGAAGCGGCGGGGGGCGCGGGTGCTGCGGGTGGGGGCGGCGGGCGGGGTGGTGGCGGGGGCCGCGCTGCCGTTGCTGGACATGACGGGTGTGGTGGGCGGGGTCGCGCCCTGGGGGTATCTCGCGCTGCTGCTGGGGGTCGCGTGCGTGGCCGGGGACCGGTACTTCGGGGTCACCTCCGGCTGGATAAGGGACGTGGCGACGGCTCAGGCCGTGCAGCGGCGGCTTCAGGCACTTCAGTTCGACTGGGCCTCCGAGGGCGTCCGGGAGGTGCTCGGGCCCACCGACGGGACGGCGGGGGAGGCGGCCGAGCGGTGCCTGGGGGTGCTGCGGCGCTTCTCCGAGGACGTGACGGAGCTGGTGCGGGCGGAGACGGCCGACTGGATGGTCGAGTTCCGGACGGGGGCGGCGCCGATGGGGATCCAGTCGGCGGTGGCGGTGGGGCAGCGAGTGGATCCGGGGGCTTCGCAGGGGCGGTTTCCGCTGCCGCCGGGGGCGGGGGCTCGGCCGAACATGCCCCGGCAACGGCCGCCCGAGCCCAGGTGACCACCGGGGGCGGAAGATCGGTTGGGGGTTACTGCCGGATGTAGGTCAGCTTCTCGTCCGTGCCGGTGTTCGTGCGTTGGAGCGTGCCGTTCGGGAGCAGGGCGATCTCCGTGGGTGCGCCCGGTGAGCAGGAGGAGCGTGGCTCGCCGCTCGTGACGGTGGACGGGCCGATCCGCAACGGGCCCTCCCCGTCGGGCACTTCGGCCAGGTCCGCCTGGAACACGCAGTGGTAGGTGCCGTTCGCGGTGGGACCGTCGGCGACCAGGGACAGCACGGCGTCGCCCGTCTCGCCCTGCTGGAGGGTCAGTTCACGGCTGTGCACCCCGTCGGCGCTGTCGATCGTCGTGCTCCAGGTGCCCAGGTAGTCGGCCGGGATCGCCCCGTCCGTCGCGGGTGTGGCACCGGTCGACCGGGAGGGGGCCGCTGACGACGGCCGGTCGGGCGTGGCCGGGCCGGGGGTCGTGAGCGCGGTCGCCGAGGGGCCGGGGTTCCCGCCGCCCGCCTCCTTGTCGCCCTTGTCGCTCATCAAGGCGTACACCGAGCCGCCGGCGCCGAGCGCGACGACCAGGGCGACGAGGACGAGCAGGACCGTGGAGCGGGAGCCTGTCCGCGGGGCCTGGGGTGCGGGGGCGTAGGGCTGGGCGAGGCCGATGGGCGGGCCGTAGGGCGGGGTCTGGCCGAGGCCGCCGTACTGGGGATGGGAGTGGGGGTGGGGGTAGGCGTACGGGGGTTGTTGCGGAGGGCCGCCGTATGCCGGGGCCTGCGGGTGTTGTTGTGGGTAGCCGTACGCGGGGTGGGGCGGGGCCGGCGGGGGTGTCCGACCGGTCTGACCGAACTGGCCTCCCTGGACTCCCTGACCGCTCTGGCCTCCCTGGCCTGCGACGGCGGTCGGCAGGTGGTCCAGCCGGGGGCCGCTGCCGGGCTGTCCCGGGGCGGGCGGGCCGGGGTTCGGGGGCGGGGACGCGGGCGGGGCCGGTCCGTCGGCGACCGCGGCGTGTTCGGGGGACGCCTCGGGGGACGTCCCCGCGTCCTGCCCGCCCAGCGTGCCCTCGTCCCCTGTCCCGTCCGGGTCCTCCGCGTCCAGCAACTTCACCGCGTGCCGCCCCAGTTGGGCCACCAGGGCGCTCGGGAGCCACGGGTCCAGCGCCCGTCCCCCGGACACCGTGTCCTCCGCGCCCGTGCGCTCCAGGACGCTGTCCAGCGTCGGCCGCGCCCCCGGCTCCTTCTTCAGGCAGTCGTGGACGAGGTCGGCGATGGCCTCGGGGACGCCCTCCAGGTCGGGTTCCTCCTGGGCGATGCGGAACATCAGGGCGTGGACACCGCTGTTGGCGGTGCCGAAGGGGAGCCTGCCGGTCGCCGCGTACGCCAGTACCGAGCCGAGGCAGAAGACGTCGCAGGCCGCGGTGATCCGGTCGCCGCGCACCTGCTCCGGCGCCATGAAGCCGGGCGAGCCGACGAGCGCGCCGGTCCGGGTGAGGCCGCCGTCCGTCACCGTCTCCAGGGCCCGCGCGATACCGAAGTCGATGACCCGCGGGCCGTCGATCGTCACCAGCACGTTGGACGGCTTGAGGTCGCGGTGGATGATCCCGGCGGCGTGGACGTCCTTGAGGGCGTGCGCGAGGCCGGCCGCGAGGATGCGGACCGAGCGTTCGGGCAGCGCCCCGTGGTCGTGGCCGACGACCTGCTGGAGGCTCGGCCCGGCGACATAGCCGGTGGCCACCCACGGCACGGCGGCCTCGGTGTCGGCGTCCAGGACGGGTGCCGTCCAGTACCCGCCGACCTGCCGCGCGGCCCGCACCTCCTGCCGGAACCGCGCGCGGAACTCGTCCTGCGCGGCCAGTTCCTCCCGGACGAGCTTGACGGCGACCGTCCGCCCCCGGTCGGATCTGGCCAGATAGACCTGCCCCATCCCGCCGGCGCCGAGCCGCGCCAACAGCCGGTACGCACCGATCCGTTGTGGATCTCCGGGCACCATGTTCTCCATCGCCCGCCGCCCTCCCCCGCCCCGCACGTGAGCAACACAGCGAGGATAGTGCGGCTCCACCCGGCGGTGAGCTGGGCGTTGTCTACGGTTCCGTAACAGGCGGACCCGTGCGATCCGTGCGATCCGTGCGATCCGTCCGATCCACAAAGGGCGGGCCCCGTCGATCGAACGCCTCTTCGAACCCATTTTCGGACAGCCCCGCCGTTCGACAGTCTGTCGCGGAAAGCCCCCGTCCACAGACAGGACGCCGATACCGCTTCCGCATCGCGGACATTTACGCTCGGGCGTATGACTCCTCAGCCAAACCCCGAGGTCGGCGCCGCCGTGAAGGCCGCGGACCGTGCGCATGTGTTCCACTCCTGGTCCGCGCAGGAGCTCATCGACCCGCTCGCCGTCGCCGGCGCCGAGGGGTCGTACTTCTGGGACTACGACGGCAACCGGTACCTCGACTTCACCAGCGGGCTCGTCTACACGAACATCGGCTACCAGCACCCGAAGGTCGTCGCCGCGATCCAGGAGCAGGCCGCGACGCTCACCACCTTCGCGCCCGCGTTCGCCGTCGAGGCCCGGTCCGAGGCGGCACGGCTGATCGCCGAGCGGACGCCCGGAGACCTGGACAAGATCTTCTTCACCAACGGCGGCGCCGACGCGGTGGAGCACGCGGTACGGATGGCGCGGCTGCACACGGGGCGGCCGAAGGTGCTGTCGGCGTACCGCTCGTACCACGGCGGTACCCAGCAGGCGATCAACCTCACCGGTGACCCGCGCCGCTGGGCCTCCGACGGTGCGGCGGCCGGGGTCGTGCACTTCTGGGCGCCCTTCCTCTACCGCTCCCGCTTCTACGCGGAGACCGAGGAGCAGGAGTGCGCGCGGGCGCTCGAACACCTGGAGACGACGATCGCCTTCGAGGGTCCCGGGACGATCGCCGCGATCATCCTGGAGACGATCCCGGGGACGGCCGGGATCATGATCCCGCCGCCGGGGTACCTCGCCGGCGTCCGGGAGATCTGCGACAAGTACGGGATCGTCTTCGTCCTGGACGAGGTCATGGCCGGATTCGGGCGGACCGGCGAGTGGTTCGCGGCCGATCTGTCCGGCGTCGTGCCGGACCTGATGACCTTCGCGAAGGGCGTGAACTCGGGGTACGTGCCGCTCGGCGGTGTGGCGATCTCCGGCGCCGTCGCGGAGACCTTCGGGAAGCGGCCCTACCCGGGCGGGCTGACGTACTCGGGGCACCCGCTGGCGTGTGCGGCGGCCGTCGCGACGATCAACGTCATGGCCGAGGAAGGCATCGTCGAGAACGCGGCCCGGCTCGGGGCTGACGTCGTCGGGCCCGCGCTGGCGGAGCTGGCGGGGCGGCACCCGTCGGTGGGCGAGGTGCGCGGCGTCGGCATGTTCTGGGCGCTCGACCTGGTCCGGAACCGGGAGACGCGCGAGCCGCTGGTGCCGTACAACGCGGCCGGTGAGGCGAACGCCCCGATGGCGAAGTTCGGCGCCGCCCTCAAGGCCGGCGGGGTGTGGCCGTTCATCAACATGAACCGGACCCATGTGGTGCCGCCCCTGAACGTGAGCGAGGCGGAGCTGAAGGAGGGGCTGGCGGCGCTGGACTCGGCGCTGTCGGTGGCGGACGGGTTCACCGAGTAGCCGTGCGGGGCGGGGGCGGCCGGGCGTGAGTCCGGCCACAACAAGGCAGAAGCTCCCGCGAACTCGAACGCGTAAGGTGGCGTGCTCGTAGACATGTACGTGTACGCCACCCGACCGCGACGAGGGAGACGCCCCGACCATGCCCGGCAGTAGCGGCAACGGCGCCGTCACCCGCAGCACCCTGCGGCAGCAGATCGCCGACGCGCTCCGTGACGAGGTGCTGGCCGGGCGGCTGCAGCCGGGGCAGGAGTTCACGGTGAAGGAGATCGCCGAGCAGTACGGCGTCTCCGCGACACCGGTGCGCGAGGCACTGGTCGATCTCTCCGCGCAGGGACTCCTCGAAGCCGACCAGCACCGGGGCTTCCGGGTCCACGAGTACTCGTACACCGACTTCCGGGGCATCATCGAGGCGCGCAGCCTCGTCATCGACGGGATGTTCCAGGTCCTCGACAGCGGCCACCAGGGCTACGACGACCTCGACGATCCCCGTACGGCCGCCGCCGTGGCGGGCGTACGCCGTCGCGGCGAGGAGGCGCAGCGTGCCGCCGCCGCCGGGGACCTCACCGTCCTGATCGGCTACGACCTGCGCTTCTGGCGCGAGTTGAGCAACCTGTTCGGCAACCGCTACCTCGCCGACTTCCTGCACCGGCTGCGCGTGCAGTCCTGGGTGTGCACGGTCCAGCACCTGCGCCGGCTGTCCGACCTGCGCGGCAGCCTGTGGTCCGGGCACACCGCGCTGGTGGACGCCCTCTCCGAGCACGACACCGACGCCGCCCGCTCGATGGTCGCCGCGTACAACAAGGACGCCCTCACACTGATCGAACGACTCGCCTCCGGGTGAGCCGGGCGGGCACGGGTGAGCGGGTGAACCCGCGGGCACGGGTGAGCGGGTGAACCCGCGGGCACGGGTGAGCCGGGCGGGCACGGGTATGGGACGTGCACGACCGCAGCGCACCGGGCGCCGCACCGACTACCCTGCCCTGACCACGCTGTGACATCGACTCTGCGCGTCGAGTATCCGAGGAGCTGACTGTTGGCCTGTGACCTGTGGCTGGTGCCGCTCGTAGACGTGTTGTGCCATACGCCGGACAATCCGTTCGCCGAGGAACTCGCGCAGTACAACAAGGTGCTCGCCGAGGCCGCGCTGCCGCCCGTGCCGGTGTACCAGTACATGCCGGGGCTGTCCGGCGAGGTCGCCCCGGTCGCCGGGTTCGACTACGACGCGCTGCACTTCCTGCGCCGTGCCTACCTGCTCCAGGTGTGCGGCCTGCCCGTGACGCCGGTGGACGAACTGGGCGGCGACTACGAGCAGTTGCTGGAGATGTTCGAGACCACGGCCCAGCAGTCCCACCTCGTGTGGCACTACGACCACGCGGGCGCTTACGTCCCCGTGGACTTCCCGCACCCGCTGTCCAACGACGAACTCCTCGCGGGCGGCGGCCCGTTGGGCTCCTCCCAGACACTGCTGCGGGAACTGGAGTACGTCGCCCCGTCGCTCGGCATCGACCCGGCCAACCCCCCGTCGCCTCCCGAGGCGCCGCTCGCGCCCACGGAGCTGGAGGAGCCGGCCGTGCCGGCACCGTACGACCCCAGCCCCTTCGCCCGGGAGCGCCATGTGTGGCTCGGGCTGCACGCGGCGGCCACGCGGAGTCTGGCGCAGGGATCGATGATCATCTTCAGCTGAGGAGTTCCTCGGCCCGGTCGGCCGCCTCGGTCGACGGCCCGGTCAGCGCCCCAGCTGGGAGAGCCCCTTCTCCACGTCGTCGAGGTTCATCACCGGGGTGTAGGAGATCTTGGCACCCAGGTTGAGGAAGAACGGTTCGCTGATCATCGGCATCTGGGAGCTGTCCCGCATGTCGAAGACGAAGTAGGCGGTGCGTTCGCCGTTCTCCGCGGTGAAGTAGGCCGCTTCGGGCTTGATCTGTTCCACCGACTCCTGGATCAGTTTCCCCAGGGTGCCGCTCCGGATGGCCTCGTTCGCCTTCTCCGTGTCCATGGACGCCTTGAGCAGTACGCGCATCGCGATCACCTTTCCTTCACCGTCCAGCGTATGCCTGATATGCACCCTTGGCGCGGACACGTTCGGACCGCCCGAAATGCGGAGATTATGTAGAGACTCCCACGATGCGATCATGAACATCCGCACTCGCACATGCGTGCCACTGACCGCACTCGCGGCCGCGGCACTGGTGCCCTTGCTGCCGGCGACGGCACAGGCGGCCCCCACCGCGCCCGCCCTCGTCAGGCTCCCGGCGGGCTACTGCTGCCAGGACCTCGCCCCGGCCGGCGACGCCGACGTCCAGCCCGTCCTCGACCACGCCGGGCTGAGTGTGCCGGCGGACGTCGCCGTGGCCATCGGCTGCCACCCGCACAACTTCACCCCCGAAGAGCACACCGACGAGTGCCACGACACCCCGGTGGAGTGCGTGGCCGACTCCGAGGCCGGCCGCTGGGGTCTGATCGGGCTGGGCTGCGTCCCGGCGGGCTCCTCGCCGGAGTCCCAGCACCACCGGGTACGCCCCGAGGCGGTGACGGCCCGGTGATCCGCTTCCGTCGACTCCTCGGCGCCGGTGTCGCGCTGGCCGCCGTCCTCGGCACCACCGCCCTGACCACGGCGGAACCGGCCACCGCCGTATCCCCGACGCTCCGGTCGGAGGCCGCGCGTCCGGCCGCCGACTGGCCCGCCGCCAAGCGCACCGAGAAGGTCGGGAAGACCAAACCGGTCAGCGGCAACCGGAACTTCGACTTCACCCGCTTCGTCGGCACCGGCGCCCTCGGCGGCGGCGGCCAGGTCGAGGGCCAGGACCCGATCCTCGAACTCGCCGACGGCGCCACCGTGTCGAACGTGATCATCGGCGCACCGGCCGCCGACGGCATCCACTGCCGGGGCACCTGCACGCTCAAGAACGTGTGGTGGGAGGACGTCGGCGAGGACGCGGCCACCTTCAAGGGCACCCGCGGCTCGCAGACCATGACGATCGACGGCGGCGGCGCGCGCAAGGCCGCCGACAAGGTGTTCCAGCACAACGGGCCCGGCACGTTCGTCATCCGCAACTTCAAGGTCGCCGACTTCGGCAAGCTGTACCGCTCCTGCGGTGTCTGCAAGACGCAGTACCAGCGCCACGTCGTGGTGGACAACGTCACCATCACGGCCCCGGGCCTCGACGTCGTCGGCATCAACGCCACGCCGTACGGGGACACCGCGCGGCTGACCCGGATCACGATCGTGGGCGACGGCAACCGCAGGATCGTGGTCTGCCAGAAGTTCCGCGGGACGACGGTCGGCGAGCCCACCAAGACCGGCTCCGGCCCGGACGGCAGGAACTGCGTCTACCGGACGTCGGACGTCACCTACAAGTAAGGGAGAGACACCGTGAACACCCTCGCGCACCGCCGCCGCGGACCGCTGCTGGCCGCCCTCACGGCGGTACCGCTGCTGCTGGCCTCCCAGACGGCGACGGCGGCCCCCACCGTCCAGGCCGCCGACACCTGTACGGCCTTCAACACCATCAGCATCCCGCCGTACTACCTCAACAACAACGTCTGGGGCGCCAAGAACGCCTCCGGCAAGCAGTGCACCTGGCTGAACTCCTACCGGGGCGGCAAGGCCAACTGGGAGACGTCCTTCGACTGGACCGGCGACCGGACCAGCGTCAAGGCGTACGGCAGTGTCGTCCTGGGCTGGCACTGGGGCTGGAAGGAGAAGAACACCAAGCTTCCGGTCCGGCTCAACAGCGGCCGCAAGGTGACCGGTTCGTGGAGCTTCAACATCACCCAGCAACGACCCACGGTGATGAACGTCGCCTACGACGTCTGGTTCCACCAGAAGGCCAACCCGGACTGGAAGGACCAGCCCCACGACGAGATGATGGTCTGGCTCAACCGCCAGAACGGCGCGGGCCCGCTGGGCACCAAGCGGGAGACGGTCAACGTCGGCGGCACGTCCTGGGACCTCTACGTCGGCAAGATCATCAACAAGGACGGCAGCGGCAAGGTCACCAGCAGCTGGAACGTCTACTCGTTCGTCCGCACCGCCAACACCAACAGCGCGACGACCGACCTGACGGGCCTGGCCAACACCCTCGTCCAGAAACGCCTGTTGGCCAACACCTCGTACCTGACGAGCGTCGAGGCGGGCACCGAGGTCTTCACCGGCAAGGGCAAGCTGAGCAGCAGCGCGTACTCGGTGAACGTGGGCTGAGCGGCGACTGACGCACGGAGGGCGCCCCACGGCCGGGGGCGCCCTCATCACCTCTCGGCGGACCGGCTCTAGAAGACCGCCGTCCCGTCCTGCGTCAGCTTCCAGTTCGTGGCGGCGAAGCCGGCCGGGTCGAGCGCTCCCTTGGCGGTCACGTAGTCGATCATCAGCTGGCGGATCTCGTTCGTGGAGCTGTACGCGATGTCGGCGGCGGCGATGTGCGGATAGCCGGAACCGCCGTTCGCCCGGTAGTTGTTGACGGCGACGACGAAGACCTGGTCGTCGGCGACGGCCGTGCCGCCGTAGGCGAGGTTCCTGATCCGCGAGCCCTCCGGCTGCGCGATGTCGATGTCGTACGAGACGCCCGAGGCGGTGTCGTACATGTAGTCCCAGAAGCTGTTGGCGTTGGTGAGGGTGGCGGTGTCGACCTTCGTGCCCGTCGGCACCTTGGCGTAGTACTTCGCCGCGTACTCCAGGTAGTCCTTGAGCTGGGCGCCCGTGAGCTTCTTGCCGTAGAGGGTGTTGTCGTAGATGTAGAGCCCGGCGATGTCGCGGATGGTGACGTCGCCCGCGGGGATGTCGGCGGTGCGGCTGAAGGGGGCGGCGACCGAGATCAGCGGGAGCGCCGCGTCCGCCGTGGACAGGCCCGCCTTGACGGTCTGGGTCTGCACCTCGTGGATGAAGTCCATGATGGGGACGTCCTTCCAGCAGGCCTCCGCCCCCGAGAGGTCCTCGGTGCAGGTGCCCACCGGTGTGTTGACGTACTGCACCACCAACTCGTGGTCCGCCCTCAGGAGTTCGGTGATCTCCGGGTCCTCGTCGACGCCCTTGGGGTCGAGGGTCCGCGCGGTGGTCCCGGTGACCTTCCACTGTCCGTGGACGAGTTCGAGGTCGA
Organism: Streptomyces sp. NPDC032822; assembly: GCF_055578825.1. Taxonomy (NCBI): domain Bacteria; kingdom Bacillati; phylum Actinomycetota; class Actinomycetes; order Kitasatosporales; family Streptomycetaceae; genus Streptomyces; species Streptomyces sp. NPDC032822. The sequence continues at coordinate 598,247 of NZ_JBVIOL010000004.1, read as the reverse complement.
AGTCGAAGACGGTGAGCCGCATGCCCCAGCAGTACGGCTCGGAGAGGACGACGTCCTTGCCGGTCTCCTTGTTGGTGACGGTGTACGACGACACCTCGACGTGCGTGTGCCCGACCAGGATCGCGTCGATGCCGGGGACCTGCTCGGCGACGAGGTTCGACGCGTTCTCCACGTACGGGAGTTCGTCGCCGTACGACGAGGAGCCGTCGAGACCGGAGTGGTCGGTCAGGAAGACGACGTCACAGCCCAGCGCGCGCAGCCGGGGCACGTACTTCTTCGCCTGCTCGACCAGCCCCGGGAAGACCATCTTCCCGCCGACGTTGTCCTTGTCCCACAGGGCGATGCCCGGGTTGGTGAGGCCGAGGATGCCGACCTTGATGTCCGGCCCGCCGGGGACATGGATCCGCTTCACGGTGTACGGGTGGAAGGCGGGCCGCAGGGTCTTGGCGTCCAGCGCGTTCGCCCCGAGCAGCGGGAAGCGGCACTGGCTCTCGAACGTGCGCAGCACCTCGATGCCGTAGTTGAACTCGTGGTTGCCGAGGGCGGCGGCGTCGTAGCGCATGTGGTTCATGGCGACGGCCATGGGATGCCGGGGCGCCTTCGCGCGATGCTTCCCACTCTTCCCGTTGTTTCCGCTTGCCCCTTGCGTCCCGTTCGTCCCGTCCGTGCCGGTGATCGGGTCCACGCGTGCGTAGTAGTACGCCAGTGACGTCCCCTGGATGATGTCGCCGGCGTCGACGAGCAGCACACGGTCCTCGCCCTTGGCCTCGCGCTGCTGCTTGACGAGCGTGGCGACGCGGGCGATGCCGACCGAGTTGCCCTTGCTGTCCGTGTAGGCGGCATCGGTGTAGTAGTCCCAGTCGAAGACATGGCTGTGCAGGTCGGTGGTGCCGAGGATGGAGAAGGACCAGGTGCGGGGAGGCTTCCCGGGGTGCCGGCCGGCGGCCTGCGCGGGAGCGCCCGCCGCCCCGACGGCGGCCACGGCCGCGCCGGTGACGGCCGTTTTCTGCACGAACTCGCGGCGGTTCATGGGAGGGACGGGCATACGAGGCTCCTGGAACGGGAGAGGGAGGAGTGCGGGGTGTGGAGGAGACGGTCGGAACTACCCGCGTAGATAGTTGCGTCCCTCCAGTTCCAGGGGGAACCAGGAGCAGGCCATGGGCCGGTCAAGGATGTCCATGACCGGCCCATGAGTGAGGTACCGACAGCGGTGACGGCACCCGCGGTGACTACAGGAACGAGTTGATCTGGATCGTCTCGTCCCGGCCCGGGCCCACGCCGATCGCGGAGATCGGGGCGCCGGACATCTCCTCCAGTGCCTTCACGTACGCCTGGGCGTTCTTCGGGAGGTCGGAGAAGGACTTCGCCTTGGTGATGTCCTCGGACCAGCCCGGAAGGCTCTCGTAGATCGGCTTCGCGTGGTGGAAGTCGCTCTGCGAGTACGGGAGTTCCTCGACGCGCTTGCCGTCGATCTCGTACGCCACACAGACCGGGATCTGCTCCCAGCCGGTGAGGACGTCGAGCTTGGTGAGGAAGAAGTCCGTCAGGCCGTTGACCCGGGTCGCGTACCGGGCGATCACCGCGTCGAACCAGCCGCAGCGGCGGTCACGGCCGGTGGTGACGCCCCGCTCGCCGCCGATACGGCGCAGCGCCTCGCCGTCCTCGTCGAAGAGCTCCGTCGGGAACGGGCCCGAACCGACGCGGGTGGTGTACGCCTTCAGGATGCCGATGACCCGGCTGATCTTCGTCGGGCCGACACCGGCGCCCGTGCAGGCGCCGCCCGCGGTCGGGTTCGAGGACGTGACGAAGGGATACGTGCCGTGGTCGATGTCCAGGAGGGTGCCCTGGCCGCCCTCGAAGAGGACCACCTTGTCGTTCTCCAGCGCCTGGTTGAGGAGGAGAACGGTGTCGGCGACGTAGGGCCGGAGCTTCTCGGCGTGACCGAGCAGTTCCTCGACCACCTGGTCGACGGCGATGGCACGCCGGTTGTAGAGCTTGGTGAGGATCTGGTTCTTGACGTCGAGCGCCGCCTCCACCTTCTGGGTGAGGATCGACTCGTCGTACAGGTCCTGGACCCGGATGCCCACGCGGTTGATCTTGTCGGCGTAGGTCGGGCCGATACCGCGACCGGTGGTGCCGATCTTCAGCTTCCCGAGGAAGCGTTCCGTCACCTTGTCCACCGTCACGTTGTAAGGCGTGATGATGTGCGCGTTTCCGCTGATGAGGAGCTTGGACGTGTCGACGCCACGCTCGTTCAGTCCGTTCAGCTCGGAGAACAGGACCGACGGGTCGACGACGACTCCGTTACCGATGACCGGAGTACACCCCGGCGAGAGGATTCCGGAAGGGAGGAGGTGGAGGGCGTACTTCTGATCGCCCACGACTACCGTGTGGCCGGCGTTGTTGCCGCCCTGGTAGCGCACCACATAGTCCACCGAGCCACCGAGCAGGTCGGTCGCCTTTCCCTTGCCTTCGTCACCCCACTGAGCACCGAGCAGCACAAGTGCGGGCACGCGCGTACACCCCTTCCGGGCGGGGCATGTCCAAGGTCAGGGGCGTACGTGTCAGAGCTTTCGGCTCATGCCTCGTACACCGGCGACCTTCGTTGGCCGCAACCCGTCGGACCGGATGCCCCGGAATAGACGAAGCCCCTGGCGCAATAGCGCAAGGGGCTCTTGCACAAAGATGCTACCCGAGGAAGCGAGGCATGACCGAGGTGGCGACTTCCGACCAGCTGCTGGTGGTCATCGACCCGGTCGCCCGACGGACGGACGGCGAGTCCGTCCGGATCGCGAAAGACGTGCTCAGCGCGGGTGCGACCACGAAAGTGTGCCTCCCGGACGGGCCCGAGGAATTCGCCCGGGCGCTCCAGAGAAGGGGGTCCCGGCGGCCCGTCGTGATCGGCGACGACCGGGCTCTGGTGCGGGCGGTGTCCCTGCTGCACCGGCGGCGCGAGCTGGCGGGATGCGGGCTGTCCGTCGTGCCGGTGGGCGGTGTCCTGGCGTTGGCGCGTTCCCTGGGGGTGCCCACGGGTGCGGTGGCGGCGGCGCGGGCCGTCCTGGACGGGGCCGAGCGACGGATGGACCTGTTGGTCGACGAGAGCGACGGGGTGGTGCTGGGCGCTCTGCGGATTCCGCCGACCCGGGAATCCTCCGCGGAGGAGGATCCGCCGGGGGCGGCGCTGTCCGGGGCGGCGTTCGGGGCGGTGTTCGGGTCCGGCCGGCCCTGGATGCGGTCCCTCGTACGGACCCTGGTGACGGCCCGGCCCGCGCGCTCGCCCGCGCCCACGTCCGCCCCCGGGCCCGCCCGCCTCCGGGTCGAGGTCGACGGGGTCACCCTGGTCGACCTCGACCAGCCCCTGGAGGCCCTCTTCGTCACCCCCGGGCCCTCGGGGCTCGCCGAGGTCGAGATCCGCCCGCTGTCGGTGGGCGCGGAGGCGACGCCGCTGCTGGCGACGGGGCGCCGGGTCACCGTCTCCGGGGCGGACTTCCACTATCGGGCGGACGCGGTGCTGTCGGGGCCGGTACGGAAGCGGACGTGGACGGTATGGGAGGGCGCATGGGGCTTGACCCTCCCGACCCACTGACCCCCACCGGCTCACCCTCCCCGGTCGACTCACCCCCTGGGGGGGGGCTCACCCCCCGCCTGGTCACCCCCTTGAGGGCTCGCCCTCCGTCGCCTCACCCCCTGGGGGCTCCGCCCCCAGACCCCCGACCTATGCCCACCCACCACCCGACTCGGTCAGTCGAACAGTCCCGCCCCCCTCAGCGCGTCCGGCGTTTGAGCCCGACCTATGCCCACCCACCACCCGACTCGGTCAGTCGAACGGTCCCGCCCCCCTCAGCCCGTCCGGCGTTCGAGGACGAGGCCCTTTCGGGGCCGAAGCGGGGGTCCGGGGGCGGCAGCCCCCTGGGACGAGGCGAGAGAGGTCGGGGTGTCAGCTCGGCAAGGACTGTGACTCGTCCTTGAGGGCGACCCCCGTGCGGCCCAGCTCCCGCGCCCGCCCCATCAGCGCGACCAGTTTCCCGGCCGCCGCGGTATGGGTGAGGCCCAGGGGCGGGCGGATGTTGGAGAGACAGTTGCGGTCGGCGTCGGTGGTGGTGCCGGGCCGCGGCCGGTAGGTGAGGTACGCGCCGAGGGAGTCCGCCGCGGACATGCCGGGCCGCTCCCCGACGAGGACGACGACCGTCACCGCGCCCATCGCCGACGCGATGTCGTCACCGAGGGCCACCCGGGCCTGTTCGGCGAGGACGACGGGCGCCACCCGCCAGTCGGGCGGCAGCAGGGACACCGTCGCCCGCACCACCCCCGCCGCATGCTCGTGCACCGCCCGGCTGGACAGCCCGTCGGCGACGACGAACACCACGTCCCACTCCCCCTGCGGCAGGTGCGCCCGGTCGGTGGGGTGCAGCCGGCGGCCCAGGTCGGGACGCTGGAGGTAGGTCAGCCGGTCGGGGGCGGCACTGCGGACCCGTACGGTCGGCATCCCCGTCAGCGCGGCGGCGACGGTGTCCGGGTCGAACGGCGAGTGCACCGCGTCCCGGGCCGCCGCGTGCGCGGCCTGGAGCTCCAGCCGGTGCCGGGTCGGCAGGCCGGACCCGGCGCGGCCGAGCCCGATCCGGGCCTGGGTGTGCCGACGCAGGGCCGCCCAGAGGGCCAGGTCATCCGCGTGTACGGGGTTCACGGGGTTCAGAGGATTCGCTGAGTTCACGGGGTCCTGGGAGTTCACGGGGTTCGCTGAGTTCACGGAGCCCACGGGGCCCACGAGGTTCACAGGGTCCACGGGGTCCACCGGGTCCACAGGGAGTCGGCTCATGCGGCGAGCCCCCGTCCGATCGCCGTCAGCGGATGCGCCGCGACCTCGCGGATCCCGCCCCGCTCGTCCAGCAGCCCGATGGACTCCAGCCAGGCCTCGAACTCCGGCGCCGGGCGCAGCCCGAGCACCTCCCGCAGGTACAGCGCGTCGTGGTAGGAGGCCGACTGGTAGTTGAGCATGATGTCGTCGCCGCCCGGCGTGCAGATCACGAAGGAGGCGCCGGCGACGCCGAGCATGGTCAGCATGGTCGCGATGTCGTCGTCATCGGCGTCCGCGTGGTTGGTGTAGCAGATGTCGAGGCCCATCGGCAGGCCGAGCAGCTTGCCGCAGAAGTGGTCCTCCAGGGCGGCACGCAGGATCTGCCGGCCGTCGTAGAGGTACTCGGGCCCGATGAAGCCGACCACCGTGTTGACCAGCAACGGCCGATAGCGCCGGGCGACCGCGTAGGCCCGCGCCTCCACCGTCTGCTGGTCCACCCCGTGGTGCGCGTCCGCCGACAGCGCGCTGCCCTGGCCGGTCTCGAAGTACATGACGTTCCGGCCGACCGTGCCCCGGTCCAGTGCGAGGGCCGCCTCGTACGCCTCGTCGAGGAGGCCGAGGGTGACTCCGAAGGAGGCGTTCGCGGCCTGGGTGCCCGCGATGGACTGGAAGACGAGGTCGACGGGGGCACCGCGTTCCATGAGGTCGATGCTCGTCGTGACATGGCTCAGGACACACGACTGGGTCGGGATGCCGTACCGGGTGATCACTCCGTCGAGCAGTTCCAGCAGGTCCCGTACGGCTTTCGGGCTGTCGGTCGCCGGGTTGATGCCGATGACGGCGTCGCCCGACCCGAGCAGCAGGCCGTCCAGCAGGGCCGCGGCCACCCCGGCCGGGTCGTCGGTGGGGTGGTTGGGCTGCAGTCTCGTCGCCAGCCGGCCCGGCAGGCCGATCGTCGACCGGAACGCCGTCACCACCCGCACCTTCCGGGCCACGGCCACCAGGTCCGCGTTGCCCATCAGCTTGGACACGGCCGCCGCCATCTCGGGTGTCAGCCCGGGGGCGACCGCGGCCAGCGCCGCCCCGTCCGCCGCCTCCGACAGCAGCCACTCCCGCAGTTCCCCGACCGTCATCCCGGCGACCGGCGCGAAGGCCACCGGGTCGTGGGTGTCGAGGATCAGCCGGGTCACGTCGTCGGTCTCGTAGGGGATCACCGATTCGGTGAGGAAGGTCGCCAGGGGCACCTCGGCCAGCGCCCAGCGGGCGGCGACCCGTTCCCGGGCGGACGAGGCGGCGAGCCCGGCCAGCCGGTCGCCGGAGCGCTCGGGGCTCGCGGCGGCGAGCAGGCGCGCGAGCGAGTCGAAGCGGTGGCGCTCGCCGCTGAGGGTGGACGTGTAGGCGCTCATGGCGGCGACCGTACGAGCCACGTGTTGCCGCCAGATTTCTAAAGGTCTGGTTGACAAACATTTAACGTCCCGGTGTCATCGACCGACTCATTCGGACTACAGAGTTCCGGTCCAGTGCAGCACCGGACCAGCAGGAGAGGGGCCAGCCCGATGGCAGTGGACGAGGGGATCGCCCCAGCGGCGCAGACAAGCGGGGGCGACACCGTCCACCGGCTGAAGCCCAACGCCGTGGGCCTGCTCGGGGTGGTCTTCATGGCCGTGGCGACCGCCGCCCCGATCACCGCGATGACCGGCAACGTGCCCTTCATGGTGTCGTCGGGCAACGGCATCGGCGCCCCGGCGAGCTACCTCGTCGCAATGGTCGTCCTGGCAATCTTTTCCGTCGGCTTCACGTCGATGGCGAAGCACATCACGTCCACCGGATCGTTCTACGGCTTCATCTCGTACGGCCTCGGCCGCACCGTCGGCCTCGCGTCGGGGCTGTTGGCCACCTTCGCGTACGTCGTCTTCGAGCCGGCCCTCATCGGCATCTTCTCGGTGTTCGCGACGACAACTCTCGAAGACCAGACGGGACTTCACGTCCCGTGGTGGGGCTTCGCGGTCCTGATGCTCGCCGTCAACGCGATGGGCACCTGGTTCGGCGTCTCGGTCGCGGAGAAGCTGCTCGTCGTCCTCCTCGCCACCGAGGTGACGGTCCTCGCCGCGATGGCGATCTCGGTCGCCCTGCACGGCGGCGGCCCGAACGGCTTCACCTTCGGCCCGGTCAACCCGGTCAACGCCTTCCAGGGCACCAGCGCCGGCCTCGGCCTCTTCTTCGCCTTCTGGTCGTGGGTCGGCTTCGAGTCGACGGCGATGTACGGCGAGGAGTCCCGCGACCCGAAGAAGATCATCCCCAAGGCGACGATGGTCTCGGTCCTCGGCGTCGGCGTCTTCTACGTCTTCGTCTCCTGGATGGCCATCATCGGCAACGGCGAGAAGCAGGCGGTGGCCGCGGCCTCCTCCGCCAACCCGCTCGCCCTGTTCTTCAACCCCACCGAGCAGTACGTCGGCCACTGGGCGGTCGTCGTCATGCAGTGGCTGATGATCACCGGCTCGCTCGCCTGCGGCATGGCCTTCCACAACTGCGCCGCCCGCTACATGTACGCGCTGGGCCGCGAGGGCGTGATCCCCGCCCTCAAGAACACCATCGGCCGCACCCACGCACGGAACGGCTCCCCGCACATCGCCGGCCTCGTCCAGACCATCGTCAGCGCCGTCCTGATCGCCGCGTTCTGGGTCGCGGGCAAGGACCCGTACGCCGGTCTCTACGTCCTTCTCGCCATCCTCGGCACCATGGCGATCCTCGTCGTGCAGGCGGTGTGTTCGTTCGCGGTGCTGGCGTACTTCCGCAAGAACCACCCCGAGAGCCGCCACTGGTTCAAGACGTTCACCGCCCCGCTGGTGGGCGGGGTGGCCATGCTCGCGGTGGTCGTGCTCCTGGTGTCCCACATGGGCGCGGCGGCCGGCACGGAGTCCGGCTCACTGGTTCTGAAGGCGACCCCCTGGCTGGTCGTGCTGGTCGCGGCGACGGGCATCGGGTACGCGCAGCTCCTCAAGCGCCGGAATCCGTCCCGGTACGCACTGATCGGCCGGACGGTGCTGGAGGAGACGAAGGAGCGCTGACACCGTCCGCCCACCAGGTTGCCCGCACGCCGATCGGGCCGGGCCGGGGCGGGGCGGTTCGCGCTGTCGCGGACAGCTTCCCGCCTCGCCGTCCCGGCGTCCCGGCGGAACGCTCAGTCGAGACAGAACTCGTTGCCCTCGATGTCCTGCATGGAGATGCAGGACTCGTTGTCCTCGTCCGCGGGCAGTACCTGCACGCACACCGCGCCGAGCGCGACCAGTCGTGCGCACTCGGCCTCAAGCGTGGCCAGCCGCTCCTCACCCACGAGCCCGGTGCCTACCCGCACGTCGAGGTGCACCCGGTTCTTGGCGACCTTCCCTTCGGGAACGCGCTGGAAGTACAGTCGCGGGCCCACACCCGAGGGATCACGGCAGACGAACCACGCGCCCTGCTCCTCGGGAGGCAGGGAGCGCTTGAAGTCGTCCCACGTGGCGAACGGCTCCGGCGGCGGCGGTACTTCGTACCCCAACACCTCGCACCAAAAGCGGGCGACGCGCTCGGGATCCGCGCAGTCGAAGGTGACCTGGACCTTCTTGATCGACGACATCGGCGCACCCTAGCAGGGGGGTTCCGTTGCTCAGTTCCCCGTGGCGGGTGCTCAGTTCCCCGTGGCAGGTGCCCACTTCCCCGTGGCAGGTGCCCAGTTCCCCGTGCCGAGGACGCGGAACGCGTGGCCCTCGGGGTCGGCCAGGCACCGTCCACGGCACATCGCCCCGGCCCCAGCCGAGCGCCTCCGCCCGGAACCGGCCGACCGCCGTGGCATCAAGAACCTCGATGTTCACCTGAACAGGTCGCAGCGCCCCGCCGGCGATCCCACGCACCGCTCCGGAACGGCCTCGGCACCGCGGGCGGAGCTTCCTCGCTGTCGGTCAGCCGTCGCCGAAGGTGTTCTCGCGGTGCACCCGCCAGCGCTCCATCATGGCCGCGACCTCGCCGTCGATGAACTCGAAGAAGGCGAGCGTCTCGGCCATCCGGCGGCCCGCGGCGGTCTCCGCGCCGAGACTGGCGACACCCTCCCGCAGCGCGCCCTCCCAGCGCTTGAGGACGGCCTCGCGGTTGGCGAGGGCCTCGTACCACTGGTCGCCGTGCACCCGGTAGCGCTCCCGGCGCGAGCCGGGCTCCCGCTCGCGCGACACCATGTGCGTCTGGGCCAGGTAGCGCACCGCGCCCGAGACCGCCGCGGGGCTGATCCTCAGTTGCTCGCCGAGTTCGGCGGAGGTCAGCACGCCGTCGTCGGAGGCGAGCAGCGCGGCGAAGACCCGGGCGGCCATCCGCTGCATGCCCGCCTCGACGAGCTGTGCCGCGAAGGACTCGACGAACCTCGACACGGCCTCCGTGTCCCGTCGGTCATCCCGCCCGCCCCGCCCGGCTCCGGCTGATTCCGTCATGCGCTCATCCTAACCGGGGTTCATACACTTCCTTAACTTCACAAATTTCTGAAAGAAGCGTACGTTCGGCAGCATGACGAAGGCACACTCCGCTGTCGGAGTATCCGGACTGCACAAGTCGTTCGGACGGACACACGCCCTGGACGGCCTCGACCTGGACGTCGAGCGCGGCGAGGTACACGGCTTCCTCGGCCCCAACGGCGCCGGGAAGTCCACCACCATCCGTGTCCTGCTCGGCCTGCTGCACGCCGACTCGGGCGCCGCGCGGGTGCTGGGCCGGGACCCCTGGGCGGACGCGGTGGAACTGCACCGCCGGATCGCGTACGTCCCCGGCGACGTGACCCTGTGGCGCAACCTCTCCGGCGGCGAGGTCATCGACCTGTACGGCAGGCTCCGCGGCGGCCTGGACGCGGCTCGCCGCGCCGAGCTGATCGAACGGTTCGAACTCGACCCGACGAAGAAGGGCCGGACGTACTCGAAGGGCAACCGGCAGAAGGTCGCCCTGGTCGCCGCGTTCGCCTCGGACGTCGACCTGCTGATCCTGGACGAGCCGACCTCCGGACTCGACCCCCTGATGGAGGCGGTCTTCCGGCGCTGTGTGGAGGAGGAGCGGGACCGGGGCAGGACCGTCCTGTTGTCGTCCCACATCCTCAGCGAGGTCGAGGAACTCTGCGACCGGGTGAGCATCATCCGCCAGGGCCGCACCGTCGAGACCGGCTCCCTCACCGACCTGCGCCATCTCACCCGGACCAGCGTCACCGCCGAACTCGCGGGCGCCCCCAACGGGTTGGCGCACCTGCCCGGCGTCCACGACCTCGACGTCCGCGGGCGCCGCGTCCGCTTCCAGGTCGACACCGACAAACTGGACGCCGTACTGCGCTCGCTCGGCGAGACCGGCGTCCGGTCGCTGACGTCGACACCGCCCACCCTGGAGGAGCTGTTCCTGCGGCACTACCAGGACGAGGTGGCACCCCGATGACCACGTCGACGCCGACGCTCACCCTCGCCGCACGGCAACTCACCGGCACCGGCGTGCTGTTGCGCTTCGCCCTGCGCCGCGACCGCGCGACGGTCCCGATCTGGATCGGGGTGAACGCGCTGATGGTCCTCTCCATGCCGAACACCCTGAAGGGCCTGTACGGCACCCCCTCCGAACGCGCCGACCTGATGACGCAGATGTCGACCAACTCCTCGCTGCGCGCGATGGTCGGCCCGGTCTTCGACGACTCCCTCGGCGCGCTGACCGCGTGGCGCGTCGGCGTGTACGCGGGCGCGCTCGCCGCCGTCATGGCCCTGCTCATCGTCGTACGGCACACCCGTGACGAGGAGGAGAGCGGGCGCCAGGAACTGGTGGCGTCGGGGGCGGTGGGCCGTAGGGCGTCCCTGACGGCGGCGCTGCTGACGGCGGCGGTCGCCAACGCCGTACTGGCCCTGCTGCTGGCGGCCGGACTCGCCGGACAGGGCGTGGCGGGCGCGCTGTCCTTCGGGCTCGGGATCGCCGGTGTCGGCATGGTCTTCGCCACCATGGCGGCGATCGTCGCCCAGCTCACCGAGAGCGCGCGGCTGGCCCGCGGCCTGACCGCGGGAGTCCTCGGCGCGGCCTTCGTGCTGCGCGCGGCCGGCGACTCGGCGACGGACGACGGTTCGTCGGTCCTGACCTGGCTGTCGCCGATCGGCTGGCTGGAGAACCTGCGGCCCTTCGCGGCCGAACGCTGGTGGGTACTCCTCCTGTTCACCGCGGCGGTGGCGGCGCAGGCCGCCGTCGCCTACACGCTCGCCGGCCGCCGTGACGTCGGCATGAGCTTCCTGCCGACCCGCCCGGGACCGGCCACCGGCCGCCTGGGTTCGTCCGCCTCCCTCGCCTGGCGGCTGCAACGCGGCAGCGTCCTCGGCTGGGGCATCGGCTTCTTCCTCGCCGGGGTCGTCTACGGCGGCCTGACCGACGGCGCCGCCGACCTCGTCGGTGACAACGCCGACGCCCGCGAGATCATCGAGCGGATGGGCGGCCGGTCCGGGATCACGGACGCGTTCCTCTCCGCGATGATCGGCATGCTCGGGCTGGTCGCCGCGCTGTACATCGTCGCCTCGGTGCTGCGCCTGCACGGCGAGGAGACCTCGGGACGGGCCGAACCGGTCCTGGCCAACGCGGTCGGCCGGCTCCGCTGGGCCGCCGGGCACCTGGTGATCGCCTTCGGCGGATCCGCCCTGATCATGCTGCTCGCCGGACTCGGCTTCGCCGCGGGCCACGGCGAGCGGATCGGGCCGATCCTGGGCGCGTGCCTGGTGCAGGTCGCCGCGGTCTGGGTGATCGGTGGGCTGGCGGTGCTGCTCTACGGCGTCGTCCCGCGGGCCGCTGTCGCGGCGTGGGGAGTGGCCGGGGCGGTCCTGTTGATCGGCTGGGTCGGCCCCGCGCTGGACGCACCGCAGGCGGTCCTGGACCTGTCCCCCTTCGGCCACCTGCCGAAGCTGCCGGGCGAAGGCATGGAGTGGGGACCGGTCCTGGCCCTTCTCCTGCTGGCGGTCGCCCTGGTGGGCGCGGGCCTGGCGGGCCTCCGCCGACGAGACCTCAGCACCTGACCCCCTTCCCTTCCCGACCCTGGGGGCTGCCGCCCCCAGACCCCCGCTTCGGCCCTGAAGGGGCCTCGTCCTCAAACGCCGGACGGGCTGATTTCAGCCCCTCCGGCGTTTGAGGAGCGGGGGTCCAGGGGGCAGAGCCCCCTGGAGGACGTGCGGCACTCTCTCGGTCACACCTCGACGGTCAGTCCCTCCAACCCCCGGATCACGAAGTTCGGCTTGCGTCGTGGCTCCGTCGCCAGACTCAGCGTGGGGGCCAGCTCCAGCAACGCGCTCATGGAGGCCGCCAGTTCGATCCGGGCCAAGGGCGCGCCGATGCAGTAGTGGATCCCCGCGCTGAAGGAGATGTGCGGGTTGTCCTTACGGGTCAGGTCGAGACGGCCGGGGTCGCTGAAGACCTCGGGATCGTGGTTGGCGGAACCGAAGAGCATCGCGATCTCCGCACCCCTCGGGATCGTCGTACCGTCGACCTCGATGTCGTCCAGCACCCAGCGCTCGAAGAGCTGCAGCGGGGTGTCGTACCGCATCAGCTCCTCCACCGCGGACGGCACCAGCGAACGGTCCGCGCGCAGCGCCGCCAGCTGGTCCGGGTTGCGGAACAGCGCGGCCCAGCCGTTGACCGTGGCGTTCACCGTGGCCTCGTGGCCCGCGTTCAGCAGCAGCACGCAGGTCGAGATCATCTCCTGCTCGGTCAGCCGGTCGCCCTCGTCGTGCGCCGCGATCAGCCCGGAGATCAGGTCGTCGCCCGGGGTCCCGCGCCGCTCGGCGATCAGCTCCCGCAGATAGTCCGAGAACTCCACCGACGCCCGCACCGCCCTGGCCGCCACGTCCTGCGGCGGGCTCAGCTCGTACATTCCGCAGATGTCCGCCGACCAGGGCCGCAGCGGCGCCCGGTCCGCCTCCGGAATGCCCAGCATCTCGGCGATGACGGCCACCGGGAGGGGTTCGGCGACATCCGTCAGCAGATCGCCGCCGCCCTTCTCCACCAGCGCCGACACCAGCTCGGCCGCCAGTCCGTGCACATACGGCTTCAGCCGCTCCACCGTGCGCGGCGTGAACGCCTTCGACACCAGGCGCCGGATCCGGGTGTGGTCCGGCGGCTCCAGATCGAGCATCCCGTGGTCGTTCAGCACATGGAACGGCTCGTGCTCCGCCGGCGGCGCCGGCCGCCCGAAGTCCTCGTGGGTGAACCGGTGCTGGTACGTCCGCCCCAGCCGCCGCTCCCGCAGCAGCGCCGACACATCCGCGTGCCGCGGCACCAGCCACTGGTCGGTCGGCTCGTAGTAGTGCACCCGGCCCCGCGCACGCAGCTCGGCGTACGCGGGGTAGGGGTCCGCGACGAACGCCGGGTCCCAGGGATCGAACGCGAGATCGGAAACAGCTGCCATACACCGACGCTAGCCCGCCGTCCCCCGGCTGACCAGGGGTGTCCCACCGGCCGGCTCAGGAGGCGCCGAAGTCGGGGATGGTCACCGAGCCGTCCTCCGCCAGGGGGAAGCCGGGGTTGTGGGCGACTTCCCAGGCGTGCCCGTCCGGGTCGGTGAAGGCGCTGGAGTAGAAGCCGACGGCGTTGACGGCCGCGGGCTTGGTGATGGTTCCGCCGGCCTTCGCCACGGCCGCCAGGAGGGCGTCGACCTCCGCCTCGGAGCGGACGTTGTGCGCGAGGGCGATCCCGCCGAAGCCGGCCGGGGGGCCGGGCGGCTCCAGACCGCAGTCCACCGCCAGCTCGGCCCGGCCCCACAGGACCAGCCCCAGACCGCCCGCCTGGAAGAAGACGGTCTCCTCGATCTCCTGGCCCCGCCAGCCCAGGGCCTCGTAGAAGGCCTTGGAGCGGGCGAGATCGGAGACTCCCAGCGTGATCAACGTGATGCGCTGTTCCATGGCCTCACGGTACTCAGCCGGGCGTGACCAGGTGCGCCTCGTAGGCGAACACCGCCGCCTGGGTACGGTCCCGCAGCCCCAGTTTCACCAGGATCCGGCTGACATGGGTCTTGATCGTCGACTCGGCCACCACCAGCCGCCCCGCGATCTCCGCGTTGGACAGTCCCTGGGCGATCAGGACCAGCACCTCCGTCTCCCGGTCGGTGAGGTCGCCGTAGGCCGCCTGCGCGGCGGGCATGAGGCGCGGCGTCTGGGACAGTTTGGAGAACTCGTTGATCAGACGCTTGGTGACCGTGGGGGCGAGCAGGGCCTCGCCGGAGGCCACCACCCTGACGCCGTCGGCGAGTTGGCGGGCCGAGGCGTCCTTCAGGAGGAAGCCGGAGGCTCCCGCGCGCAGCGCCTGGTACACGTACTCGTCGAGGTCGAACGTGGTGAGGACCAGGACCTTCGCCGTGCCGTCCGCGGCGACGATCTCCCTGGTCGCCTCGATGCCGTTCAGCTCCGGCATCCGGATGTCCATCAGGACCACGTCCGGGGCGAGTTCCCGCACCCGGTCGACCGCCTCCCGTCCGTTGACGGCCTCGCCGACCACCTCGATGTCCGGCATCGCGTTCAGCAGGACCGAGAAGCCCTCGCGCACCATCATCTGGTCGTCCGCGATCAGTACCCGGATGGTCATGCGTCACCCTCGCTCACCGCGGACACCGGCAGGAACACCGCCACCTCGTATCCTCCCTCGGCGCTCGCGCCCGCCGTCATCTCGCCGTTCAGCATGGAGACGCGCTCCCGCATCCCGGTGATGACGTGCCCGGCGCCGGGCGAGGGCTTGATCAGGGCCGGGGCGGGCGGTGGGTCGTTGACTATGCGCAGGCCCAGTCCGCCCAGGACGTACCCGATCTCGACCCGGGCGCCGGCGCCCGGCGCGTGCCGCAGGGTGTTGCTGAGCGCCTCCTGCACGATCCGGTACGCCGACAGTTCGATGCCCTGCGGCAGTTCGCGCACCGCTCCGGTCACCGCCTTGTCGACGTCGAGCCCCGTGTTCCGCACGTTGGCGAGCAGGGCGTCCAGGTCGGCGAGGGTCGGCTGCGGGGCGTCCGGGGCCTCGTAGTCCTCGGCGCGGACGACGCCGAGGACCCGGCGCAGTTCGGTGAGGGCCGCGACCGCGTTCTCCCGGATGGTGGCGAAGGCCCGCTCCAGCTCCGGCGGCGGGTTCTCCACCCGGTAGGGGGCGGCCTCCGCCTGGATCGCGACGACCGACATGTGGTGCGCGACCACGTCGTGCAGCTCGCGGGCGATGGTCGTGCGCTCCTCCAGGAGGGTGCGCCTGGACCGCTCGTGGGCGGTCACCGTCTGCTGGGCGGTCACCTCCTGCCGGGCGTCCCGGCGAATGTGCCAGACGGTGACGGCGAGCAGGACCAGCGCGGAGATGACCAGCAGGGGGGCGGTGTTCGACGACCAGTGGACCGACCCGAAGAGAGACTCCGCGCACATGCCGTACAGCGCGGTCAGGGCCCACATCCAGGCCGCCGTGCGCGGCCTGGTGCGCAGCGCCACGACCGTCAGCACGGTCAGGTGGCAGACGAAGCTGCCGGGCCGCCACGGCCAGTCGTCCCATCCGTTGCCGTACAGCGCGGCGACCGGGACGGCCGCCATGGAGAACCAGAAGGCGCCGACGGGCCGCAGCAGCACCAGCAGGACCGGGCACAGGGCCAGCACGACCTGGAACAGCGAGCCGAAGTCGTCGGCCCCGTCGGCGGAGGAGGCGGAGGAGGCGATGGTCGCCGCCATCAGTCCGGCGAACACCACCCAGGCGTGCGGTGTCCAGACCGCGTACTCCCTGATGCGCGCGGGCAGCCGCCTGGTCAGCGGGCCGTCGACGCGCATCCGGGGCAGCGGGCGGTAGGCGAAGGCGTCGTGGAACAGGTCCTGCCGCAGCCCTCGCAGGGCGTCCACGGCCAGGCGGAACTCCGGGCTGCGCGCCTTGTACGCGGCAAACGAGTCGTGCGGCGGCGTCGGCTGCATCGGTTGGGTCTGGGTCGTCTCGGTCACATACAGAACGGTAGGCGGAGGGCCGGGCAGCGGTCGTCACCAGTGAGAGGGGTCCTTCGGCCTCCCCCTCAGGTACTACGGGGTGGGCGGCCGGAGGCGAGGAGGGGCGGGACGAGGGCGTGGGGGTGGGCGCCCAGGCTGCTCCGGGCCCGGTCGGAGTTCCGGGCCCGGTCGGAGTTCCGGACCTCGTCCGGGCCGGAGCCGGTCCGGGCCGGAGCCGGTCCGGGCCGGAGCCGGTCCGGGCCGGAGTCGTCGCAAGAGTGCGGACGCCGTGCCTCGGGTGGGGTCTCGTCCTCGCCGCTCACGTCGTCGACGCCCGCGTGTCGCGGGCGGCCTCCGTCACCACGCCAGCTGGGCGATCTCCTCCGTCACCACCGCGCACGCGTCCGCCGTCGGGTCGATCAGCGGGAAGTGGCCGACGTCCTCCAGGAGCGTCAGGCCCACCACCTCGCCGGCCTTGGCCGCGGCGTCCGCGTAGGACTCGGCGACCTCCTGCGGGACGTCCAGATCGGCGCGGCCCTGGACGAGGGTCGTCGCGATCCCCGTGGGCAGCAGCAGGGCGGGGTCCGCGTAGGGCTGTCGTTCGACGAACCCGACCTCCCCGCCCAGGAGTTGGCGTACCGCACCGCCGCACACGTCGAGTTTCTCCGCCACGTCGAAGTCCGCGATCGGAGCGAGCGCGACGACCCCGCGCAGCGGCGCCGGGCGGTCCGTGCGCCAGGGCGCGTCGGCCGGGAGCAGGTGGCGGGCCGAGACCCACAGGGCGAGATGGCCGCCCGCCGAGTGGCCGGTGACCACCATGCGGCGCGGGTCGCCCTGCGGAAGGTGCGCGCGGACCAGCGCGGGCAGCGCGTCCAGGGCGGCGGCGACATCGTCGAAGGTGTCCGGCCAGCGCCCCGCGACCGCCCCGGACCCGCCGGCGTCCTCGCTCCCCCGCCGGTACTCCACGCTCGCCACCGCGAACCCCCGCCGGGCCAGGTGGCCGGCGAACGGCGAGATGTGACGGCGGTCGTACGGTGCCCGCCACGCTCCTCCGTGCAACACGACGACGAGCGGGGCGAGCGCGCCGGCCCCGGCGTCGCCGGCCGGTACGGGGAGCCCGTGCGGGGCGTAGAAGTCGATCACCTGGTCGGGGTGGTCGCCGTAGGCCGCGACGGCGTCGGGCTCGACCGCCGGGTGCGAGAAGGCCGACTCCTCTTCTGCGGCGGCACGGGCAGCTGCGGCTTCGTCCGGCATGCTCCAACCTCTCAGCTACGTAACAGACTTGGCGGACCGGGAAAGCAATCCCGTGGGGAGGATTCGGCCGTTGGCCGGGACGCTACCAGGCCGATGACGTGCGCGGACACGCGGATGTCACGCTCGGTGAGGGCTAAACGGTTCTGCTGTTTCGTTACGCTGACGCGGAGGCCGCCCATACCTGCCCGTACGTGTCATCGCGGCCCTCGGGTGCACCCTCGGGTGGAGGCCTCGGGTGGAACAAGGGAGGCCGACATGTCCGCCGAGCCCGGCACCGTGCGCCCCGGCGGGCGTACCGCACGCGTGCGTACGGCCGTACTCCGGGCGGCCGGGGACCTGTTGGCCGAGCGGGGTCTCGACCGGCTCGATCTCGCGGAGGTGGCCCGGCGCGCGGAGGTCGGCAGGACGACCGTGTACCGGCGGTGGGGCTCGGTGACCGGACTGGTCGCCGACCTGCTCGCCGACCTGGCCGAGCAGCCCCCGCCGCGCGCCCGCACGGGTTCCGTACGGGGTGACCTGCGCGCCCACGCGTCGCTGGTCCGGCGGACCCTCGCCGATGCCCGGCAGGGCGCCCTGCTCCGCGCGGTCCTCTGCACGGCGGCGGGCGACGGGCGGACGGCCCTGGCGCTGCGCCACTTGGACGAGGTACGGGTGGCGGAGTGGGCGCCGTGCGTGACGGAGGGCGTCACCCGGGGCGAGTTGCCCGCCGGCACGGATCCGGGGGCGGTCCTGCGGGCGGTCGCGGCACCCCTCCACTACGCCTTCCTCACCACCGGGGCCGCCCCGCACCCCGAGGACGCGGAGCGGGCGGCGGACGCGGCGGTCGCGGCGGCCCGGGCCGGGGTGTACGCCGCCCCGCCGCCGGCCCCCGCCACCCCGTCGTGACCCCGCGACGACCGCTCCGAACCGCTCGAAACCGGCCCGCCCCGGGCGCCTACTTCAGCACCTCTCCCAACACCCGTGCCGCCCGCTCCACATCGGCGAACCCGACGTACAACGGCGTGAAGCCGAAACGCAGGACGTCCGGGCGTCGGAAGTCCCCGACGACCCCTCGCTCGATCAGCCGCTTCATGACCTCCCCGGCGTCGGCGCACCGCAGGGCCACCTGGCTGCCGCGCTCCTCGTGGGCCACCGGAGTCAGCGACTCCACGCGGCCCGCGGGGACGTACGCCGCGACGCAGTCGAGGAAGAAGTCCGTCAGGGCGAGGGACTTGGCGCGGACGGCGTCGACCGGGACGCCGTCCCAGACCTCCAGGGCCGCCTCCAGGGCGAGCATGGAGAGGATGTCGGGTGTACCGACGCGGCCCCGAGGGGCGCCCCGGGCCGGTTCGTAGTCGGGGCGCATGCCGAAGGGTTCGGCGTGCGAGGTCCAGCCGGGCAGCGGGGAGTCGAAGCGGTCCTGGAGTCCGGCGCGGACGTACAGGTAGGCCGGTGAACCCGGGCCGCCGTTCAGGTACTTGTAGGTGCAGCCGACGGCCAGGTCGACCCCGTGCTCGTCGAGTCCGACCGGCAGGGCGCCCGCGCTGTGGCACAGGTCCCAGACGGCGACCGCGCCCGCCGCGTGCACGGCGGCGGTGAGCGAGGGCAGGTCGTGCAGGCGGCCGGTGCGGTAGTCGACGTGGTTGAGGAGCACCGCGGCCGTACGTTCGCCGAGCACCCCCGGTACCCGGTCCGGAACCACCGGACGCAGGGTGCAGCCCGTCATCCGGGCCGCCGACTCGGCGAGGTAGCCGTCCGTGGGGAAGGTCGTCGCGTCGACGACGATCTCGTCCCGCCCGGGGTCGGTGATCCGGGCCAGCCGCACCGCCCCCACAACCGCCTTGAAAACATTGACACTTGTCGAGTCGCCGACCACGATCTGCCCGGCCGCCGCACCCACCAGCGGAGCGATCAGGTCGCCGATCCGCTCGGGCGCGGTCCACCAGCCGCTCTCGTCCCAGGACCGGATGCGCAGCTCGCCCCACTGTCGCCGTACGACGTCCTCGACGCGTCCGGGGACGGCGGCCGGCAGCGCGCCGAGCGAGTTCCCGTCGAGGTAGACGACCTCGTCGAGGACGAACCGCGAGCGCACTCCCGCCAGTTCGTCACCGGCATCCAACTCCCGTGCCTTGAAGGTGAGTTCAGACATGGGACCGGGCCGTCCACAGCTCGGGGAAGACGTTCTTCTGCGCGCGTTTCTCCAGCCAGGCCACCCCGGCAGAGCCGCCGGTGCCGGTCTTGGCGCCCATCGCGCGCCGGGTGGCGACCAGATGGTCGTTGCGCCAGCGCCACACCAGTTCGGCGACATCGGTCAACGCCTCGCCGAGGCGGGCGAGTTCGTCGCTCTCCTCGCCCGAGTAGAGCGCGGTCCACACCGCCTCCACCTCGGGAGAGGGCTCGTAGCGGCGGGAGACGTCCCGCTCCACGACGGCGTCCGGGATCGCGTGCCCGCGCCGCGCGAGCAGCCGCAGCACCTCGTCGTACAGGCTGGGCTCGTGCAGCGCCTTCTCCAGTTCCGCGTGGACGCGGGGCGCGCCCCGGTGCGGGACCAGCATGGACGCGGACTTGTCGCCGAGCAGGAACTCCATGCGGCGGTACATCGCGGACTGGAAGCCGGAGCCCTCGCCGAGGGCGGAGCGGTACGCGTTGAACTGGGCCGGGGTGAGCTGTCCGAGCGGCTTCCAGGAGGCGGTCAGCGCCTCCAGCTCCCGTACGGAACGCTTCAGCGCGGCGACGGCGGTCGGCACGTCACCGGAGCGCAGGGCGCGGGCCGCGGTCTCCCACTCGTGGACGATGACGGTGAACCACAGCTCCATCACCTGGGTCGTGACCAGGAAGACCATCTCTCCGGGATCGTCGGAGAGGGTGTGCTGGAGGTGGGTGAGCACGTCCGCCTGTACGTAGTCCTCGTACGGGGTCGTGCCGTGGAAGTCGAGATGCGGGGTCTCGGGCTCCTGCGTTTCCTGAGCCTCGTGGGACATCGCTGTCTCCTGTTGTGTACTCCGGGTAGCGGTCCGCCCCTGCCGTTCTCGACAGGGGGCCCCGGTCCCCGTCGGGCATCCTCTTCGATGCTCCCCCGAAAAGGCAAGGCCCGCCTGATCACCCCAGGCGGGCCCGACAGGAGAACGACGACTCGGCCCGGGAGCTAGCCCAGGGTCTGGGCCGCCGTCGGCGAGGAGTCCTTCAGGAACTGCGAGCAGCGCTCGTACTCCTCCTGCTCGCCGATCGCCTGGGCGGCGCGGGCGAGGCCGTGCAGGGCGCGCAGGAAGCCGCGGTTCGGCTCGTGCTCCCAGGGGACCGGGCCGTGGCCCTTCCAGCCGCTGCGGCGCAGCGAGTCCAGGCCGCGGTGGTAGCCCGTGCGGGCGTAGGCGTACGACTCCACGACGCTGCCCCGCTCGAAGGCCTCGTCGGCCAGCTGGGCCCAGGCCAGGGAGGAGGTCGGGTACTTCGCGGCGACGTCCGCGGGCGGGGTGTCGTTCGCGAGCAGCTCCCTGGGCTCCGGGTCGTCGGGGAGATGGGTCGGGGGCGGTCCCCCGAGGAGGTTTTCGTGAATGGACATGGGTCAAGTCTCCTCCATCCGGAGCGGGACGGCGGGCCGTCGTACCGAGGCGGCGGCCCCGCCCGTCCCCACGACGGCCCCCGCCCACCGCTAGGACAGGCGTCTGTGCGCCCGCTCCCCCTCCAGCGGCGGCGCCAGCACCGACCCGTGCGTCAGGCACTCCGGCTTCCGGCAGCCCGGTGGCGGCGTCCGTACCGTCGCGAAGGCGACGACCGCCCCCACCACCAGCACGCCCGCGCACACCGCCATGGCCCGCCCGAACGCGGCGTCGAAGGCCCCCGGCGACCGGTACGCCTCCTCGCCCATCCCGGCGATCAGGGGCAGCGCGGCGACCGCGACGAGGCCGGCCGCGCGGGCCGCCGCGTTGTTGATCCCGCTGGCCAGCCCGGCCCGCGCGGTGCCCACGGAGCCGAGGACGGTCGCCGTCAGCGGGGCGACCAGGGCGACCATGCCCAGGCCGAGGACCAGCAGCGCGGGCAGCACGTCGACGGCGTAGGACGCCCCCGGCCCGACCCGCAGCATCATGAGCATCCCGGCGGCGGCGAGCAGCGGCCCCACGGTGAGCGGGATGCGCGGGCCGATCCGTTCGCCCAGCTCACCGGAGCGCGCGGACAGCAGCAGCATCAGGACGGTGATCGGCAGGAGGGACGTACCGGCGGCCAGCGCGGAGTAGCCGACGACCACCTGGAGCTGGAGCGCGGCGAGGAAGAAGAAACCGCCGAAGGCCGCGTACACGCACAGCGTGACCAGGTTGACCGCGGTGAACTGGCGGGACGCGAAGATGTCCGGCGGCATCATCGGATCCTCCCGGCGCCGCTCGACCAGCACGAAGGCCACGGCGGCGGCCACCCCGAGCACGGCGGTGAGCACGACCGCCAGGGAGCCCGCCCGCGCCTCGATCAGCGCGTAGGTGACGAAGGCGAGCGCCAGCGCCCCGAGGACGGCCCCGAGCACGTCGAAGCTCGTGTGCTTGCGGCCGTCCCCGGACTCCGGAACATGCCGTACGGCGATCGGCGCGCACAGCAGCGCCAGCGGCACGTTGAGCAGGAACACCCAGCGCCAGCCGGGTCCGTCCACCAGCCAGCCGCCCACGAACGGTCCGACCGCCGCCCCGATCCCGCCGAACCCGGACCACAGGCCGACGGCCCGGCCCCGGTCGTCGGGGTGGAAGGAGGCCTGGATGAGAGCGAGGGAGCCCGGGGTGAGGAGCGCGCCCCCGACGCCCTGGAGAGCCCGGGCGGCGATCAGGGAGCCGCCGTTCGGGGCGATCCCGCACAGCAGCGAGGCGGCGGCGAACCAGACGACGCCGATCACGAAGACCTTGCGGCGGCCGTAGCGGTCGCCCAGCGATCCGCCCAGCAGGATCAGTCCGGCCAGCGTCAGCGTGTACGCGTTGACGGTCCACTGGAGGGCGGCGAGGTCGGCGTCCAGGTCGCGGCCGATGCGCGGCAGGGCGACGTTGACGACGGTCGAGTCCAGCATCGCCATGCTGGAGCCGAGGACGGTGGTGAGCAGGATCCAACGGCCCTGCGGGGAGGCCAACCGGACATCGGACATGCCCCAGATATACAGCGAGCCCGGTGCTGTGGCACCGGGCTCGCTGAAACGGCCTGCGAGGACCGGCTACTTGATCTTCGTGCCGCTGGAACGCAGGTTGGAGCAGGCCTCGACGACGCGCGCGGCCATGCCGGCCTCGGCGAGCTTGCCCCAGGTGCGCGGGTCGTAGAGCTTCTTGGAGCCGACCTCGCCGTCGACCTTCAGGACGCCGTCGTAGTTGCGGAACGCGTGGTCGACGACCGGGCGCGTGAACGCGTACTGGGTGTCGGTGTCGATGTTCATCTTGACGACGCCGTTCTCCAGCGCGGTCGCGATCTCCTCCGCGGAGGAGCCGGAGCCGCCGTGGAAGACGAAGTCGAACGGCTGGGAGCCGGCCGGCTTGCCGTACTTGGCGGCGATGCCCTCGTTCAGGTCCTTCAGCAGGTCGGGACGGAGGACCACGTTGCCCGGCTTGTACACGCCGTGGACGTTGCCGAAGGACGCGGCCAGCAGGTAGCGGCCCTTCTCGCCCAGGCCCAGCGCCTCGACCGTACGCACGGCGTCGTCGACCGTCGTGTACAGCGAGTCGTTGATCTCGTGCGAGACGCCGTCCTCCTCGCCGCCGGTCGGGGTGATCTCCACCTCAAGGATGATCTTGGCGGCGCGGGCGATCTCCAGCAGCTCCTGCGCGATGGACAGGTTGTCGGCGAGGGTCTCGGCCGAGCCGTCCCACATGTGCGACTGGAACAGCGGGTTCCGCCCGGCCTTGACGCGCTCCTCGGAGACGGCCAGCAGCGGGCGTACGTACCCGTCCAGCTTGTCCTTCGGGCAGTGGTCCGTGTGCAGGGCGACGGTGATGTCGTACTTCGCGGCGACGATGTGCGCGAACTCGGCCAGGGCGACCGCGCCGGTCACCATGTCCTTGTTGTGCTGACCGCCCAGGAACTCGGCGCCACCCGTCGAGATCTGGACGATGCCGTCGCTCTCCGCCTCCGCGAAACCGCGCAGGGCCGCGTGCAGGGTCTGCGACGAGGTCACGTTGATGGCCGGGTAGGCGAACCTGCCTGCCTTCGCCCGGTCGAGCATCTCGTTGTAGACCTCGGGGGTTGCGATGGGCATCTGTCCGCTCCTTGGTATGTGCGGGATGTGCGGGTGGCGTTCTGCGTCCTACGGCCCTGACCTAGACCTTGGGGATGACGTCGTCGTCGGCCCCATCCTTCCAGACCTGGCCGAATGGTCCATGCTGCGGTCGCGGCCGCGGTCAGTCGAGACCCAGCTCGTCCTTGGAGTACGCGAAGCGGTACGGCACCGAGGCGCCCTGTTCGATCTTCTCGGCGGCACCGGTGGCCCGGTCGACGATCGTGGCGACGGCGACGACCTCCGCGCCGGCCGCGCGCACGGCCTCCACGGCGGTGAGCGGGGAACCCCCGGTGGTGGAGGTGTCCTCGACGACCAGCACCCGGCGGCCGGCGATCTCCGGCCCCTCCACCTGCCTCTGCAGCCCGTGCGCCTTGGCGGCCTTGCGGACGACGAAGGCGTCCAGCTTCCGCCCCCGGGCGGCGGCCGCGTGCAGCATCGACGCGGCCACCGGGTCGGCGCCCATGGTCAGCCCGCCGACCGCGTCGAACTCCAGGTCGGCGGTCAGGTCGAGGAGGACCTGACCCACCAGCGGGGCGGCCTCGCCGTCGAGGGTGATGCGCCGCAGGTCGACGTAGTAGTCGGCCTCCAGACCCGACGACAGGGTCACCTTGCCGTGCACCACGGCCTTGTCCTTGATCTGCTGCAGCAGCGCGCCGCGAACGTCAGTCATGCCTGTCAGCTTAGAGGCGGCGCCAGGCCCAGCCGGTCGTGGCTTCGAGCGGCTCCAGCGGCGTGACCAGGCGAGGCAGCGTGTTCAGACCGTCGGGCGGCCCGGTCTGCGGCTCCACGCACACCGCGGCCTCCTGCTCGTCGTACACGACGACCCACTGCTCGGGGCTGGTCACCCGCAGCTCCAGCTGGCCGGGCCAGGTGAGCGTGACGTCGACGCCGTCGGGCACACCGAAGCAGTCGTCCCAGGGCCCGGGCCGCGGGTCGATCCGGTTGCCGGTGGGCAGATGGTCCGCGCCGCTCTCCTCCTGCCAGGCCGGCGCGAAGTCCAGCCGCACGTCCTCCTGCCCGAGGTTCCGGTTGAACCACGGGTGCCAGCCGATCTGTGCCGGGAAGGACGAGTCGTACGTCTCCACCGACATGGTCAGCGTCAGGCCGTCCTCGGTGAGGGCGACGGCCTGGGTGACACGGCCCGGGTAGGGCCACGGCTCGACCAGGTCGTACGTGATGACCGCCTCGTTCTCCGTGACGCGGGCCCGGCGCCAGGCGCCGTCGCGCACGGTGCCGTGGATGGCGTGCGGCGGGGAGTTGAGCGGCAGTTGGTGGACGGCGGCCCCGTCCCGGAACCGGCCGTCCCTGGTCCGGCCGCACCAGGGCACCATCGGGAAACAGCCGAACCGGTCGCCCTGGCGCAGGAGTTCGACCCCACCGACGCGGAGCCCTCCCACCCGGCCGCCGTTGCCCGGCTGCACGGTCACTTCCGCGTCGCCCGCGGTCAGCGTGATGTCTTCGCTACTCACGGGACGACCCTACTGGGACCGGCCCAGAGGGTGTACGGGGGCGCGGGCCGGGTCGCCTCAGCGACGCTTGCGCAGCGCCCGCCCCGCCACGATCACCGACGCCACGACGAGGGCAGCCGCGGGCGCCGCCCAGCGCAGGGCCTGGTGGGACGCGACGGTCTGCGGTGCGGGAACCGGCGCGTACCGGCCGCGGGGCGGCGCGTGGTCGACCTCCTCCGCACTGCGCCCGATCATCGTCCGCCGCGCATGCGCCGCCTCGGCGGGCGGACCGGCGGGGGCGGTGTGGTCCTGGGACGGGTGAGGGGCTCGGGGTGGTTCGGGGGCCCGAGGTGGTTCGGGGGCCCGAGGTGGTTCGGGTGCCCGGGGTGGTTCGGGGGCCTGAGGAGGCTCGGGGGCCCGGGGTGGTTGCGGGGCCTGAGGTGGTTGCGGGGCCTGGGGTGGTTCGGGAGTCCGAGGTGGTTCCGGGGTCTGAGGCGGCTCGGGGGCCCGGGGTGGTTCCGGAGCTCGGGGCGGTTCCGGGGTTTGAGGCAGTTCCGGGGCCCGGGGTGGCTCGGGTGCCTTGTCTGCCGTGGGCTCCGGCGCCGCTTCCAGAGCCTCCGCCGCCTCCCCCGCTTCCGGGGCCTGCGCCGCTTCCGGTTCCTCCGGTGCGTCCTCCGGCGCCGCCAGGCCCTCCGCGAACCGGCTCAGCAGCCGCGTCACCGCCGCGGTCACCGCGTCCCGCGGGAGTTCCGTGACGCGGCCGTTCGCCGTCGCCGTACCGTCGAAGGTGACCGTGGAGCCGCCGTCCGTGTCCCGGAGGCGGAGGGTGAGGGCCACCTTGACCGTGCCGGTGCCGCGGGCCTCGACCGCGTCGCCCTCGACGGCGTACGAGCCGTCGGCCTGCCCCGCGATACGGGCCGCTCCGCGGTAGGTGACGGAGTGGCTGCCGACGCGCACCTTCAGGCGACCGGCGACCGGCTCGGCACCGGCGTCCTGGTGGAGCCCGGGGACCGCCCGGGCGACCCGTGCGGGGTCGGCCAGCGCCTCCCGGAGCCGATCGGCCGGAACCGGAACGAACACCTCATGCTCCATGTCAGCCGACACTACCCAGTGAGTGCCGCGGTGCACCTCCGTTGCCCGAAAGTGACCGCGCGTCGCCCCCCGACGCCTCCGCCCGTTCACCCCGGCCCGCTCCCGGCCCCCGTCCGGGGGCCCTCCCTGCCCTCGCCCGCCCCCTCAGTACCGCTCAGTACCGCGGATGGACCAGCGTCGAAGCCGGCAGCCCCCGGATCCGGGTCATGGCCGCCTCCCTCGCGTCCGCCGTCAGGGACGCCTGGTTCAGGGTGCGGGGGTGGGGGCCTGCGGGGTCCAGGCGCAGCGCCGGCCGCCGCCCCGGTGCCGCGAGCACGAAGCCCCAGTCGTGCGGGGCCCGCGACGCGCCGGCCGAGCGGTCGGGGCCCGCGGCGAAGCCGGAGTCCCGGCCGCCCACGCGGTAGGGGACGGTGTGCAGGCCGGCGGCGCGCACGGTCGCGTCCACCGTCCAGAAGACGTGCGGCCGGGAGGTGACCGGACCGGCGTGCACGGCGAGGCGGCCGTCGGTCGTGAGGGCGCGGCGGGCCAGGCCGTAGAACTCCTGCGCGTACAGCTTGGTGCTCGCGGTGATGCCCGGGTCGGGGAGGTCGGCGATGACCACGTCGTACGTGGCGGGTGGCGCCCCGCGCAGCCAGTCGAAGGAGTCCTCGGTCGTGACATGGACGCGCGGGTCGCCGTAGACATGGCCGTTGAGCCGGGAGAGGGCCGGGTCGTGGCGGGCCAGTTGGACGACCTCGCCGTCGAGTTCGACGACGTCGACCCGGTGGACGCCCTCGTGCCGGAGCACCTCGCGGGCGGCGAGTCCGTCTCCGCCGCCGAGGATCAGCACGCGCGCGTGCGGGCCGTTCATCGCGGGGTGGACCAGGGCCTCGTGGTAGCGGTACTCGTCGCGTCCGCTGACCCGGAGGCGGCCGTCGAGGAAAAGGCCGAGGGAGCGGCCGTCGGGGCCGCCGGTGAGGACGATCTCCTGGTCGTCGCTCTGCACGGCGACCCGGACGTCCTGGCCGTAGACCGCCTGGCGCGCGGCCCGTTCGAAGTCGTCGACGAGGACGGCGGCCGTGGCGAGGACGGCGAACACGGCCAGGTTGCCGAGCAGCAGGAGCCAGCGGGCGCGGCGGCTCAGGTCGCGGCGGAACAGACCGAGGACGAGGGCACCGCCGGCGAGCAGATTGACCGTGCCGGTCAGCAGGGCGCCGGTCAACTGGCCGAGCAGGGGCAGCAGCAGGAAGGGGAAGGCCAGGCCGCCGACCAGGGCGCCGACGTAGTCCGCGGCGAACAGGTCGGCGACCGCGCCGCCCGCGTCCTGGCGCCGGATGCGCTGGATCAGCTCCATGAGGAGGGGGACCTCGGCGCCGATCAACAGGCCGATGGCCAGGGAGAAGGCGACCAGGAGGCAGCGCGGGCCGCTCGCCCACAGGCCACCCCAGTCGCCGGTCCAGGCGAAGACCGCGTACAGGGTCATCGCGCTGCAGCCGCCGACCAGGGCGAGGGCCGCCTCGACCGCGCCGAAGGCGGCAGCCGCACGCCAGCGCAGCCGTTTGGCGGCGAGGGAGCCGATGCCCATCGCGAAGACCATGACGGACAGCACGACGGAGGCCTGGGTGACCGAGTCGCCGATCAGATACGTGGCGAGGGCGACGAGTTCGAGTTCGTACACCAGTCCGCAGGATGCGCACACGAAGACGCAGGTCAGGACCAGGAACCTGCCCGTGCCGGGGCGAACGGGCAGCCGCGCGGAGCCTGCCCAGGACGGCGAGGTGCCGGGCGGGGCGGGCGCGTGCGGTTCGATCACGCTGCGACGTTACGTCACGGCCGCGGCACGCTTCGTCACCCACACGTGTGGAATCAGTCGGTCAGTTGAGCGTGCCGGGTTTGGATCCGGTTGGGATCCGGTTCGGATCCTCACACTCCGGACGGGCTCAAATCGGCCTGGCGCGTCCCGAGTCGGTCCGCCGGGACGCGCACCCCCACCCGGGTCCGCGTCGCCACCAGCTGGCCGTCCTGCGGATAGGCGTGCCAGGTCCGCCAGTGCACCTGTCCCTCGTGCCGTTGGGCCAGCATCGCCGTGAACGCGTGCGGGCTGCCGGGGAAGACGCCCGCGAGGCCGTTCGGATGGTCGGCGACCAGGGCCAGCAACTCCTGGGCGCGGCCCGCGAAGGAGCCGGGCGTCAGGATCTCGACCCGGGCTGCGAACTCGTACTCCCAGTCACCCACCCGCTTGGCCACCCCGAGCGGGAGCGGGGTGCTGCTTCCCGGAATGCACGCCACCGTCTCCGAACAACTGCCCCGAGCCTCTTCCAGGAGTACCTGGTGGGACGCCCCGAGAAGTCTCAACTGAAGCTTTGCGCCCGTCAGTTCGAGGTCGAGCGTGGCCAGCGCGGGCAGCGGCTCGCGCCCCAGGGCCCAGGCGAGGTCGGCCGCGCGCGTGTCGGTGTAGGAGGTGTTCAGGGTCGTGAGCATGGATCGGCTCCGCTGGCACGCAAAGAAAGGGAGGTGTGGGTCCGGCGCACCCCGGTCGGCACCGGGGTGTTCGGCCCGGTCGGCGCAGTCGGAGTGTCGGGTCGGGTGTCCGCGGGTTGTCTGACGACAGGGCCCGGGGGCCGCGTTGGTGTTTTAGAGGGAATCATGAACTGTGGCGCCGCCACAGCGTTTTTACCCAACTTCGTGGGGTTTCCATCCCTCAGAGGGCTCCACAGCTCAACTGTTCAACCACGGCGTGCGCCGAGGCGGGCAGGGCGTGCGCGGGGGTGTTGTGATACCCGGCCGGCGCGGGACAGGGAAGCGGGGGCGTGCGGTCCGACCCAGGATCGGACTCCACGCCCCCGCTTCTCCCCCGTACCGGATGCGGTTCCCCCTTCCGGGAGCTCAGCTGCCCCGTGTCAGCTGCCTCCGCCGCCGCATCCGCCCCCGCCTCCTCCCCCGCAGGACGACGACCCGCCGCAGGACGAGCTGCCGCCTCCGCAGGAGTGGCCGCCGTGCGAGCCGCCGTGTGAACCACCGTGCGAGCCGCCGCTGTCGGACGAGCCGCTGTCGCCGAAGCCGAGGCCGCCCGCCGCCCACCAGCTGTTGTCGCTGCCGCTGCTGCTGTGGTGGCTGCCGCCGCCCCGCAACTGGCGGGTCCCCATGCCGCGTCCGGCGGCCCGTGCCCGCAGCCGTCGGCCGATCAGAGTGATCACGACGGCCGGCGCGACCAGTACGAAGCAGCAGATGCCCAGGATGATGCCGAGAACCATGGCGCCACCCTCCTTCCGATTCCCCCGAAGCGGCCCCCCGTGGGCGCCTCGATTGGTGCGTGCCGTGGAGATGCCCCTCCGTCTCACGGGCCAAAGCAGAGTTGAGGAACTCCAGAGCTTGGGCGCAGGATGACCGGCATGACCTCCAGCGCACGCCCCCTCCTCAACCGCCGGCTCGCCGAGTTCGGGACGACGATCTTCGCCGAGATGTCCGCCCTGGCCCTGCGGACCGGGTCGATCAACCTCGGTCAGGGTTTCCCCGACACGGACGGGCCCGAGGAGGTCAGGGAGGCGGCCGTACGGGCGCTGCGCGACGGTCGCGGCAACCAGTACCCGCCGGGTCCGGGCGTCCCGGAGCTGCGGACGGCGATCGCCGCGCACCAGGAACGCCGGTACGGCCTGTCGTACGACCCGGACGCGGAGGTGCTGGTGACGGCCGGCGCCACGGAGGCCATCGCCGCCACCCTGCTCGCCCTGGTGGAGCCCGGTGACGAGGTCGTGGCCCTGGAGCCGTACTACGACTCGTACGCGGCCTGCATCGCGCTGGCGGGCGGCACACGCGTGCCGGTCACGCTCCGCCCCGACGCGGGCCGCTTCCGCCTCGACCTGGACGAGCTGCGGGCCGCCGTCACCGACCGCACCCGGCTGCTGCTGATCAACACCCCGCACAACCCGACCGGCACGGTGCTCACCCGCGAGGAGCTGACCGCGATCGCCGAGCTGGCGGTCGAGCGGGACCTGCTCGTCGTCACCGACGAGGTGTACGAGCACCTGGTCTTCGACGAGGCCGAGCACATCCCGCTGGCGACCTTCCCGGGGATGCGCGGGCGCACGGTGTCGATCGGCTCGGCCGGCAAGACGTTCTCGTTCACCGGCTGGAAGGTCGGCTGGGTGACGGCGGCCCCGGAGCTGGTCACGGCCGTCCGCTCGGCGAAGCAGTTCCTGACGTACGTGGCGTCCGGCCCGTTCCAGTACGCGGTCGCCGAGGCACTCGCCCTCCCGGACACCTACTTCGACGCCTTCCGCGCGGACATGCTGGCCAAGAGGGACCTGCTGGCGACGGGCCTCACGGAGGCGGGCTTCGAGGTCTTCAAGCCCGCCGGCACCTACTTCGTCACCACCGACATCCGCCCCCTCGGCGAGAAGGACGGCTTCGCCTTCTGCCGCGCCCTGCCCGAACGGGCCGGCGTGGTCGCCATCCCGAACGCCGTCTTCTACGACCACCGCGAGGAGGGCGCCCCCTTCGTCCGCTTCGCGTTCTGCAAGCAGACCTCGGTACTGGAGGCAGCGGTGACCCGCCTGAAGACACTCAGGGTCTGACACCACGGGGCGGGGCGGAACGGGGCCGGCGGCTTCTGGCGCGACGGTTCCCCCGCCGGACCCCTCACCGCCTCATCCCCACACTCAGGTCGGGAACTCCCCGAGCCAGCTGTGCTGGAGCAGGTGCTTGGGAAGGTACTCGGACTCGACATCGATGGGCAGTTCCCCGTCGTAGGCGAGGCACGCGATGGCCAGCGGCCCCAGCGCGATGCTGCCGTCGATGTCCGTCGTCCGCTCCTCGTTCAGCGTCCAGTACGCCCGGTGCAGCTTCAACGCCTCGGCCAGAGCCGGGCTGAAGCCCTCCACGTCCCTGCGCACGAAGTGGTAGAAGAGGTTGATCGGCGGATAGAGCTGCCCCTGAAGCATGTCCCGCGGAGCGATCCGCGCCACGGAGGGGTCGGACGCCTCGAACGTCGCGGTCAGCTTCTCCACCAGGCCCGGCCGCCGCAGCCAGTACGTCTGCAGGGTGTCGACCCAGTGGTAGATGTACTCGTCGTACTGCCCCTCCGGCGAACGCAACCGCTCCAACGGGATCTCGCAGAGCTGCGTCATCCGCTCCTGTTCACGGCAAATAACCGCCAACCAGAACGCCGTCAGCCACTTACCGGCATCGGCGGTCGAAAGCGGCCCGGCAGCCGGAAGAGTCCTCAGCTTCCGGTTGATCCGGCACTCGACGGCCCCTTCACTCACCCCCGTCACGGCGAACAGCGCCGACCCGAGTTGCAGGGCATTGACCGCTGCCTCCCACGTCTCCACGGCCGCCGCACGCGGGTCGACGACACAGCGGGCACGCAGTGCCATGACAGAGGTGCCGAACACGAAGTCGATCATGCCGGTGGACTCTTCGAGATGGTCGATCCGCTTGACCACTCGCTCGCTGAGCCGCTCCGCGGACCGCTCGGCGTCAGGTCCTGTCGGCAGGCCATGCCTGGGAATGACTACGGTCACGGAAGAGTCCCCTTGCTGGTGTCTAACCGGCTCATCCACTCGAATATCGAGCCCCGGGCAGGTGAAGGCGGCTGCGCTTCTCGGGTGTCGAATTCACCGAGCCAGCTGCGCTTGAGCAGATACTCGGACTCGACCTCGATAGGCATGCCCACGTCGTACGCGAGACAGGCAATGGCCAGTGGGCCCACGGCCACGGCTCCATCGGTGGTCAGCCGGCGGTCCTCGTCCTTGGTCCAGTATTCCCTGTGGAGTTGCAACGCCCGCACAAGCGCGGCGTTGAACTGCTCCGCGTCTCGCTTGAGGAACTGCAGGAACAGGTTGAGCGGCGGGTAGAGAACCTTCAGCATCAACTCGCGATCGGCAACCTGAAGTTGCTCGGGGTCAGTGCCTTGGAAAGCTGCGGTGAACTTCTCGCCGAGTTCAGGGCGCTCCAGCCAATACCTCTGGAGCGCGTCGCCCCAGTCGTAGATGTACTCGTCGTACACCGCGCCGGAGTCTCGCAACAGACCGACCGGCACATGCGAAAGCTGTGTCATTCGGTTCTGGTCACGGCAGATGACTGCCAACCAGAACGCCGTGACCCAGTTGCCCGCGTCAGTGAAGTGCTGGGCGCCGACAGCCGGAATCGCCCGCATCTTGTGCGCGATGCGACACTCGACAGGGCCCTCTTCCGTACCTGCCGCCGCAAAGAGAGCCGAGCCGACCTGCATCGCGGCGACCCATGCCTCCCAGGTCTCGGACTTGTTGGCGGTCGGGTCGTGGATACTGTGCAGCTTGGCCGTACTCACGGCCCCCAGGAACGTCAGACCGAACATCTCGGGTGACTCCGACAGGTCCTCGATCGAGTCGAGCGTGCCTTCGTCACTCATCTCCAGGATGCGCACCGGGTCTCCAGCGGGAAACTCTTGCCGCGACACGTATGTAGACATCAATGGCTCCTGGACTGGACCGCGCCCTCGGTCATGGGCTCAGCCGGCTGCGCGGAGTGGGTCCCCGGATCGACAGTCCCGGCAACGGCCGGGTTCCGCCGAGCGGAACCCCCGGTCGCATCCATCACAGTTCCGCAGGGGCGCAATCGCCGAACGTACGGCGGGCCCCGCGCCTCGGGCCGGTGCGGACAGAGGTGCCTCCTTGAGCCGGTAGGCGAGGATACCGGCCGGGCGGATCAGGAGACCTGCCGGGAGTCCTGCGGTGAGGTGGTCGGTGACCTGCGTGGGCAGGAGGCCTGTCGCGAGCCATCGGGAGACGGCCGGTGCGAGCCCTGCGGCTTCCCGCGTGGACAGGACGAGTCGGGGGTCCACCCGGCGCAGGGCGGCGAGTACGGCGATGGCCCGCGGGTCGGCCTCGGCGAGCGGGATCGGCATCGACGCCTCCGCCTCGGCCTGGACCGGCGGGCCCACCGTTTCCTTCGCGGGCGTGGGCGGGGACAGGGACGGGGGCGCGACCGCAGCGGTGGCGGTCTGCCTTCGGGGCCTGCGCGGCTTCGGCGGCTCGCGAGACCCGTCCGGATCCGGATCGAGGTCCGGACCGGGGTCGGGATCCGGGTCCGGACCGGGGACGGGATCCAGGTCCGGACCGGGGACGGGATCCAGGTCCGGGTCGCCGCCGGGGACGTCGTAGAAGTACGTCCGGGTGCGGACCTGCCCGGTGGGCGTTCGTTCGCGGCGGCGCTCCAGGTAACCGGCCGCTTCCAGCTCCCTGAGCGCCCGCGAGATCAGGATCTCGCCCTCGGTGAAGTGCTCGCACAGGGCGGTGATGGTCACGGGAGTGCCGGTGGGCAGGGAGAGGATGTAGACGGCCACACCGACCGTGACCGCGCTGCCGCGTCGCTGGGCGAGGGCGTTGGAGAGCACCGTGAAGTCGGCCGTGAGGCGGGTGCGGATGTGGATCACGCCGGAGGTCGGTGCTCCGGTCGTCGGCGCGCAGGCGCGCGTTAGACTGCGGCTCAGCCATTGGGAAGGTGCTTCTTCCTGGTTGGTCAGGCCCTCGTTCGGGATTGCAGTCCCGGCCGGGGGCCGTATCTGTTTGCGGTTGTTTCGGCGAACGTAACCGCCCGCATCCCGCGCCTGCAAGCCGGTCACTCGGACGGGTGACGCGGGCTTCGCGGCCGGGGAGGGTGGGTGGGTGGGTAGTTCTTTCCCCCGGTTCTTTGGGGAGGTCAGTGGCCCGCCGGACCCTCGCGGACAAGGGCCCGGTGCCCCCGCGACACGGACGGCGGCCGAGGCCCGGCCGCCTCGGGAACGGTGGCCGTCCGGTCTTCAACTCGCCTGCGAAAGCGGCCAGGAGACGGCTTCGAAGCACGGCGCCTGACCGTCTTCTTCGAGTCGAAGCCCCGTTTTCCCCTCCCCGTTTCCCGTTTCTCGCTCCCCGCCTCCCGCGTTCCCGCTCGCGCGGGCGCCCGTACGGACGGACGAGAGCCCGGCCAGGGCACGCGACCGTGGTGGTCGGTGCCCTGGCCGGGCTCTCGTTCGGCTACGGCGCGTATCTGGTCGTACAGCTCAAGGACGCCGCCGCAGGGCGTCAGGCCCTCAGGCCTTGGTCCCGCGGGGACTGCTGCGCGGAGCCAGGGGACTACTCGTCCTCTTCGGGCTTCTCCGCGTCGTTGACGTCCTCTTCGAGGCCGAGCTGTTCGACGAGCCACTTGTCGAACTCGATGGCCGCACGCACCCAGCTCACCGTGGAGGAGACGAAGTGCTCCAGGGCGACGCCGGTGCCGATCAGCATCTGCGCCTCACCGATCAGACGGACGGTGCCGTCGTCATGGGTGTGCGTGTAGACCTTGGGCCACAGGGTGCGCCGGTTCCAGTCGTCGATGGACTCCAGGAGCAGCGGCTTCTCGTCGATCTTGTGGGGCCGGTCGTAGAACGTCCGCACCGAGAAGACCTGCTGGTCGCCCTCGCCACGGAACATGAAGTACGTACGGAACTGCTCCCACGGCGCCGCGAGGTCACCCTCGTCGTCGACGACATACTTCAGCTCCATCTGGTCGAGGAGCTGCTTCACGAGGTCCTGATCCGGGACGACGGGGCCAGCCGCTCCTTGGGGCTGCGGCTCTGGCTGGCCCCCGAAGTTCGGAATCGAGGACGGGTCGATGGTCACCGTGAATTTCCCTTCGTACGGATTCCGCCATCCTCTCCCATGCGGGGAGGGGCGTGGCAACCCCGACGGGAACTGTCAGCCCTGAGCTGACAGGATCTGTCCGGTAGAGGACCACCGGGTCCGTGGAGGGTGGGGTTCATGACAGGGACAGAGGACGGGACGACGGGGTACGAGGTGGGGGCCGCGCCCCGGGGACGGACCAGGTGGGGGGTGGTCTCCCTCATCCTGGGGCTGCCCGCGCTGGCCGTGGCCGGTTTCCTCGTCCTGGTCGTGATCTGGGTGCTGGCGAACTGAGCGCCGTGGGGCACGGCCGGTGTTCCGCCGTGCCCCACGCCACCGCCGGCGTCCCATCGTCATCGTCGGCGGTGTCCCATCGTCACCGCCCGTGCCGTCCGCTCAGAGTGTCTTGCCGGTCGCCGGGCCCACGATCAGGCCCTCGCCGAACACGTCCACCCGGACCGTGTCGCCGTCCTTGACCTCGCCGGAGAGGATCTCCTTGGCGAGGTGGTCGCCGATGGCGGTCTGGACGAGGCGGCGCAGCGGCCGGGCGCCGTAGGCCGGGTCGTTGCCCTCGTCGGCGAGCCAGGTCAGGGCCGCGTCGCTGACCTCCAGGGTGAGGCGGCGTTCGGCGAGGCGCCTCGCGAGGCGGTCGATCTGGAGCCGGGCGATCCGGCCGAGTTCGTCCCTCGACAGGGCCGAGAAGACCACCAGGTCGTCGAGCCGGTTGAGGAACTCCGGCTTGAAGGAGGCCCGGACCACGTCCAGCACCTGCTGCTTCTTCTCCGCCTCGCTGCTGGTCCGGTCCACCGGGCTGTGCCCACTCAAGAACTGGCTGCCCAGGTTGGACGTCAGCACCAGGATCGTGTTGCGGAAGTCCACCGTGCGGCCCTGACCGTCCGTCAGGCGGCCGTCGTCCAGCACCTGGAGCAGGATGTCGAAGACCTCCGGGTGCGCCTTCTCCACCTCGTCGAGCAGGACGACGCTGTACGGCCGCCTGCGTACCGCCTCGGTGAGCTGGCCGCCCTCCTCGTAGCCGATGTAGCCGGGGGGCGCGCCGAGGAGCCGGGCGACGCTGTGCTTCTCGCCGTACTCGCTCATGTCGATGCGGATCATCGCCCGCTCGTCGTCGAAGAGGAAGTCGGCGAGGGCCTTGGCGAGTTCGGTCTTGCCGACGCCGGTGGGGCCCAGGAAGAGGAAGGAGCCGGTGGGGCGGTCGGGGTCCGCGATACCGGCCCGGGTGCGCCGTACGGCGTCCGAGACGGCCTGCACGGCCTCCGTCTGGCCGATCAGCCTGCGCCCCAACTCCTCCTCCATGCGCAGGAGTTTCTGGGTCTCGCCCTCCAGAAGGCGGCCGGCGGGGATGCCGGTCCAGGCCGCGACGGTGTCGGCGATGTCGTCGGCGCCGACCTCCTCCTTGACCATGGTGTCCTTGGACGCCTCTTCCTCGGCCTGCGAGGCGGCCTCCAAGTCCCTTTCCAGGGTGGGGATCTCGCCGTAGAGCAGCTTGGAGGCGGTGTCGAAGTCGCCGTCGCGCTGGGCCCGTTCGGCCTGGCCGCGCAGTTCGTCGAGCTTCTCCTTCAGCTCACCGACCCGGTTGAGGGACTGCTTCTCCTTCTCCCAGCGGGCGGTCAGGCCCCTGAGCTCCTCCTCCTTGTCGGCGAGATCGCGGCGCAGCCGCTCCAGCCGCTCGCGCGAGGCCGGGTCGGTCTCCTTGCCGATCGCCAGCTCCTCCATCTTCAACCGGTCGACGCCGCGCTGGAGTTCGTCGATCTCGACGGGCGAGGAGTCGATCTCCATACGGAGCCGGGAGGCGGCCTCGTCGACCAGGTCGATGGCCTTGTCGGGGAGGAAGCGGGAGGTGATGTACCGGTCGGAGAGGGTGGCGGCGGCGACCAGCGCGCTGTCCGCGATGACGACCTTGTGGTGGGCCTCGTACCGTCCCTTGAGGCCGCGCAGGATCGCGATGGTGTCCTCGACGCTGGGCTCGGCGACCAGCACCTGCTGGAACCTGCGCTCCAGCGCCGGGTCCTTCTCGATCCGCTCGCGGTACTCGTCGAGCGTGGTGGCGCCGACCATGCGCAGCTCACCGCGGGCGAGCATGGGCTTGAGCATGTTCCCGGCGTCCATGGCGGAGTCGCCGCCGGCGCCGGCGCCCACGACGGTGTGCAGTTCGTCGATGAAGGTGATGATCTGCCCGTCGGAGTTCTTGATCTCCGCGAGGACGGTCTTCATCCGCTCCTCGAACTCGCCGCGGTACTTCGCCCCGGCGACCATGGCGCCGAGGTCGAGCGCGACCAGCCGCTTGTCCTTGAGGGACTCGGGCACGTCGCCCTTCACGATCCGCTGGGCGAGCCCCTCGACCACGGCGGTCTTGCCGACGCCGGGCTCGCCGATGAGCACGGGGTTGTTCTTGGTCCGGCGGCTGAGCACCTGCACGACCCGCCGGATCTCCTGGTCCCGTCCGATGACGGGGTCGAGCTTGCCCTCCCGCGCGGCGGCGGTGAAGTCGGTCCCGAACTTCTCCAGGGCCTTGTACTGGCCCTCGGGATCGGCTGTGGTCACGCGTCGTCCTCCCCTTGCCTTCTGGAAGGCCTCCGCCAGCTTCTTCGCCGTGGCCCCCTGACCGGAGAGTACGTCGGCGGCGGCACCGCCCTTCGCCGCGATGCCGATCAGCAGGTGCTCGGTGGAGAGGAACTCGTCCCCGAGCTCCTTGGCGCGCTCACCGGCGTCCGCGATCACCGCGAGCAGCTCACGGTTGGGCTGCGGGGGCGCCACGGTCGACCCGGTGACGCTGGGCAGGGCGGCGAGCGCCTTGTCCGCGCCGGCCCGCACGGCGGCCTGGTCGGCCTCGACGGCGGCCAGCAGATCGACGATGTTCTCGTTGTCCTCGCCCTGGAGCAGCGCCAGCAGCAGGTGGGCGGGGGTGAGGTCGGCATGCCCCTCGGTCACGGCCCTGCTCGCGGCCGCGTTGATGGCGTC
Source organism: Streptomyces sp. NPDC032822 (assembly GCF_055578825.1). Taxonomy (NCBI): domain Bacteria; kingdom Bacillati; phylum Actinomycetota; class Actinomycetes; order Kitasatosporales; family Streptomycetaceae; genus Streptomyces; species Streptomyces sp. NPDC032822. The sequence goes on along the minus strand of NZ_JBVIOL010000004.1, from coordinate 560,922 downwards.
CCGGCTCCGGTTGGTCAGCTCGGCGTCCACGTTCGCTGTCTCCTCCTGGCGTCCTACTGGGTCCTGACTCGGGCAACGTACACAAACTTGAGTCTATTCCACTCAAGGTGGTGGAGGGGAAGTCCACGGGGACTAGGTTCCGGACCATGGCCGCACATTCCCGTGACCCGGGTGCCCCCGACGCGTCGTACCTCGCCTTCTGGTCCGAACGACACCACTGCACCCTGACGACCCCGCGCCCGGACGGCAGTCCGCACGTCGTGCCCGTCGCCGTGACATACGACCCGCAGAGCCGTCTGGCTCGGGTGATCGCGGACCGGGCGAGCAAGAAGGTCCGCAACATCCTGGCGGCCGGCCCGGCGGGCGCCCCGGTCGCGGTCTGCCAGGTCGACGGCGGGCGCTGGGCCACGCTGGAGGGCCGGGCGCATGTCCGCGCGGAGCCGGAGCGGGTCGCGGAGGCGGAGCGGCGCTTCGAGGAGCGCTACGGGCGGGCGCCCCGCCCGAACCCGACCCGCGTGGCGATCGAGATCGAGCTGACGCGGGCGATGGGGCGGGGCTGAGGGGGCGGCGGCCGTCCCGACGGGAGAAAGAGACGGGGCGGTCGGTCTTTACGACCCGCCGGAAGCCGACCCGTACGCAAGATCGATTGCTTTTGGCCACACCCGGCCCGTCCGCGAATCCGCCCGATAGCCGGATATTTCGCGCAAAACTGCAGCGGCGTCACCGTGTTCAGGTCACGGTGACGCCGCTGCGGGGGGAAGTACCTGAGCGATCTGTTACGACGGGGGAATCGCGTCAGGCACTGCGGGGGGTGGCTGAGATGGTCCTCATCGGCGGAGCCTCCGGCTCCACCAGTCGATGGTCCCGCTGGTCCAGGTTCACAAAGATCATTCCGTACCGAATGGCACACCGCACGGGCTGGGGGGCCCCTCGCGGTCGCCGCAGACACCGGTAGGCCCGTACGTCCTCGTCCTCGTCCCGCGTCACGACGACCGGCTCTCCGAAGACGGTCACCATCAGCGAGTCACCGGCGTGGGGGATCGCGGTGACAAGGTCGATGAAGTGCCAGCCGGAGCGATAGGCGGTCGCCATCTCGCGGCGGAAGGACCGGTCGTCGGGTGGGGTGGTCATGCGTCCGCGCCCGCCGGGGTGGACCAGCCGACGTCCTGCGAACCGTCTCCGGCGACGACTGCCCAGCCGACATCACCCTCGGCGGTGACGGCCCAGCCGACGTCCGGAGTGGCTGCACTCACCTGGTCGGCCGGGGTCGACCAACCCACGTCGTCGAGAGGACCGGCCGCACCGACGGCCAGCGCGCCGACGAAGGCAATGGCAAGCACCGAGCGAAGCATTCTCTTTATCATGGTCGGCTTCGTCCTCACTTGATGGCTTCCTCTCCCCCGTGAAACAAGACGATGGCTCATTCAGGCACGTAGATGCCACACAAGGGATGCATCATGTTCCTGCACGTTCAGGACCCTGGGGGGTGGAGATTTGCCATCGAAGAGCACAAAAGGGGCACATCCGCACGGCATTGCCGACCTATGTGCCGAAGGTGCGCGTATTTACGCGATCGCCCTCGTCGCCGGACGCGTGTCCCGCGACGAGGTCGAGCCCGCCCCCTGTCTGCTTGAGTACGCGCTGCTCCACCCCGACCCGGACGACGCCCAGTGGCTCCGACCGGTTCCGCCGTCCGTCGTGCTGGCCCAGCAGCTCCAGCCACTGGAACGGGAGATCCAGGACCGCCGCCGGCTCACCCTGGACCTCGCCGACACCTTCCAGCCCTTCCTGGACATAGGTGCCCAGAAACCGGCGACCACGCACGCGATCACCGTGCTGGAAGGCATCGACCGGATCCACTCGGCACTCGACGTGGCGATCGCCGAGGCCCGCACCGAGGTCCTCACCGTGCAGCCCGGAGGCAGCCGCCCCGAGCACATCCTCAGCCAGGCCCTCAAGCGGAGCCAGCCGCTCATCGAGCGCGGCATCTCCGTACGCACCCTGTACCAGCACACGGTCCGGCACAGCCAGAGCACCTACGCGTACATGGACAAGATGGCCGGCGCCAAGGTCGAGATCCGCACGCTCGAGGAACTCATCGAGCGGCTCATCATCTGCGACACGAACGTGGCCTTCATCGACGCCCAGGACGACCGGACCGTCGCCCTGGAACTGCGCCATCCCGGTCTCGTGAAGTACCTCATCAAGGTCTTCGAGCAGCTCTGGCACCGGGCGACACCGCTCATGGACGAGATTCCCTACGAGTCCACGCCCGAGGGCATCACCGGCGTCCAGCGGTCCATCGCCAAGCTCCTCATCGAGGGCCACGTCGACGAGGCCATCGCCCGGCGGCTCGGGATGAACGTCCGCACCTGCCGCGCCCACATCGCCAAACTGGCCGCGGCCCTGGGCAGCGGAAGCCGGGCCCAGCTCGGCTTCCTCATCGCCCAGTCGGGGATCCTGGACAAGGGCCACTGAATGCCGGCCTCCTCACCGGGCGGCGGCCCGGACAGCGACGTGGACAGCGACCCGGGCGCGGCCCCCGGCGCCGACGCGGTGGGCGTGCCGCCGCACCCGGAGCACGCCGTGGAGGACCTGTGCGCGGCGGGAGCAGCGCTGTACGAGCGGGCCCTGCGCACCGGCCATGTGAGCGTCGCCGACGCCGCGGCGGCGCCCTGTCTGGTCGACTCGGGCCTGCTGCATCCCGCCGTCGCGGACCTGGACCGGCTGGAGCCCGTCGCCCCGGCGGTCGCCCTGCACCGGATGCTGCGGACCGCCGAGGACCGCATCGCGGACGAGCGGCGGCGCGAGCAGCGGCTGGCCGACCTGTTCGAACCGCTGATGCGGATCGACGGTCGCCGTACGGGGGCCGAGAACTCCCCGACGGTCACCGTCCTCAGCGGTCTGGACCGGATCGGCCAGGCCATCCACCGGGCCATGGCCGCCACCTCGGGCGAACTCCTCGCCATCCAGCCGCACACCAGCCACACCCGGTCCGCCCACGACGTCCAGGCGCAGGCGCTGACCCGCGACCAGGCGCTGCTCGACCGCGGCGGCCGGATCCGGACGCTCTACCAGCACACCGTCCGCCACGCCCCCTCGGTCATCGCCCGCTACGAGCAACTTCAGGGCGACGTGGAGGCCCGCACGCTCGACGAGGTCACCGAGCGGCTGATCGTCATCGACCGGACCGTCGCCTTCGTGCCGGCGAGCAAGGACCGCAAGCTGGCCCTGGAGGTCCGCCACCCGGCACTGGTGGACTTCTTCGCCACCACCTTCGACCGCCTGTGGCGGCTGGCCACGCCGATGTACCCGCAGGCCGTCCGGCAGCCCACCCTGAACGGCATCACGCCCCGCCAGCGGGCCATCGCGGCCCTTCTCGTGGAGGGGCACACCGACGCCGTCATCGCCGACCGGCTCGGCATGAACATCCGCACCGCCCGCGTCCACATCGCGAAACTCGCCGCCACCCTCGGCAGCGAGAGCAGGGCTCAGCTCGGGTTCCTCATCGGACGGTCCGGGATCCTTGATCAGGAAGGGTGAGGGGCTCGGGCCCCAGGTCGGCGGCGGTGCCCAGGTCGGCGGTGGTCCCCACGTCGGCGGGGCGGGCCGCGCCGTCGAGGCCGACCTGCGCGATCCGGACGCCGAGTTGCGTACGGCTGGCCGCGCCCAGCGTCTCCGACAGCCGCGCGATGTGCGCCCGGCAGGTGCGGACGCTGATCCCCAGCCGTTCCGCGATCACCGCGTCCTGGTGGCCCTCCGCGAGCAGCGCCGCGATGGACTGCTCCCGGTGCGAGATGCCCTCGATGCCGGTGTCGGGAAGCGGGGCGGTCAGGGGGATCGCGAGCCGCCACAGCCGCTCGAAGACCGTCACCAGGTACTCCACGAGGGCCGGGTGCCGTAGCTCCAACGCCAGGGTGCGGTCCGCGTTGGCGGGGATGAAGGCGACGGTCCGGTCGAAGAGGATCAGGCGGTCGATCACCTCGTCGAGCGTGCGTGCCTGGACCGTGCCGCCCATCAGCTCCAGGTAGTTGAGCAACCCCTGCCCGTGCCGTGCCACGTGTGTGTACAGATCGCGCATGCGAACGCCCCGGCCGCGCAGCGCCAACGCCCGGTGCAGGCCCTCCGTCAGCTCGTGCTCGGGGCGGATGCCGCCGGGCTGGACGGTCAGGACCTCCGTGGTGCACGCCTCCGTCGCCTCGTCCATCGCGGCCTGGATGCGGGAGAGTCCGTCGAGGACGCGGATCGCGCTGCCCTCCGCGGCGGCGGCCTGCGGCTGCGGGCCGAGGCCCGCGTACCACTCGAAGGCCGCGACCGCCGAGCCCATCCGCCGCCGGCTGTCGCTGACCTCGTCGTACAGCCCGCGCAGCAGCCGCGTCATGACCTCCTGGGGGGCCGTCGGCACCAGCCAGTCCATGTCGTCGGGATCCGGGTGGAGCAGGGCCAGTTCGAGCAGACAGGGAACCGTCTCGGCGTCCTCGCGCGGCACCCGGCCGCGCCGCACGGCCCGGGAATACACGCGATCCCCGGCCTCGCACAGTCGGTCAGCACCGTGCGGGTGCCCATCCGTCCCGTGCCCGGCCATCGCCCATCCCACCCCCGGTTCCAGCGTCTTCCGCAGCGCAACTATGCGCGGACCCGACCCGCTCCGCAACACGGCTCCCCCTCTCCCGGCGGGGAGAAAACACCGCTATGCCCCACTAGCTCCACGCCTCCGGCGGTCCGGTCGCAACAAACTGACGGGGGTGTCCCGTACCCGCCGGACGCCCGGCGGAACCCGCGCCACCGGTCCGGCCACCCGCCGTCCGGACCGGCGTGGCCGCACCCCTCACCGCCTGGGCCGACCCGCCCCGGTTCCGCGAGAACTGCCGGAAATCACGCAGTGATCAGCTCGTTACGAACCGCACTTACCGTCGGGCCATGGCGGACATATTTGACGCATACGCGCTGGCCGACGCGTGGGACGAGATGTTCGAGCGGCCGGGTGAGGTCAGGACCGCCTACGAGCCGGTACTGGCCGCACTGCAACCGATCGAGCCGAGCGAACTGCGCTTCCGGGCCGACCAGATGGCCAGGGCGTTCACGGACCGGGGCGTGACCTACGCCTTCGCGGGCGAGGAACGGCCGTGGCCGCTGGACCTCGTGCCGCGGATCCTGGACGCCCTGGAGTGGGATCTCATCCAGCGCGGGGTGAGCCAGCGGGTCAGGGCCCTTGAGGCCTATCTCGCCGACGCCTACGGGCCCGCCCGCGCCTTCGAGGACGGGGTCGTGCCCTGGCGGCTGCTCCTCAACTCGCCGCACTTCCACCGCGCGGCCCACGGCGTGGAGCCGCCGGGCGGGGTCCGCATCCATGTCGCCGGCATCGACCTCGTCCGGGACGAGGCCGGGGACTTCCGGGTCCTCGAGGACAACGTGCGGGTGCCGAGCGGGGTGTCGTACGTCATCGAGAACCGCCGGGCGATGACCCGGATCTTCCCGTCCCTCTTCGCCGAACAGCACGTGGTGCCCGTGGACGGCTACTGCCACCGGCTGCTCGCCGCCCTGCGCGCCGCCGCGCCGAGCGGCGTCCAGGACCCGCGGGTGGTCGTCCTGACGCCGGGGCCGAGCAACGCCGCCTACTTCGAACACGCGCTGCTCGCCCGGCTGATGGGCGTGCAACTGGTCGAGGGGCACGACCTGGTGGTGCGCGGCAACCGGGTGTGGATGCGCACGACCCGCGGCGAGGTACCCGTCCATGTCGTATACCGGCGCCTGGACGACGACTTCCTCGACCCGCTCCACTTCCGCCCCGACTCGGTGATCGGCTGCCCCGGCATCATGGGCGCCGCCCTCGCGGGCAACGTCACGCTCGCCAACGCGGTCGGCAACGGCATCGCGGACGACAAACTGCTCTACACATACGTCCCCGACCTGATCCGCTACTACCTCTCCGAGGAACCGGTGCTCCCCAACGTGGAGTCGTTCCGCCCGGACGAACCCGGTCAACTGGACGCGGTCCTCGACCAGATGGACCAGTTGGTGATCAAGCCGGTGGACGGGGCCGGCGGCCAGGGCATCGTCATCGGCCCGAAGGCGGACGCCGAGACCCTGGAGAGGACACGGAAGGCCGTCATGGCCGACCCCCGCGGCTTCATCGCCCAGCGGCCCGTCGCCCTGTCGACCTCCCCCACCCTCGCGGGCGAACGCATGGCACCCCGCCACATAGACCTGCGCCCCTTCGCCGTCAACGACGGCAACGACGTGTGGGTCCTGCCCGGCGGCCTCACCCGGGTCGCCCTCCAGGAGGGCAACCTGATCGTCAACTCCAGCCAGGGCGGCGGCTCCAAGGACACCTGGGTGCTCGCCGAGGGCCCCACCGAACAGCCCGCGCCGGTGGGCGGCGGCCCCCTGCCGGACGTCGCCCCGCGCCAGCTCGGACCCGACGGCACCCCCACCGTCGTACAGGAAGGGGCGCAGCAGCAGTGAACGACGTGATCCTCTCCCGGATAGCCGAATCCCTGACCTGGACCGGGCGTTATGTCGAGCGGGCGGACGCCACCGGCCGCATCCTCGACGCCTATCTGCACCGCATGCTGGAGGACCCCTGGCGCGACGAGGACGTGGCCTGCCGGTCGCTGTACGCGATCCTCGGCATGGACGCCGGCGGTGAACGCGTCGACATGCAACAGGTGTTGGACCAGCTGGCCTTCGACGCCCGCTCGACGGGCTCCATCGAGGGCGCGCTCGGAGCGGCCCGGCTGAACGCGCGCAGTGCCCGCGAGGCGGTGTCCTCCGAGATGTGGGAGTGCCTCAACTCGACCTGGCACGCACTCGCCGACCAACGCGTGGCGGCCCGCCGCACGGGACCGTACGGCTACCTCGAACTGGTGCGCCGCCGGGCCGCGTTGTTCTTCGGCCTGGCCGACTCCACCATGAGCCGGGACGACAGCTGGCGTTTCGTGGTCCTCGGCCGCAGCCTGGAACGGGTGGACATGACCGTACGGCTGCTGTCCGTGCGGGTGCTCGACGCGGTGCACGCGCCCGACTGGCCCACCCTGCTGAGCGCGAGCGGCGCCGACGAGGCGTTCGCCCGCGTCTACGGCGGCTTCGGCGACACCCCGCGCGTCGCCGAGTTCCTCCTCCTGGACCGGAACTTCCCGCGCTCCGCGCTGCACGCGCTGACCACGGCGGAGGAGTGCCTGACGGCACTGGGCCGCCCGCGTCAGGACCCGGCGCGACGCCCGATCGGGCGGATGCGCACCCGTCTCGAATACCTGGACACGCACGCCCTGGAAGAGCAACTCCCGCTCCTTCTCCGTGACTTGCAGACCGCCTGCATGGCCTCGGCGGAGGGCGTCGCCGAGCGGTTCTTCCCGTACCAGGGGCCCGTCGAGTGGGCCCAGGAAGGAGCGTGACCATGAACACCCACGCACCCACCCACGCACCCGCCACGCGCCGGCTCCGTATCCGCCACATCACCCGCGTCGCGTACGCGCAGGCGGCCGTCTCCTCGCACAACGAGGTCCGCATGACCCCGCTGACCCTCCCCGGCCAGACCACCCTGGACGCCAGGGTCACCGTCACGCCCGCCACCCCCACCTGGTCGTACTGGGACTACTGGGGCACCCAGGTCACCGGCTTCGACCTGATGGACCCGCACGCCGACCTCACCATCACGGCGTCGAGCCTGGTCGAGACCCACCCGCCGGCCGGCCTCCCCGCGGCACCCACCTGGGCGCAGGTGGCCGAACAGACCGCCACGTCACGCCTGTTGGAGTTCGCCGACCCCACCACCCGTACGACGGTCCCGGCCACGCTGCTGGACAGGGCGAGGGAGGCGGCGGCGGGCCTCGGCCCCCACGAGACCGCGGTCGCCGTCTCCTCGCTGGTCGCCGACCGGGTCTCCTACCTCCCCGGCACCACGGGCGTGAACACCTCCGCGGCCGAGGCCTGGGAACAGGGCGCCGGCGTCTGCCAGGACATCGCCCACGTCACCATCGCCCTGCTGCGCGGCCTCGGCCTCCCCACCCGCTACGTCTCCGGCTACCTCCACCCCGAACGGGACGCGGAGCTGCACCGCCCGGTCCCCGGCCAGAGCCACGCCTGGGTCGAGTACTGGGCCGGCGACTGGTGCGGCTACGACCCCACCAACCGCACCCCGGCCGACGAGTCCCACGTCGTGGTCGGCCGTGGCCGCGACTACGACGACGTCACCCCGCACAAGGGCATCTACCGGGGGGTGCCCGGTGGGCCGCCGGAGGTGACGGTGGAGTTCACGCGGGTGGCGTGAGACACGGCCCGCGGCAGCCGCCGCCGGTGCCCGGGGTGGAGCCGCGTGACACGGCTCCACCCCGGGAGGCGGGACGCCGTCCGGTCGTACCTCACCGCCGGACGGCCAGACGCCACAGGGACGTGGTCTCGGCGCCGCGTGCGGCGTGGAGCGGGTCGGTGGTGTCCTGGGAGCGTGGGTGCCGGGGCTTGGTGTCGATCCGGTCCACGACCTGGAGGTGCGCGGCCCCGATGGCGGCGAGCAGTTGAGGGCGGGTCCTGAGGCCGAGATGCTCCGCCAGGTCCGACAGGACGAGCCATCCCTCGCCGCCCGGCCGAAGGCGGGAGGACAGCCCGGCGAGGAAGTCGCGGAGCATGCCGCCGTCCGTGTCGTAGACGCCCCGCTCGATGAGACTGGTCGAACGGGCGGGCAGCCAGGGCGGGTTGCACACGATCAGGTCGGCACGGCCTTCGGGGAACAGGCAGGGGCCCGACACCTCGACACGGTCGGACAGCGCGAGCCGATGGACGTTCTCCTCGGCACAGGCCAGGGCGCGCGGGCTGATGTCCGTGGCCACCACACGGTCGACTCCCCGGCGGGCCAGGACCGCGGCGAGGACACCGGTTCCCGTGCCCAGGTCGAAGGCCGTACCGGTGGCCGGGCTGTCCCGGATCGCGGCCGGCAGCGGCGCGTGGGCGACCAGGTCTACGTACTCGCCCCTGACCGGGGCGAACACCCCGTAGTGGGGATGGACGCGGGCGCCGAGCGCCGGCACGTCGACCCCTCTCAAGCGCCACTGGTGGGCGCCGACGACTCCCAGGAGTTCCCTGAGGGAGACGGCGGTCGGCTCCTGCGCCGGGCCGTAGGCCTCCACACACGCCTGCCGGACATCGGGCGCCCGGCGCGACGCAAGGGTGTAGTGCTCGTCCAGCAGCACCAGGACCTTGGAGAGGACGAGGGCGCGATGGCCGCTGACGCGTCGGTGCAGGGCGAAGAGATCGCCCGGGGAGCCGTGCGTCCCGGGCCGCTTACGGTCGATACGGCGGCCCAACGCCCCCAGGAGTTGCCGGGCGTTGTGGAAGTCGCCCTGCCAGAGCAGGGCCGTTCCCTCGCATGCCTGGCGGTAGGCGTCGTCGGCCTTCGTCCGGTCGTCGGCGACGACGGTGCGGCGCGGCAGGGGGATGTCGTTCTCGGAATGCCAGCGGGCGGAACGCTGGTGGGGACCTTCTGTCCAGTGGATCGCGGACACCGCGAACTCCTCGTGATCGAACGTGCGGGGGCACGAAGAGCACTTCGGCGAGGAGCAGACGGAACCGACGCCGGTCCGACGGACAGGCGTGTGCGGTGAGCCAGGGGACCGTTACCGCCCTCGCGTCGAAGCGCGAGAGCGGGCGTCCCAGACAACCATGCCAAGCGTCACGGTCAGGCCTTTCGGTGCACGTTCGAGAGGTGATGCGGATCCGCACGTCCGACTGTACGGGCTTGCGCGCGCCGACCGGACTCGGCGACAGGGCTCGGCGGTGGAGCTCGGCGGCGGCGGAGCGCGGCACCCTCTTGGGACGGAGGGCCACACCGCCGTGCTGTCGTGTTGGGGAACGGTGTCGGCGTCGTGTCGTCCGCTCAGCTGTCCGCGCCGTTCGCGGCCGGCATGAGCGCGGCCAGTTCGGTGTCGTCCGGACGGTGGGCCGCCTCGGCCGCCTCGCGCAGAACGGCACGGTCGACCTCGTCCACGTCGGCGCTGAGCCGGATCACCACGCCGTCGCGGGGGATCGCGTATTCGTGGTGGCCGCCCGCCCTGCGGTACCAGGCGTCGCCGTCGCGCTCACAGGTGACCCGCTCGGTCGCCCCCTCGACCAGCGGCTGCCCGGGGCAGTTCTCCGCCGTCAGCGTGCGGCGATCCACGAAGAGACCGAAACGGGCGGCGCCCTTCTCGGACCGATACGCGGCGGCGAACTCGTCGTCCCCGTACACGCCGACCGACTCCTGCCACACGGTGAAGCCGGAGACCTCGGTGACATGGACGAGTTCCGGTGCTACGCCCCAGGCCTGGGCGGCGGCGTCGAGATCGGCACTGCCGGCGGCCCCTGCCGTCCCGTCCCCCTTGTCCGCGCCGCATCCCGCGAGCAGCGCGGGCAACAGGAGGAGGGAGAGCAGGGCACGCGCGTTTCGTGTCATGCGCACATCCTGACGCACGGCCGAGCGACGCCCGCGCGTCGGCTTCGGCCCGCCCGAGGCGCCCCGGCGCGACGGAGCGGGACCATGACCGCCGTCATCGCCCCCTCTCAGGGGCCGGGGGTCACCAGTACCACCGCTGATCGGGGCTGTCGGAGCAGGTCCACTGGATGGCCTCGGTGCCGTTGGCCGTACTGGAGTTGGGGATCGCCAGACATTTGTCGCTGTTCACGTTCCGCAGCCGGTTCCAGCTGTCGTAGATCCATGTCTGATCGCTGTCGTTGTAGTCGCAGGTCCACTGGATGGCCTGGGTTCCGTTGGCCGTGCTGGAGTTGGGTATCGCCAGGCACTTCGACCCGGGCCAACTCGCGATGACGAACCGGTCGTTGTTCCCGCCCGCCACTCTCTCCATCAGCCACTGCTGTCCGTCGCTGGACTGACCGCAGGTCCACTGGATCAGGCCGACGCCGTTGGTGCTGCTCCCGTGCGGAACGGCCAGGCACTTGCCGGTTCCGACGTTCTCGAACGGGCCGTAGATGCCCACCGCGTTGGCCGGCGTGGAGAAGGCCAGGGCGCACACGGCCGAGGCGACTACTGCGGAGAGTCGCGTGATCATTTTTATGGACATGCGGGTGAGACCCCTCTGCGTTGCGTGGGTGTTCCTGTCGGGCGGCTGCCTCGATCAACGTACGAGCGATCGTCGAGGCTGTCGTTAGCAGTGCGTCCACACCGGGACGTGAGGACGCGCCCGATCCCGTCGGCACAGGGCCCGGAGCGGGCGGGGGTGAGGCGGACGCGCTGCATGGCGGTGCCCCTGGTGTGCGGGTGGACGTTGGCGACGAGCCTCGCCGAGAACGCCGTCCATCCCGTCGACGTATCGCCGACCCCCGAAGCGCACTCGGTGAAGGACCCGTTGTCCCTCGTCCAGCACTTGCGCTACGCGCTCCAGGAGGCCCGGATGTCCGAACTGCACTGGCAGAAGTCGTCGTTCAGCGGAGCCCCCGACCAGATCTGCCTCTACGTCGCCACCGCCCCCGGCACAGCGATCCGCCTCCGCGAGAGCGACACCCCGGACGTCATCCTCCCCACCGCCCCCGCCGGACTCGCCGCCCTCCTCCACCTCAGGGGCGACTCCCACTCCAGATGACGGGGTGCTCATTGCGTCTGCCAACGCGAGTGGCGATGCGTCGACAAGAGTTCGCCGGGTTGCTGGACGAGTTCCGGGACACGCCGGCGCTGATCCCACCGGGTGAAGGCCCGGACCCGAACGGTGAACGAGGCCCGCTGACAGCCGACTTGACCGGCATCAGGTTCATCCTGGCCTTCTCCGACGGGCAGGCGCCGGCCCACTACGCCTGGGCGCGCGGTGAGTACACCCGCGAAGGGACTCCGCGTCTCACCGACCTCCCCGCACGTCCGGCCGAGTGGGAAATCCCTCTCTCGTTCACGAAAGTCACGGAATCCAGAGACGGCGAAGAGGGCTCGCTCACCTGGCTCGATGCTGAGTAACCTGGCGATCATGCCGAACCCGACCTCGAACCCGAAACCGGCCCCGGACCAGGCCCCCGACTGGCACATCCGCCCGGCGTCGCCGTCCGACGTCGAGGTCATCGTCGAGCTGCGGGCCCTCGTGATGCGGCCGGATCTGACGCGGCTCGGGCGCTACGACCCGCGGCGCGTGCGGCAGCGGCTGCGGGACGGGTTCGAGCCCGCGCACACATGGGTGATCGAGGTCGGCGGTGAGTTCGCGGGCTGCGTGGCGCTGCGGCCCGCCGAGGACGCGCTCTGGCTGGAGCACTTCTATCTCGCCCCGCACTTCCAGGGCACCGGCATCGGGTCCGGCGTCCTGCGCGAGCTGCTGGAGCGGAGCGACCGCGACGGCGCCCTGGTCCGGCTGAACGTGTTGCGGGGCAGCGCGGCCCGCCGGCTCTACGAGCGGTTCGGGTTCACCCTGGAGTCCCAGGACCCGGTGGACGTGTTCATGGTGCGCAAACCGGTCCACAGGGCCTGAACACACCGGGCCGCCCGTAGGAACTCCCGGGGGAGTTTCTTCGCTTCCTTCGCTGACGCGAAGGCGGCATCGTGATCAGGGACACATCGCGTGCGACAGCGCCCTACTTCAGACCGGCCGCCGCGCACGCCGACTTGAAGTCGCTGGTGCAGATGTCGGACACCTTGTAGATGCCGTCCGCCACGACCGTCGACTTGATGTTGCTCTTCGTCAGGGCCACCACCGGCACCAGCTGGGCCGGGATGTCCTTGTCGCTGGGGCTGTCCACCTTGTCGGAGGCGAGGGCGTCGAACTGGATGTCCTTGCCCTGGATCCTCGCCACGGCCATCTCCGCGGCGGCCTCGGCCTCCTGCGGGTACGGCTTGTAGACGCTCATGTACTGCTCGCCCGAGACGATCCGCTGCACGGCGGAGAGTTCGGCGTCCTGGCCGGTGATCGGCGGCAGGTTGGTGATGCCCGCGGCCTTCAGGGCCTTGATGATGCCGCCGGCCATGGCGTCGTTCGCGGAGTACACCGCGCTCACGTTGCCCTTGCCGATCGTGTTCAGCGCGCTCGCCATGTCGGACTCGGCGATCTCCGGGCTCCAGCCGTCGACGTCGTACGACTCGGCGATCGTGACCTTGCCCTCCAGCTCGGAGCGCGCGCCCGCCTTGAACTGACCGGCGTTGGGGTCGGTGGGCGAGCCGTTCATCATGACGATCTTGTCGGAGGTGTCGGCGTCCTCGCCCAGCGCGTCGATGATCGAACGGCCCTGCACCTCGCCGACCAGCTCGTTGTCGAAGGAGACGTACGCGTCGATCGGGCCCTCGGCGAGCCGGTCGTAGGCGATCACGGGGATGCCCGCGTCCTTCGCCTTCTGCACGGTGTCCGCGATGGTGTGCGAGTCGACGGCGTCCAGCAGGATGACGTCGACCTGGTCGTCGATCATCCTCTCCATCTGGCTGATCTGCTTCTTCGCGTTGGCCCCGCCGTTGGCGTACACGGTCCTGCCCTGGTCGTTGGTCAGGGAGGCGACCTTCGCCTTGATGATCGGGTAGTCGAACTCCTCGTAGCGCGTGTTCGTCTTCTCCGGCATCAGCACGCCGACGGTGATGTCGTTCCCCTTGGTCGGGCTCGCCTGGCTGCTGCCCCCCGTCACCCCGAGCGCGCCGCAACCGGCCAACGAGAGGGTCATCGTGGACGCGGCCACGGATATGGCGATACGGCGCATTGCGGAGCTCACTTCTGTGCCTTGCGGACGCGGGCGCAGCATTGCGACCCAGGTGACTGAAAAGCCAACGCGCACGCGCCCCCCAGCGTCAAGCGAAACTACTTAACGAGATGACAACATCACCCTCCGCTTTGCATGTGAAGACGGAGCGACACCCTCTCCAAACGCCCTTTACGGACTCTTCATTCCTTGTGAACCGATGTGAAGCCAGGGGAGGACGAAGGGCCGTACAACCAACTCCCCTCCTCGTGAGTCGTGATCACGGCGGCTGCCTCTGCCGCTCCGATCCCGAACCAGAGGACCGAATGAACCCAGCCAGACGCACGACCACGGTGGCCTCGGCCGCCGTCGTGCTCGCCACCGCGGGCGGCCTGCTCACCGCCACCGCGCCCGCGTCCGCCGCCACGACCTGCGCCTCGCCGGTCTACAAGCGGCAGTTCTTCGCGAACACGACGTTCTCCGGTACGCCGAAGAAGACCGACTGCGACAGCGCGATCGACCAGAACTGGGGCTCCAAGGCCCCGGCTTCCGGTCTCCCCGCCGACAACTTCGGCGTCCGCTGGACCGTGACACGCGACTTCGGCTCCGGCGGGCCGTTCGCGCTGCCGGTCGCAGCGCAGGACGGCATCCGCGTCTACCTCGACGGCACCCGCAAGGTCGACATCTGGAAGAACGTGTCGTCGACGGTGAAGAAGACCGTCAACGTCACCGTCCCCTCCGGCAAGCACACCCTGCGCGTCGACTACGTCAACTGGACCGGGTCCGCCAAGGTCGAGTTCGGCTACACACCCCGCACCTCCGCCACCGTCGACAAGGTCAAGCCCCTGACCCCGACGGGCACTTCGGTGTCGTACGACGAGGCCACCGGCAAGGCGAAGGTCACCTGGGCGAAGAACAAGGAGATGGACCTCGCCGGTTACCGCGTCTACCGGCGGCTGAAGGGTGCCTCGTTCCCCGCCAAGCCGCTCGCGACGACCACCTCGGCGTCGTACACCGACACCACCGTCCCGGCCACCGGCGACACGTACTACTACGAGGTCCGCGCCCACGACAAGGCCGGCAACGAGTCGACGGGCACCGCCGACAAGCCGGTCACCACCGCCGACCGGACGGCGCCGCAGGCGGTCACCGGGCTGACGGTGCGGGGCAGCACCGCGGGCAACGTCCTGACCTGGAAGGCCTCTTCGTCGAAGGACGTCGTCCAGTACCTGTTGGAGCCCACGCGCAACGGGGAACCCCTGACCGGCGAGTACCTGGACGTCGCCACGGACTACACGGACGCCTACGCCGAGGTCGGCGCGCCCTACTCCTACGTCATCGTCGCCCTGGACGCCGCCGGGAACCGCTCCTCCGCCTCGGCGGCGGCGGTGGCCACGCGTCCGGCGGTCTCCGCGGTGGCCGCCCCGACGGGGCTGACGGGCACGCCCGCCGACGCCTCCACGGACCTCGCCTGGACCGCGGCGGACAACGCGACGGGCTACCACGTCTACCGGCGTACGTGGCACGAAGGCGGCTGGACGCTTCTCGGCAGCACCACCACGGCGACGTACGCGGACACCACGGCCCCGCGCCGCAAGGCGTACTACTACGTCGCCGCCGTGGACGGCCGCGGCGCCGAGTCGGCGCCCTCGGCGCAGCTCGTCGTCGAGCGGACCACCGCGGCCACCGCCACCGGTCCGGCCGCACCGCTGCTGACGCTGGTCTCGACCGGCGTTCCCGCGCGGTCCGCCATCAAGGTCACGGCAGCGCCCGGCGCGGGTGACGAGGAGCGGGTCCTGCGGGGCTACTCGTGGGAGATCAGCGGCGCCTGCGGCGACAGCGGCACCCAGCTGTCGACGACGGGCTCCATCAGCTGGACTCCGCCGTACAACGGCCCCTGCACGACCACCGTGTACGCCGTGGACGCCTACGGGCGGCAGGGCGAACAGAGCGCCACGCTGGAGTTCTTCGTCGGACGCTGATCCGCGGAGCCGACGACGAAGGGGCCCGGAGGTTCGCACCTCCGGGCCCCTTCACCTACGACTCGCCGCGCGGGTCAGTCCGACGTCTGGCGGCCCTTCGGGCGCCACACCACCAGCGCGCTGGTCTGGTGGACCTCCTGGTACGGGACCAGGTCGCGGCGGTACGACGCGTGTACCGCCGCCTCGCGCTGCTGCATCGTGGCCGCCGCGCCGTCCAGCGCGGCCTGCATCTCCGCCATCCGGGACTGCAGGGCGGCGACCTGGTTCTCCAGCTCGATGATCCGCTTGATGCCGGCCAGGTTGATGCCCTCGTCCTGAGACAACTGCTGGACGGTGCGCAGCAGTTCGATGTCACGGGCCGAGTAGCGGCGGCCCCGGCCGGCGGTGCGGTCCGGGGAGACCAGGCCGAGACGGTCGTACTGGCGCAGAGTCTGCGGGTGCAGACCGGAGAGTTGGGCCGCCACCGAGATGACGTAGACCGGGGTCTCCTCGGTCAGCTCATACGGGTTGCGTCGACGACCGTCCATCCCACTCATGCTCCCTTCGCGGCCTGGAACAGCTCCGCCCGCGGGTCTTCACCCGCGGTTGCCTCGCGATACGCCTCCAGCGCTTCACGAGCATTCCCCGTCAGATCCTTCGGAACACTCACCTCCACGGTGACCAGCAGGTCGCCGCGGGTGCCGTCCTTACGGACCGCGCCCTTGCCGCGGGCCCGCATGGTGCGGCCGTTGGGCGTGCCCTCGGGCAGCTTGAGCGTGACCGGCGGACCGCCCAGGGTGGGGACCCTGACCTCGCCGCCGAGCGCCGCCTCCGCGAAGGTGACCGGGACGGTCACCGTGAGGTTGTCGTCCTTGCGGCCGAAGACCGGGTGGACGTCGACATGCACGGTGACGTACAGATCGCCGCCCGGGCCGCCGCGCTCGCCCGGCGCCCCCTTGCCGCGCAGCCGGATCCGCTGGCCGTCGGTGACGCCGGCCGGGATGCGGACCTGCATGGTGCGGGACGACTTGGCCCGGCCGCTGCCCTTGCAGTCGAGGCAGGGGTGCTCGGCGATGAGGCCGCGGCCCTTGCAGTCGGGGCAGGGGTCGGTGAGGGAGAAGCCCCCGCCGCTGCCCCGGGCGACCTGCCCGGTGCCGACACAGGTCGGGCACACGCGCGGTGTGCCGTTCTTGTCGCCGGTGCCCGAACAGGCCTTGCACGGCGACTGGCTCGACATCCTGAGCGGGACCGTCGCGCCCTCGATCGCCTCGGTGAAGCTGAGGGTGACCTCGGACTCGATGTCCTGGCCGCGCCGGGGCTGGGTCCGGGTGCCGGTGCCCGCGCCGCCGCGGTTGAACAGGCCCCCGAAGACGTCACCGAGTCCGCCGCCGAAGCCGCCGGCCCCGCCGGCGCCTCCTCCTGAGCCGCCGCCCTGGGGGCCGCCTCCGAAGAGGTCGCCCAGGTCGAAGTTGAAGGAGCCGCCGCCCGCGCCCGGCCCCGGGCGATAGCCGCCGTTGCCGAAGAGCGCGCGGGCCTCGTCGTACTCCTTGCGCTTCTTGGGGTCACCGAGGATGTCGTTCGCCTCGGAGATCTCCTTGAAGCGTTCCTCGGCCTTGGCATTGCCCTTGTTGGCGTCCGGGTGGAACTCGCGGGCGAGCTTGCGGTACGCCTTCTTGATCTCGGCCTCGGTGGCGTCCTTGGGGACGCCGAGGACCTTGTAGAAGTCCTTCTCGATGAAGTCCTTGGTGCTCATCCTCGACGTCCCTCCTTCCGCTCAGTGGTGACGTCAGCCCTCCTCAGGGCCACTGTCCTTGTCCTCGCCGGCCGCCGGGTCCTCATCGGCACCCTCGGCCTTGCCCGCCGTCGCACCCGGCTGCGGCTCGGCGACGGCCACCCGCGCGGGGCGGATGGTGCGCTCGCCGAAGCGATACCCGGGCTGCAGAATCGCCACGCACGTCGTCTCGGTGACGTCCGGCGCGTACGAGTGCATCAGGGCCTCGTGGATCGTCGGGTCGAAGGGCTCGCCCTCCTTGCCGAACTGCTGGAGGCCCATCTTCGCCGCGACGGTCTCCAGCGACTCCGCGACGGACTTGAATCCGCCGAGGAGTTCGCCGTGGTCCCGGGCGCGGCCGATGTCGTCGAGGACGGGCAGGAGTTCGGTGAGGAGGCTCGCGATGGCGATCTCCTTGACCGTGACCCGGTCCCGCTCGACCCGGCGGCGGTAGTTCTGGTACTCGGCCTGGAGCCGCTGGAGGTCCGCGGTGCGCTCACCGAGCGCGGTGCGTACCTGGTCCAGCTGGGCCGTCAGGCCGGCCAACTGTGCTGATGCGTCCCCGGCCGGGGCCGCCCCCTCCCCGGAGGGGGAGGCGGCCTGCGGCTCGGCGTCGTCGGGGGTGGCGCCGGAAGGGACGTCGGGCTTCTCGTCGAAGCCCGGGGTCTCCTCCGTCACGCGGCACCGTCCTTGCGCTCGTCGTCGACGATCTCGGCGTCCACGACGTCGTCGTCGGCCTTCGCCTCGGACGCGCCCTCACCGGCACCGGCGGACGCCTGGCCCGCCTGGGCGTCGGCGTACATGGCCTGGCCGAGCTTCTGCGAGACGGCCGCGACCTTCTCCGTGGAGGTACGGATCTCGGTGGTGTCCTCGCCCTTGAGCGCGGCCTTCAGCTCCTCGACCGCGGCCTCGACCTCGGTCTTGATCTCGCCGGGGACCTTGTCCTCGTTGTCCTTGAGGAACTTCTCCGTCTGGTAGACGAGCTGCTCGCCCTGGTTGCGGGTCTCGGCGGCCTCGCGGCGGGTGTGGTCCTCCTCCGCGTACTTCTCGGCCTCCTGGCGCATCCGGTCGACCTCGTCCTTCGGCAGCGAGGAGCCGCCGGTGACGGTCATCTTCTGCTCCTTGCCCGTGCCGAGGTCCCTCGCGGTCACGTGCATGATGCCGTTGGCGTCGATGTCGAAGGCGACCTCGATCTGCGGGACACCGCGCGGGGCCGGCGGCAGACCGGTCAGCTCGAACATCCCGAGCTTCTTGTTGTACGCCGCGATCTCGCGCTCGCCCTGGTAGACCTGGATCTGCACGGAGGGCTGGTTGTCCTCGGCCGTCGTGAAGATCTCGGACCGCTTGGTCGGGATCGTGGTGTTGCGCTCGATGAGCTTCGTCATGATCCCTCCCTTGGTCTCGATACCGAGGGACAGCGGGGTGACGTCGAGCAGCAGGACGTCCTTGACCTCGCCCTTGAGGACACCGGCCTGGAGCGCGGCGCCGATGGCGACGACCTCGTCCGGGTTCACGCCCTTGTTGGCGTCCTGGCCGCCGGTGAGCTCCTTGACGAGCTCGGCGACGGCGGGCATCCGGGTGGAACCACCGACGAGAACGACGTGGTCGATCTCGGAGAGGTTGATGCCGGCGTCCTTGATGACGTTGTGGAACGGCGTCTTGCAGCGCTCCAGCAGGTCGGCCGTCAGCTGCTGGAACTGAGCTCGGGTGAGCTTCTCGTCCAGGTGCAGCGGGCCCTCGGCGGACGCCGTGATGTAGGGCAGGTTGATCGAGGTCTCGGTGGACGAGGACAGCTCGATCTTGGCCTTCTCGGCGGCCTCGCGGAGGCGCTGGAGGGCCATCTTGTCCTTGCCGAGGTCCACGCCGTGGCCGGCCGAGAACTGCTTGACCAGGTAGTCGACGACGCGCTGGTCCCAGTCGTCACCACCGAGGTGGTTGTCGCCGTTGGTGGCCTTCACCTCGACGACGCCGTCGCCGATCTCCAGGAGGGACACGTCGAAGGTGCCGCCACCGAGGTCGAAGACGAGGATCGTCTGGTCGTCCTTGTCGAGGCCGTACGCCAGGGCGGCGGCGGTCGGCTCGTTGACGATCCGCAGGACGTTCAGGCCCGCGATCTCGCCGGCCTCCTTCGTCGCCTGACGCTCGGAGTCGTTGAAGTACGCCGGGACGGTGATGACCGCGTCGGTCACCTTCTCGCCCAGGTAGGCCTCGGCGTCGCGCTTCAGCTTCTGCAGGATGAACGCCGACATCTGCTGCGGGTTGAACGGCTTGCCGTCCAGCTCGATCTTCCAGTCGGTGCCCATGTGACGCTTCACGGACCGGATGGTCCGGTCCACGTTCGTGACCGCCTGGCGCTTGGCCACCTCGCCGACGAGCACCTCGCCGTTCTTGGCGAAGGCGACGACGGACGGCGTGGTCCTGGCGCCCTCTGCGTTGGTGATGACGGTGGGCTCGCCGCCTTCAAGAACGCTGACGACGGAGTTAGTCGTGCCCAGGTCGATGCCGACCGCACGTGCCATGGTTGATTCCTCCAGCAATGACTTGAGTGGAACGGACTCAAGTGTGCACGACGTCCGCGACTCATGCAACAGAGGTGAGTCGCAGGGGCTCAACTCTTATCCGTTCCTTACACGCAACCCTCCTCTGACCTGCGGAGATCCCAGACCTCCAGGCTGCCCGACGGGCCGCCTCGGGGCGTACACCCGGACCCTCAGCAGGGCCAGGACGAAGATCAGGGCGCCCGTCGCCACCCAGAACACCCCGGACTCCGCGACCCATCCCAGATGCGCGAGCACCGCGACGAGTACCCCGCCGAAGGTGACCGCACCGAGCAGTACCGTCGCCCCCCGAGGGGTCAGCCCGAGCCGTCGCAGCCGGTGCGCGAGATGGTCGGGGCCGCCGCGCAACAGGGGCCTTCCGGCCAGCCGCCGGGAGAGCAGCACGAGGACGACGTCCACCCCCGTGAGGGC
The DNA here is from genome assembly GCF_055578825.1 of Streptomyces sp. NPDC032822. Taxonomy (NCBI): domain Bacteria; kingdom Bacillati; phylum Actinomycetota; class Actinomycetes; order Kitasatosporales; family Streptomycetaceae; genus Streptomyces; species Streptomyces sp. NPDC032822. The sequence goes on along the minus strand of NZ_JBVIOL010000004.1, from coordinate 540,601 downwards.
GGTCAGCGCGAACAGCACCCCCGCGTCGGCCACCGGCTCGTGCCCGGTCCGGGTGACCACGGCCGCCGCCGCGAGCACGAACCCGGTGAACAGCGAGCCGCACGCGCCGAGCCCCACGCGCGCGGGATGCCAGTTGTGCATCAGGAACCCGGTGAGCGCGGCGGCCAGCACGCTCAGCAGCGCGGCCAGCCCGTCCATCACCTCGGCCGCCGCCAGCGCCCCCACCCCGAAGGCGGTGAGCACCCCGACGGTGCCCGCCAGCGCGTCCGCATGGTCGAGCGCCCGGAAACCGACGGCGACGAAGACGATCCAACAGGCCGCCAGCAGGCCGCCCGGCACCCCGGTCTGCGCGTACGGCACCACACAGAGGGCGGCGACGGCCGTACCGCCCACCAGGAACCGCGCCTTGACGCGGCGCACGTCGGCGACGAGCCCGAGGGCGGCGACGGCGGCCCCGGCGACGAGGAGGGCCCGGACGTCGTCGCCGAGCGGCGCGACCCCGGTCCACTCCCCGGCCACGGCGACCAGGCAGGTGACGAGCACGACGGCCAGGCCGCCGAGCAGCGGCAGCGGACGCTGTCGGCGTCGGTCGAGGACGCCGAGACGCAGGGCGGGGACCCGGAGCAGGGCGGTGAGGACGGCGGCGAGGAGCAGGGCGATGGTGGCGGCGGCGATCCCGTAGAGCACGGGTCCAAGCTAAGCCGAATGTCATGATTTGGTACGAATGGCGGGACCGGACCGGCGCGCCGCGTGACGTCGGTCGCGGGCCGATTACCGACCGGTTACTGAGGTCAGCCTCAGTAGCACAGATCACCGCACGGCTGACTACAGTGCGGCACAGAATTGCGGGTACTCTCAGAGAATCGCATAAGTTACCGCTTAGTAATAGGCTTGGTCATCACGAGGACGCCCTTCGCGGACCGCCTCGACCAACCCCCCCTCGCAGGCCCGAGGAGCCCCGAAATGCAACTCGCCGCGATCATCGTGTCGCTGGTCCTGACCGTGGTCGGCGTCGCGCTGCTCGCACGCGCCATCGGCCAGTTCGTCCGGTACTTCAAACTCGGCCAGCCCGTGCCCGCCGGCAGCCGGACCGACAACCCCTACGCGCGCAGTGTGACGCTCGCGAAGGAGTTCCTCGGCCACACCCGGATGAACCGGTGGGGCATCGTGGGCGTCGCCCACTGGTTCGTGGCCGTCGGCTTCCTGACGCTGCCGCCGACCCTCGCCCAGGCCTTCGGCCAGCTCTTCCAGGCCGACTGGGTGCTGCCGTACATCGGTGAGTTCCTGCCGTTCGAGCTCTACATCGAGTTCATCGGCGTGATGACGATCCTGGGCATCGCCGTGCTCATGGTGATCCGGCTGCTGAGCCTGCCCTCGCGGGCCGGCCGCAAGTCCCGCTTCGCGGGCTCCAAGTCCGGACAGGCGTACTTCGTCGAGTACGTCATCCTCACCATCGGTCTCGCCATCTACGTGCTGCGCGGCCTGGAGGGCGCGATCCACCACGTGGAGCACTACGAGGCCGGATACTTCGCCTCGTACCCGCTGGTCCTGGCCTTCAAGGGACTGTCGGTCGGCACACTGCAGAACCTCGTCTACTTCACCGCGATGATCAAGATCAGCGTCTCGTTCATCTGGATGATCACGGTCTCGCTGAACACCAACATGGGTGTCGCCTGGCACCGCTTCCTCGCCTTCCCCAACATCTGGTTCAAGCGCGAGGCGACCGGCGGGACGGCCCTGGGCGGCCTCCAGCCGATGACGTCGGGCGGCAAGCCGATCGACTTCACCGACCCGGGCGACGACGACGTCTTCGGCGTCTCCCAGGTCGAGCAGTTCTCCTGGAAGGGCCTCCTGGACTTCTCCACCTGCACCGAGTGCGGGCGTTGCCAGTCCCAGTGCCCCGCCTGGAACACCGGCAAGCCGCTCTCCCCCAAGCTGCTGATCATGTCGCTGCGGGACCACGCCCACGCCAAGGCGCCCTATCTGCTCGCGGGCGGCGGCAAGGACGCCGAGGGCAACGAGAAGGCGTCCGAGGAGCAGTTGAAGGACGTCCCCGCCGCCGCTCTGGCGGAGGCCGAACGCCCGCTGATCGGCACGTTCGAAGAGGGCGGTGTCATCGACCCGGACGTCCTGTGGTCCTGCACCACCTGCGGCGCCTGCGTCGAGCAGTGCCCGGTCGACATCGAGCACGTCGACCACATCGTCGACATGCGCCGCTACCAGGTGATGATCGAGAGCGCGTTCCCGTCCGAGGCGGGCACCATGCTCAAGAACCTGGAGAAGAAGGGCAACCCCTGGGGGCTCGCCAAGAAGCAGCGCCTGGAGTGGCTCAAGGAAGTCGACTTCGAGGTGCCGGTCGTCGGCAAGGACATCGAGGACCTGTCCGAGGTCGAGTACCTGTACTGGGTCGGCTGCGCCGGCGCCCTGGAGGACCGCGCCAAGAAGACCACCAAGGCCTTCGCGGAACTCCTCCACATGGCGGGCGTCAAGTTCGCGATCATGGGCGGCGACGAGAAGTGCACCGGTGACTCCGCCCGCCGCCTCGGCAACGAGCCCCTCTTCCAGGAGCTCGGCATGGAGAACGTCTCCGCGCTGAACATGGCGTTCGGCGAGGAGATGGACGACGAGGGCAACGTCACCGAGGAGTCGAAGAAGCCCAGGTCCGCGAAGAAGATCGTCGCGACCTGCCCGCACTGCCTCAACACCCTCGGCAACGAGTACCCGCAGCTCGGCGGCGACTACGAGGTCATCCACCACACCCAGCTGCTCCAGCACCTGGTGGACGAGGGCAAGCTGGTCCCGGTCACACCGGTCGAGGGCCTCATCACCTACCACGACCCCTGCTACCTGGGCCGCCACAACAAGATCTACACCCCGCCGCGCGAGATCATCGCGAACGTCCCGGGCCTGCGGAACGAGGAGATGCACCGCCACAAGGAGCGCGGCTTCTGCTGCGGCGCCGGTGGTGCGCGGATGTGGATGGAGGAGCGGATCGGCAAGCGCGTCAACAACGAGCGTGTCGACGAGGCGCTGAGCCTCAACCCGGACATCATCTCCACCGCCTGCCCGTTCTGCCTCGTCATGCTGACCGACTCGGTCAACGGCAAGAAGAACGACGGCAAGGCCAAGGAGTCCGTCCAGGTCGTCGACGTCGCCCAGCTCCTCCTGGAGTCCGTCCGGACGCCGGTGGACGACGAGCCCCCGGCCGGCGAGACCGACGCGGAGAGCGAGTCGGAGCCGCAGCCGGTGAAGTAGCCGTCACGGCCGTCGCGTCACGGCTGTTCGACGCCCCCGGGTCCCTCAAGGGCCCGGGGGCGTCGTCGTACCCCGGCCGTCGAATGTTTTACCGAATTCACGTACAACCCTTACGCCCCGTCCCAGGTCTCCTGTTGGCCGAACCCCTCCGCGCGGCGCGCGCAGGGGTCGGCACCCCATCGACTGCGGATGTCCGCCAGGCATCCCCCGCATGCAGCAGGAGAACCCGCGTGCACCAGCACCTCAGGCCCGCTCTCGCGACGGCCGGCGACGCCGCGCTGACGGGCGGCCTGCTCACCTTCGCCGACTGAGCCGTATCCCTTCTGCTGCCGGGCCCGCCGCGCGGGCCCGGCATCCCTTCTGGAGTCCCGCCTTGCGCAAGCGCATCCTCCTGCTGGCCACCACCCTCACCACCGGCCTGCTCACCGCCCTGCCCGTCACCGCGGCCGACGCCGCGCCCTCCGGTCTGGCCGGGGACTTCAACGGCGACGGCTACCGGGACCTCGCGATCGGCGCGTTCAGCGCCGACGTCGGCTCGGTGCCGAACGCCGGTGCCGTGGTCGTCATGTACGGCTCGTCCTCCGGCGTCTCGACCGCCAGGAAGGCCGTCATCACCCAGAACTCCACCGGTGTCCCGGGCACCGCCGAGGAGGGCGACCGCTTCGGCAGCAGCCTCGCCGCCGGCGACCTGAACGCCGACGGCTACGCCGACCTGATCGTCGGCTCCCGGTACGAGAGCATCGGCGACCGCGACGGCGTCGGCACCGCCACCGTCGTCTGGGGCTCCAAGTCCGGCCTGTCCGGCGGCTCGGCGCTGCCGCAGCCGTCGTACCTCACCGAGTGGGGCGGTTTCTCCGCCGGTGTCGCGACCGGCGACTTCGACGGCGACGGCAAGACGGACGTGACCGTCACCGGCCAGAGCAACACCCTGCTCTACAAGGGCCCCTTCGCCCGCACCGGCGCCCCCGCGAGCTGGAACGCGGTCTACGAACTGGGCTCGGCGTACGAGGTGATCGCGGGCAACCTGAACGGCGACAAGGCCACCGAGCGCCTGTACCCGTACGCCACCGACGGCGACCAGGGCGGTCACATCAGCTACCTCCGCCACGACCCCGGGAACGCGGACCACCCCGAGTCGGACTACCTCGAAACCGAGCTGCCGAAGGCCGACGGCGCCCTGGGCGCGACCGGCGACATCAACGGTGACGGCTACGGCGACCTCGTCCTCGGCGACTACGAGGACCCGCGCAGCGGCAAGCCGGGCGGCCACAAGGGCGGCCAGATCGCCGTCTGGTACGGCAGCGCGACCGGCCCCGACCCGGCGCAGAAGCCGACCGTCATCCACCAGGACACGGCGGGTGTGCCCGGCGCGGGCGAGGCATCCGACCTGTTCGGCGCGGCGGTGAGCGTCGGCGACGTCAACGGCGACAAGTACGCCGACGTCGCGGTCGGCGCCCCCTACGAGGACAACGGCACGGCCAGGGACTCGGGTTCCGTGACGATCCTGTTCGGCTCGGCCACCGGGCTGAAGGGCTCGGGCGCCAAGTCGTACACGCAGAACACCGCCGGGGTCCCCGGCAGCAACGAGAAGGACGACGCGTTCGGCCACTCGGTCCGCCTGGTCGACCTCGACAAGAACGGCAAGGCCGACCTGGTCGTCGGCGCCGGCTACGAGAACGGCTACGGCGCGGTCACCGTCCTGCGCGGCAGCGCCTCCGGCCTCACCGCCTCGGGCGCGAAGTTCTTCTCGGCCCGTGACGTCGCCCTCAAGGGCAACGCCGACTTCGGATGGGTGATCTCCCAGTGACGTACCGCCGACTGGCCGTCCTGCTCGCGGCCTCCCTCACCCCGCTCACCCTCGCGGCACCGGCGGCCCACGCGGCCGGCGCAGCCGCCCCGTACGACTTCAACGGCGACGGCTACGCGGACCTCGCGATCGGCGCCCCGGCCGCCACGGTCGCCGGCAAGGCGAAGGCCGGCGCGGTGTCCGTGGTGTACGGCAGCGCGAGCGGCCCGAAGACCTCGACGTACAAGCTGATCACCCAGAACACGGCGAACATCCCCGGCACCGCGGCGGCCGGTGACGCCTTCGGCACGGCCCTCGCCTCCGCGGACCTCGACAAGGACGGGTACGCGGACCTCCTGATCGGTACCCCCGGCGAGGACGACAGCGACACCAACGACGGTGACGTGACCGTCGTCTGGGGCTCCAAGTCCGGCCTGTCCGCGGCCCGTTCACTGCCCGACTTCTTCAGCAGCGACTACGACCGCTACGGCCAGGCCCTGACCGCGGGCGACTTCGACCGCGACGGCGACCTCGACGTCGCGGTCGGCTCCACCGGCCCGACCAACCTCTCCTTCGTCTCCGGGCCGATCGCCAGGTCCAGTGGCCACAACGGCGGTTCGGGCACGGGCTTCGACTGGGCCGACTCGTACGGCATCGAGAGCCTCTCCTCCGGAGACGTCACCGGCGACGGCTGGGACCGCCTCGTGGTCCAGGGCCGGGCCGAGGGCACCGACGACGCGGTGACCGCCCTCGCGGACGGCAGCATCGGCAACCTCACCGACTGGCTGCAGGACCTGCCCGCCGGCTACGCGTCCGCCATCGGCGACATCGACGGGGACGGCCACGACGACATCGCGGTCGGCAACCACCGCGAGACGTCCGCCGACCCGTCGGGCGCGAAGGGCGGCAAGGTCACGGTCGTCTACGGCGGCTTCGACGGCGTCGACCGCGGCCGCGCCCCGCTGGTCGTCACCCAGGACACGGCCGGTGTCCCCGGCGCGGCCGAGACCGGCGACCGCTTCGGCGCCTCCGTCTCGCTGGGCGACGTCAACGGCGACGGCTACGCCGACCTCGCGGTCGGCGCCTCGCACGAGACGGCGGGCAGCGCGACGGCCACCGGCACGGTCACCGTCCTGTACGGCTCGGCCTCCGGCCTGAAGGCCACCGGCGCCAAGAGCTTCACCCAGGACACCTCGGGCGTGCCCGGCGCGGCCGAGAAGAACGACCACTTCGGCGGCCGGGTCCTGTTCACCGGGGGCACTCGTCTCAAGGGCGCGGGCCTCACCGTCTCGGCGCCGGGCGAGAACGCCGGCGACGGCGGGATCTGGTTCCTGCGCAGGTCGGCGACCGGCCCCACGACCACCGGGGCGAAGAGCTTCGGCCCCGCGGCCACGGGCGTCGCGACGGCGGGCAGCCCCGGATACGGATCGGTCCTCGGCGGCTGACCCCCTGCCGGGGGAACCCCGGGGAAGCCCCTAGAGAGCCCTTAGGCGGCCCTTAGGGGATGTCACAGCTCGGCCGCAAAGGCGGGCCCGGAACGCCGGGCCCGCCACCTCACTCTCCGGGACCAGGTACGTTCGAAGACGTGGCTGGATTCAGGATCGGACGCGGCCGGGACAACGGCGCTCCTCACACGCGACCGCAACAACCTCCGTACGGGCAGCAGCAGGCGCCCCAGGGACAGTCGTACGGCACGCCGCCTCAGGGCGGCCCGTCGTACGGCACTCCCCCAGGGCCGTCGTACGGCTACCCCGCTGCGCCGCCCCACCCGGGGCAGCAGCAGTACGGGGGCGGCACCCACGCCGGCGGTGGCTACGACGAGCCGGAGTACTTCGGCGACGGCGGCCAGGGCGGCTACGCGCCGCAGGGCGGCCCGGACCCGTACGCCGCCAACAACCCGGGGCACACCCAGGCGTTCTCGGTGAACGAGGACCCCTACCACCAGGGCGGCACCTACCGCGCCGGCTCGGCCCCCGCGGCCCCGGTCGGCCCCCGCCTGCCCTGGAAGGAACTCCTGAGAGGCATCGTCCTCGCCCCCAAGCAGACCTTCCTCCAGATGCGGGACTACACCATGTGGGGCCCCGCCCTCATCGTGTCCTTCATCTACGGCCTGCTCGCGGTGTTCGGCTTCGACGGCGCCCGCGAGGACGCGATAAACGCCACCCTGTCGAACGCGGTCCCGATCGTGCTGATCACCGCGGTGGCGATGGTGCTGGCCTCCTTCGTCCTGGGCGTGGTCACCCACACCCTGGCCCGCCAGCTCGGCGGCGACGGCGCCTGGCAGCCCACGGTCGGCCTCTCCATGCTGATCATGTCCCTCACGGACGCGCCCCGCCTCATCGTCGCCATGTTCTTCGGCGGCGACGCCTCCTTCGTCCAGCTCCTCGGCTGGGCCACCTGGATCGCGGCGGGCGCCCTGCTGACCCTCATGGTCAACCGCTCCCACGACCTGCCCTGGCCGAAGGCCCTCGGCGCGTCCGCGATCCAGCTGATCGCCCTGCTGTCGATCGTGAAGCTGGGCACGTTCTAGCCGTTCCCGGCGGCATGGTCCGCCAGTACGCATACGAAGAGGGGCTCCCGGCACACACGCCGGGAGCCCCTCTTTCCCTGTCCCCGCCTGTCGGAGTCGGTCGGCTATCGGACGTCGACGAAGTCGCCGGCCGCGCTGACCGCCGGGGTCGTCGCCGTGCCCGCGAAGCTGTAGCGGAAGTAGCCGTCGGTGGAGGCCTTGACGGTCGTCTTGAGGCCGCCCGTCGAGCTCGACTTGATCGTCTTCACCGTGGTGTAGGTGCTGCTGCCCTTCTTACGGAACTGCAGCTTCACCGGCTGGGTCGCGTACCCGGCGTACTTGTTGGTCTCCCAGTTGGCCCGGGAGAGCTTGCCGGTGACCGTGATGGTCTTGCCCTTCACCACCGGCTCCGGCGCGGCGTCGACCGTCAGCTTCGAGGCACGCTGCACCTTGAACGTGGTGGCCGCGTCCCGGTGGATGTAGTCGAGGTCGTTGGCGGAGACCAGCGTGGCGAGGCCCCAGGTGGCCGCCGCGCTGTTGTTGACGAAGCCGGTCGACGCCTGCGGGTCGAACGTCAGCGTGCCCGAGCAGGTCGACGTGGTCGCGCTCACCTCGACGCACGTGATGTCGCCGTCGTCGTACCAGATCTGCGCGTAGTTGGGCGTCGGACCGTCGCCGCTGATGTACGTGGTCTCGGCGATGCCCGAATCGTCCGACGCGGTCACGGAGACCTTGGCGGACACCACGTTGGTGGTACCGACCACGACCGGCTTGCCGCCGTTGACGACGACCTTGTCGATCGTGATGTCCCCCGAACCGCCGTCGACCGCCTGGGCGGTGGTGGCGCCGACGGCGGTGGCCACCAGCGCGATGCTGGTGCCGAGCAGGCCAAGGCGCGCAGTTGTGCGCATGAAACGTCCCCCCACGAAGTGTTCGATCGATCAGGGGGAGCGTACGGCGTTGGCCAACGCTTCACCACGCAGTTGTTTCAGCTCAGAGAGCTTCCCTGTTCGCCTTGGCCGCTTCCCCCGACCTGTGTACCGGCGGCAGCACACTCCACGGGAAGTTGATCCAGTCGTCGGTCCGCTTCCACACGTACTCGCACTTCACCAGCGACTGCGACTTCTCGTAGATGACGGCGCTGCGCACCTCGGCGACGGTGTCGACGCAGAAGTCGCGCACCAGCTTGAGCGTCTTGCCGGTGTCGGCGACGTCGTCGGTGATGAGGATCTTCTTGGAGGAGAAGTCGATGGCGTTGGGGACGGGCGCGAGCATGACGGGCATGTCGAGGGTGGTTCCGACACCCGTGTAGAACTCCACGTTCACGAGGTGGATGTTCTTGCAGTCGAGGGCGTAGGCGAGCCCGCCGGCGACGAACACACCCCCGCGGGCGATGCTGAGCACGATGTCGGGCTCGTACCCGTCGTCGACGACGGCCTGCGCGAGCTCCCGCACGGCCGTGCCGAACACCTCGTAGGTGAGGTTCTCCCGAATGTCGCTCATACCTGGGTCCGGTGGAAGTTGAGGAAGGACCGGGAGGCGGTCGGCCCGCGCTGTCCCTGGTAGCGGGACCCGTACCGCTCGCTCCCGTAGGGGAACTCGGCGGAGGAGCTGAGCTGGAACAGGCACAGCTGGCCGATCTTCATGCCGGGCCAGAGCTTGATCGGGAGGGTGGCGAGGTTGGACAGCTCCAGGGTCACGTGCCCGGAGAAGCCCGGGTCGATGAACCCGGCGGTGGAGTGCGTGACGAGCCCGAGCCGGCCGAGGGAACTCTTCCCCTCAAGCCGCGAGGCGAGATCGTCGGGCAACGTGATGACCTCGTAGGTCGAGGCGAGGACGAACTCCCCGGGGTGGAGGATGAACGGCTCGTCCCCCTCCGGCTCCACGAGTCGCGTCAGATCCGCCTGCTCGACGGAGGGATCGATGTGGGGGTACCGGTGGTTCTCGAACACCCGGAAATACCGATCGAGCCGTACGTCCACGCTGGACGGTTGCACCATGGATTCGTCGTAGGGATCGATCCGCACGCGCCCGGCGTCGATCTCGGCCCGAATGTCCTTGTCTGAGAGAAGCACGCCCCGAGGATACGCAAGACGCGCGGGCCGACCACCATCGGCCGACCACGCGCGCCCGCACTGCCCGCGTACGGTTCCTGACTACCGCTGCTGCTTCTCCAAGGCCACGTGTACCGGCACCACGCTGCGAAGCCGGGCACACCGCGGACACCGGACGAGTCGTCCGGGACCGAGTCGCTCGGCCTGCTGCATCGGGAACGAAGCGGTACTGAACACGTGCCCATCGGCACAACGGACGACGGTGTGGTCCATCAAGTCCCAGAGTCCCTTCCCCAAGAGGCGCGTCGAGCTGCTGCCCGCCCGACGAAAAGCCACATTACGGGATCAAAGAGACGACCCTCCAGGCGGCACTCCGACCCACCCGGCCCCTCTCCCACCTCTCCACCGTACGCCCCAACTCCGGCCCTCCGCAGCCGCGTCACACCCCCCGAAAACGACGGGCCCCACGGCTTCAGCACCGGGGACCCGACATGAGGTAAAGTGACCACGCGTTCCGACACCGGTCCCGACCGGCGCGTCTCGCGGGTGTAGTTTAGTGGTAGAACATCAGCTTCCCAAGCTGAGAGTGCGAGTTCGATTCTCGTCACCCGCTCCATGCGAACCCCCAGGTCAGAGACCCGGGGGTTCTTTGTTGCCCAGACCGGTGGGCCAGGTGCGCACCACAACCACACCATTGGCTCTCGGGAGCCTCCTCGTCGTGGTGCGCGGTCGTTCCTGCGGCGCTTCGCATGCTCGGTGTGCACCAAGTCGTCACAGCCTGCCAAGACCTCGTCCTGCCGTTCTCGTCGGAGTGCGGATAGATCAGCGCGGCGGTCGCGGAGGACCTTCCCGCGCGGGACCCGTCCCGGGAGCAATGGCTCGATACGCATCCCGTCGGCAGCAACGTCCCTGCGGTGAGTCGGGAACCTCCGGACGCCCTACGGCGTTCGTGTCACTGACGGCCGGAGGAGCCGAGCCGTCGGCTCACAGTGCTCAACTGCTTGTTCCGTACGACGACTTGACCGGGGGGGGCAAGAGGCGTGCAGCAGCACCGCGCACACCCGACGCGCCCGGCCGCCGTCGTGCTCTCCGCGCTGCTCGCGGTCCTGGCCTTCCTTCTGCCGGTGTCGGCCCATTCGATGCCGGCGTTCCGTCCGTCCTCGACGGGCACGGCCGCGGCGGCGATCGCGCAGGCGTCCGCGACCGCCGACGCGCAGCGACCCGTCACCGTGGCGCACTCCGTGCTCGGCCACGCCGACGCCGTGCCGTACCCGTTCCACCCCTTCCTGGGACCTGGCGCCGGGGACACTGCCCCGCACCGTGCTGTCGGCGGCCCCGGCGTGGCCGTGGTGGCCCCGGCCGCAGGGGCGAGCCGGGGTGCCCACGCGTATCGTCCGCGCGGCCCGCCGTCCCGATGGAGCACCGAAGTCCGTATCGACGCCTGACCGTTCGCCTCCGCGCCCGGGGCAGACGTCGACTCCGTCTGCCTGCCCATCGTGGAGAACTCATGTCTCGCGCGCCCATGTGGCGGGCGATCGTCGCCCTAGGTGTGATCGCCGCCTCGCTCTTCTTCGCTCTCACCCAGTCCGCCCGCCTCGGCCTCGACCTGCGCGGCGGCACCCAGATCGTCCTGGAGACCAAGGACTCACCCCTGGTCAAGGCCAATGCCGAATCGACCCAGCGGGCCCTGGAGGTGCTCCGCCAGCGGGTCGACGCGCTCGGGATGTCCGAGCCGAGCCTGTACCGGTCCGGACAGCAGCGGATCTTCGTCGAGCTTCCCGGCGTACAGGATCCGCGTGAGGCCGCCGAAGTCATCGGCCGCACCGCGCAGTTGACCGTCCACCCGGTGCAGGGCGCGACGGACAAGCAGGACGAAAGCAAGGGGAAGCCGGCCAAGGACGGCTCGCGCACCCTGGCCGACCCCGACCAGAAGGGGGCGTTCCTCAAGCTCGGGCCCACCGCTCTCACCGGCGAGGGCGTCAAGGACGCCGAGGCGGTGCTCGACCAGCAGACGGGGTCGGGCTGGACGGTCAACCTCGCCTTCCGCGGGCAGGCGGGCAAGGACTGGGCGCGGGTCACCGGGGCGGCGGCCTGTGCCCCGCAGGGCGCCCCCGAGCGGCGCGTCGCCATCGTCCTGGACGGCAAGGTCCTCTCGGCGCCCGGCGTCAACGCGGATGTGGCGTGCCAGGTCGGCATCTCCGGCGGCTCCACGCAGATCACCGGCGGCTTCGACCGGGAAGAGGCCCGCGATCTGGCCGCGCTCGTCAAGGGCGGTGCGCTGCCGGTGCCCGTGGAGGTCGTGGAGCAGCGCACCGTCGGCCCCACGCTCGGGGCCGACGCCATCACCGCCAGCGCCCAGGCCGCGATCATCGGGCTCGCGCTGACGGGGCTGTTCATCATCGTCGTCTACCGGCTCCTCGGCGCGCTGGCCACCCTCGCGCTCGCGCTGTACGGGCTGATCTCCTACGCCGTACTGGTCGCTCTGGGCGCGACCCTGACCCTGCCCGGGCTCGCCGGTTTCGTCCTGGCGATCGGCATGGCGGTGGACGCGAACGTGCTGGTCTTCGAGCGTGCCCGCGAGGAGTATCTGGGAGCCCGCGCCCTGAAGTCGGCCTCGGCGCGCCTGGACAAGCCGCTGAGCATCGGCTTCAGCAAGGCATGGAGCGCGGTCGTCGACTCGAACGTGACCACACTGCTCGCGGCCGGGCTGCTCTTCTTCTTCGCCACCGGACCCGTCAAGGGCTTCGGCGTCACGCTCTCCATCGGTGTCCTCGTCTCGATGATCTCGGCCCTGGTGATCACCCGGGTCCTCGCCGATTTCGCGATCCGGCGCCGCTTCGTGCGGGGCCGGCCCGGCCTGACCGGGATCACCTCCACCGGTCGGGTGCGTGCCTGGCTCGCGCGCCGCAATCCCCGCCTGGTGCACCGTCGGCGCCGCTGGCTCGGCGTCAGCGCGCTGCTGATCGTGGGTGCCGTCGCCGGAATCGGCCTGCGCGGCCTGGAGTTCGGGGTGGAGTTCACCGGCGGGCGCCTGGTGGAGTACAGCACCAGCAGGCCCGTGGACGTGGACGCGGCACGTACGGCGGTCGCGGACGCCGGGTTCCCGCGCGCGGTGGTGCAGGAGTCGGGGGACGGGGGCATCTCGGTACGCACCGGTGAGCTGAGCAACGACCAGCAGCACACGATCAGAACGGCGCTGGCGAAGGACGGCGGCGAGGTCACCGTCGAGCGGGACGAGCTGATCGGCCCGAGCCTCGGCGACGAGCTGCGCCGGCACGCGCTCATCGCGCTCGGCATCGCCGTCGCGACCCAGCTGATCTACCTCAGCGTGCGGTTCCGGTGGACGTTCGCCGCCGCGGCGGTGTCGGCCATGGTGCATGACGTGCTGCTTGTGGTGGGCCTGTTCGCCTGGCTCGGCAAGCCCGTCGACAGCGTCTTCCTGGCGGCCCTGCTCACGGTCATCGGGTACTCCGTCAACGACACCGTCGTCGTCTTCGACCGGGTGCGCGAGGCGCGCCGCCGCGATCCGGCGGCGGACCTGGAAACCACCGCGAACAAGGCCGTCATCCAGACGCTGCCGCGCACGGTGAACACCGGCATGGGCGCGCTGTTCATCCTGGCAGCCCTGGCCGTCCTCGGCGGTGACTCGCTCGCGGACTTCTCCGTGGCGCTGATCGCCGGCGTGGTGATCGGTATGGCGTCGACGGTGTTCACCGCCGTGCCGATCGCCGTGCAGCTTGAGGGCAGCCACCCGGCGCCGCCGGTGCGCCCCAGGCGCAGCGAGAACAGCGGGGCACGCGGTCCGCTGGAGCGAGGCGGGCGGGCACGGGATTCAGGCGCTGTGGTGTGAGGGGGCGCGGCGCGGAGGCTCGTGGGGAAGACGCGGACAGCCGGGCGCATCCCCCTGTTCGGCTGTGCGACGTGCGGCGTGCTCCTCGTTCGACGCCCGTACCCCCCGTCCATGGCGACAGACCCACGTTTCCTACAGGTGGCTCGGCGACTGTTTCCGGAGGCTGATCAGCCGGAGGGGGTCGCCTGGATGAAGAACGGAGGACGGAGAACGGAGGGCCGGCACGGTGGTGGGCGTTTTCCTCGCCCACCAGGGTGCCGGCAGACTCCTCGGGGACCGGCTGCGCGCAGGCCGCGTAGCCCGTCGCATCCCCGGCGCCGCTCCGGGGGCACGAGGTCGCCTGCCGCGAGCGGTGGCAGCACCTCAGCCTCCCTGCCTCGACAGGACATGTATGTCCGCAACGCCGCGGCAGACGCCGACCTCCGAACGGGACGGGCCCGGCATGAATCGCTCCGTGCCGAGGCCCGGCCGCGCGGCTTTCGACGGCGTGCCCATAGCGTGCCCGTAAGACCGGTCAACCACAGTCGACCACAGTCGACCACAGTGCGATCCTGCACCTCCGGGCACGACGCCCGGCTGCATATACCCAGGTCAGGAGCCCCGCAGTGGGATGTTCCGAAAGGCATCTCAGCTCGTTCAGAGGTGGCCGGCTACAGACAGGACAAGCACGCAGAGGCCCATCGACGTGGCAAAAGCAGTGCCGCCGTAAAGGACTGCCTCAGCGAATGCGGCTCCGGTACTGGTCTTCAGGATCCCGGCGACAAGAGCCACCACGAGGGAGAACAGCGCTGCCACGAGTAGCCACAGGTACCTCGTTCCGGATCGTGGCTCGGACGGCGGAGCATTCACAGAAGTCTTCCTTCACGGACGGACTGCAAGGAGAGGAGGGCGTCATTCGGGGACCAGGACGCCGGTCAGCAGATGCGCGGCGAGTGTGCTGCGGTGGTGAGTCGCGGCCTGGATGAGTTCGCGGTGCGCGGTGATCTGCGCGTCCAAGGCATCCAGCGCGGCACTGATGCGCCGCTGGTGGGCAAGTGGCGGCAGCGGTACGGGCAGAAGTGCCAGCGTGGCGGTGCTGAGGGAAGGAACGGCGGTGCCGCGGGCGTACTCCTTGAGCCAGTGCGCTGTCTCCGGCAGAGACAAGTAGGCGAGCAGGTAGCCAGGGAGGACAAGTGGCTCCCCGGCCGTCTCCAGGGCACGCAGTCGCAGCAGGTTGGTGCTGAACAGCCAGCCGTCCTGCGCCTTCTCGACCAAGGCAGGGGGCATCTGGGCACCGGAACGCACGCACAGGATGTCTCCGGGGCTGAGACGGAACCTTGCCAGTGCGCGGGCGACATCCACGCCTACTTTCTCCATGTCACGATCGTCGATACGACCCTCACGCAGGTGCTTGGGCATCACGACACGGAGATCGCCTGCTGCGGAGCGAACCTCGGCCGGCAGACGTGTGTAGGACGGACCAGCCATGATGTCGACCAGTTCTCCCAGCGGAACCCGACGCCAGTCATGTGGTAGCCCGTCGTACGAGAGCACGGTGGCTGACGGCAAGGGGCCGTACGAGAGCGCATCGGCCGCACCGTCCACGGCTTTCGTTCGACGCCTCGCCGCGGCGAGCACCCGCTCCGTGGCGGCTGCCTCGGTAGCCGCATCAGCCGGTGACGCCGTGGACATCCATCTGTCCGCATAGTCGGCGGGACTGAGCGAGTAACCGGCAGCCCGCACCGCCTCCAGCGGAGCAGCGACCGCAAGATGGCCCGCGCTCTGCCGACCGAGGCGGAAGCCGGTCCCTCGTCGCCATGCCTGAACGGTTTTCGCGACAGCTCCGACGTGTTCGTCGGAGAGGACTCGGGGCCCGCGAGTCGCCTTGTCACCCAGGTCCCGGGCGTCCACGAACAGGATCTCCTCGCGCACCGCCGCGGAACTCCGCAAGAACCACAAGCAGACGGACACCTGCGCCCCGGAAAAGAGCTGAGGCGGCAACGCGACGATGCAGTCGACGGCGCCATCCTCCACCAGCCTGCTCCGGATCTCCCGCTCCCGGAGGTCTGTGGAGGTGCCCGCGCTGACCGGCATCACCACACCTGCACGGCCCTCGTCCTTGAGTGACACCAGGACGTGCTGGAGCCAGGCGAAGGCAGGACTACCGGGGGGAGGCGGTCCGTACGGCCAGTCGATGCCCTCACGCGGCTTCGGCACGGCCCCGTGAGCGTTGAAAGGCGGATTGGTCAGAATGAGGTCGGCCCGGTGACCCTTCGGCCAGGCACGTTCGTTCCATGGGGCCGCGGTGCCGGCCTCCAGTTCGACCGGGATACCGTGCAGCGCAAGGTTCATTCCGGCGAGCCGAAGTGTGCCGCGCTGCGGGCTCTCACCCCGCAGAGTCAAAGGCACGACACCACCGAAGCGTTCAGCGACTCCGTCAAGCATCTCGCCTGCGCGCGCATACGGATCGTAGACGCGTCGCGCGGAGTCCCCGTCCCCTATCGCGGCGTCCCGCATCAGCCGCACCACGGCACGTGGGGTGAAGAACTCTCCGCTGGGAAGCGCGGCTCGGGAGCCGAATTGATCCACCAGTTGTCGGAACTCGTCGATCCCCAAGCCGTCGGTCAGGCGGATCACCTCGACGACATCGCCGTACTCCCGAGGTTCCAGCCTGACGATGGCCGTCCGCATGCCCGGCGGCACACCGCGCAGGCGAAGTGCCTCGTCGGCTGCCTCCCCGATCTCGTGCAACAACGCCGCCGTGGCAGCCCTGGATCGGGACCGCACCATACGCGGGAGCGATACCGAGCGCGGGCTTCCGCTCACCTGAAGAAAGACCAGGGAGAGGAGCAAGGCAAGGTAGTCCGTCATCGATGCGCCACCGCGCACAGCGTCTGCCATCGGTCCCAGCAGTTGCGCAAGTTGCCGCGCGCGCTCTTCTTCGCCGCTCAACGGACCGCTGCCTGCTGCCTCACCACTCGGCGCGGCGGCTCCCTGGCGGGCGTCGTCCGACGCGACGAGGTTCCGCCGCATACGGTCGGCATAGGTGAACCCGGTCGGTTCGTCGGACGCACGCGCACGTGACGGGATCTGACGGGAATCGAGCCAGCGGAGGACAGCCCGTAGACTGAATAGTTCCGTTTCTCCCGTCCTGACCGGCTCCGGATAATCCTCGTACCGACGTTGCCAGTTGGTGACCGCCGGCCGCATCACCCCGGCCAGCTCCGCGAGTTCGGCCCTCGACAGCAGGCGATCGTCGCTGAGACCCGTACCGTCCATGAAACCCCCGTACACCGTCCTGGTTGCTCTCGATGAGGGAACGGTAGAGAGGTGACAGCGGGAGCGTCAATCAGCGCACCGGCGGTGCGCACAGAGACGGGCAGGCTGGGTTTACGGGCCGCGCTTCGGATTTTCAGGGACCACCGAAGCGTTGAGCAGCAGTTTTTCCCTACCGCCACTCTCTTTGGTTACCCAGTTACCAGGAGGTGGAGAACATTTCTTGTTAACGGGGTACCTGAGAAGGGTATGCGCCCGTCTGCGGATCAAGGAGCCCCATCGCAGGCTCTTCCTGGATAATCGACGTATGGCAACACAGCCCGGTCTCTCTGATCTTCGCCGTGCCAAGTTCGCTCGGCGTGCGCCTGCCGCGCTCTCCGAGCTCGTCGGCCCTCAGCACGGCACAGTGACCTTGCCGCTGCATCTGGCATGGTCGGGGCTGACCACGTTCGATCTCGATCAGCCGCGGCTGCGGATGAGCTACTACCGGATCGTTCTGGCCGAGGGACTGCAGGACGATCTGGTCCGGTTCCTCAATCGCGACCTCCTTGTCAGCCTATGGCCCACACTGCGCACACTGGTCAGCCGTGATGTCCGGGAGGTGTGGGAGAGCTCCTTCGACGAGCTGGCTCACGAAGCCCAGGCCGTTGCGTGAACCTCACGGATCTGCACCGTCGTCTGCTTGCGGATGTCCTCGACGTGGGTGGCGTCTACCCTCTGGCGCTGACGGCGGCTATGCCGTCCAAGCACATGGGTTGGTGAACCGGCTCAGTCAGGATCTCGATGTCGCCACCGAGAACCCGGAGCGCATGGAGGATATCGCCACTGCCGTACGCACCGGCCTGGAAGAGCGTGGATGGCGCGTGAGAGCTCTGGAGACGGATCCGCTGTCGGCGCGGCTCATCGTCACCGATCCCGTCAGCCGTGAGGAGTGCGAGGTCGACGTCCTCAAAGAGACACTTTGGCGGCCCCCTGTGCACACCGAGCACGGGCTGGTGCTGTCCCTCGAAGATGTCGTCGGCACCAAGGTTCGCGCGCTGGCCGACCGCGGACTGGCCAGAGATCTGGTCGACGTACAGGCCGCGGCCGACCGCTGGAGCCACATCGAGTTGGAAGAGCTCGGACGGCGCCACGCCCGCGACTCCTTCGACCTCTGCGAGCTTCAGGCACGGTTGGTCGGGGCCGACTGGATCGACGACACGGAATTTGCCGCCTACGGGCTCGCCGAGCCAGCGATCACCGAGCTGCGTCGGTGGGCACAATCCTGGGCCGACGATATCGGTGAACGCATCCAGGAGCTGGAGCCTCCGCACGAAGACTGAAGACCGC
Organism: Streptomyces sp. NPDC032822; assembly: GCF_055578825.1. Taxonomy (NCBI): domain Bacteria; kingdom Bacillati; phylum Actinomycetota; class Actinomycetes; order Kitasatosporales; family Streptomycetaceae; genus Streptomyces; species Streptomyces sp. NPDC032822. The sequence goes on along the minus strand of NZ_JBVIOL010000004.1, from coordinate 522,563 downwards.
AAAGGCGCCGCCGGCGATGAGGACGCGCTTCGTCGTCGGCTGCTCACGGCCCGGTCGCACCCCGGCGATGCTGGTGATCCTGTGTGGCGGGTGACGTCTGGCGGTCGCCAGCGGCGACGGGACTGTCTGCATCTGGGATCCGGCTACGGCCGTACGACCGGAAGCCGATAGATACTCGTCCAGGCCGAGGTATGGGCGTCCCCTGCGCGTGCTGGGCAAACGTGGCGAGTACCGGACCGGTGAAGGCAAGATCCTTGCCTTCACCGCCTGCGACGGAAGCCCCCGACTGGCCACCAGCCGCGGGGACGGCACGATCCAGATCTGGGATCCGCTCGCGGGACACAGCCTCCTCACCATCGGTGACAGCTGGCGCGGCACCGCGGGGAGGCACCACGGTTCCCCGCCGATGATGGCTGTCCACGGTGTCCAGCGTGAGCCCCTGCTCGCCCTCGGACTGGTGGACGGCACGGTGCCGATACGGGACACCGCCACCGGTGATGCCGTCACGACCCTGAGAGGACACTCCCAAGGGGTGACCGCCCTGGCGGAATTCACGATGCCGAGCGGACGACGACTACTTGTCACCGGCGGAAGGGACGGGACGGTGCGGCTCTGGGACGTGAACGACGGATTCCTCCCCTGCCTCGTGGTCCCTTTGGGCATCGTGGTCCACGCCGTGGCACCCATCGGGCCCGTTCACGTAGCACTCCGGCCGCCGTTCACCGAGGCTGGATGTCAGAGGTGTGCGGCAGGGTATCGAAGGACGGCGCCGTCCCGGATCTGCCGGAGGCCGTCGAGGAACCTCCGGGGAGGACGGTATGCCGAAGATCTCTAAAGGGCGGCGCGTGGGGCAGGCTGCCGTGAACGCGCTGCGCTCCCTGTTCGAAGAGCACGACCACATCGTTCAAGAGATCTCCGGACAGAACGACTTCGGCGAGGACCTCTACGTCACCTTCACCCACGACGGGCATCTCACGAGCGACACGATCAAGGTTCAGGTCAAGGGTGGGAACAGCCGACGCCGAGGCAATGGCTACGCGGTCCGTATCGACCAGCACCATGACACCTGGGCGAACGGGAACATCCCCGTCTACTGCGTGGTGTACGACCCTGACACCAGACAACTGCACTGGGCGAACGGAACCCAACAGCTCCGCCGGTCCGGTCCGCTGAATCCGCCTCGCTTCATCGGCGTCAGCCCCAACGCGGTGTTGAACGACACCACCATGGAGTCCTTCGTCGCCCAAGCCCGCCGCTACGTCGGACGTTATCGAGATCGGCAGGCCGTCCTCACCCACCTCGGCGAGATGTCTGGCGTCGAATTCGACCCGGTGGACCACGTTCTGCACTTCGTCAACGGCTATGACGAGGACCTCGTCTTCTGGAAGTGTCCGGGGGACCGTGTGGCGACGCTGCTACTCAGCACCCAGGACTGGGAACCAGCTCTCGTCACCCTGGAGTCCCTGATGCGCGGCCGGATCGACGTACCCGAGGAGATAAGAGGCGGTGAGCCTCCGGACCCCGGCCTGTGGACCGCCGAGGACCTGGAGCTGAGCCCGTCCGAGATCATGTGGGCGGCCTCGTGCTTCATGTCCACCCGAGAGGCCGACGAGGGACCGGAGGAAGCCTCCGTCGACCCCGTCGAATGCGAGGGAGACCCGGACTGCGCGGACGAGGAGCCCGTGGAGCACGGCTTGATCGAGGCCGACCTGCTCCACGACCACCTCCTCGCCCGCATCCTCGACCGGATCGAGGCCGAGCCCGACCTGATGCGGCGCTCGATCCTGGCCATGCGCGAAGACGGCGAACTCGGACCGGAGATCGTCACCGAGCTCGGCCCTCTCGAAACCGAACCACGGGTCGTCCGCCAGGTGAACAAGCTGAGCCGGGCGACGGTGTCGGCGGTGGACGACATGGAGCCGGAGGCCTTCCAACTGGCCATCCTTTACCTCATCCGCCGCGTCTACATCGGCGGCCCCTCGCTCCCCCTCGACGAGCAGGTCCGCATCGTCTGGCGCATACCTGAGCCCACAGCATCCGGGAAGGCGGCCGAGAACGACCGGGACTGGCGGCAAGGGGAAACGCCCGCCCCACGGTCTGACCGCCTCCCTGCTCCGTAGGTCTGCGTGCGCACCGGGCCGGTCGGACGATGCGAGCCGCGCGACCGGGAAAGACCTGTTCCCGGGCCGTTCCGGGACCCCTCCCGACGCTGCGGCTGTAGGTATTGCCCGACGGACTCGTGAAGGGGGAAGTGGATGGTGCGAGCGCGCTCGGGGGCGTTCCCGGCCGGCGTGGCCGGTGGACGGCCAGGATCGCCGGGACGGCAGTTGCCGTGTGGCTCCTCGTCGTACCGGGGTCCCGGGCGTGGGGCTTCATGGACCCGGAGAATCCGTACGGGCCGGAGTACGCCGTGTTGGCCGTCTTGGCGGTGGTCCTGACCGGCACCGGCGTGGCCCTGCTCTACGGCCGTCGCGGCACCGCGTGTTTCCGTCGGGGGCCATGGTGACGGCGTCAGGCGGCGTCGATCAGGGCCAGGTCCATCGGTACGAGCGTGGTCGACGCCAGCAGGGCCCGGATCAGGTGGTCGTTGAGCGCGTTGCCCACCGGCTCGCCGAGCTCCTCGCGGGTCAGCCAGGGCACCCCGTCGCGGGACAGCCGGGTGCGCACGCCGTTGACCAGGTGCTCGACGCGCTTGTCCGTCCAGCCCGCGTGCGGCTGCGAGTCGGCGAGTTCGGCGGCGGTCTGCCGCCAGGTCAGCGGCTGCGGCCGGGGTTCGTGCAGCAGGTAGCGCCGGCCGAGGACGACGAGGGCGAGCTTCTCCGGTTCGGTGAGCACCCACACCCGGGGCGGGCGGGTGACGTCCCCGTGCCGCGGCGGCGGCCGGTCGCCCCCGGGGCCGGTGACGAAGACCTCCAGCAGGTGCTCGCGCCCCCGGGAACCGCCGACGAACAACGGGGTGTAGCCGGTGTCGAGCGGCAGTGACTCCTCGTCCCGGAACAGCAGCCGGGCCCCCGCGCAACGGATCGGCAGCCGACCGGAGTTGCTCACCCACCAGCGGCCGTCCCGGTGCGTGAGCGTGCCCTGGTGGCGACTGACCTGGGGGTCGTCCTCACCGAGGCAGACATGCACCTCGGGGCGGTTGCGGCCGAACAGGACCTCGCGGCCCTCCCCCGGCCCCAACGTCATCCCGCCGGTCAGCGCGAGCGCGAAGACCGTGCCGGGCAGCGGTGCGGACGCACCCCGGGCAAGGCTTCCATGGGTGGCGGGCAGGGGTCGGCCACCCGGAGCACCGGCGGGAGCGGGCAGGGCCCGCTCCTCCGGCCGGCTCCGTGCCGTTCCCGGTTCGGTCATGTCACCGCTCCTGCGATCGCTTCGCGAGGTTCCGTACGACGTCGGCTGCGAACTCCCGGGCAGCGTCGCACAGTTGCCCGGTCGGCTGGGGGGCGTACACGGTCAGCTGGAACAGTTCGGTCGTGCGGTCGCCGACCAGGTTGGTGTAGGTGCGGTGCGGGGTTCTTACGGTGCAGCTGTCGTCCTCGGCCTCGTCGGCGACGGAGTAGCTCTTGGTGCCGGCGACGTCCACCGGTGTGCCGTCGTCGGAGTCCAGCGAGTTGTCCTGGCTGAACTGGATCTCCACCTCGCGGGTGCCGTCGTCGCTCGACCAGTCGCAGGTCCAGGCACCGAAGCCGCGGTCCCGGTTGTCCGCCTCGACGCCGGGAAGCCGCCTCAGGTCGGTGGCGTCGAGCAGTGCGCAGGTGTCCAGCCGGGCCAGGGAGTTCGCGGCCGGCGACGACGAACGCCGGGGCACCGGGCCGTCGGCCAGCACGCCGACCACGTGGTCGGTGGCGGCGTCGGCCATCCGGCACGGGTCGGGTGCCACGTCGTCGAACTGCTTCCCGATCACGCGGACCTGCTTGCCGTCGGTGGTCAGGACGGCCCGCTCGCAGTCCCTCCCGTCCCGTTTGAGGGTCACGACCGTGAGGCCGCCGGTGAGGCGGGTGGACAGGATGTCGTCGAAGTCGTCCCGGTCCGCGTCGAGGTTGACCTGGACGTCCGCGTTGTCGTCGCCGCTGTTGTTGCGCACCAGGACGTCGCAGCGGTCGAACTCCCCGTAGTCCGGGTCGAGTACGGTGCCGCCGAAGCGGCCCAGCGAGGCCGCGTCGAGCAGCCCGCAGGGGTCCGCCGTACGTTCGTCGCCGATGGCACCGGCCGGCGCCGCGGCCGAGGGCTTCGCGTCGCTCGCGCCGGTACGGCCGCCCTGGTCTCCCGCGTCCTTCGAGGCCCACGGGCCGAAGAGGACCAGCCCGGCCGTGATCGCGCCCGCCGCGGCCGGCACCGCCACCGTGACCGCCAACCGGCGCCCGCGTACGGGCCGTGGCGTCCGCGCCATGAACGGCGTGGAGTCCTGTGCGCGGCGTACGAGTCGCCGCAGCCGGAGTGTGGGGGAGGTGACGTCCCGCATCCGGCTGTCGTGCAACTGCTCCGCTATGTGCGGGGGCGGTGGTGTGGCGCGTGTCAGCAGCTTCCGCGCCCTGGCGGCGTCGGGCCGACGCCGGGGCTCCACCTCCAGCAGGGCGGTGAGCGGCTCCTGGAGCGGGCCGGTCCGGTGCGCGGGCTCGATGTGTCCCTCGACGGCCCGGGCCAGGTAGGCCATGAGGTGTTCGGCCTCTCCGTACGGCGACCGGCCCTCGACCGCCATGAACAGGGAGGCGCCCAGGGAGAACACGTCGGACTTCTCGCCCGCGGGCAGCCCCTTGGCCAACTCCGGGGCCAGATAGCGGGGTTTGCCGCGCACGCTGGCCGTCGTGCTGTGGGTGACGTCGCTCCACAGGGCCCGCGAGATCCCGAAGTCGGTGAGTCTCGCGACGCCTTCGTCGGTGACGAGGATGTTCTCCGGTGTCACATCGCCGTGCACCACGCCCTCGTGGTGGGACTTCGCCAACGCGTCCGCGATCTGGCAGCCGATCGACCCGGCCTCCTCGGGCGTGAGCGGACCGCTCTCCGTCAGGATCTGGGCGAGGCTGCGCGAGGGGACGTATTCCATGACGATCCAGCAGGTGGTGCCCTCGTCGACGAGGTCGAAGACGCCCACGATGTTCGGGTGGTGCAGCCGCCCGGCGTTGCGCGCCTCGCCCATGAGCCGCCGCGCGGCCCGATCGTCGTCCAGGCGTGCGCACTTGACCGCGACCCGGCGTTCGAGCCGCTCGTCCCAGGCCAGCCAGACGACGCCCATCCCGCCTCGGCCGATGGGCTCCCGCAAGAGGTACCGGCCGGCGATCCTGTCCCCGGCCTCCGGCGTCACCAGCACCGCCCCACCCCTCGCCCCACCGCCGATGGTCCTGCCAGACGACGGAGTGTACTCAGCCCGCACCTGGCGGTGATCTCTTTCACCGGACGTCGCGCGGACCCGCCCAGAACCCCCACAGCGGCGGGGGCGCCTCGCCTCCTGGTATCGCCGGGCGCCGGGACCCCTCCCGGGAACGGAGCCGCACCATGCGGGCTCCGGACCTGTTCTTCCGTCCGCTGGTCCTCCGGTGAGCGGCGCGGACCATGACGTCGGTGGGGTCCACGGGTCGGGAGGGGTCCCGGGCGGGGCGGGCGAGCATAGGGGCGGCGACCGCCGGGAGGGCCCGGCGGCCGGTCGGGAGGCGCGGCCGAGGAAACCGGAGAAGGGGATGGCGGTGGCACGGGAGGAACGGGTCGTCGCCGGGCGGTACCGGCTGCGGGAGCGGCTGGGTTCCGGCGGTGGCGGACACGTGTGGCTGGCCGAGGACGAGAACCTCCGGGTCCGGGTCGCGGTCAAGGAGGTCACCGTTCCGTACGCGCCGGACGGACCCGGCGACGACCCGGTCCGCCGCGGGCGCAGGGAGGCGCTGAAGGCGGCGCAGCTGCGCGAGCATCCCAACGTGATCACGGTGTACGACGTGGTGGAGGACGACGGCCGCCCGTGGATCGTGATGGAGTACCTGCCCGGCACCCGCGATCTGCGGGCCGCGGTGGAGGACCGCGGGCCGCTGCCGAGCGAGGAGGTGGCCAGGATCGGGGCGGCCACCCTCGACGCGCTGTCCGCCGGGCACCGGCTCGGCATCATCCACCGGGACGTGAAACCCTCCAACGTCCTGCTGGCACCGGACCCTTCCGGCGCCGCCGACCGGCGGGTCCTGCTCACGGACTACGGCATCTCGCTGTGGCCCCGGGAGACCCGGGTCACCCGGAGCGGCATGGTGGTGGGCACCCCGGGCTACCTGGCACCGGAGCGGCTGTCCGGCGGCGAGGCGACGGAAGCGACCGACCTGTTCTCGATCGGTGTCGCCCTCTACTTCGCCGTCGAGGGCGCCTCCCCCTTCGAGCGGGACACGCTCGACGCCTCCCTCATGGCGGCGCTGACCACGCAGCCCGCCGTACCGCGGCGGGCGAGCGACCCGCTGGTCCGCGTGATCATGGGGCTGCTCGCCAAGGATCCGGCGGAGCGGATGCGGGTGGAGCGGGCCCGTGAGCTGCTCGCGGAGGCCGCGGGAACCGGGACCCTTCCCACGCCGGTCCCCGCGCTCGCCGGAACCGCCCCGGAGAGGGCCGCCTCCGCCGCCGGGACCGGCTCCGGGAGCACCTCGGGCACCGCCCGTCGGGTGCCCGGCCGGCGAACGCCCGTCCTGCTGACGCTCGTCGGCCTGCTGGTGGGAGCCGGCGGATTCGCGCTGGGCGCCGCCACGTACCCGGCGGACAGGGCCGGGGGGACGGGTCGGGAGGCCGGCCCGAAGGTGGCCGCGAGCCCTTCCCCGACCGTGACCCGCGACGCGTACCCGTACGGCCGGCGGGTGGGACTGCGCGAGGAGCTCATGCCGGGACAGTGCGTCGACGCCGACTGGAAGGGCGGGGAGTTCAAGGGGCTGCCCGGGGTGAAGCCCGTCGACTGCCACGACGACGATCCCGAGGGCCAGGTCATCACGACCGTCGCAGCCGACGGTGCCGCGCGGGCGGCCGGCACCCGGGCCGTCCGGGACGAGTGCGCCCGGCGCACCGCGGAGTTGCGGGCGACCATGGCCGACCCGGTGCTGTACGTCCTCACGCCCGGGACCGGGCAGAGCGAACCGCCGCCCTCGGCCTGCCTGCTCTTCCTGAGGGACGCCACCGCGGGCGGACCGCTCGGCGACTTCCGCAAGTTCGGCGACACCGTGTACGTCACGCAGCTGGGCCCGGGTGACTGCATCGACTCCGCGAAGGACAAGGACGGCACGTACACCAACACCCTGGTGAACTGCGACGCACCGCACGACGAGCAGATGGTGGGCTGGACCCGGGCCTCGGGCGACGGCTCGGCGGAGAGTGTCGACACGAACGGCCTCTGTGAGGAGAAGTACGGCGTCGACCGGGCCCGTGGCCAGGGGCACGAGATGTGGGGCTGGTACTCCTCGGGCGAGGAGTGGGACGCCGGGTTCCGGTGGGTGCTGTGCAGCGTGGGCCGGGAGGACGGGAGGAAACTCCCCGGAGGCACGCTGAAGTCGGCGTACTGACCGCCGTTCGGGGAGGACCCGGGTCCCCCGGCGTACTCCACCGGCCGCCCGGAGGCCGCGGTTCAGCGCGTTGCGGGCAGGTAGGTGACGCCGAAGCGGAACTCCCGCTGCCGGCCGGGCTCCAGGGACAGGGCTGTGGCGTGTTCGGGACGGTTGTAGGCGTCGGTGGGTACCTCGACGGGTTCCAGGGCGATGGCGGCACGCCGGTCGCGGGCCAGGGTGTCGCCGGTGAAGACGTGCAGGTACCCGCCGTACTGCCACACCCGTAGTTCGTCTCCGGTCGCGGGGTCACCCAGCACCGTCTCGGCCCGGCCGCCGGGTCCGGGCTCCAGGTCCGCGAAACAGGCGTCGATGACGGCGTCACCGAGCCGCCTGGACGTACGGAAGTCCAGGCCGGGGTGGTGGTCCAGGGGCAGCAGGGCCTCCTTTCCGGGCAGCGGGATGAGGGAGGCGTCGGTGCGGATCAGGGTGTGGGCGGGGATCCGCAGGACGAGGTCGTCGACGGGGCGGGAGAGCGTGAAGTAGGGGTGCCAGCCCGACGCGTAGGGGGCGGTGGTCCCGCCCACGTTCGTCGCCCGGATCTCGACGCCGAGTTCACGGCGGCCGATCGTGTACTCCACGTCGAGGTCGAGCGCGAACGGGTAGCCGGGGTACCGGCCCGGTCTGATGGCCGTGGTGCGCAGCAGCAGCCGCGCGGAGTCGGCCGTCGTGGTGGCCCCGACGATCCGGAACGGCGCTTCGCGCGCGAAGCCGTGGTAGATCGTGCGGTCCCCGAGCCGGCCGGGCAGCAGGTCGTGGTCGCGGCCGTCGTGACGGTAACGGCCGTCGGCGACGCGGTTGGGGAACGGGGCGAGCAGGCCCGCCCGGACGCCGTCCTGCGCCAGCAGTTCCGCCTCGTCGCGGTAGCCGTCGGTCAGTTCCGTGAGCCGTCCGGCCGCTCCGCGTCCGACCTGCCAGCTCAACAGGGTCGCCCCGCGCAGGGCGAGGACGGCCCGCGCGAGGCCGTCCGGCGCGGAGACGGTCACCGTGGGTTCGCCGCCGAGGCGGCCCTCGTCGATCCGGAACGCGTCGGCCATCCGGCGCCTGCCTCTCAGCCGGCTTCCGGGACGAGTTTCTTCGCCCCCGTCATGATGGCCACCGCGTCCTCCATGGAGTGCGACCGCGGGGTGATGACCCCGGCGCAGCCGCCGAGGCGCTGGATGTGGATGCGGTCGGCGACATCGAAGACGTTGGGCATGTTGTGGCTGATCAGGATGACGCCGAGGCCCTGGTCGCGCAGGTCGCGGACGAGTTTGAGCACCTGGCCGGTCTCGCGGACGCCGAGGGCGGCGGTGGGTTCGTCGAGGATGACGACCCGGCCGCCGAAGGCGCCCGCCCGGGCTACGGCCACCGACTGCCGCTGGCCGCCGGAGAGCGTCTCCACGGCCTGGTTGATGTTCTGCAGGGTGCTGATGCCCAGCCGCTTGATGTGGTCGGACGCCTGACGCTTCATCTCGCCGGTGTCGAGCATGCGGAACACCGAGCCGAGCACACCCTTGCGGCGGATCTCGCGGGCGAGGAACAGGTTGCTGGCGATGTCCAGCGCGGGGGCCACGGCGAGGGTCTGGTAGACCGTCTCGATGCCGGCCTCGCGGGCGTCCTGCGGCCGCTTGAAGTTCACCTCCGAGCCGTCGACGAGGATGCTCCCCCGGTCCGGGACGAGCGCTCCGGACAGGCACTTGATCAGGGTGGACTTGCCGGCGCCGTTGTCACCGATGACGGCGAGGACCTCGCCGGGGTGGAGGGTGAGGCCGACGTCGTCCAGGCCGACGACCCGGCCGAAGACCTTGACCAGTCCCTTGGCCTCGAGAACGGGGGCGGTGGTGGTCGTCACGACTTCACACTCCGGATCCACTGGTCGACGGAGACAGCCGCGATCACCAGGACGCCGACTGTCAGGACTTGGTAGTTGGGGTCGATGCCGGCCAGTGCCAGACCGTTGACGAAGACCTGCACGATGAGCGCGCCGATCAGCGAGCCGACCACCACACCGCGTCCGCCGAACAGGCTGGTGCCGCCGATGACGACCGCGGTGATGGACTGCAGGTTGGCGTTGAGACCGCTGTTGGGGTCACCGCCGCCGACCCGGCCGACCAGGATCCAGGCGCCCACCGCGATGGCGAACCCGCCGACCACGTAGGCGCTCAGCAGCACCCGGTTGACGGAGATGCCGGCCAGGCGGGAGGCCTCGATGTCGTCGCCGACGGCGTACAGGTGCCGGCCCCAGGCGGTGTAGCGCAGCGCGTAGCCGATCACCGCGTACAGGGCGATCATGAGCAGGACGCCGTTGGTCAGGTTCAACTGCCCGATGGAGACGGTCTCGCCGCTCCACATGAGGATGTTGCCCGGCTGCAGGGCGATGGTCTGGCCCTTGGCGTAGATGAGCGTGATCGCGGTGAAGATGCTGAGGGTGCCGAGCGTGACGATGAACGGTGGCAGCTTGATCCTGGTCACCAGCAGCCCGTTGACGACCTGTGCGGCGACGGCGACGGCCGCTCCCGCGAGCAGGGCCAGGATGCCCGGCAGGCCGTTGTCCGCGACGAGCTTCGACATCAGCAACGAGGCGAGCACCATGACCGCGCCGATGGACAGGTCGATGCCGGCCGTGAGGATGATGACGGTCTGGCCGACGGCCAGCGAGCCGATGACGGCCGTCTGCTGCGCGACCAGCGACAGGTTCTGCAACGCGTAGAAGCGGTCGTTGACCAGGGAGAACACGATGACGGCGAGCACCAGCACGATCGCCGGGCTGAGTGCCGGCTGACGGTGCAGCACCGCGTGGATGCGCTGGGCCGGTGTGGCGGGCCGGTTGAGGAAATCCTCCGCCGGTGCCGGTGTTGCCTGACTGTCCACGTGGGTGGTCACAGGACGTCCTTCCGGTTCTTTCCCTCGTGCCCTCGTGCGGGCCTTCGGTGCGACTCATGACGGCTGACGACGGCTGACGCGACGGCTCATGGGCTCGTGCGGTGCGGGGTGCCGCCGGTGCGTACCGGCGGCACCCCCGGCCGGCCGGGTCAGCTGCCCCAGCAGGCGGAAGCGGCCTCCGCCGGGGACTGGACCGTCAGACCCTCGATGGGCTTGGCGGCGACCAGCGCGGTGCCGGTGTCGTAGAACGACTTGCCCTCGGTCACGCTGGGCTTGCTGCCGCCGCGGGCCAGCTTCGCGATGGAACTGACGCCGAGCGACGCCATCTTGCCCGGGTACTGCACGGCGTCGGCGGCGAACTTGCCGCTGGTGACGTTCTTCAGACCCGAGCAACTGCCGTCGATCGCGTAGATCGCGACGCCCTTGTCCTTGCCCGCCGCCTTCAGCGCGTTGTACGCGCCCTCGCCCGCCGGCTCGTTGATGGCGTAGACCACGTTGATGTCCGGGTTGGCCGACAGGCAGTTCTCCATCGCGGTGCGTCCGCCGTCGATGGCACCCTGGGTCGGCTGGTGGCAGGCGATCGTGTAGGTACCGCCCTTGCCGCCGGTGTACTTCCCCGACTTGGCCTCCTTGCCGTTCTCGGTCTTGCTGCCCGGGTCGATGCCCATGCCCTCCAGGAAGCCGTGGTCGCGGTCGATGTCCACCGAGACGACCTGGTTGTTGAACAGGTCGAGCATGGCGATGACCGCGGGCTTGCCGTTCAGGGCCGCCGCCGCGTACTGGCCGTCGAGCCTGCCCGCCTGCTCGTTGTCGGTGGCGTAGGTGATGTCCGCGACGCTCGCCGGGTTCAGTGCGGTGTCCAGGGCGATCACGAAGAGGCCGGCCTGCTTGGCACGGTTCAGCGCGGCGTTCACCGCGTCACCGTTGGTGGTGATCAGGATGCCCTTGTCGCCGCGCGAGACGGCGTTGTCGATGGCGGTGATCTGGGTCTGGGTGTCGCCGTCCGAGGATCCCGCCGCCACGGTCAGGCTCACCTTGTCCTTGGCGGCCTGGGCCTTGGCGTCCTTCTGCATGCTCACGAAGTACGGGTTGCTCAGTGTCTTCAGGATCAGTGACACACCCACCTTCCCGTCGCCGGACGATGAGGAGTCCCCGTCGGAGGAACCGCAGGCCGTGAGGGTGGCGCCGAGGCACACGGTGATGCCGATCGCTGCCGCCCGCGTATACCGACCGCGAAGGCCCGACGCCTGGCTGGTGGAGAGATTCATCGCTTGATCCCTTTCGGAGCCGTCCGTGGTCGACGCTGAGACAACGTTGACTCGACGGGATACTGGGCCGTATGGACGAGCGCGTCAAGACACTGGTAGACATGCATGGGCAACGACTAGGTAACGCCAGATCGGCAGGAGACAACGATGACTCTGGGCGAGCCGCCGTCCCGGTCCCCCCGTAGCCGCCCCACCATGCGCGAGGTGGCGGCACTGGCCGGCGTCGCCATCAAGACCGTCTCGCGCGTGGTCAACGAGGTCCCCACCGTCGATCCGGCCATCGCCGCCCGGGTGCGGGACGCGGCCGACAAACTGGGCTACCGGCCCAACCTGACCGCCAGCAGCCTGCGCCGTGGGGACGGCCGGACGGCCACGATCGGGATGCTCGTCGAGGACTCGGCGAACCCCTTCTCGGCGGCCCTGACCCGCACCGTCGAGAACGTGGCACGCGAGCGCGGAGTGCTCGTGCTGGTCGCCAGCCTCGACGAGGACCCGGCCCGGGAGCGGGAGTTGGCCCGGGCTCTCATCGACCGGCGGGTCGACGGCCTGGTGATCGTGCCGGCCGGCCGTGACCACAGCTATCTGATCAGCGAGCAGCGGTCGGGCACCTGCATGGTCTTCGTCGACCGCGAGCCCAGCCTGCTCGACGCGGACACCGTCGTCTCCGACAACCGGCAGGGCGCCCTCACCGCCGTCAACCACCTGCTGAAGGCCGGCCACCGCCGCGTCGCCTACCTCGGCGACCGGGCGACCATCCCCACCGCCGCCCAGCGCTTCGACGGCTACCGGCACGCCCTGGAGGTCGCGCACATCGAGTACGACGACGAGATCGTCCGGCACACCGGTGCCAGCGAGGAATCCGCCATCGCCGCGACCGAGCGGCTCCTGGCGCTGCCGAACCCGCCGACCGCGCTGTTCACCAGCCAGAACCTCGTCACCATCGGGGCCGTACGGGCGCTGCGCGCACTCGGCCTGCAGGACGCCGTCGCCCACCTGGGCTTCGACGACTTCCCCCTGGCGGACATCCTCAGCCCGGGGATCTCCGTCATCGCGCAGGACGTCGAGCAGTTGGGCAGGACGGCCGCCGAGATGCTCTTCCGCCGCCTGGACGGCGACCGGTCACCTCCGCGCACCGTCACCGTCGCGACCCGGCTGATCGAACGGGGCTCCGGCGAGATCACCACGGAAGGACCCGGCCGGCAGCCGCTCCTCCTTCGCTGACCATGGGCCCCTGCCCGCCCCCGAATCGGCGGCGTGGCCCCCGCGTGCGCCCTCGGGACGGGTACCGCTGCCGGCGAACCCTCACGGCACCGTCACCCGGCGAAAGGGGTTACCGCCCAAGGGTGGCCGTCAGGCAGGATGAGGGCCTTCCTTCAACTGTCCGGCCACCGGACCGTTGCTGTCCGGCATGTCCTGGGGGGCTTGTGTGATCACCGCGGTTTCGGACGCCTACGACCCGGCCCAGCAGCTCTGGACGAGCCTGCTCACGCTGGTCTTCGGCATCGCGCTCATCGGCGTCGGACGGACACTTCGGCGGACCGGACAGCTGCCCGCGTATCTCGACCTCGGGCAGAAGACCCTGGGCTCGCCGATGGCCGAAGCCGGCAGGAGCGTCGGCGTCGTCCGGTTCGGCACGGCCCTGGTGGCCATGGGCGGCTTCTTCCTCTTCGGCACCGCGTGCCTCGTACTCGGCGCACTGGGCGTCATCGGTCCCTAGGAAGCCCGGTCTCCGGAGCCGCGGGACGTATCGAAGACGCCCGTCGGCGGTTGAGGGGGGCTCGCATCGAGCGAAGCGGGCCCTCTTCCCTGGGTCGCCCGAAGCCGCTCAACGGTGGCCACGGATGACCGACGACAACCACCACCAGGCGCACGGACAACCGCCCTTGACCAGCAAGAAACCCAGCTCGCCGAGATCCTCGGCACCACCCAGGGCATGAAGAAGACCGGGCCCGCGGGTGGCTTTCGATGCCGGCCGCCGCAGGTGAGCCCCTGCCGAAACTCGCACCCCCGTCGCGGCCCGGCTCTCCCCTGACCGCGGCGGGTCCGCGTGCGGGCCATGCCGGCCGGCGCGCCCACCTGCATGCCGTCCCGCGTGCGCACATCGGGGTTGCCTGCCCTCGCGCCCCTCGCCGGTCTCACCGACGTGAGTCGCGCCCGGCCCGGTCGAGGGGCGCGAGGTCGGGTCCTGCGGCCCAACTCAGCCCGCTGCTCGCCCGGTTGTCCGGTTGTCCGGGAACCACTCCGGGATTGTCCTTGATCGGTAACGGACGCATCCCCCGGCCGCCGATCACCGTCCTGACAGATGGTCGCGAGGTGACCGGGGAATCGGCGAGGAACTGCGGGAAAGCGGGGCGGACATGGCGCGGCACAGTGGCGGACGTGGCTGGTACGGCAAGGTGCTCGGCGCGGCGCTCGGGGTGTCGTTGCTCGCCACCGGTGCCTCGGTGTGGACCGCGCAGGCCGGTGCGGTGGACGGGTCGTCTCCGAAGGCGACCGCGTCGGCGTCCCCGGGCAGTGACGTCAAGCGGGTCGCGGTGACCATCGCGCACGCCTCGGACAAGGGGGCGCGTGGCGTCAACATCACCATCGACGACGGCCCCGACCCCGTGTGGACCCCCCAAGTGCTCGACGTGCTGCGGGAGTACGGGGTGAAGGCCACGTTCTGCATGGTGGGGACGCAGGCGCAGGCCCACCCGGACCTCGTGAAGAAGGTGGTCGCGGCCGGGCACCGGCTGTGCGACCACTCGGTGTCGCACGACACCACCATGGACAAGCAGTCCCAGGCCTACCAGTCGCAGCAGATCCTCGACGCCGAACGCATGATCACCGAGGCGTCCGGGGGCGTACGGCCGATGTACTACCGGGCGCCCGGCGGGGCCTTCACCCCCTACAGCCGCGAGCTCGCCGCCTCCCGCGGCATGCGCCCGCTGGGCTGGAACGTGGACACCAAGGACTTCGAGCGGCCGGGCACGGACGCCATCGTCGCCACCGTGGAGCGGGAGCTGCCGGGCGGGCCGACACTCCTCTTCCACGACGCGGGCGGCGACCGCTCCCAGACCGTCGAGGCCCTGCGCCGGATCCTCCCCCGCCTCAAGGAGCAGGGCCACTCCTTCGGCTTCCCGGTGCGCTGAGACGCCGGGCGGGACTACCTCCCGGCCCGCGTCAGGGTTGTGCGGCGCCGGTGCCGGTCGCGGACCTGTGGAGCAGTTGGGCCAGCAGCAGGGCGCCCCCGGCCGCCGCCCCCACCGCGCCAGCGGCCAGGAAACCGTGGGACGAACGCCAGGACAGCACCGACCAGCGCGACTGCGCGGAGAACACGGATCCCGTGCTCAGCCACGACCCGGTCGAGATCAGCGACAGGGAGGAGCCGATCGAGCCGATCGACAGGGCGCTTCCGATGGAGCCGACCGACAGGGCCGAGCCGACGGACCCCACGGACAGCACGGATCCCACTGAACCGATCGAGAGCACGGAGTCCTGGGACCACAGCGACAGCACCGAGCCGGAGGCAGGACGACGGACCGACCGTGCGGGCAGTTTTGTCATGGGGCCATCCTGCCCGCCGGTGGGGAGCCCCGGGAGTCTTCGGGTCCGTTCCCGGCAGCGGGTGCCGGTACTCCGTGGGCGAGAGATCGTGCCGACCGGTCAGCAGCGTCGTACGTCCTTCGTCAGGACGCCCTGTCGCGTGGCGAGTGTGCGGTCGTAGCACGCCCCGGCTCCTCGGAGCCGGTAACGCTCGCTGGTCGTCGCCACGGCGTGACGGTCCTCGCGGGCCACACCCAGGGTGAAGGTCGCGTCGCCGGCGTATGTGTCGTCGCGGAGGACGCCGTCCGTGCGGGCGTGGTCGTCGAGGGACATGACCACGCGGAGCCGGTTGTCGGTGTCGATCGTCGAGCGGCCGTCGAGGGTGTAGGTGCGGTCGGTGCGGGAGGTGTGGCCGTTGGCGGTGACCTTCTGGGTGTCGGTCCAGCGGCCGGTCTGGTTGTCGGTGGTCTCGTCCGGGGTCCAGTGGTGGGTGATCGCCGTGGTCAGGGAGCGGTCGACCGTCGTGGTGACCCGGCCGTGGGAGGTGTCGAGGTAGCCGGAGACCTTCAGGCTGTGCGCGCCCTCCGTCACCAGGCTGCGCGAGGTGCCGTCCTGGTACGTGTTCGTCACCTTCGGCGTCGACGTCCTGTACGAGGTCACCGCGCCCGTCACCACCGGCTTGTGGGCGTCCTGCCACACCAGGATGTTCGTCGGCGCGCTCCACCCGGTCTGTCCGCCCGGCACCCCGAGCACCGACACGTCGACCTGGTGCGCCCTGCCGTCGTTCAGCTCGGCGGCGAAGGGCGTCAGGTCGAACTCCAGCGGCCGAACGTCGAAGGCGGTGGGCGACGGGAGCACCGACCACAGGTACGGCGACCAGCCACCGGTCCACACGTTCGGGTAGGGCGAGGCGATCCCGGCCACCTTGCCGTCGACACTGACCTCGACCTCGCGGTAGGGGCCGTCGTCCCCGCCCTGGCAGGAGTACGACGCCGACGGGGTGACCGCCGAGTACCAGAACTCCTCGCAGCCACCGCCCGATCCGGTCGCGTACACCTCGGCGAGGATCCGCTCGGAGTTGCGGGGGGTGGTGAGGGAGGCGCCGGTGGTCACGCTGTTCGCGTCGCTGAGGGGGATGACCTGGTCGGGGGCCGCTGTGGACGACGAAGCCGACGGGGCGCGGCCCCGCTCGGGGGCGTAGAAGGTGAGGGTGACCTTGACGTCCAGGACGCCGGTGTACGTGTCGTTGACAACGTTGCCGATGAGCATGTCCACGGGCTGCGAGCCGCTCAGCGTCTTCTCGTACCGCGTCACGTCCTTCTGCACGGACCAGTCGATGCCGTCCTGCGAGGGCTCGGGGGTGGACGTGCGGAAGACCTGGACCCCGCCGATGTCGAGGTACCCGAGCCGGTCGTACTGCCGGCCGGCCACACTGCCGTCCATCCGCAGCACCACCTTGGACCAGCGGCCCGGGGTCCCGCAGCCGGTCGGCGGGGTGTAGGTGCCGGTGTAAGGGGTGAAGTCCCTGAACTTCGCCTCGGCGACCGTGACCGAGCAGGACCTGGTGTGCGGCGTGGCGATGGCCGGGGCGGCGGTGAGCGGGTCGTGGTAGTCGGTGCCGAACTCGGCCGGCACCGATACGGCCCCGGCGGACGGGGCCGCGCCCAGGGTCAGGCCGAGCGAGGCGGCCGCGGCGGCGAGGGCGAGAGCCGTCCGGCGCAGTCGCCCGCGGGTCGTCAGATGTTCCATGCAGCGCAGTGAACCCACCCGTGCCGTGCCGTCACCAGAGATGCCGGGGAGGATTGAAGAGGTCTTGACCAATTGCCGGGCGAATGCGGAGCACGTTCACTTCGAATTCGGCTTGCGCACTCACCACATTCAGGGATGCCCCGCATCTGGCCTTCGTCTCTTACCTGTTTCTTGCGTGGAGGAACCGGTCTCGACCGAGGAGCGAGGACCGAGGGCCGAGGAGCGAGGTGAACTGCTGTCAGAAGGGGCGGTCGCCGGTGATGGCGACGCGTTCGGCGACGCGGCGGTGGGGGGCGTAGTCGTTCACGGCGTAGTGCTGGGTGGCGCGGTTGTCCCAGAAGGCGATGTCGCCGGGTTGCCAGCGGTAGCGCACCTGGTACTCCGGGACGTGGGCCTGCTGGAAGAGGAAGCGGAGCAGTCGGTCGCTGTCCTCGCGTTCCAGGCCCGTGATCCGGGTGGTGAAGGACGTGTTGACGAACAGCAGGCGCCGGCCCGTCTCCGGGTGCGTGCGGACCACCGGGTGCTCCACGGGCGGAAAGTCGTCCTGGAAGGGGGCGAGCCGCTCGGGGCCGTAGAAGCGGGCGAAGCCGGGGATGAAGTCGTGGACGGCGGTGGCACCGTCGACGCGGTCCTTCACCTCCTGGGGGAGGTTGTCGTATGCGGCGGCCATGTCCGCCCACAGGGTGTCCCCGCCGAACGGCGGCACCTCGCGCAGCTGGAGTACGGCGCCGAGCGCGGGCCGCTCGCGGAAGGTGACGTCGGCGTGCCAGACGTTCTCGAAGGTGGGGGTGGCCCCGGCGCCCTTGTCGAAGCGCACCACGTCCTCGGCGGCGCCGCGGGCGAGCAGCGGGTTGGTCTCCAACTCGCCCCAGTTGAGGGCGAATGCGCGCTGCTGCTCGGACGTGAGGTGCTGGGCGCGGAAGAAGAGCACCTTCCACTCCAGCAGGGCCCGGTTCAACTCCTCGCGCAGCGCGGGGTCGAGCGGGCGCGAGAGGTCCGCGCCCCGCACCTCGGCACCGATCGTGCGGCCCAGCGGCACGATTTCGACCCGTTCGTACGGCTGCTCCCGCCATCCCTCGGGCAGTCGGCGCAGCGTGCGGGGGCCCTCGTGGAGCCCGCCCTCCGGGACGCGTGCTGCGCGCAGCACCGGCGGCGGTCCGGCGTTGGTGACGGTGACCGTCATGGGTCTCTCCTCATTCGCCGTTCGCCCTTCGCCGCGAACAGAGGGAGTTCGGGGAGGCGACGCGGTGGGCTGCGTGGGTGCCGTGGGGTGCGGGCGGTGGAGTGGCGGCGGTGCCGTGGGGTGCGAACCGACCCGCTTCGACTCACCGGGGTGAGGGGCACTGCCTGGGCCGCGGCGCGCGGCTAGCGACCGGAGCGCTCACAGCCGGTCCGGTCCGGGACACACGAGATCGCCGTCGCGGTGTCGAACCAGTGGCCGGTCATGGCCCCGATTGTGCGAGTCCCCGTTTTGTCCTGTCAACGGGATGCCGCCCTGTGAGACGCCGCCCTCCGTGGCCGGCACCACCGCCGACGCCCCGCTCCACGCATCCGCACCCGCCGTCGGGGACGGCGGCACCGCCGGCGCGGACCCACACTTGCGGTGGAACTTAGGTAAGCCTTACCGTGTCCAGTCGCACCACTCAGGGCTCCGGACGTCACACCGGTCCGCCCGCGGCGAGCGCTTCACCGACGCAGCCTGGCCGTCCTCCCCCAATGCCCTGAGCGTCTGGGAGGCACCCCCAGCCGGAACCGCGCAGAGGACCCGCACGTGAATCGCTCCACCTTCGGCCTGTACGACCCTGCCCGCGAGCACAGCGCCTGCGGCGTCGGCTTCATCACCCGCCTCGACGGGACGCCGGGCCACGACGTGCTCCGCAAGGGCGACGAGGCGCTCCGTGCCATCCCGCACCGTGGCGGCACCTCCGCCGAGGGCGTCGGCGACGGCGCGGGCGTGAGCGTCGACCTGTCGGTGGAGTTCTTCGGCGCGCTCACCGGCGAGGAGCTGCGCGCCGGGCACTTCGGCGTCGCGAACTGCTTCGTGCCGACCGACGCCGGCGCCGACTCCGATGCCCATACCGACTCCGGCCGGCGCGAGGCCGCCGTGGATCTCGTCGGCCGGAGCATCGCCGCGCAGGGCTTCGAGGTGCTGCTCGTGCGGGACGTCCCCGTGGACCACGGCGTCGCCCGGCCCGCGGCCGAGCAGTACCAACTGCCCATCGTGCAGTGGGTGTTCCGGGCCCCGGAGGGGTGGGAGCGGCACGAGGTCGACTCGGCCGCCCACCGCGCCCTGCTCGCCGTCGAAGCCGTCGCCTACGCAGACGACAGGTACGCCGGGCTGTACCCGCTCTCGCTGAGCGCGCGGACGCAGGTGCTCAAGGGACGGCTCAACTCCGGTGAGATCGTGGGGTACTTCCGCGATCTGTGCGATCCGCGGCACTCCGTGCGGTCGCTGTACTTCCACACCCGGTTCTCCACTAACACCGAGCCGCACCCCACCATGGCCCAGCCGTTCCGCCTCATGGCGCACAACGGCGAACTGAACACCGACCGCAAGAACCGGCTCTCCGACGAGGCCCTCGCGCGCTCCCGCACCCGGAGCATCGTGCGTCCGCCGGGGCAGTCCGACTCCAGCCGGCTCGACCAGACCCTGCAGAGCCGGGTGTTCGACGACGGCCTCGACATCGTCGAGGCGGTCGTGTCGCTGATGCCGCCCGCCTGGGAGAACGACCGCACCCTGCCCGTCGCCGTCCGCGACATGCTGGAGTACTTCTCCCTCTACGAGGAGAAGAACGACGGTCCGGCGGCGGTGATCTTCAGCGACGGGGACGTCATCGGTGCCCGCCTCGACCGGCTCGGCCTGCGCCCGCTGCGTACCGTCGAGACCGCCGAGTACCTCATGGTGGCGTCCGAGGCCGGACAGGTCGCCTTCCCCGACGACGAGGTCGTGCACCGGGGCCGTATCGAGGCCGGCGGCATGCTCGTCGTGGACCACCGCACCGGACGCCGTATGCGCACCCGCGAGGTGCTCGACTCCCTCGCCGCGCGCCGCCCGTACAGCGAACTGCTGGGCGCGGCCCGGGTGAACCTCGACGACCTGCCCGCCCCCGACTACTACCGCGGCACGACGACGCTCGGATACGACGGCGACCTCTCGCTCGCCGGCCGGTACGTGGCGTACGCGCTGAACCAGGAGAGCTTCCGGTTCATGCTCGACCCGATGCTCACCCACGGGTCGGAGCGGATCTCGGCCATGGGGTACGGCAACGCCATCAACGCCCTCAGCGACACCGAGGGCGGCATGGCGAAGTACTTCTCGCAGCGCTTCGCCCAGGTGACGAACCCGCCGCTCGACAGCATCCGCGAGGCCGACGGCATGAGCATGCGGGTCGCCCTCGGCCCGAAGCCCGACGGCACCGGGAACACCGGCCCCCGGCAGCTCGTGGTGTCCTCGCCCGTGCTCGGGCACCTCGACATGGTCCGGCTGCGCGACCAGCGGATCGTGCCGCTGGAACGGTTCGCCATGCTCTACGAGCCGGTCGTCGGTGACGGCACCGCGAACGCCGACGCCCTGCGTACCGCGCTCGGGCAACTCTGCGACGACGTCGAGCGGTTCGCCACCGAGCGGGGCGGCATCGCGCTCCTCACCGACCGGGCGATCTCCTCGACCCACGCGCCGCTGCCGGTGATCCTCGCCGTCGCGGCGGTGAACCAGCGTCTCATCGAGACCGGGCTGCGGCTGCGTGTCTCGATCGTCGCGGAGAGCGGTCAGCTGCCCTCGTCGCACCATGTGGCGACCGCGCTCGGCTTCGGTGCCTCGGCGGTCTACAGCCTCAGCGCACGGCTGCGCGCCGAGGAACGGCACCCGAGCGCGCCCGCGCCCGCCGGTGAGATCACCGAGACCGACCGGGCGCTGGCCAAGTTCCGCAAGGCGGCCGAGAAGTCCCTCGCGAAGACCATGGGCCGCGTCGGACTGTGCACCGCCGAGAGCTACATCGGCGGCGCGTTCTTCGAACCGAACTACCTCGACACCCGCGACGACGTGTTCGCGCGGGCCTTCCCGCACATGGACGCCCCGGTCGGCGGCGTCGGGTTCGCCCGTATCGCGCAGGCCTCGACGGACTGGCACGAGCGGGCCCGTACGGTGGCGACCGAGCAACAGGTCCCGCTGCTCGGCCTGTTCAAGGAGCGGTCGGACGGCGCCGGGCACTCCTTCGGCGTCACGGCCGTACGCGGCTTCGGCGACATGGCCGAGGAGCGGCCGGAGTTCGGCCGACAGGGCGAGCGGGGCGGACCGGTCGGAGGGGACGTGCAGGGCGGGCCAGGCGGGCAGGGTGGCTCGGACGGGCTGCGGCTGCTCACGCTCGGCCAGCTCGACGACGCGTTCGGCATCACCGACGCCGCCTACCGCGACACCGGGTACGACGCGCTCAGCGACGCCGAGATCGACGCGTTCCGGATCACGCCCGGCTACCGCGCCTTCCTGCGGACCACCCACGAGGAACGGTCGCGGCGCCCCTCCGCGCTGCGTGACGTCCTCGCGCTGCCCGCGGACGTCACCGGGCTGCGCACCCCGCAGGACTTCGCCCGAGAGCTGGGCCGCTTCTCGACGAGCGGCAACGCGAGTGTCACCGTCCGCGGCGTCCTCGCCTGCGTCACGGACCGGTCGACCGTCCGGCTGCGCCTCACCTCCCCCGGACCCGACGCCGCCGGGCGGCACGCGGCCCTCGCCGACGGCCTCGCCCTCGCACACCCCGGCGAGGTCGAGACGCTCGGCGTGGATACCGAAAGCGTCGAAGTCGCCGCCACCGGCACCGCCGCCCGTCTCCTCGCGCTCCTCGACAGCGCCCCCGACAGCGTGCCGCTGGACGACGTGCAGCCCGCGCACGAGATCACCCGCTCGCTCGCCTCCGGCGCGATGAGCCACGGCGCGCTGGTGGCGACCGCGCACGAGGCCGTCGCGCACGGCACGAACATGGTCGGCGCGATGTCGAACAGCGGTGAGGGCGGCGAGCACCACACCCGGTACGGCACCATCCGCGGCTCCCGGATCAAGCAGTTCGCGTCGGGCCGGTTCGGTATCTGGGCGGGCTATCTCGCCGACCCGATGCTCCAGGAGCTGGAGATCAAGATCGGGCAGGGCGCGAAGCCGGGCGAGGGCGGCCAGTTGCCCGCGCCGAAGGTCACCGTGGACATCGCGGCGGCCCGCGGCGGCACCCCGGGCATCGAGCTCATCTCCCCTCCCCCGCACCACGACACGTACTCCATCGAGGACTTGGCCCAGCTCATCCACGACTGCAAGGCCGCGCGGGTACGGGTGGTCGTGAAGCTGGTGTCCTCGGAGGGCATCGGCACCATCGCGGTCGGTGTCGCCAAGGCCGGCGCGGACGTCATCAACGTCGCCGGGAACACCGGCGGTACGGGCGCGGCGGCCGTCACCAGCCTCAAGTACGCCGGGCGTTCGGCGGAGATCGGTGTCGCCGAGGTGCACCAGGCGCTCGTCGCGAACGGGCTCCGCCAGAAGGTCGTCCTGCGCTGTTCCGGCGCGCACCAGACCGGTGGCGACGTCGTCACCTCGGCGTTGCTCGGGGGCGACAGCTTCGAGTTCGGGACGACCGCGCTGATGATGCTCGGCTGTGTCATGGCGAAGAACTGCAACGTGAAGTGTCCCGCCGGGCTCACCACCAACTCCGAGGCGTTCGAGGGCGATCCGCGCGCGCTGGCGCAGTACCTGCTCAACATCGCGCACGACGTCCGGCAGATCCTCGCCCGCCTCGGTCTGCGCTCCCTGCGCGAGGCGCGGGGCCGCACGGACCTGCTGCAACTCCTCGACCACCCGGCGAGCGTGGGACGCCTCGACGTCCGCCGCCTGCTCGCGCGGGTGCCCGAGAAGGTGGTGGCGGACCCGGAGTACCTGGAGAAGGACTTCACCACCGACGACGCCCTCGTCGAGCGCGTCGAGGAAGCGCTCCTCGACCGCCGCGAGCCGTCCCTGCTGGTCGAGGGCATCCACCTCGGCAACAGCGACAAGTCGGTGGGCGGGCAGCTCTCCGTCGACGTCGAGTGGCTGCTCAACCACGGCGATCACCGACTCCTCGCCCACGCCCCCGCGGTCACCACCGACGACCGCGGCCGTCGGCGCCTCGTCGACGACGCCGTCCGCATCCGCACCACCGGCTCCGCCGGACAGTCGTACGGCGTCTTCTGCAACGACGGCATCACCCTCGAACACACCGGCACCGCCAACGACGGCGTGGGCAAGAGCCAGAGCGGCGGGCGGATCATCGTGCGCGCGCCCGGCGGCGGCAGCGCCGAACCCGGTGGCAACGTGCTCGTCGGGAACTTCGCGCTGTTCGGGGCGACCGGCGGCCGGACGTTCGTGCAGGGGGAGGCCGGTGACCGGTTCGCGGTGCGCAACTCCGGTGCGACCGCGGTCGTCGAGGGCCTCGGCGACTTCGGCTGCGAGTACATGACCGGCGGCACCGTCCTCAACCTCGGCGGCTTCGGCAAGGGCCTCGGCAACGGCATGAGCGGCGGGTTCCTCTACCAGTACGACCCGACCGGCGAGACGGCCGGGCGGGTGAGCGCCGACTCGCTGCTCGTGTTCCCGGTGACCGACACCGCGCACGGCTCCTTCCACGAGGCGGCCGTACGCCTGCTCCTCGCATGGCATGTGGAGGCCACCGGTTCACCGCTCGCGGCCCGGCTGCTGGAGGACTGGGAGAACGAGCGGCGGCACGTGTACTGCGGGATGCCGCGCGCCCTGCTGCTGTACCAGGACTCCACGGAGATCCTCGCCGCGGCGACCCGGGCCGAGCTGCTGGACGAGCTGGCGGCCTCGATCGCGACGGACAAGCTGCGCGCCTTCAAGGTCGACTACCGCGACCGCCGTACCGTGCTCGGCGGCCGTGCCCCGGCACTCGGCGACCAGGGCGGCGACGACATGTTCTCGCTGCTGTCGTCGTACACGGTGCTCGGCGTCGCGCAGGACCTCGCGCTCAAGCGGGTGCCCGGGGCGAGCGGCCCGGACGACCCGCGGATCGCCGAGGCCGTCCGCAACCTCGTGCTCACCGAGGACTTCTTCGTCAAGCAGCGCGTCGTGAAGTACCTGCGCGGCACGCTGGAGCGGTTCGACGACGACGAGTTGGCCACGCTCATCGCGATCAAGCGGCTCGACGACTACAAGCGCGCGCTGAGGCAGCGCAACAACCTCAGCGTGGACGCCCCCGGCACCTACGGCTGGATCGTCCACCAGACGACGAAGAACGCCGGCCGCGTGCGTGCCGCCCGGTTCGACGAACTGCTCGCGACGGCGGCGCTCGCCGACCTCGCCGACAGCGCCGCCCGCCGCATCCCGCAGGCCCCGACCGAGACGGTGACCGCGTGACCCTCATGCCCCCGACCGGGTCCCTCATCCCGGCCGACGCGCCGTTCTCCGCCGAGCAGGAGGCCTGGCTCGCCGGGTTCATCGCCGGTATCGCGGCCGCCGGACGCCGGGACACCGCGCCGGGGGACACGCCCGCGGCGACGATCGACGTCCTGTTCGGCACCCAGACCGGGAACGCCGAGTTCCTCGCCGCCGAACTCGTCGCCGGGGCCCGCGCCCGCGGCCTCGGCTCCACCGCCACCGCGCTGGACGACGTCACGCCCGAGCGGCTCGCCGCGATGTCCCATGTGCTCGTCGTCACCTCGACGTACGGCGAGGGCGAACTCCCGGACAACGCCGGGCTGTTCTGGGAGGCGCTCCAGTCCGACACGGCCCCGCGCCTCGAAGGTCTGCGGTACGCGGTCCTCGGGCTCGGCGACCGCGGCTACGACGACTTCTGCCAGGCGGCGAAGCTCATCGACACGCGGCTGGAACAGCTCGGGGCGGGCCGGCTGCACGAACGCGTCGACTGCGACATCGACTTCGAGGAGCCGGCGGCGGGGTGGACGGCGACGGTCCTGGAACGGCTCGTGGCCGAGACGGGCACGAGCGCGGATGCGAGCGCGGGCGCGGGTGTTGGGACTGGGGCTGGGGCCGGCGCGGGGGCTGGTACGGCCTCCCCGGCCCGCTCCCCCTGGAACAAGCGCACCCCCTACCCCTCCCGGCTCGCGGTGAACAGGCTGTTGTCCTCCCCGCGCAGCGCGAAGGAGATCCGCCACTACGAGTTCGACCTCGGCGACAGCGGCATCACCTACCGGGCCGGGGACGCGCTGGCCGTCGTACCGCTGAACGACGACTCCCTGGTCGGCGCGCTCCTGGAGCACCTGGGTGCGGGCGGCGACGAGGAGGCCGCCGAGCTGCTGCGCACCGGGCGCGAGATCCGTACCCCGTCGAAGGAGTTGGTGGCCGACCTCGTCGAACGGGCGCCGGCCGGCGAACTCGCGTCGGTCGTCGCGCACGGCGACCGGTCCGACCTCGACTCCTGGCTCTGGGGCCGGGACGTGCTGGACCTGCTCCGGGACGCCGGTTCCGCCGCCCCGGACCTGGCCGAACTCCTGCCGCTGCTCAGGCCGTTGCAGGCCCGCCAGTACTCGATCTCGTCGAGCCCGCTCGCCCACCCGGACCGCGTCCACCTCACCGTCGCGTCCGTCCGGTACGGCAGGTACGAGGGGGTCGCGTCGACCTACCTCGCGGACCGGGTGGGCGGCGAGGGCGCGACCGTGGGCATCTACCCCCAGCCCAACGCCTCCTTCGGCGTCCCGGCCGACGACGACGCCCCGATGGTCATGATCGGCCCCGGCACGGGCATCGCGCCGTTCCGCGGTTTCCTGCACGAGCGGGCCGCGCGGGGTGCGGCCGGGCGCAACTGGCTGTTCTTCGGCGACCGGCACCGCGAGACGGACTTCGTCTACGAGGACGAGCTGATCCTGCTGCGGGAGCGGGGCGTGCTCACCGAACTGGACCTGGCGTTCTCGCGCGACCAGGCCGAGAAGGTCTACGTGCAGACGCGGATGCGCGAGCGGTCGCGGGAGCTGTACGGCTGGCTGGAGGACGGGGCCCACGTCTACGTCTGCGGCGACGCCTCGCGCATGGCGAAGGATGTCGAGGCGGCACTGCTGGGCGTCGTCGCCGAGCAGCGCGGACGCGGGGACGACGACGCCGCGGAGTACCTGGCGGAGCTGCGCCGGGCGAAGCGCTACGTACGGGACGTGTACTGAGCATGACGGACCACCACGGCGCCCACCCGCACTGCGCGTTCGCGACGTGCTGCGGCCGGCGGGACAGCGGCGTGCGGCTGATCGACGCGCGGATGCCGGAACTCGCGCGCTGCCTGACGCTCTTCCAGTACGTCCAGGCCGTCACCGGAGGGCCGGTCGCCCGCATCGACCAGGCCGGGAGCTATACGGTCCCGAGCCTGCGCGGCGACGCGTTCGCCGTCCACCCGGGCTCGATCACGCTGCGCCTCGACGGCGACGGTGTCGCCTCGGCCGTCCTCGCGCGGGACGAGGGCGCCGTAGCCGTGCGGCTGCTCGACGCGGACGGCCGGACCGTGCACCAGGGGCGGCTGCTCTCCGAGGGGGACCGGCTGCTGGCGGGACTCGCGCCCACGGTGCACGCCGGGGCGCGGACCGCCGGTCCGTCCACGCCCCCCGCTGTACCGGCCTGGGAGAACGGCGACCAGCTCGCCCAGCTCGACGCGGTCCTCGTGGACGGCGGGGCGGCCCGGCGCGCGGCGTTCCACCGCTACCGCGGCGCGCACCGGCCGATCCCGGCCGACGTCGTGGCGTCGGTGTTCGACCACGTCTGCGCCGTCGGACTGCCCATCGGCGTCGCGGTGTTCGGCCCGGCCGCCCTGCAGGCGTGCGTCGGCCCCGTGCACGTCACCGACCGGACCGTCGGCGGGCGGGTGTTCGCGGCCCTCGCGGACAGCTCGGTCGAGATCGACCTCGCGGGCGTGCACGCCTGCCACCTGGTCCGCTCCACCGCCGCCCACGGCCCGACCTCGGCCATCGAACTCGACGACGAGGACGGGCGCTGCGTCGCGGTCATCACCCAGTTCGGGATCGTGGGGCAGGACGTGCACACGGCGTGGGAACACCTCGCGGCGTCGCTGCCGGATGCCTAGGCCTGTCGTGGGGCGTCGGTGAGACATGTCGGGCCCTTTCGGCGTGGTGGCGTCGTCGTCGGCCACGGCGGTGCGTCGGGTGTTCGTGTGGGTCGACCCGTCGCATGCCGGATGCGGCAGGACGGTTCACCGGCCTCCGCCCCCGGATGCACAGGCGGGATGAACTGCCACTGCCTGTTCCGGAGTTGGACGGTCGCACGAGGTGCCTCACTGTCCCCGGACCGCGTCGGCGGGGGCCGTCCGCAGGGCCCGTCGTGTGGGGAGTTCGATGGTGAGGAAGGCCGTGGCCGTGACCGTGAGGGCCAGGGCCGGCAGGAGCCAGGCCGGGCCCGCGGGCCAGGGGCGGCCCAGGAAGCCCTGGCCCAGAAGGGCGAGGGGGACGGCGGAGAGGAGGAGGGCCGTGACGAGGGCGGTGGCTGCGGTGACGGCGGCCTCGCGGCGCATCATGGCGCGGATCTGCCGGGGTGTGGTGCCGTTGAGGCGCAGGGCGCCCATCTCCACGCCGCGCTGGGCGGTGGCGGCGACGAGCTTGTTGGCGATGCTGAGCAGCAGGTAGACGAGCAGGACCACGATGACCGCCAGGTTGATCCACACCTCGGGCGGGGCGTCGTCCAGGGTGTCGACGGTGGGGTCCGTGTCCTGGACGCTCAGGCCGGGGCGGGACGCGGCCAGGTCCGTGAGGCCGCGCAGGGCCGTGTCCGTGCCGTCGGTGCGGACCAGGAGGGACTGGTCGAGGGTGGTCGTGGTGTGGCCGGCCGCGAGGTCCCGGGAGAGGGCGACCTCGCCGAAGCCGAGGCCTCGGGCGTACACGGCGACGACCTTGGCGATGACCGGTGTGCCGTCGCCGAGGACCAGGTTCACCCTGCTGCCCGGTTCGGCTCCGCGGGAGCGGGCGACTTCGCTGCTGACGGCGACGGTGGCGCCGGTGAGAGCGGTGAGGCTGCCGTCGCGTACGTCGAGGTCGAGGACGTCTGCCGCGTCCGGGGTGAGGATCATCGCGGAGCCGGACTCGGTCGTCGGCTCGCCGAACTGGTCGTAGGTCCACACGACGGTGGTGGTGCCGACGGGCGCCGCCGCCCGGACACCGGGACTCTCGCGTACGGCGGTGAGGGTGCCGTCCGGCAGGCCGCCCAGCCCCGGGGCGCTCAGGCGCTGTTGGGCGAGGGTGCCGGTGCGGGTGTCGGACGTGGTGGCGGCCAGCACCGTGGTCTGGGCGAAGGTGTAGGTCAGGACGAACATGACGGCCATCGCCAGGGTGCTGACGATCCCGGCGTTGCGCAGGGCGTAGGCACGGACGTTGGACATCGCCAGCCAGGTCGGGGCGGAGGAGCGGGAGCCGGTGAGCCGGGACGCGGTGGCTCCGACGCGCCGGACGAGGGCCGGGCCGGACAGGGCCAGGCCGATCGCGCCGACGATGCCCGCCATGGAGGTGCCGGTGGCGCCGATGATCGTGCGGGAGAAGAGCGGCAGGGTCGACATGGCCGTCGCGGCGACGATGAGGAGGAGTCCGGCGCGGGTTCGGGCCCTCGACGGGTCGCGGGGTTCGCTGCGGGACTCCGCGACCGCCTCGGTGGCCGGCATGCGGGAGGTGCGCCAGGCCGCGCCCCGGGCCGACAGCTGGACGGTCAGGAAGGTGAGGAGGATCGTCGCCGCGGCCGGCAACGGACTGTAGGTGAGGGGGAGTTCGGGCGGGATCACGGCCCGGTCCGCCAGCAGCCCGCGGAACTGTTCGGCCAGCAGATAGCCGAGGCCCACGCCGGGCACGAGCGCCACGGCCGCGATGACGGCGGCCTGGGCGGTGGCAAGTCGGCGGATCTGCCGGGGAGTCGCCCCGACGGCCCGCATCAGCGCCAGGTCGCGGCGCTGCCCGCCGATCGACACGGCCAGCGCGCCGGCCATCACGAACCCGGTGATCAGCAGGATGATCCCGGAGAGCGAACCGGCGAGCAGGATCAGCAGGGAGCGGGAGGCGCCCGCGCCGGGGGAGACCAGGTCGCCGCGGTCCGCGCCGGTGACCGTCAGCAGCCCGGTGCCCCGCAGTGTCGTCCGGACCTCGGCGGCGACCCGGTCCGTCGCGCCGGGTGCGGTGCGCAGGCCGATCAGGTCGACGGTTCCGGCGCGCGGCCCGCTGTCGCCGCTCGCGCGACCCGACAGTGCTGCGGCGGTCCGGTCCGCGAAGAGGATCCCGGCGCCCGGGGCGTCGACCACCGCGGAGACCCGGTAGCCGGTGGCGGGGCGGCCGACGGCGACGACCTCGACGGTGTCGCCCACCCGGACGCCCGCCGCGGCGGCGGTGGCGCCGTCCACGGCGATCTCGCCGGACCCGGTGGGCGCCTCGCCGTCGATCCGCCGTGGTGCCGACAGGACGGTGGAGGACCAGCCGTGGCCCGCCGACGCGGGATCCGCGCTCGGCACGACCGTGCCGCGGGCGTCGACCAGGGCGGCGGCGAAGCCGATGTCGCCGACCGTGGCCTCGACCCCGGACAGGCCGGACAGTTCGGCGACGAGGCGGGCGGGGACCGTACGGCGTTCGGGGAGCGCGAGCGGCAGACCGTCGCCCGGGTGGATCTCCTGGTCGGCGGCGACGACGACGTCCGCGCCGGCCAGCCGGCCGAGCGGGAGGTGGGAGCGCAGGCCGGACTCGGCCAGTACCCCGGTGCCGGTCATCAGGGCGGCACCGCCGAGGACCGCGCACGCCACGGCGATCAGCGCGGCGATCCGGTATCCGGCCATGTGTATCGCGAGACGGAACATGCCGCTCACACCTCTCCCAGGGCGACCAGCCGGCGGGCCAGTTCGGGGGCCTTCGGCGCGAGGAGGGACTCGACGACCCGGCCGTCGGCCATCACCAGGACCTCGTGGGCGCGGGCCGCGGCGGCCGGGTCGTGGGTGACCATCACCACCGTCTGACGCAGCTCGTCGACCAGGTCCCGCAGCAGGTCGAGGACCTCGTGGGCGCTGCGCAGATCCAGCGCGCCGGTCGGCTCGTCGGCGAACACGACGGCCGGTTTGGCCACCAACGCCCGGACGACGGCGGCCCGTTGCTGCTGGCCGCCGGAGAGCTCGGCCGGCCGGTGGGCGAGCCGGTCGTCGAGCCCGACCCGGTGCACCAGCGTCCGCATCCAGTCCCGGTCGGGGGTACGTCCCGCCAGCCGCAGCGGCAGCGTGATGTTGTCCTCGACGCTGAGCGAGGGGATCAGGTTGTACGCCTGGAACACGAACCCGACGCGTTCCTGGCGCAGTTCGGTCCGCCGGGTCTCGTTCAGCCCGCCGATCTCCCGGCCGTCGATGCGGATGCTCCCCGACGTCGGGGAGTCCAGCCCGGCGGCGCAGTGCATCAGCGTGCTCTTGCCGGACCCGGAGGGCCCCATCACGGCGAGGAACGTGCCGCGCTCCACGGTGAGGGACACCCCGTCGAGGGCGCGTACCCCGCCCGCGTACTCCTTGGTGACGTCCGCGAGGGCGATGGCGTTCATCGACGGCCCCGCAGAGCGCGCACGACGAGGGCGCCGCCGCAGAGCACGGTGACGGCACCGCAGGCCAGGTGCACCACGGTGTTCGCCCCGCCGTAGGAGGCCGCCATGTTGGTGACCGCGCTGAGCACGATCACGATCCAGAGAAGGGTGCGGGCCACGTCCCCCCGGGTGAGGCGGTCGGGCTCGACAGGCAGGTTCGTCATGGGGTCATCTCCCGTGTTCCGGTGCGGTGTTCGCGCTGTTCGCGCTGGCCGCGGTGTCGTCACCGACGCTATGGATCAGCACCCCTGTCGGCCGATCCCGCAGCCCGCCCGGCCCAGGTACAGCAGGCTGTACTTCCCGGCCCGGGAGCCATCCGCGAACCGCCGGTCGGCATAGGGTCGTTGGCGACTGAGGGAGGGTGGATGGCAACCCACCAGGACAGGGCGACCCGCCAGGACAGGGCGGCCGACCAGGGCATGGCGTCCCACCGGAACACCGCCGCCGGCGACGGGCGCGCGCGTCCCAAGGACATCGCCCGGAGCGCCCTGGGCGCCGCCGGCGCCGCGCTCGGACAGCTGACGTCCGGGCTCGGCACGGCCCTGCTCGCCCTGTTGGTGCTGCTCTGGACGGCCGTCACCGCCGTGACCTTCATCGGGGTGGGGCTGCTGATGGCGCCCGCCGTGCTGCGCGCGCTGCACGCCGTCGCCGGACGGGAGCGCCGGCGGCTCGCCCGCTGGGGCCCGGAGGTGATCGCCCCGGAGCCCCCGCCGACCCGGCTGCGGGCCGCCCTGGTCGACCCGACCACCCGGCGGGAACTGCGCTGGCTGGTCCGGCACGCGACCCTCGGATTGCTTCTCGGGGTGCTCGGTGTCCTGCTGCCGCTCTCCGCCGTGCGGGACAGCGCCTTTCCGCTGTACTGGTCGTTCATGCCCGCGAACACCACCGCCACGTCCCTGGGGATCGGCTCCGCGCGGTCCTGGCCCGACGCCCTCGCCGTGTGCCTGCTGGGCCTGAGCTGGATCATCATCATCGTCGGGCTCGGCCCCGGCATGGCCCGGCTGCAGGCGCGGCCCGGCCGGCACCTTCTCGCCGCCGGACCCGACGTCGATCTCTCGCTGCGCGTCGCGGAGCTGACGGCCACCCGGGCCGCCGCCCTCGACGCGCACGCCACCGAACTGCGCCGTATCGAGCGCTCGTTGCACGACGGCACGCAGAACCGCATCGTCAGCGTCACCGTGCTGCTCGGCGCGGCCCGCCGCATGGTGGCCCGCGACCCCGCCGGTGCCGACGAGCTCCTGGAGCGCGCCCAGTCCGCCGCCGAACAGGCCCTGGCGGAGCTGCGTACGGTCTCCCGGAGCATCCTGCCGCCGGTGCTCGACGACCGTGGGCTGGCCGGTGCGCTCTCGGGGCTGGCGGCGGAGTGCGGAGTGCCCTGCCGGATCGACGTCGACGTGCCCGCGCGCTGCGCCGCCTCCGTCGAGGCGACCGCCTACTTCGTGGTGGCCGAGGCGCTGACCAACATCGCCAAGCACAGCGGTGCCCGCAACGCCACGGTGACGGCCCGCGGTCGGGGCGGCCGGCTGCGGCTGCGCGTCGAGGACGACGGCCGGGGCGGCGCCGACGAGGACGGCGGTTCCGGACTCACCGGGATGCGCCGCCGCGTCGCGGCGCTCGACGGTAGCCTCACTCTCGCCAGCCCGCCCGGCGGCCCGACAACCCTTGAAGTGGACCTGCCCTGTGGATCGTGACGCCCGTGCCCTGCGGATCGTGATAGCCGAGGACGACCCGCTGCTGCGCGAGGGGCTCGCCCTGCTGCTGCGGGCCGAGGGCCTCGACGTGGTGGCCACCGCCGGTACCCCGGACGGGATCCTCGCCGCCATCGACGAACACCGGCCGGACGTCGCCATCCTCGACGTACGGATGCCGCCGACCCACACCGACGAGGGGATCGTCGCGGCCGTCGAGGCCCGGCGCCGACGGCCCGACCTGGCCGTCCTCGTACTGTCCGCGTACGTCGAGCAGAGCTTCGCCACCGAGCTGCTCGGCGGCGGTGTCACCGGCCTCGGCTATCTGCTCAAGGAACGCGTCGGGCGCGTGGAGGAGTTCCTCGACGCCCTGCACCGGGTGGCGGGCGGCGGCACCGCCATCGACCCCGAGGTCGTCGCCCAGCTGTTCACCCGCTCCCGCCAGGACCCCCGCCTGGAACGGCTCAGCCCCCGCGAACGCGACGTACTGGCCCTGATGGCCGAGGGGTTGGGCAACACGGCCGTCGCGGAACGGCTCGTCGTCACCGAGGGCGCCGTCCACAAACACATCCGCAGCATCTTCGCCAAGCTCGACCTGTCCCCCGCCGACCAGGTGGACCGCCGGGTCGCCGCGGTCCTGCGGTACCTGGAGGACGTCCGCCGGCTGGCGTGAGACGACGGTGGAGGTACAGCAGGCTGTACGACGGACCGGGCAGCTGGCGTGATCGTGGGTCCCGCGTCCTCTCCCTAGGTTGGTGATCGCACCGCTCGGCACCGGGCGGACGACACCAACGTGCAAGGGGACAGCAGCTCATGACGAAGCGTCACCTCACCACCACGGCCCTGGTCGCCACGCTGACCGCCCTCGGCCTCGGCCTCACGACCCCGGCCGTCGGCGCCCCGGACACCGGCCGCGGCACGACCACGGTCGGCCCTCAGGGCCGGCTCCAGGAGAGCGTGGACGCCATCCGGAGGACCGGCACCGTCGGTGTCGTCGCCCGGTCGACGGGCCCGGGCGGCAAGCGGTCGGCCACCGCAGGGGTGGCCGACACCACCACCGGCGAGGCGGTCCGCGCCGACCACCGGTTCCGGATCGCCAGCACCACCAAGACGTTCGTCGCCACGGTGCTGCTGCAACTGGTCGGCGAGGGCCGTGTGTCGCTGGACGACTCCGTGGAGCGCTGGCTGCCGGGCGTGGTGGCCGGCAACGGCAACGACGGAAACGCCATCACCGTACGGGAGTTGCTGAACCACACCAGCGGACTGTTCAACTACACCGGCGACTTCCCCGTGATCGCCAGCAAGGAGGGCTACCAGGCCGGGCGTTACACGACCTGGAGCGACGAGCAGCTGGTGGGCATCGCGATGCGGCACGCCCCGGACTTCGCGCCCGGCGCCAAGTGGGCGTACTCGAACACCAACTACGTCCTCGCCGGGATGATCATCGAGAAGGCCACGGGCCGGAGCTGGCAGCAGGAGGTGACCCGGCGCATCGTCCGGCCGCTGGGCCTGCGCGACACCACGGCCCCCGACGCCGATCCCCGCATCGCGGGCCCGCACCTGCGCGGCTACTCGGCCTTCGGCGAGTCCGCCCCGGCGATCGACGTCACCGAGTTCAACCCGACCGCGGCGGGCGCGGCCGGCGCCATGATCAGCACGACCGGTGACCTGAGCCGTTTCTTCTCGGCGCTGCTGGGCGGCCGGCTGCTGCACCGGGCCCAACTGGCCGAGATGAAGCAGACGGTACGGGCCGCCGACCTCGATCCGGTGTGGCCCGGCGCCCGTTACGGCCTCGGCCTGATGGAGATCCCGCTGACCTGTGGCGGGGTGTACTACAGCCACGCCGGTGACCTGGTCGGCTACACCACCCGGGACGGCGTCAGCGCGGACGGCCGCCGTGTCGTCGTCCTGGAGGCGACCGGCGACGGCGCTCCCGACCTCTCCACCGAGATGGCGCAGAACAACCTGATCGACAAGGAACTCTGCGCGCCCGGCAGGAAGTAGCCCCTCGGAACGTTCGAAAGATTCGATCGAAACATTCGGAGCAATGGGACTGGGGCATTTGATCGACCTCTCGACCGCTATCAAATGTCGACCCAATAAAGCCAGATGGGAGGCCCTAAACCCCTTCCGAATGTTTCGAAGAGCACACCGAAACTATTGACAGCTGACGTGTCCCGGCCAACACTGTCGCCGTTGACAGCCCTCACGAGACAGAGGAGGAGACAGATGAACCACGCACCCGCACCCGCACCCGCACCCCGGCTCAGGCTGCTCGTCAACGGCCTCTGCACCACCCTGTTGGTCGCCCTGGCCGCGCTCATGCTGCCCGGCACGGCACACGCCGACACCGTCGTCACCTCGAACCGGACCGGCACCGACAACGGCCACTACTACTCGTTCTGGACCGACGCCCCGGGCACGGTCTCCATGACCCTGGCCGCCGGCGGCAAATACAGCACCACCTGGCGGAACACCGGCAACTTCGTCGCCGGAAAGGGCTGGAGCACCGGCTCGCGCCGGAGCGTGACCTACTCGGGCAGCTTCAACCCCTCCGGCAACGCCTACCTGACGCTCTACGGCTGGTCGCAGAACCCGCTCGTCGAGTACTACGTCGTCGACAACTGGGGCACCTACCGGCCCACGGGCACGTACAAGGGCACGGTCACCAGCGACGGCGGCACCTACGACATCTACCAGACCACCCGGTACAACGCCCCCTCCATCGAGGGTATTAGGACGTTCAACCAGTACTGGAGCGTCCGGCAGTCGAAGCGGACCGGCGGCACCATCACCACCGGCAACCACTTCGACGCCTGGGCCAGGGCGGGGATGCCGCTGGGCTCCTTCAACTACATGATCCTCGCGACCGAGGGGTACCAGAGCAGCGGCAACTCCGCCATCACGGTGTCCTCATGACGAGTCTCGCGGCACGCTCCCTGTGCGTGGCGGCCGTCGTCGCGAGCACCCTCACCGCCGGCACGGCCGACGCCGCCCCGGCGCGGGCCGCCGCCTGCAACGGATACGTCGGGCTCACCTTCGACGACGGCCCGTCCGGCAACACGACGGCCCTGCTCAACTCCCTCACCCGCAACGGGCTGCGGGCCACGATGTTCAACCAGGGCCAGTACGCCGCCGCCAACCCGTCCCTGGTCCGCGCCCAGGTGAACGCCGGCATGTGGGTCGGCAACCACAGCTACACCCACCCGCATCTGACCCAGCTCGGCCAGACGCAGATCGACTCGGAGCTCTCCCGGACCCAGCAGGCCGTGGCCAACGCGGGCGGCGGCACTCCGGTGCTGTTCCGGCCGCCGTACGGCGAGACCAACGCGACGGTGAAGGCCGTCGCGGCCAAGTACGGGCTGACCCAGATCATCTGGGACGTCGACTCGCAGGACTGGAACGGCGCCAGTAGCGACGCCATCGTGCAGGCGGCCGGCCGGCTCACCAACGGGCAGGTCATCCTCATGCACGACTGGTCCGCCAACACGCTCGCCGCGGTACCGCGCATCGCACAGGGCCTGGCCGCCCGCGGTCTGTGCGCCGGCCGCATCTCCCCCCAGACCGGCCGCGCGGTGGCCGCCTGACCCCGTTCCCCACCCCCACCCCCGTCCCCCACCCCCGTCGACCACCGCACGAGAACGCACCCATGGCGTGGGGGGGCAGTACCTTCCCGGCCCCCCCCCTCCACAAAAACCACCAAAAGGCCCTGCTCTCTGCCCCCCCCCCCCCCCCCCCCCCCCCCCCACCACCTGCTGCCCGTCACCACTCCAGGGCGTCGGCCATGGTCGACTGCCAGTACGAGACGCCGATCGAGTCGTCGACGTGAACGCCCTTCGCGGGGAGCGCCGGGCGGGCCGCGCTCGTGGCACTCCTGTCGAAGTAGACCTCAAGGGACTTGGCGGTGTAGCCGCCTGAGCCACTGCCGTCCGCGGCCGAGAGCAGGACGCTGGCGTAGCCCGACTCACCGGGGGCCAGCGTGACCACGGCCTGCGGCTTGGAGTCCTCGAAGGCCGGCGGGACGGACTGGGCCTCGCCGAACCGGACGGCCGGGTAGGAGACCAGGTCGCAGTTCTTCGAGCCGGTGTTGGTGACGGTGAGGAGCAGGTGGTTCAGCGGACGGGAGACCACCGTGGCGGTCGTCCTGGTGGCGGTGGTCGAGCACTTGGAGAGGACGGCGGAGTCTGAACCGGCCCCGGACCCGGAGCCGTTCGCCCCCGCCGATCCCTTCGAGCCGGAGGACCCCGTCGAACCGGTCGATCCCGAGGCCCCAGAGGAGCCCTTCGAGGCCGAGCCCGCCGGCACCGTCTGCCCCGCCCCCTTCGACGTACCGCCGGTCGCTCCGGTCACACCCGTCGAAGGCGACGCGACCGCCGCGGGCGACGACGTGGACTCCGACGAAGCACCCTCGTCGCGGGTGCCCTCTCCGTTGTCGCACGCCGTCAGCGTCAGCGTGACGGCCGTGAGCGCGGCCGCGGCGAGGAGGCGGCCACGGAGGGTGCGGTGGATACGAGCGGACATGTGATCTCCCTGGTGCGGTACGGCAGTTGGTGCGGGCCGCTCGACCGGGTGCCGGGAGCGGCGTGCTTGGATGGCCTGAGCTTGTCCGCCGATCCGTCCCGGCCGCCACCACCGCCGGACGATACGGAACGCTGGAACGCTGGAACGGCTCTGACCTGGGGGAACGGCCTCCCCTTGGAACGCGGTCCCGGGACACGGGGAGAGGGAGGAACAGTGGCGGGGGACGAGTTCTCGGAGCTGCTCGGCCGGCTGAAGGAGCGGTCCGGGCTCAGCTACGGGGTGCTCGGGAAGCGGCTGCACACCAGTACGTCCACGCTTCACCGGTACATCAACGGGGACGCCGTACCGACGGACTACGCGCCCGTGGAGCGGTTCGCCCGGGTGTGCAGGGCGACGCCCGAGGAACTGGTGGAGCTGCACCGGCGATGGATCCTCGCGGACGCCCGGCGAGGGCGGAAAGCCGACCAGACCGCAGCCCCTGCCACCACCACAACCACAGTCCCTGCTCCTGCTCCCGCGCCTGCCCCTCTCCCCGACCCTGAGGAACGGCAGGCGCCGCGCCGGAGTCGGCGCACCGTCGTCCTCGCCGCCTCCGCCGTGGTCGCCGCTCTCGTGTCGGCGGCGCTGGTGGTGCATCTCGTGTCCGACGACGGCCGGGCCGACCAGGGCGGGAAGCAGCCCGTGGGGGCCGCCTCCAGGTCCGTCGCCACCAGCCCCGGCGCCTCCGGGTCGCCCGACGCGAAGGCCACCGGCGGCAGCCCCACTGCCTCGGCCTCGGCCTCCGCCTCCGCCACTCCCTCCGCGTCGCGGAGCGGTGCGGCCGGAGCGGTGCAGGGCGGCGGTGCCGAGGACGGGGCCACGGCGCCCGGCATCGCCGTCGACGCGTACAAGTGGGAAGACCCGTGCAGCCAGCACTACCTGGTCGACCAGGAGCCCGAGCAGGTGCCTCCGCCGCCGGTCGAGCAGGACGCGCGCGGGTGGGTCACCGCGCTCGGCGCGGTCGCCGCCGGGCAGCAGATGCTCGCACTGACCGTTCAGGGCACCGGGAAGGCGACCGTCGTCCTGGAGGAACTGCATGTGCGGGTGGTGGAGAAGAGCGCCCCGCTCGCCTGGAACGACTTCGAGATGGGCGTCGGGTGCGGTGGCGGCGTGGAGACGACGGCGTTCGGCGTGGACCTCGATGCCGGGCGGCCCGCGATCTCGCCGCGGACCGGGCAGCGGGACTTCCCGTACAAGGTGAGCGAGTCCGACCCCGAGGTCTTCTACGTCTTCGCCGACGCACGGGCGCACAACGTGAGTTGGTATCTGGAGCTGGACTGGACCAGCGGCGGCCGGCACGGCACCGAACGGATCGACGACCGGGGCAGGCCGTTCCGGACCAGCGCGAACGTGGGGCGGCCCGCGTACAACCACCCGCTCGGCACCTCCGAGTGGGCGCGGAACGAGTACGAGCCCGAGATTCCCGGCTGAGCCGAGGCCGTACGTGCGGCAGAGGCCTCGCCCGGGACGGCGTGGATGCCGCCTCGGGCGAGGCCGGGCAGAAGCCGTCGGACCTACGGGGTCACCGCGTGGTGCGGTAGGCGCGTTCGATCGTCTGGACCAGCGTGTTGCCGGCCCGGTCGGTCAGCTTGACGCGCAGGGAGACGGAGCCCGGCTCGGCCGGGTGCTTCAGCGACAGGTGCGTACCGCCGACGGCCTTGGTGGACCGCCAGGTGGTTCCCTCGTCGTACGACACCTCGAAGGCGAGCTTCGCGGGCCGCTGTCCGGCCGCCGCGCCCCCGATGGTGAAGGGCACCTCGAACCGCTTGCCCGCCTTCGCCGTGCTGGACAGGCTCAGTTCGGGCGAGAAGCGGACCACCGACAGCGGGAGGGTGGTCGGGTCGTCCTCGGGGGTGGTGGCCGAGCGGAAGGTCCACTCGCCCTTGACGCGGGTGCTGACCGGGTACACGGCGGCGTCCCGGGTGCTGTCCAGGGTCAGCTTGTACGTGCTGTCCTGGGCGGGGACCTTGTACTCGGTGACGCCGTCGCTCACCGGGATGCCGTACTCGTCGGCGATCTCCTTGCCGTCCGCGGTGAGGGAGCTCGTCACCACGGTCTGGTCGCCGCTGTTCCAGTGCCCGGCGCCGTCGCCGAACAGCGGCAGATAGGCCCGGACGACGTTGCCGTAGCGCACCACACCGGGGAATCCGTGTTCCGGTCCGTCGTCGTCGGCGCCGTTCAGGACGGGTCCGAAGACGCCGACGTTGAACTGCTCGTGGTAGGTCCGGCCGGCCTTCCAGGTCTGCGGCATCCGCATCAGGAAGTTCTCCGCGACCTTTTCGTCGCCCTCGCCGCGGGTCTGCCACATCCGGAAGGACCACTTGACGCCGTTGTCGAGAACGTAGTCGGTGGTGCGCAGCGGCAGGGCCCCGCGCAGGTCGCTGTAGCCGAAGACCAGGCTCCCGTCGGCCGTGTGCGGGCTGACCTCGACCTGGGCGTTCCTGCCGGCGACGGGTACGCCCGCCCGGACGTCGACCTTGGCGAGCCGCTTCTGCTCGACCGCGGCGGCGAAGCCGCCCATCTCGTCCCCGCGGTCCCAGCCCAGGTGGTAGGTGACCGGCCGGCCGTCGGCGTCCTTGCGGGTCCAGTCACCGGCGAACAGCGCGGACACGTCGTCCTCGGACTGTGCGGTGCCGAGCCGCCCGAACCGGGTGCCCTCGAAGGTCGGCAGGATGTACTGGAGGTCGCCGGGGCGCTGCCCCTCGCCCCGCGCGTAGCCGAACGCGGCGACGGCCTCGGTGTTCTCGGCCGCCGTGTCCGGCACGGTGATCTCCACCGGCCGCGCCTGCCGGGCGTCCACGGTGACGGTGGTGTCCCTGTCCAGCCGCAGCTTCGGCTGCACCAGCACGGCGTGCCGGGCGGACGTGTAGTCCGGGTGGATCACCCCGCTGAGGGAGTAGGCGCCCTTGGGGACCCGTACCGTCAGCTCGCCGTCCCGCTCGTCGGCGTAGGTGGCGTAGAAGTCGCTGTCGGAGCCCATGACGTCGGTGACGGCGTCACCGGTCGGCTCGCCGTCCTCGTCGAGGTGCTTCAGCGTCAGGTCGTACGACTCGACCTCGCGCTCCAGTCCTACGGCGGTGCGCACCTGGACCCTGCCGTCGGCCGAGGCGGCTTCCACCGCGCCGCCGAAGGAGCCGTCCGTGCCGCCCGCACCGCCGTCGGCGGTGACGTCGGCGCTCGCCTCGCCGCCCGCGGGGACGGTGAGCCGCCGCGGCGACACCGCGAACATGCCTTCGGCGGCGGGCTTGCCGTCCACCGCGAACGCGTCGACGGACAGGTCCAGGGTGACCGGCTCCGTACCGAGGTTGCGGTAGGTCACCTGCTTGGTCACCGGAGTGTCGTCGGTGTGCGGCCACCGCTGGACGCCGAAGTCGAGCGGCTGCTGCTCGGTGACGACGCTCTGCTCCAGCGCCCGCACCAGATCGGTCCGGCCGGTGCCCTGCTGGAAGGAGCTGTACGCGCCCGGCTTCGCGGAGCCGGTGAGGACCGCCTTGAGGCGCTCGCCGCTCCAGTCGGGGTGCTGCTGGGCGAGGAGGGCGGCGGCACCCGCGACGTGCGGGGACGCCATGGAGGTGCCGTCGATGGTGAGGTAGCCGGGTATGTCGGAGGGGTACGCCTCCTCCAGGACGCTGCCGGCGGCCGCGGCGGCCGTGATGGCGACGCCGGGCGCGGTCAGGTCGGGCTTGACCCCGCCGTCGCCGACCCGCGGGCCGCGGCTGGAGAAGTCGGCGAGCTGGTCGTCCTTGTCGACCGCGCCGACGGTGAGCGCGGCGTCGGCGCTGCCGGGTGAGCCGACGGTCCCCTCGCCGAACTCGCCCTCGTTGCCGGCCGCGATGACGAAGAGCGCGTCCGACGCGGCGGAGAGCCGGTTGACCGTCTCCTCCATCGGGTCGATACCGGGCAGGTCCGTGCCGCCGAGGCTGAGGTTGACGACGTCGGCGCCCTGCGCCACCGCCCACTCCATGCCCGCGATGATGCCGGAGTCCGAGCCGAAGCCGTTGTCGTCCAGGACCTTGCCGTTGAGGAGCTTCGCGCCCGGGGCGACGCCCTTGTACGTGCCTCCGTCCCCCGCGGGAGACGCGGCTCCCGTACCGGCAGTGATGGACGCCACGTGGGTGCCGTGGCCGAACTTGTCGCCGGGGCCGGAGGAGCCGGAGAAGTCCTTCTCCTCGATCACCTGACTCGCCAGGTCGGCGTGGGAGGTGTCGATCCCGGTGTCGAGTACGGCGACCTTGGTGCCGGTGCCGTCGAACCCGGCGGCCCAGGCGGTCGGCGCGCCGATCTGCGGCACGCTCTTGTCGAGGCTCGCCTTGCGTCTGCCGTCCAGCCACACCTTCTCGACGGCGGTGGATCCGGTGAGCCGTACCGCTCCGTCACCCTTGTCGGTCACGGCGTTCCAGAACGCGGCGCCACGCTCCTTCACGGGGCGTATCGCCTTGCCGTTGACGACGGGCAGCGCACGGCCCAGCCGCGCCCCGGCCCCGGTGAACGGGCTCATCGAGGGTGCTTTCTTCCCCCGGAAGGTGACGATCAGCGGGAGATCGGAGCGGCCGGCGTCGTCATAGCCGTCCGCCAGCAGCTGGGTGACGTCGAACAGCCTGCTGTCCAACCTGCCCTGGGACAGGAGCAGTTTGGCGTCACCGGGCACCACCTGGGTGTGTCCGTCGACCACCCGGACGGAGAACGGCATCCGCTCCCGGCCCTTGGCCCGCACCACCCCGGTGACCTGGCCGGCACCGTCGACCAGGACCCGGTCCCCGGTGACCAGGGTCACCGTCCTGGCCGCCTTGGCCGCCTTGCCGGCACCCGCTGTCCCCGCCGCCCCGGCCGTACCGGCGCCGCTCACGCCCTGGGCCGTCCCGCCCGGGAGACCGGCCAGCAGCAGGGCCGTCGAGGCCACCCCCGCCGCCAGCACCGCACGCCTCGGCCTTGCACGTAACTCCACCTGAACTCCTGCCACTTCGGGAAACTCACGAACGGTCGCCCTAGAGACGGAGCGCGGTGCCGTCGGGTTGTCGAAACAGGGAGTTTGTTTCTGACGTGGCGTCAGGAACAGGCGAAAGGCGGCGGGCCCGTCACCTGCCGTAGGGGTCGAGGCGGGTCAGCCGTACCGTCTGGTCGGCGGTCAGGTAGTGCCGTACATGTTCCGCCCGGGACGTGTCGAGGGCCCAGCCCACGACCCTGTCGTACGAGGGGTGGGACTGGGGTGCCGTCCGGCCGTCCTCCAGCCAGGCGAGACAGGAGCCGACCAGGCTGCGGTAGTTGGTGCGGCTCGCGTTGTCCGACTCCAGGTCCGTGCCGTATCCGGGGCCCCGGTCGCCGGCCAGGTTCACCCAGGGTTCGAGAACCCGCAGGGCGAGGTCCGGGTCGCCGCTGCGCAGCGCGCCCAGCACGAACACCATCCGGTGCGAGCCCTCGGTGAAATGCCGGTCCTTGACCATCGTCGCCCGCAACTGCCCGTCGGCGTCGTCGAGGACGGTGAGAGCGGCGTGCCGGTCGCCGCCCATCAGGTGGTCCTCGAACGTCCAGGACAGCAGGTAGAAGTGGACGGGCAGCGCGAGGTAGGTGTCGCCCTCGCGCTCCGCCCGGCGCCGGAGGGCGTCGAGTTCGGCCCGCCGCTCACCGTGCTGCCACGGCCACGCGTGGCGCGGGGAGGTGTCGCTGCCGCACTCCCGGCAGTGCCGTGGCACGGTCGGCCGGGGAGCCGCGAAGTACTCGGCCTCCCCGCAGTCCGGTTCGGGGCACTGCCAGCCGATCGCGAGAGCGCCGGCGGGTGCCTGGTAGCCGTCCTTGGTGGGTGGGAGGTGTGCCGGGCCGAAGAGCCTGCGCAGTAGTTCCATGAGGTGCCCCCGTGTCCTGTTCTCTCAACCGGCCTGGGCGGCTCGCGCGGCCCGTTCGCGTGCGGCGCGTTCGGCCGGGCTCAGCCGGGAGATCCGCCCCGAACGGCTGCCGTCCCGCACTCCCCACGGTGACGCGGGCTGCCCGCTCAGCAGCCAGACGGCGAGGGTGACCTCCCAGAAGACGGCCTTGCCGATGCTGACGGCGGTCCACTCCGGGCTGATCAGCATCAGCCTGGGCGGCACCCCCTGCCAGAACGAGCCGCCCGCCCGCGCGTTGAACGTCCACAGCGCGCACGCCACCCCCAGCACATGCGCCAACCCCACCGTCGTTCCCATGAATCCACCCCTCCCGGCTCTCCCGGTCGCCGTCCCGAGCGGGCCGGCCCTCTCTTGGTACCGCCCGGGGCACAGGCCGTTCAGGTGTGTTGCACAGCTCGTCGGCCGCTGCAACGCGCGTGGGCCGGCGCCGGGACATCGGGTATGCCGACGGGCAGGGAATCGACCGAGTTGCCACGGTGTCGACCGTCTCCTGTCAAACTGTCCGCCATGAGCGCGCACTTAGCCGAGGGCTCGGGGACCAGGCTGGGACGGCGGGCCCGCGTGGCCTGGTTGCTGCGCGTCAACAGGCTGCTCGGCGAGGACGTCGCCCTCCGGTCGCTGCCCGCGTTCGCGGCGGTGTTCCGCGGCGGGGCGTACGGCCGGGAGGTGAGCGTCAGCACCGTCTCGCGCTGGGAGACCGGCCGAACACCCGTACCCTGGCCCGTCGTTCGCCGCTACGAGGAGCTGCTCGGCCTTCCCCACAACCTGCTCACCGCCACCGCACGCACGGTGTGGCGCTATCTGGCACCCGGCCCGGTCCGGGACACCTCTCCGGTCGCCCCGGCCGTGCGGCCCCTGGAGGACCTCCTGGACCAGGCGGTCTCCGGCGAGGTGATGGCCGGGGACGACTGGGACCAGCTGACCGACGGACTGTCCACCCGGCCCGACGTGGTGCTCATGCCGACCGGCACCTGGTACCGGATCGCCGAACGCCTCGTCGAGGAGATGGTGATCGCCGACGACCTCCCGTGGATGCTCCGCTTCGAATCCCTCAACCGGCTGCTGAACCATCCGCGCGGCGGCCGTACCGTCGTCGCCGTCTGCGCCGAACTCGCCTCCGGGCGGGCCCGGTTGACGGCCACCGAGATCATCTGCGCGCTGGACAACTGCGGTCACCCCGACGCCGCCGACCGGGTGCTGGGCGAACTCGCCTCCCCCAGCGGGCCCTTGGCCCACCGCGGCGCGGTGATGGCGTGCTTCCGCAAGGTCGGCTACCGGCACTTCGACCCCGCGCAGCTGGAGACCCTCGTCCGCGCGGTGCGGGACTCCTCGGGTGCCGGACCCCTCGGTGACCAGGTCGATCCGCTGCGACGGCACCTGT
The DNA here is from genome assembly GCF_055578825.1 of Streptomyces sp. NPDC032822. Classification (NCBI taxonomy): domain Bacteria; kingdom Bacillati; phylum Actinomycetota; class Actinomycetes; order Kitasatosporales; family Streptomycetaceae; genus Streptomyces; species Streptomyces sp. NPDC032822. Next base: position 478,531 of record NZ_JBVIOL010000004.1, on the reverse strand, counting down.
CCGCGGCACACCCCGAACACGCCCGCGTTCTGCTGGGCCGCGACCCGCACGGGACGGCGGCGGGGCCGGCCGGGCGGGCCGTCGGCTCGCGTCTCCCGGCCGCCGCGGCACGGTCGGCGGCGGCGATCCGCCGGGTGACCGCACCGGTCAGGGCCGTCGAGCCGCACCGGGTCTGCGACACCACCGTCCCGACCATCCTGGTCACCGAGGCGCTCACCAGTGCCGTCTTCGACGTCCGGTTGTACGCCGCGTTCCTGCTCGCGGCCACGCCCTACCGGGCGGAGCTGGCGGACGCGGTCGCGGCGGAACTGGCCCTGCCCATGACCGTCCGGCACGAGGAACTGGCGGTTCCGCTGCTGGACGCGCTGCGCGTCCTGGGCGACCACCGCCACCGGGACCTGTTGCAGTCGCTGGCGACGACACCGGGCGTCCCGCGCGGCACCGCGTACGCCGCCGTGCGCGGCCTGGGCCATGTGGCGGCCGGCCACCCCACCGGCCACCCCGCCGACTCCACCCACGACTTCCTGCGCGACGCCGTCGCCCACCACCACGGCCTGTGGCTGCGGGGCCGGAACCCGGTGAGCGCGGCCACCCTGGAGAGCCTGGTCTACGCCCTCGGCATGGCGTCCCGCGACGACCTGCTGGCCGAGATCCGGGCCGGAACGGACTTCCTCCCGGCAGCGCGCACCGCCGCCGCCCGCTGGCTGGAGATCCCCGGCCACTGCCGTACCAGCTCCCTCCTCTGACCGGGCCCGACCGCGCCCGGAGCCTCCTGGACGTCTCGGTCAGCCGTCACCGGCACCGTCCAGTGCACGGAGGATGCGGGTGAGGTCGGCCGGGGCGGCGGCGAGGCGGATCGGGGTGCCCGCGTAGTCGAGTTCGGCCATGTGCCAGCTTCCGGGGACGGTCTCGCCGTCGCTGCCCCGGACCCGGCGCACGGTCGTCACGGTGAGCCGCTCCACCGGGATCCGCTTCGCCGCGAACCGGCCCGGGCCGCCGTGCGGTGTCACCTCGGGCGGGCCGTCGCCGAGGACGACGTGGGTGCCGAAGCCGAGCGGGTTGAAGTCGGTGTGCTCCAGGAAGCGGGCGGCGAGGAACACCTCCCCCTCCTCGGCCGCGACGGCCGCCGGGACCCCGTCGGCCGCCTCCCCGGGCGCCCGCACCCGGGTGGTACGCCAGGCCCAGAGGAGGAGGAGGACCGTGACCGACGTACCCGCCGCCGCCCAGGTGAGCGCCACGGGCGAGCGGAGCAGGGTCGTGGGGTGCAAGTAGCAGAGCGGCAGCAGCCACAGGGCCGTACCGACCAGCGCGCCCACGAAGGGGGCCGCCGAGGGCAGGACCTCGTCGTCCGGCAGCCGGCGCCCACGCCGCCGCAGCAGCACCTGGGCGCCGGGAAAGCCCGCGGCGAGCACGAGCGCCGCGGCGAGGGCGGCCGGCTCCCCGGCGGCGGTCATGTGCGTGCGCCACACGTAGTGCGTCCCCTCGATCTCCACCACCCCGCCCCGCCAGAAGGTCAGTCGGACCCGGTCTCCGGGTTCGAACCCCTCGGCGGTCTCGCGGGAGACCGCGAGCCGCTCCATCGGCCGCCCGTCGGCGAAGTACAGCCAGCTGGTCTTCTTGGGCCGCTTCGCCACGGTCCACTCGACCACGGCCCGCTCGGCGGTCAGGCACTCCTCGCGCTCCGCGACGGGTGTCACGGCGCTGCACGGGGCGGCCGACCTCCACGCCCGCTCGTCCGACGCGGCGTCCGGCACGCACCACGCCGCCGTGCCCGCGCCGGCGAGCAGCAGCGCGCACAGACTCAGCGACCCGGCCCAGCCGCGCCCGGCGGTGCGGTGCGTGACGACGGGGACATGGCTCGACTCCGGGGATCCGTAGCGGCGGTGGAGCGTGCGCAGCGCGCCCAGTGTCGCGTCGAAGTCCGGGTCGTCGGAGGTCCAGCTCTGCGGCAGGGGCAGCAGCCGTACCCGTCCGTCACGCAGCAGCACACTGACCCGGCGGGTGTCCTGGACCCGGCTGTTGTGCGCGTACTTCAGACGTACGCGCAGGTCCGCGATGTCGGCCCACGGCAGCGTCCGGCGGCGCAGCGGCGTCCAGGAGCGCAGGCCGGACGCGTCGGCGTCGAGGCGGGCGGTGACCTTGTGGAGCGCCGCGAAGCCCGCCAGCGCGAACAGCACGCCGACGCCCAGCCACCCGTCCGGGCCCCGGTACGCCGTACGCACCAGGGCCGCTCCCGCCCCGGCCGCCCCGAGCCCGACGAAGAACCACAGGGCCCGCGCCCCACGGGGACGGCAGTTCACTTCCCGTACCTCGGTCATGCGCCGAACCCTGCCATCGGCCGCGCCGCACGCGCTTGTACGAGGTGCGGCAGCGTTCCGGCAGCCGACACTGCCGACCTCGTACCCCCACCCCGGCCCAAGACGGTCACCCTCGGCGACCACGTCCTTTGACGTACGGTACTGACATGGCTGTGAACACCCCCCTGTGCCCCCAGCGTCTGACCATGGAGCACGTCACCAGCCGTTGGGGCGTCCTCGTGCTGATCCAGCTCCTGGAGCACCCGCACCGCTTCGCCGAGCTGCGCCGCGCGATCGGTGCCATGGCATCCGTCGGCCAGGTGAGCGAGAAGATGCTCGCGCAGACCCTGCAGAGTCTGGAGCGGGACGGCCTAGTGAACCGGGACGTCAGGCCGGTGATCCCGCCCCACGTCGACTACTCCCTCACCGACCTGGGCCGCGAGGCGGCCGAGCAGGTCAACGCGCTGGCGGTGTGGACCAACGACCGTCTGGAGCAGGTGGAGAAGGCCCGCCAGGAGTACGACTCGGCCAAGCAGCGCGCCTGATCCGGACGCCCCGCGGGCCGAGCGCCTGATCCGGGCCGGTACCTGGCTCGTCGGCGCGGTCGTCCTGGCCGCCTTCGGCCCTCTGACCCGCTCGGCACGCCTCACCGGGACGAAGCCGCGGCCGACGACAGAGGTCCCGGCCTAGCGCGACGACTCGGCATGCCGTTGTCAGTGCCCGGGACTAGTCTCCCCACAACCGACCGTTCACCTGATCAGCAGGACCTCAGGGAGGTTCTCATGACCTCGCGACTCAACCCGTATCTCAGCTTCGACGGCGACGCCCGCCCCGCGCTGGAGTTCTACCAGGAGGTCTTCGGCGGCACTCTGGCGCTGAACACCTTCGGCGACTTCGGCCAGGCGGGCACACCGGAGGCCGACAAGATCATGCACGGCATGCTGGAGACACCGAGCGGCTTCGCGCTGATGGGCGCCGACACCCCGCCCGGCATGGAACACCACCCCGGCACCAACTTCTCGGTGAGCCTGAGCGGCGACGACGACGCCGAGCTGCGCGGCTACTGGGAGAAGCTGTCCGAGGGCGGCGCGGTGGCCGTGCCCCTGGAGAAGCAGATGTGGGGCGATGTGTTCGGCATGTGCACGGACCGGTTCGGCATCCCCTGGATGGTCAATATCGGCCGGCCGCAGGACTGACACCGTCCCCGGACCCTCTGAACCCCCAGGCCGCTGACCTGGGGGTTCATTGGCCGGCGTACGGGTCAGCCGCCGCCGAAGGTCACCACCAGGCGCCCGTCCGTGGCGAAGGACCAGTGCAGGGCGCCGGAGTACGCGGAGCACCGGGAACCGTTCGTGCCGGACCAGAACTGGTTGGAGCTGTTGGAGTCACCGATGATCCGGTCGTTCGTACCGCTGCCGCCGCGGCACGAGGTGTTGTCGCGGAACACCGAGGTGCCGCCGTCGAAGTTGAAGTTGCGTTCGGTGTTGTCGATGCTCACGTTGCCCGACACCGCCATCGTGCCGGGATTGCTGTTCCACGTGAAACCGTGCTTGCCGTTGTCGTAGGCGATGCTGCGCCGCACGACGTGGTTCACCGCGATGCCGTCGCCGCCGAGCTTGTAGCCGTTGCGGTCCCCGTTCCCGGCCTGCGACCCGTCGCTGAGCGTGCCGTTCTCGTAGGAGAGGGAGTCCTCGACGGTCACCGGGCCGATGGCTCCCGTGTCCGGCTTGGTGTAGAGGTCCCAGCCGTCGTCGATGTTGTTGTGGGCCACGGCGTACCGGAACACGTTCCCGGTGCCGGTGGTCAGCTTCGCGGCGAACCCGTCCGCGTCCTCCCCGTCGGAGTCGGCGTTGTCGTGCGACTCGGCGCTCAGAACGAGGTTGTTCGACGGCCACTCGCTGCTGGGGGAGCTGGAGGAGATACGGCCGAGCTGCAGCCCCGTGTCCCGGTTGAACCGCGTCACGGTCCGCTCGACGACGTTGTTGCTGCCGCCGACATAGATCCCGTTGTCACCGGCACGCTCGACGACGAGACCGTAGATCCGCCAGTACGAGGCGTTCAGCTGGAGCCCACGGTTCGACGAACTCTCGCTCTGCGCAGAGAAGTTGAGGACCGGGGTCTCGCCGGGGTAGGCCGAGAGCGTCGTCCGGGCGGCGGAGGTCCCGTTGTTGCCGACGGGGATGGTGACGGTCGACGCGTGGGCGTACGTGCCGCCCCGCAGGTAGATCGTCCCGCCGGCGGTGATACGGCTGATCGCCGAGGTGAGGGTGGTGGGGGCGGAGATCGTGCCGGCCGCGCCGGCCGTGCCGGTCGGCGAGACGTACAGCGCGGAACTCGACGGCGGGTTGGTGGTGCCGTCGGGCACGTTCGCGTCGAGATAGTCGATGTTGGGCAGTCCGGTGGCGGAGGTCGGGCTGATCCGGATCACATTGCTGCCCGAACTCACCGGCACGGTCAGGGTCTTGGTCGTCCACCCCGTCCAGGTGCCGGTGCTCTCGAAGGACGCGGTCGCGGCCGTGGAGCCGTTCACCGTGACGGTCGCGGCCCGTGCGGCGGCGACACCGTTGGCGAAACGGACGGACAGGGTCGCCGTGCCCGATGCGGGTGCGGTCACGGTGAACTGGGCGTAGGCGCCGGTCGCGTTGGTGCCGTTGCAGAATCCGCTGCCGGAGAATCCGGTCCAGTCGGAGTCGATGGTGCCGGTGCAGACGGCCGGGTAACTCTCGGCCTCGTAACGGGTGGTGGCGGCCTGTGCCGTGGTGCCGGACAGCGCGACGAGCATGCCTGCCATCAGGCCGACGCACGCCATGACGGGTCTCAGTTGCGTAGTTTGCATCGTTGATCTCCATCTCCAGGACGGTTGGATCATCTGCAGAACCGGGCCGGAAAGCGCTTTCCATCCGGAAGCTTGGAGGCATGTCCTGGGCGCGTCAAGAGACTGGTACTTGATTTCTGTTCACATAGATGTACGCCGGAGGGCGGATCCGGCGGATATTTCAGCGCCCCACCCGCACGTCGTTCCAGGTGATGAACCTGCCCCGAGAGACGCTCAGCTCGCCGAGGGCTTGCGATGCGGCCCCAGTCCCCGCAGGACGTCACCGAGTTGGGCGGGAGTGAGGGCGGGCGCCGGCAGCGGCACGGGCGGCGGTGCGGCCCGGAGGCCGGAGAGGAACAGGGCGAGGGGGCGGCGCCAGGCGTCCGGGGTGGCCGCACCGGTCAGGGCGGGCACCGCACGGCCCAGCGCGGCGAGCCCGAACAGGACGTCCTCGACGGTGACATCGGCACGGACCGTGCCCTCGTCCCGGCCGCGGCGCAGCAGGAGTTCCACCGTCTCGTGGTTGTGTGCGTGCACGGCCTCCAGCGAGCCGACGCCCTCCAGGCGGGTGGTCATGAGGTCGTTGGTGCCACGGTCGGCGGCCAGGACGGCGAAGACGGCCTCCAGATAGCCGGTCAGCCCCGCCCACGCGTCCGGCGCCGACCGGGCCCGCTCACCCGCGGTCATGGTGCCCGTCAGCAGGTCGCGGAAGACGGCGTCGATGAGGGCGGCACGGGCGGGGAAGTGCCGGTAGAGCGTGGCGTTGCCGACGCCGGCCCGGCGGGCGATGACGTCCAGCGGCGCTTCGAGCCCCTGCTCGGCGAACACCTCGTGGGCCGCCGCCACCAGGAGATCCCAGCTGCGCCGCGCGTCACGCCGCCGCGGAGGCGTCGCCCGGTCCGCGCCTTCGGCCATCGACACCCTCCTCGAAGAAAACGGGGAGCACTCCCCGCAAGGGATGTTACCGTCGATCCCAAAACCGGGGACCACTCCCCACTTTCCATGGCATCGGCTCGGGAGGACATCACATGGGCGGCGGCACGGCACTCGTACTCGGCGGTGGCGGCCCGGTCGGCGGCGCCTGGATGACCGGCGTGCTCGCCGGTCTCGCGGACGCCGGTGTCGACCTCGGTCGGGCGGATGTCGTCATCGGCACCTCGGCCGGCGCGATCTTCGGCTCCCGCCTCGCGTGCGGGGAGCCACCGCGTGAGCTGTACGAACGTCAGCTCAGCGGCGCCGACCGGCTGGACATGAAGGTCACCACGGGCCAGACCCTCCGCTTCCTGTGGGCGGCCCTCGGATCCCGCGACCCCGACCGCTCCGTACGCCGCCTGGGCCGCGCCGCCCTGGCCGCGCGCCCCACCCCCGGAACCGACCTGCCGACAGCCCTGCGGCCCCTCCTGCGCGGGGCGACCCGATGGCCCGCACGCACCCTGCGGATCGCCTCGGTCGACGCCCACACCGGCCTGGTGGAGACCTTCGACGCGACCTCGGCACTCACGCTCGTCGAGGCCGTCGCCGCGAGTTGCGCGGTGCCCCTGGTCTGGCCGCCCACCACCACCGCCGACGGCCGCCGCTGGATGGACGGCGGCAGCCGCTCCACCGCCAACCTCCACCTCGCCCGCGGCTACGAGCGGGTCCTGGCCGTCGCCCCGATCCCGAACGCGGTCGGCCCCCACCCCGACGCCCACCAGGAAGCCGCCCGGCTCACCGCCGACGGCACCACCGTCACCCTCCTCACCCCCGACGCCCCCTCCCGCCGAGCCATGGGCCGTGACCTGACCTCCCCCACCCACCGCACCCCCGCCGCCCGCGCCGGCCACACCCAGGCCACGGCGGTCGCGGACACGGTGGCCGAGGCATGGCACCACTCCGGAAGCGCGCGGTAGCCGGTAGCCCCCTCTCCCCGCAGCCACCCCTCCCTCCCCTGAGCAGCCCCTGCCCACAGCCACCCCGCCCAGCCGGACCGGACCGGACCGTTGACTCAACGCCCCGCCGGTGACCCACCAACCCGCCACCCCTCTGACCCGGTGACCCTCTGGCCCTCCGACCCGCTGCCCCTCCGACCCGCTGCGCCACCGACCCGCCGACCCACCGCCCCGCTGTCCCTTTGGCCCACCGACCCGGTGACCCACCGGCCGCCGCCCCTCTGACCCGGTGACCCTCTGGCCCTCCGACCCGCCGCGCCACCGACCCGCCGCCCCGCTGTCCCTTTGGCCCACCGACCCGCCGCCCCTCCGACCCCCTGTCCCTTTGGCCCGCTGCCCCACCGACCGGGTGACCCCACAAACCCCTCCCCCGAAAGGCGTCCCCATGCCCACCGCCCCCACCCTCGAAGACCTGGCCCCCGACGGCCACGACCTCGCACGCGACCCCTACGCCGTCCTCGCGGCCCTGCGGGACAAGGGCGCCGTGCATCGGGTCTCCGTACCGGGGAGCGGTGAGTGCTGGCTCGTGGTGAGCCGCGACGCGGCGCGTACCGCGCTGACCGATCCGCGGCTGCGCAACGACATCCGGCACTCCTCGTCCTGGGAGACCGACGGGGGCCACGCCCTGGGCCGCAACATGCTGCAGAGCGATCCCCCGCAGCACACCCGGCTGCGCCGCCTGGTGGCGGGCCACTTCACGCCCGCCCGGGTCTCCGCGCTGCGCCCGCGGATCGAGGCCACCGCCGGTGAGCTGCTCGACGCGTTGCCGCAGCGGGGTACCGCGGACCTGGTGAGCCGGTACGCGCTGCCGTTGCCCGTCACGGTGATCTGCGACCTCCTCGGCGTCCCCACCGCGGACCGCTCCGCCTTCCACACCTGGTCGAACGAGCTGGTCATGCCCACCTCGGAGCAAGCGGCGGCCTCGGCCGCAGCCGCGCTGACCAACCGTCTCACCGAGCTGATCACCCCCGGGACCGCCACCACCGAAGGCACCCTCGCGGCCACCGTCAACGCCGTCGCCGAAGGCGCCACCCACGGCACCCTCCTCGGCGACCTGGCCGCACCCCCGGAGCCGGACACCCCCGCCCTCACCCCCGACGAGGCCCTGGGCATGGCCTTCCTCATCCTCGTCGCCGGCCACGAGACGACGGTCAACCTGATCTCCGCGACCCTGCACAGCCTGCTCGCCCACCCCGGCCAACTCGCCCTGCTCCGCGCCGACCCCGGGCTGACCCACCGCGCGGTGGAGGAGTCGCTGCGCCTCAACTCCCCCGTCCACGCCAGCGCGTTCCGCTTCGCGGCCGAGCCCCTCGACCTCGCGGGCACCCGCATAGCCGCCGGCGACACGGTCCAGGTCTCCCTCGCCGCGGCCTCCCGCGACCCGCTGCACTTCGCGGAGCCCGACCGCTTCGACGTCACCCGGGACACGCGAGGCAACCTGGGGTTCGGCCACGGCCTCCACCACTGCCTCGGAGCGCCCCTGGCCCGCCTGGAAGCCGAGGCCGCCGTACGCCTGCTCCTGGAGCGGCACCCCTCCCTCGCCTTCGCGACGGACCCCTCGACGCTCACCTGGCGGGCCGGCACCCTGCTGCGGGGCCTGGCGGAACTGCCCCTGGACCTGGGCCGACGGGCCTGACGGGACCGGTGTGCCCAATGTGGGCTTCGTCACCGTGGAAAGGGCCCCTCACCCCCCGACAACCGCCCGGCAGCCGCCCGTCCGGCGACAACAGAGCAATATCTGTGACCGTGAAGTGAGAAATCGGCGCGACGCGCGATGAGTATTCCCGAGACGGCTGGCGGAACGGAATTGTCGGTCGTGCATGCCCGATCGCACCATGCTACTGTCGATCTCAGTTGCAGTTGTGGTAGCCAGAAGGTTTTTCCGACGGGCTGATCATCACGGCGACCGGAGTCCGCACACGGCGAGCTCCGAACACCGTCCCGAAGGAGATATGACATGGCTACTGGCACCGTGAAGTGGTTCAACGCGGAAAAGGGCTTCGGCTTCATCGAGCAGGACGGCGGCGGCCCCGACGTCTTCGCCCACTACTCGAACATCGCCACCCAGGGCTTCCGCGAGCTTCAGGAGGGTCAGAAGGTGTCCTTCGACATCGCTCAGGGCCAGAAGGGCCCGACGGCCGAGAACATCGTCCCCGCCTGACACTGAATCAGACGCTTGCTTCGCAGCTGGGGCCCGCACCTTGGGGTGCGGGCCCCAGCTCGCTGCGTTCAGGGCGCCGCTCACGAAAAGCACGCCCAATACCGGAGATCCCATTTTCGATATTCGTTTGATCCACCGTATCCGCCGCATCCCAGATTCGATGTCCGGCAATCTCGGTTTGAATTTCGTTTTGAATTCGTTTCGGCCCGTTCTTGCAATTCTCTGCGCTGCTGTGCTGCTGCGGGAATTCCTTGGTACGTGCCGCATCAAGGAAGGTTCCGTATGAACCGCGCCCACACGCGCACTCGCACGAACGACCGCTTCTCCCGCACCCGTAGCGGAGGCGCCGCGCCCAAGCAGCGCAGCAGCTCCGGCCGAAGCGGCCGACCGATGGCGGCTCAGGGCGAGTTCGCCCTGCCGAAGAGCATCACCCCCGCCCTGCCCGCCGTCGAGGCGTTCGACGAACTCGACATGCCGGCCCAGCTGTTGGCGGCGCTCGGCCACGAGGGCGTGACCGTTCCGTTCCCGATCCAGGCCGCGACGCTGCCCAACTCGCTCGCCGGCCGTGACGTCCTCGGCCGTGGCCGCACCGGCTCGGGCAAGACCCTCGCCTTCGGCCTCGCCCTGCTGGCCCGTACGGCGGGCCGCACCGCCGAGGCCCGGCAGCCGCTCGCGCTGGTCCTCGTACCGACCCGCGAGCTCGCCCAGCAGGTCACCGACGCGCTCACCCCGTACGCCAGGGCCGTGAAGCTGCGGCTGGCCACCGTCGTCGGCGGAATGTCGATCGGCAGGCAGGCCGGTGCGCTGCGCGCCGGTGCCGAGGTCGTCGTCGCCACGCCGGGACGGCTCAAGGACCTCATCGACCGCGGCGACTGCCGGCTGGACGATGTCGCCATCACGGTCCTCGACGAGGCCGACCAGATGACCGACATGGGCTTCATGCCCCAGGTCACCGCCCTGCTCAACCAGGTACGCAACGACGGCCAGCGGCTGCTCTTCTCGGCCACCCTGGACCGCAACGTGGACCTGCTGGTCCGCCGCTACCTCAGCGACCCGGTCGTGCACTCCGTCGACCCGTCCCAGGGCGCGGTCACCACGATGGAGCACCACGTGCTCCACGTGCACGGCACGGACAAGCAGCAGACCACCACCGAGATCGCGGCCCGCGAAGGCCGCGTGATCATGTTCCTGGACACCAAGCACGCGGTGGACAAGCTGACCAAGCACCTGCTGAACAGCGGCGTCCGCGCCGCCGGTCTGCACGGCGGCAAGTCCCAGCCGCAGCGCACCCGGACGCTGGCCCAGTTCAAGGACGGCCACGTCTCGGTCCTGGTGGCGACGAACGTCGCGGCCCGCGGCATCCACGTCGACAACCTCGACCTGGTCGTCAACGTGGACCCGCCGACCGACCCCAAGGACTACCTGCACCGCGGCGGCCGTACGGCCCGCGCCGGTGAGTCCGGCAGTGTCGTCACCCTGGTGACCCCCGACCAGCGCCGGGACATGACCCGGCTGATGGCCTCGGCCGGCATCACCGCGACGGTCACCCAAGTACGGTCGGGCGAGGAGGAGTTGACCCGTATCACGGGCGCTCAGATTCCGTCCGGCGTCCCGGTCGTCATCACCGCACCGGTGGTGGAGCGTCCCCGTCGCAGCGCGTCCTCCTCGACCCGGGGCCGTCGTGGCCGCGGTGGTCAGGCGGGCCAGGGCGGTCAGGGTGGCCAGGGCCGCAGCGGCCAGGGCGGCCAGGGCCGTGGTGGTCAGAGCGGCCAGGGCGGTCAGGGCGGTCAGAGCCGTGGCGGTCAGGGCGGCGGCCAGAGCCGGGCGTCGAGCGAGGCAGGCCGCCGTACCGCGCGCCGCAGGTCCTCCTACGACTCGGCGGCATAACCCCTTCGTGGTCCAGTGAGCACACTCGGCTCACCCGTCGCCGGATCCGGTCCGTACGTCAGTACACGGGCCGGGTCCGGCGGCGGGGCGTCCTCGTTTCGGCGACACCCGGTCCGCCGGTTCTCCTTCTCCCTGTGAGGCATCATGCGCTGTGTCATCGCCCGCTACCCCTTCGACTTCACCAAGCAGGGGGTACTGGACTCGATGAAGGGCATCAAGCCCGAGCTGGTCACGGGTGAGTCCGTGACCATCGGCCGTCGCCGCTACCCGGTCAAGCAGGTGGGTGAGGTCATCACCCGCCAGGACCGCCGCGACTTCACCGCCGGTGAGGTCACCCGCGCGATGGCCCGCCTCGGCTTCACCTGCCACGACGTCCCCCAGGCCGTCGAGCCCGTCCAGGTGCTCAGCCCGCTCGAAACCGCCTCGGCGCTGCTCGGCATCCCCGAGCACCAGGAGGCGTGAGGACGGGCACGATCCGTTCCGGAACAGCAGTGAGGGTCCTGCCGACACACGTCGGCAGGACCCTCACTGCTGTGTTCAGTGGTCGGAGTAGCTGAAGTCGCCCACGGTCCAGGCGCTGACGTCCCTGATCGCCACCCGGTACATCCCTCCCGTCTCGGGGATCCCCACGGTGCCCTGCAGGATGCGGGCGAGATGGAAGTGCAGATGAGTCGGCGGCTCACCGGGTTCGGGGCGGTGCTCGGCCCGGCCTGCGGTGAAGACGTCGGAGAACGGTCCGAGCTGGTCGGAGTCCTTGAGGACCTCCGACACCCGTTTGCGCCACACGGCCTCGGGAGCCAGTCGGCCGGTGATGACGGCACCCGCGACGACCACGGTCAGCGACATCTGGTTGCTCTGCTCGGACTCCACCATGGTCGAGATGGCGAGGAGGAGTTCGTCGGTGTTCGGCATGAGAGCCGATCCTATGCGGTGGCCGGGACCGGCGGATGGTGTTGAATTTCCTGTGGGGCCCGGTGCCGCAGGAAGCGAGGGCCCTTCGACACGTGGCTCAACGAGGTGACATGACAGCAGACCGTCCACTCAGCGATCGTCTGGACGACGACGACTACCCGGCGTACACGATGGGCCGGGCCGCCGAGCTGCTCGGCACCACGCCGGGCTTCCTCCGGGCCGTCGGCGAGGCCCGGCTGATCACTCCGCTGCGTTCGGAGGGCGGGCATCGCCGCTACTCCCGTTACCAGCTGCGGATCGCGTCCCGCGCCCGCGAGCTCGTCGACCAGGGCACACCGATCGAGGCCGCGTGCCGGATCGTCATCCTGGAGGACCAGCTCGAAGAGGCCCAGCGCATCAACGCCGAGTACCGCCGGGCCGCGAAGGGGTCCCCCACCGGCTGAGAGAGAGCGTCGACCGGACCCCCGGTCAGGCCCCCGCGCGGGCGGCCTTCACGAACGCGGTGATCAGAGCCGGGTCCTTGACGCCCCGGCTCTGCTCCACCCCGCTGGACACGTCGACCCCCCACGGCTGCGCGGCCTCGACGGCGTCCCGCACGTTGTCCGGGCTGAGGCCCCCGGCGAGCAGCCACTTCTCGCCGGATCCGGCGAGCGGCCGGCTGGTCCAGTCCCAGGCGACACCGGACCCGGGCACGGGGGCGTCGAGGAGGAGCATGTCCTCGCCCAGGTCTCCGAAGCGCGGCACGCTGTCACCGAACGCGGCGGCCCGGATCAGCGTCCAGCCGCCGGTCGCCAGCCCGTCGTAGTACGCGCGGTCCTCCGGCCCGTGCAGTTGTACGGCGCGGATTCCCGCGTCGGCGGCCACGGACCGTACGTCGTCCAGGGGCTCCCCGCGGAAGACGCCGACCGTCAGCACGCTCTCCGGCACCCGCCGGGACAGCCGCGCGGCCGTGGCCGCGTCGATCCGGCGGGGGCTCTGCGAGAACACGAACCCGATGGCGTCGGCCCCCGCCTCGATCGCCGTGTCGACGTCCCTCTCGGTCTTCAGACCGCAGATCTTGACGAACAGGGAGTTGCTCACGCTGGTGCTCCATGGGACGTACGACGGGATGCGGGTGGAGCGACCACGTTACCGGCGTCGTCCGGGCCGGCGGCCCGCGGTCAGGACCCGCGCCTCCAGCCGGGGTCGCGGCCGGCGAGGCCGAGGGCGCGGTCGAACAGCGGGGCGGTGGTGGGTACGGCGATCTCCGGACCGAAGACGCCGTACCGCCTGGCCGTCTCGGCCTTGGCGGTGACGTCCTCGAAGAGGACCGCCGCGAGGTCGTCGGCCACGTCGAGTTTCTGCCCGGTGGCGACGGCGAGGTCCCAGCCGTGCAGCAGCCACTCGCCGAGCACGATCCCGCCGACGAATCGGGCCGGCATCCGGCCGCCCCCGGTCAGGCTCGTCTCACCGGACCAGGCCTGTGGGGTGCTCCAGACGGCGGCGGCGTGTGCAGAACGGGCGGCGTACGCGTCGGCCCAGTCCGGCAGCGCCGTGAAGTCGTGGTCGTCGGCCACCTGCTCGGGCCCGTCCGGCGGCGACTGCTTGAGTCCCGCGGCGAGTCCCCGTACGGCGGTCCAGAGAATCAGGTGGTTCACCAGGGCGCGGACCGGGTGGTCCGGGCAGGGCGTGGGCCCGTCGAAGTCGTCGGGCCGGATTCCTCGTACGACGTCCACGGCGGCCTGCGAGGCCCGGGTCATCACCGCTGCTGGTTCCCTTTGTCCCATACCGACACGGTAGGGAGGGGCGGGAGACGAGTCTTGAAGAAACGCGACCTGGATGTCGTCGCAGGTCGGGGCAGTTCGGACCAGGTTCGGATCACATGGCGATCACATGCGGATCAGACCGGGTCAGCCCATCAGCTCGTCCGTGCCGCCGAACGACGCGGGTGCCGGGCGGGAGGAGGCCGGGGGCTCGGGAGGCATGGCGTGGCAGGTGAAGCCGAGACGGACCAGCGCACGGGTCACCTCGTCGGCGGTGAAGTCGCGGCGGTCCTGACGGGTGATGATCTCGCCGACCTGCTTGACCGGGAACGTCTTGCGACCGATGACCACGCAGGCCCCTGTGACGGGCTCCGGGCGGACGCCCTCCATCTTGTTCTCGACCTCGGGCTTGGTGAGGTCGAAGGGGTAACGGGCGATCACGCAGCGCATGGTGCCTCACCAGGGTCGGCCGGACAGGGCGGGTAACGCAGGGAAACGACGCGGGAAAACAAACAGGGCCCGCACCCAAGGTGCGGGCCCAGTCTGAGCGCTAGATCAGGCGGGAACGATGTTCTCGGCCTGCGGGCCCTTCTGGCCCTGCGTGACGTCGAACGTCACCTTCTGGCCTTCCTGAAGCTCACGGAAGCCCTGGGTGGCGATGTTCGAGTAGTGAGCGAAGACGTCGGCGCCGCCGCCGTCCTGCTCGATGAAGCCGAAACCCTTTTCAGCGTTGAACCACTTCACGGTACCGGTGGCCATGTCATATCTCCTGAGGCAGTGCTGGGGACCCGCACCTCGCGAATCTCCTCATCGCCGTGATGATCACCTGCCCGGAAAACCGGCAGCAAAATGGCAACCACAACTGCAACTGATGTTGAGCGTAGCACGGAAAGAATTCGACTTCGAGGGCCTCGCGACATCGGCATGGAGGGCCTCATCGAGTCCCTCGCGGCAAGAGGAAAACCGCGCGCGAGGCGGCCGGGAATCCCTTTCCCGGGTCCGCTCGAATTTCTTCACCGGCCGTGTCAGGTTTCTTCGTCAACCGCGTCGAATTTCTCCGTCGGCCGCGTCAGATATTCACACGCCGTGCCGCGGACCGTGGCCGTCACGCAGGGCCTCGTTGTCGCGCAGAGCCTGCTCCAGCTGGTCCTCCAGGCCGATGATGCGGATGGCTGCCTCGATCGGCGTCCCCTGGCCGACCAGTTCCCGGGCCCGGGCGGCCAGCCGCAGCTGGTGCCGGGTGTAGCGGCGGTGGCCGCCGTCGGACCGCTTGGGACTGACCAGGTTCGCCTCGCCGAGGGCTCGGAGGAACCCGGGCGTGACACCGATCAGCTCGGCGGCCCGGCCCATGGTGTAGGCCGGGTAGTGGTCGTCGTCGAGCCGGTCGGCGGCCTGCGACTGGTCTTCCGAGGGCATGTACGCCTTCCCGCGGGCCGTCGGAGCGCGGCCCGCCGCATGGGGCAGGTTCCCCGTACGAGAACTCTAGTCGCCCGGACGGAATCCCTCCTGCGGCGAGGACAGATGTGCGATACCGGTTCGACCGCGGCGGTGCCCCCGGCCGCCGGGACGGCACCCGGGCGGAGCGGGCCTCTCCCCCTCTCCGGAGTACCGTGTCCGGCACCGGGGGCATGCGGCAGCACGCGGCAGACCTGCGGCGGAACAACGGAACAGCGGCGGAACAGAGGAGACGGTGACCGTCATGCACTCGATGCCCGACCACCCGCCCGAGGGGGAGGACCTCGCCGAGGTCCGCATCATCGCGGCGGACCCGGATGTCGCCCAGCGGGTCGCGCTGCTGCTGCGCGAGGCGTTCCACTGCGACGAACCGCGCAGCTACCCCACGGGCCCGGACGGACACGGCACCCTGCTCCACCTGACGGTCGACACCGCCCACCCCGCCGACGCACCGCCCGCCCCCTCGACCTGGCTGGCGAGCAGTCGTTCCCAGGAGCAGCGCGCCCACACGGACGAGCCCGGCTGACCTGATCCCGCCGACCGATCCGTCCACCGGGCCGCCGACCTGCCCGCTCACCTGCACGCCGACCCGCTCCGTCCGCCTCACGTGATCAGAAATGTGCGGGTCGGGTGCTCTCGCGCACCCCCGCGTGGCCTCCGTTCCGACAGATTCGCAAGAATTTCCGCCATGCACGCCATCGGGGAGCCCCAGGACACCCGGACGCCGCAGGCCTCCATACCGTCGCCGGTCACGCACTCCCAGCGTGACCGGCGCCCCCGTCCACCCGGCGGCCACCGCGACCCGTACGTCCTCGCGGCCGTCCTCTTCGCCGCGTACGCCACGCTGTCCGTGGCCCGCTTCCGGCATCTGGCGACGCGCTCCTGGGACCTCGGCATCTTCGAGCAGGCGATCCGTGCGTACGCCCACCTCCGGGCGCCGGTCGTCGATCTGAAGGGTCCCGGCTTCAACATCCTGGGCGACCACTTCAGCCCGGTCACCGCCCTGCTCGCCCCCCTGTACCGGGTCTTCCCCTCCCCCGTCACCCTCCTCGTCGCCCAGGCCGCGCTGTTCGCGCTGTCCGCCGTACCGGTGACCCGGGCCGCGGCGGCCCTCCTCGGGCGCCGCCGCGGACTCGCGCTCGGCATCGCGTACGGCCTGTCCTGGGGCATGCAGCGGGCCGTCGACTTCGACTTCCACGAGGTGTGCTTCGCCGTACCGCTGATCGCGTTCAGCCTGGAGGCGCTGCTGGCCGACCGCCGGCGGCGGGCGCTGCTGTGGGCGCTGCCGCTGGTACTGGTCAAGGAGGACCTGGGACTGACGGTCGCGGCGATCGCCCTGGTCGTGGCCCTGCGCGCCCGCCGCACGGCACCGCGCGCGGCGCTGTGGGCGCTGGCGGTGGCCGCTGTGGGGGTGGCCGCCACGGTGATCACGCTGACGGTCGTCATCCCCTCCTTCAACACGGCCGGCGGCTACGACTACTGGACCAAGGTCGACAGCGGCTTCGCCCTCTTCGACGGCCCGCTCGCCAAGCTCCGTACGCTCGCCTGGCTGCTGATCCCCACCAGCGGCCTGCTGGCCCTGCGCTCCCCGCTGATCGTGGTGGCCCTGCCCACGCTCGGCTGGCGTTTCGCCTCCGCCGAACCCGACTACTGGGGCACCGCGTGGCACTACAACGCGGTCCTGATGCCGGTCGTCGTCCTCGCCCTCGCCGACGCGCTCGGCGGCGCCCGCTACAGCTCGCGCCCCTGGCTGCGCTCGTACGCCAACCAGCTCCCCGCCGCGGTGGCCGCCGCCGCGCTCGCGCTCACCACCACGCTCCCCCTGTCGGTGCTGACCGAGGCCGAGGTCTACCGCACGCCCGCCCGCGTCACCGCCGCCGAACGTCTCCTGTCGCGTATCCCCGACGGCGCCACCGTCGAGGTCAACATCGGTCCCTCCAGCCGCCTCACCTCCCGCTGCCGCGTCTTCTGGACCGGCAACACGAAGGGCGTCACACCCCAGTACATCGCGCTGTCCAACAACGACCGCTCGATCGACGACATCGAGGAGCACGTCCGCGGGCTCCATCCGCGCGCCTCGTACACGATCATCGGCGCCACGCACGGATACGTCGCCCTCCGTCGGCGTACCTGACGGAGGACGACGTCTGAGTGGTTACGGCGCGTCGACCAGGTCGTGCGGCGGCACGACGACCGTGCGGGCCCCCGGGTCACCGCCCAGGATCACCTTGCGCAGCGCGACGTTGTTGTCGGTGTTCGTCTCCTGGAGCCGGTTCTCCGGGTTGGCGATCACCTGGATGTAGTACGTGCCGTTCGGCAGGTCGGTGACGTCGAAGGACTGGCCGGGACGGTACTGCGTGTACGTGTCGCCGGACCCGACGTCGAGAACCTCCCGCACGGAGATCGAGTTCTGCTGCCCACAGGCTGTGGACAAGTCGGTGTTGTACGGCTTCCAGTTGGCGTTCTTCACCGTGTAGTCGATGGCGTCGGTGTTGGCCAGGCAGAACGCCTCCTTGCCGCTGCGCACCTCCTTCGTCTGGTCCTCGCTGAGCAGCCGGTAGCTGGCGAAGTCGGTGAAGTGCCAGTG
Organism: Streptomyces sp. NPDC032822; assembly: GCF_055578825.1. Classification (NCBI taxonomy): domain Bacteria; kingdom Bacillati; phylum Actinomycetota; class Actinomycetes; order Kitasatosporales; family Streptomycetaceae; genus Streptomyces; species Streptomyces sp. NPDC032822. The sequence goes on along the minus strand of NZ_JBVIOL010000004.1, from coordinate 460,747 downwards.
CTCGTGGCCGATCCGCGGGTCCCACTCCATGGTGCCGGTCGGCGTGTACCCGACCTGCTTGCCGTTCGCGTCGTAGAAGTACTGGTACGCGTCCATCAGGTCCTTGCCCGGACTGCGGAACCCGTCCACGACCAGCGGGGCGGGACCCGCGTTCCACACGTTCGCGCTGAAGGCGAGGTAGTCCTTCCCCGGTGCATCCCCGTCCTCGCCGTCGGTGACGGCGATGTCCCAGGCCGGCAGCGAACGCAGGTCCGGCTTGGGCACGTTGGCGGCGACCCCGGCCCGACCGGCGGGCCGCTTGGCGTTGGGCGTCAGCGCGGGCGCGATCCGCGAACCGTCGGTGTGACCGGCCCCGTCACCCAGGTGATGGGCGGCACCGCGGTCTTCGAGGGCGTGCGAGAGGGCGGGCGGTGTGGGTTCGTCGGCGCCACGGGGCCCGTAGTGATGGGAGGCATCGGAAGCGTCAGAGGCACCGGGGACACCGGAGGCGTGGGAATCGGAGGGAGCCGCCCCGTGAGCCCCGTGGGCGCCATGGCCCCCGTGCCCGGAAGCGGCTGTCCTGAGCCCCGCGGCCCCGTCCCCGCCGGTCTCCTCCCGGACGATCACCTTGATGGTGGGCCGGTCGTCGGGAATGTCGAAGAGATCGCGGTACTGCTGCGCCACCGACACCTTGGCCGTGTACTCACCGGCGGGCAGGTCCACCGGCTTGTCGTAGTCGACAGTGGTGGAGTTGGACGCCCAGCCCTTCTCGACTCCCCACACCGAGCCCAGCGTCCACGGGTTGGTGGAGCAGCTCTCCGGATAGTGCGAGGTCGCCGGGGCGTCCGGACGGAGCCGCCCGGAGGCGTTGTTCGGACAGTAGGTCCCCTTGCTCGTCGACACCTCCTTGCCGTCCGCGTCGGTGATCGACACGTCGAGGAACCCCGGCAGCCCGGAGAAGTCCTTCACCAGCCCGGCGGGCAGGGTCCTCGTCTTGCTCTTCGTGCCGTCCCGCAGAATCTGCTGGGCCACGACCGGGTCCTTGTACGACTTCCGGGTGACCTTGAACTCGAACGGCGCGTTGTCGACGGTGACATAGGTGCCGAGGTCGAGATAGACCCCGTCGTTCCCCTCCCACCGGTCCAGCGTCACGGAGTTCGACGCCGCCACCAACTTCAACACCGGCTTCCCGGCGACCACTTCAGCAGCCGCTCCGGCACTGGGGGCAGCCCCGGCCCCGGTGACGACAATCGCGAGCACGGCTCCCGTGGCAAGCGCGGAACGCTGTAAATGAGTCCGGTTACGGCTACTGCCGCGAGGTTCTTCCATAGAACTGACGGTCATCGGTCCTTCTCTCCCAGGAGTCTCGATCGGGGCTGTGAACTACCTGTGAGAGTTGCGGGGTGGGGACGAGGTTGCTTGTTGAGAACGAAATGAACTCGAACGGGGTGGAGTGACGTGAATTAGGGGGTGGGGTGGCTGAGTTGGGGGTCGTGGTCGTCAAGGCTCGACAATCCAGGGACCGGCACCCTCAGCTCCGCCCAGACCACCTTGCCCCACCGCTTCCTGTCGTACCCCCACCTCCAGCTCAAGGCCTCGACCATGAGCAGGCCACGCCCACCCTCGGAGTCCTCGTCGGGACTACCCGGCTCCGGAACATCTCGGCAGCGGTCGGCGACACCGATCCGCACCACACCCACGCTGTGCCGCCGTACCAGCACCCTCACCACACGGCAGCGCGTGTGCGCGATGGCGTTGTTGACCAGCTCGGCGACGATCTGCACTCCGGTCGCGGACAACTCCCCCATGCCCCAGATGTCCAAGGCGACAGACACAAGCCGGCGGGCCCGGCGAGCGGACTCCGGCTCACACGGCATCGTCTCGGTGTAACCGGGAGCGCCGGTAGCGACAGGCCTGGCTGAGGCCATGGTCATGGGCGCCTCCACGCCTTCCACGGCCGAGTGATGATCTCGCGGTAGGTGTGGTGCGACGGATGCCGGCCGCAGTGCCGTAACACCCATCCCTGCGGTTCGGCGAAGTCCTCGCTCGGCGGTGACGTCTCGCCGTCCACGGCACACTGCATGGCGTACGTCGTCGGCTCGGCGTCGGGTTCACGGTCGGGTTCGAGTGTCCAGGTCTCGAACCGCAGGACAGCCCGAGTGTTCACCAGGCACCCACCCTGACAACGCGGGCGAATCTCTTCGGCATGTGACGCTCCTCAGCGGGGTGGACCGGGCCCTCGGCCTCGAAGTGCCGCAGGGTTGCTGGTGATCCTCATCCCGGTCAGCCGGACGTGGGAACCTCCCATAAACCCCACTCCGGGACGTCCCGCATCAGGTAGAACGTCCCTGGTGCCGTCCCGGGAAACAGGGAGAGACTCATGCCGAACGAGAGACTACGTGCCGTCATGGCAGCCGGAGGTTGGACGTACGCCGCCCTCGCGAAGGCGGTCGAGGTCGACCCCAAGTCGGTTGAGCGATGGGTGAATCTCGGGCGCACGCCACGACGCGCCACTGCCCTGGAGGCAGCAAAAGCCCTGGGAGAAGACGTGCACGCACTCTGGCCGACGCTGCGGCAGGTCCGCCCCGCCCGCGCGATCAGTCCGGAACTGGTCGCGCTCTACGAGCAGCGGGCCGACATCCCCGTCTCCGCTTTCGTCGACCTGGTGACACAGGCACGTGAGCAGATCGACTTGCTGGTGTACGCGGCCGTCTTCCTGCACGAGGCGTATCCGCGACTCAACGACCTACTGCGCGAGCGGGCCGACGAAGGCTGCCGCGTCCGCGTCGCGGTCGGCGACGCCGAAGGAGCGAACGTCCAAGCACGGGGCCAGGAGGAGCAGTTCGGTCATGGCATCGAGTCCCGTTGCCGACTTGCCCTCATGCACTACAGCGCCCTGATCGGAACACCCAACATCGAAGTACGCACACACGACACCACGCTCTACAACTCCCTGTACCGGGCAGACGATCAACAACTGGTCAACGCCCACGTCTGGGGCGTGAACGCGTACGCGGCTCCGGTGTGGCATCTTCGCCGAAACGGAGAGGGAGGCATGTTCGACACCTACGCCGAAAGCTTCAACGCGGTATGGGCGACAGCCACGCCGGTACAGCGGGAAGGGTGACCATGGCACGGACCGAGTACTACGACGACCCGAACGCCCCCGAGCCCAACAGCATGGTCGTGGCGGCTTCGGCCGTAGTCACCGACGATCAGGGTCGCATCCTCCTCCAACGCCGAAGCGACAACGACCTCTGGGCCCTCCCCGGCGGCGGAATGGACCTCACGGACTCACTCCCCGGCACAGCCGTCCGCGAAGTCAAGGAAGAGACCGGCCTGGACGTGGAAATCACGGGCCTCGTCGGCACGTACACCGACCCGAAGCACATCATCGCCTACACGAACGGCGAGGTACGGCGCCAGTTCAACGTCTGCTTCACCGCCCGAGTCATCGACGGCCGGCTTGAGATCTCCGACGAGTCCACGGAACTCCGCTTCATTTCCCCCGCCGCACTGGACGACCTGCCTATGCACCACACTCAGCGCCTCAGGCTCCGTCACTTCCTGGAAAACCGCGAACGTCCCTATCTCGGCTGAGCATGACGAACTGTCACTCTTCTGGCCTTTTTCCTGCGCACGCCGTTCAGGACACGCACAACCAAGCCGAGGAAAGCGGTGTCAAGAATCAAGCGAGGCCACTGCGGCAAGCATCAACCGAGCTAAGACAGCCCCAGCAGTCCCCCTCCAGAAACCACTACGGTTGCCGTCCACTGTCTGGCGGTTCTGGAGGCCTTAACGGAGGGGATGGCGGGTATGGCGGGAACGAAGGAACCGGTGGGCGGGGCGTGCGCAGAGCCACGATGACTGCAGCAACACCACCACAGACTCCACCGGTCGCAGAAACAGCGCCAGACACAACCGTGATCATCTCTGCTGCGCTGATCGAATCAGAGGAACTTCGATCAGCGTGACCGGCAGCCTCGCTGCTTTCGTCATCAGTTGCCGTTGACTCAAAGCTAGGCCTATCTGTTGGGAGAGAACTGGGCTCCGCCGTAGGAGGAGTTGTCGCAGGTGCTGGCGGGTCAGTTGTGCTCGATCCAGGTAGATTGTGACTCGGTCCAGGCGTGCTTTGAGCTGTCGTCGATGGTGATTGCCGCCCTGAGTTACTTGATCGAGGTATGAGTGCCACCCAGCTCAGCAAGATGACTCCGATTGCGAAAGCTGCTACTGAGATACGCGTCAAGCTTCGAAGTCGCTTGGTTCGCTCTGATAGTTCGCCCATGTGCCCCCCTCGGCGTCCTGATCTCATGCTCCTCTTTCTGGCCGTGGAATGGGGGCTTCAGCATGAGGGATCCATGCAAGCCGCACCTCTGTACCGAACGCCGTCTCGTGGGCCCCGCGAGGGCGGTCCCCTACTGAGTAGCTGACTCATTAGTGTCTCGTGGTCCTGTTCGTGGAACCTGAGGCTTGTGTGATCGTTGAGTCTGGTATAGATCTCCCCTCTGAACAGATGGCAGAACGAAGAGAGTTGGCCGGGCCGCGGGATGTTCCGGCCGATGACGCATACTCCGCCTACGGCAGCATGCTGATCAATCTTCGCAGCTGCTTGATACACCTCTGGTTCTGCGAGAACGAACCACCGCTGTCTGAGGACCCGGAGGCCGTGCGGAACCGCGGATATGTTCTGCGCTCCAGCGCGCAAGAGGCACTGTTGAAGGTCCATGTGCTCACGGACGACGAGACGCTGAGCCATGCTGCGGATTCCGTACTCGATGAGGTCAACGCTCTTGCCAGGGCGGCAAGCAAAGTCCAGCTCGAAAAGGGCAGAGCAAGGACCCACGTCGAAATCAGACGACTCATCAGGTCAGCTAAGCAAGATCTCTGACTCAGCGCCGGAGCGCCCGTTGGTACGGCCGCCTGCTGATGCCTCACGCGGACGGACCGCACCACAAGCGCACCAGATCGAGCGGGGAGTAGCGGGGAACCGCGGCGAAAGCAGCCGAATCCGGCGAGGACGCGTCTCGGCCGTTTTGCTCAGGCCAGGTCCACAACCAGCCTCAAATGCCCCCAGCTTCCCAAGCTAAGAGTCCGAGGCCTCAGAAGCTCGCCTTGGCAGGTGGGTCGGTCCGTCACGCATGGCCACCAGAACCCAGCGGATCACGGGACACACGCCGGGATACGCTCACGGCCTTGGCTTGGGTCAGCCACCTTGGTTCCGGGGGGAATTTTGACGATTTCATCGCGTGGTTGCGTTCCGCTCAGAGTGACGAGCGCGACCTTCGCCGCTGTGCTGCTCGCTGGGGGAACGGTTGCCTGCGGAGGGGGCTCGGCGAGTGACTCTCCGGATCAAGGCTCGCCCAGGGTGACGCCCGCTACGGCCGTGGCGAAGGCGGCGGCGAACTCCGAGCGCATCACGTCGCTCCGCTACCGGGTCACCGGGACCGTACCGGACAAGGGGCGGCTGAAGGCCGAGGCATCCATGAACACGGAACCTCTGACCATGAGTATGAAGATGAACGCGACCGGCCAGGGGAGAGACGGCCAGCTGGAGATCCGGTTCGTCGACGAAGTGATGTACGTAAGCGGGAGTGCGATCGACTTCGAGAAGCTGGACGGCAAGAGCTGGTTCAGCGCCGCCCCGGCTGTATGGGGACGCGGCGCGGTGGAGAACCAGTCCTACGGCATACTGCCGCGTCAGATCGAAGGCAACCCCACCGTGCAGTCCATGATCCTGACCGCCTCCAAGGACGTGCGGAGCATCGGGACGGAGACGATCGACGGCACCCGGACCACTCACTACAGAGGAACGGTCACCAGTAGCGGCATACACGCCGCCCGTGACGCTGCCGCGAGCAAGGCGGCTCGGGAGCGCCAGATCGACAGCCTTGATCAGTTCACAGCGCTGCGCATCGAGGGCACGCTCACCGTGGATCTTTGGATCGGCGACAACGACCACACCAGGCAGTTCCGCATGCGGGGCGATACGTACGCCACACAGAGCGGCGAGGGCAAGCCGCTTGAGTTCGTCGACGGCGAACCCCTCGACTTGACCTTCACCTTCCTCGACATCAATCTGCCGGCGACCGTTAAGGCACCACCGTCCAAAGACACCACTGACCTCGCCGCACAGGTGGAGGAGACACCGGCAGGATGAGCAACACCCGGGAAGACTTCGCCTGTCCCGGCTCCAGGTCGTGGAGGTCGGGAAGGACGAGGCCCGTCAGGCACGCCGGCTCCTGGCCGACGCCAAACTGCACGGTCACAAGTACGCGATCGATGCCGTGCTCGCCGTCATCGCGCGACAGCAGAAGGGGCAGGTCACCGTCTTCGCCTCGGACGTCGACGACCTGGAGAAGCTGGTACCGGACACGATCGTCGTCAAGAAGGTGTGACCCGACCCGCTCCGGCATCAGTTCCGGTCTCATTCACCCCGTTCGGCGCTGTCCGACAGGCGCTCAACGCCACTGCCCCGCCTCAGCCGACCGCCGCCCCCTCTCCCGCCGTCGCCCTCCGTGGAGTCGGGCGGTCCAGTTCTGAGACCACTGTCGTGTAGAAGCGGTGGACGGCGTCGTCGACGCTGCGGATGAAGCCTGTTTCGGCGTTGCCGCGGCCGTTGCCCATGCTTTTGAAGAGGGAGAGGCGGAAGCCGGTGATGTCCGTGCCGTTTTTGGGGAGGAGGTCGGCGGGCTCGGGGCGGAGGCGTTCGAGGGTGCCTCGGGGGCCACCCGTGTCGCCGTCGACCAGGGTCTCGATGTGGAGGTCGGCGGGTGCTTGGCCGAGGCGGCGGATGAGGCGTTTGGACCAGGTCAGGGGCAGGCCCTGGTCGGGTGCCGGGATCTCTACGGACGTGCGGAGTTTGCCGGTGCGGAGGTCGGCGTTGAGGGCGAGGACGCCGGGCGATCCCTCGATGCGCAGTTCCGACTGCAGCCTGCCCTCCAGGCAGAGTTGGTCGGCCATGGCCGCCCGGCGCGCGGCCGGATCCGCGCCCCGCCTGGCGCGCCGTACGGGGAGGACCTTCTGTCCGAGTTCGCCGCCGAGCCGTAGGCAGACCTGGCGGATGAGCCGTTCCCAGCTCTCGACGACTTCCAGGGACCGGTGATCGCCCTGGCAGAGGGTCTCGTCGTCGATGCCCTTGCGGACCGGGACCCAGGCGGCACCCATGTTCTGGAAGCCGTGGCAGCCGGAGTTCTCGTGCTGGAGGTAGTCGAGGAGTTCCCGCAGCAGCCAGGCGTGAGCACTGTTGCCGACGCCCTCGTGCCGGATCAACATCTGTGCCTGGTGGGCCACTTCGGCCCAGGACAGATGCCAGAGGGCCACCTTGTGCTTGCGTCGGCCGTCGATCTTGACGTCGACCAGGGGGCTGCCTTCCAACGCCACGTCGTTCGACAGCGTGATCACGGCCTCGTAGCCCCGGCGGGCGGCGATGTCCATGTACGCCTGCACCTGGTCCGGCTTGAGGGCGTTGCCATTGGTCTTCGTCTCGACCAGTGCCGTCCACAGCTTGCCGGCCCGCTCGACCCGGATCACGCCGTCCGGGCGTCGCGGGGTGTCCCCGTGCGGCAGCGAGACCTCGGCGAACGTCTCCATGCGGCCGGCCGGCGCGCCGAAAGCCGCCATCAGCCTTCTGCCGAACTCCGGCACCTGTGCCATCACCGACAGCAGCACCGACGTCGCACGGGTCTCGCGGTCACGGTCGCTCTTGAGCACCGAGACGGGGAAGAGCCGCGCTTCCCGCCAGGACTCGTTCTCCGCGAGGGACTTCTTCACCACCTTGGGGAGAGTGACCTTCTTCTTGGCGGTACGAGGACGGGCCGGGCGGGCGGAGGACGGCTTCGTCGACTCCGCCTCGTCGTCAGAACGCCGCGGAGAGGGTACGGCGGCCAGCGTCGTCGCCTGCACTTCCTGCTCGACGGGAGTGACAGGAGTGACAGGAGTGACAGGAGTGACAGGAGTGATGGAGGTGGTGGAAGTGGTGGAGGGAGTAGGGGTGGTGAGGGTAGGGGGAGTAATGGGTTCAACAAAGGTGACGGAGGTCGTCGTTCGCGGGTCGTTCTCGGACGGTGACGGTGCGTCCAGCACGGCCTGTTCCGCCTCGTTCGCCGCCTCGTCCGCCGCGTCGTCCTCGATGTCGACGCCGAAGTCGGTCGCCAGCCCGGCCAGACCGTTGCCGTAGCCCTGTCCCACGGCCCGGAACTTCCACTGTCCCTCGCGCAGATACAGCTCACCGAAGATGAACGCGCTCACCGCGCCGGCGTCCTCGATGGCGAAGCGGAGCAGGTCCTCGCCGGAGCCGTCGGCCAACGTCACCTGGAGGTCTTCGAGTTCGCCGAAGCGCGCTTCCTCGTAGCGGCTCGCGGCCACCACGACTCTTTCGACATCGGCGGGAACGGCCGTCAGATCGAAGACGATCCGGTCCTCACTGCCCTCGCCGGTCGGCTTCTTGCCCAGGAGCTGCACGCTGCCGTCGGCCGCCACCGGGTTGTTGTAGAAGTAGAAGTCGGCGTCACTGCGCACTTTTCCGTGTGCCCCGAGCAGAAGGACGGAGACGTCCGCGTCGCCCTCACCGGTCGAGCTGGCCCACTCCAGGCTCACGATCACCGAATCGACGTTGTCGCTCAGCGCCGCCAGGCCCACGTTGGCGCCCTTCACCATCTCGTGCACAAAGCCCCCCAAACAACTCGCCACCGGCGTAACGGCGTTCCCCCAGCCGTCCGCCGCTCCCCTGTGTGTGACGTGACGCACACTCCACGTAGGGTGCGACTCTAGTGCCCGTTGAGTACGGACTGCGGTGATCTGACGGAATCTGTCCTCCGTCCTCGCACGCCGCTCGCTCAGCCCACGTCGAACGTCACCACCACCCGAGTCGGCTCGCGGAACCCGTCCGTGCCGAGCGGGGACCGTTCCGCCAGGACGTTCACCGCCTGGGCCGCGCCCCTCGCGAGGTAGCTCCAGGCCGGGCCGCGGAGGGGTGGGCCGCAGAGGCCGTCGGGGAGTCCGGTCTCGTCCTCGGCGAGGGCGTAGGCGTCGCCGTAGCGCTCGTCGAGGAGGGGGGCGTCCGGCGGGACGAGGCCGGTGCGGTGGAGGTAGTCGGGGAGTTGGCGGGTGCGGAAGGAGACCCGGGCGGTGCCGTCGGTGGTGACGTAGTGGATCTCGGAGGCGTCGGCGGGGAGGGTCGCGCCGCCGGCCGAGATCACGTTCGGCAGGCTCGTCTCGCTGCCCTCGCAGGCGCGGGTGTCTCCGAAGGGGTGGAACAACTCGTCCTGGAACAGCCAGACGAGGGCTCCGGTGATGAGGGAGACAAGGGATACGACCGCTACGGCGGCCCGCGCGCGGGTCAGGCGTCTTCGCGGGCGGAGGGCCGGCGTTCCGGTGGCCGTGTCGGTGTCGGTGTCGGTGTCGGTGTCGGTGTCGCTCACTCGCTCAACATAGGCCGCACCGGGCACCCGACCATCCGTCACACGGGAAACTCTCTCCTCAACTGTCACAGGCATGTCATACGCTGCACCTGGCAGCCGCGCCCCGTGCGTCACCGCGTCCTCATCTGCGCGGTCGTGTCCGGGTGTTGCGCGGCGCTCTCGTCTCCCCGGTTCCGTACCGGGTTTCTTCGTGGGGGTAGCGACACAGTGGGCAACAGCTCTGTGGGCAACAAGTCCGCGCGTACGCGCGGCAGATCGGCCTCGCGCGCGACCGCTTCGGCGACCGCGCTCGCGGTTCTCCTCGGTTCGGCGGCGTTGAGTGTTCTCGGCACCGCTCCGGCTTCGGCGGCGGCCACCGCGACCGTCACCACACCCGGCGGGATCGTCGCCGACGGGACTCACCAGCGGGTCTTTCTCGGGGACAGCGCGAGCGGAACGGTTCTCGCCACCGACTACACGGGGGGACTCGTCGAGACCGTGAGTGGTGTCGGTGGGGTGTCCGGGCTGGCCATGGGGGACGGGGACACCGTCCTGTACGCCGCCGCGCCCGCCTCGCACGAGATCGTGGCGTTCGACCCGGTCAGCCTCGACGTCAAGGCGCGGTACGACCTCGGGGCGGGGGTCACTCCGCGCGAGGTCGCCTTCGCCGGCGGGCGGCTCTGGTTCTCGTACCGGATCACCGGGGAGGACGGCGCCTTCCACGGCAACCTCGGCTCCATCGACCCGGCGCGCGGGGAGGCCGCCGTACAGCTGGAGCAGGTGCCGGAGGCGGTCGCGCCGTACTACAACTCGGCGTTGCTCGACACGGACGCCTCGGCGCCCGGGCTGCTCGCCTACACGGACAGCGGTGACTCGCCGGGGGCGGTCAACGTGCTCGACGTCTCCGGTGAGAGCCCGCGGGTCGTCGCGGAGAGCAGCGGCCGGCGCTACTACGGGGACATCGACCTCGTGCCCGGCACCAGCGAGGTGCTGTCCAACGGCACGCGGCGACTGTCGTACGCGAGTGGGGACTTCACGGACGCCGGGTCCCTCGCGGAGACCGGCTGGGCCGGTGACGTCTCGCCGGGCGGGCTGGTCGCGCAGGTCTACGACCGGCACGTTTCGGTCTACAAGCCCGGCGCCCGGACCCCGGTACGGCGTTTCGACGCCGGGGACGCGAGCATGGGGCCGGTGACCTGGGCGCCGGACTCCTCCCGGGTGTTCGCGCTGACGGGGACGTACAACAACACCTATGTCCTCAAGGCGTTCACCGGGCCCGCGCTCAACGTGCCGACCCTGACGGTGAGCGCGCCGGCCAGTGCGCCCCGGGCGAAGAAGCTCACCGTCAGCGGGAAGCTGTCGGCGACCGTGGCGCTGCCGGCCGGTGCGCAGCTCCAGGTCACGCGGACCGACGTGGAGAGCACGGGCGGCAAGGCGCTGCCCGCCGTCACGGTCAAGGCGAACGGGTCGTACTCCTTCACGGACACCCCGCCGGCCGGCGGCACGGTCACGTACAAGGTCTCCTACGCGGGCGACGCCGAGCACACCTCGGCCAAGGCCTCCGCGAAGGTCACCGTGTCGCGGGCCTCGACCGCGCTGACGCTCAACAAGAACGGCAAGCTCTACGACTACGGCACCGACGTGTCGTTCACCGCGCACCTCGGCACCACCTACAAGAACCGCACGGTGGAGATCTGGGCCGACCCCTTCGGCTCCGACAAGCCCAAGAAGCTGATCAAGACCGGCAAGGTCAACTCCAGCGGGAACCTCTCCGCGACCGTGGACATGACCCGGGACACGACCGTCACCGCGGTGTTCGCGGGGGACGCCCGTTACGCGCCGAAGTCGGCCAAGTCCACGGCGTACGCGCGCGTGAAGATCTCCACGGCCGTCTCCAAGCACTACAAGAAGGCCAAGATCGGCTCGACGTCCTACTACTGGTTCCACAAGAACACCGACCCGCTGCTCACCACCACGATGAGCTACTACCAGGGCCGTAATCAGCGCTTCGACTTCCAGGTGTACTACCAGGGCTCGTGGCACTCCTCCGACTCGGAGTACTTCGCGCTCGGCACCAACGGGAAGTCGGCCATCACGCTGGGCGCGCCGGGCGAGTCCGGGATCCGGGCGCGGATGCGCTCCACGTACGTGAACGGTTCCTCCGGCGACAACGTCAATTCCACGACGTACGGCGCGTGGAAGTACCTGTACTTCTCCAACTAGCCGGGCACAGCAGCAGTGACGCTCGGCGCCCGGTACGGCACCGGGCGTCATGGCTGCCCAAGTGGGACAATTGGACGTATGAGTACCGCCATGTTCGTCCTGGCGGCCACGTCGGGTGACGTACTCCATGTGACCGCCGCGTTCGTCGGTGGCCTGTTCATCGCCGGAGCGCTGGTGTGGGCCGTGCGGTTCGGGATGCAGGTCCGGGACCGGGAACTGCCGCGGCCCCGCCCCGAGGAGCAGCCGCGCCTTCCGGCGACCGGTGCGGTCCACGAGATCCGGGAGATCCGGGAGCCGGACGAGATGCCGGTCGCCTCGGACCGACGGGAACGGCTCATGCCGTACCAGATCCACCGAGCCGGGACCCGGCGCGGAAAGGACCAGAAGCGCAAGCGCCGGCTGCCCGGTTCCAGCGGCTCCTTCGGCGGCGGCGGCATCGGGCGCACCTGAGCGGCCACCCGACCGGCCCCACAACCCGGCACCCGGCAGGGCACCCGGCAGGGCACCAGCGGTGGCTGCCCCGCCGACCGGGGCAGCCACCGCTGGTGCCACCGGGGCGGAGTGGTGGCGGGCGCCTTGCCATGACAGCCGTGGGGATGACCAACACTGCCGGCGCCCACCGCGTCCGTTCCCCGGTGGCTCCACCAGAGTGACGTGCCGGGGAGGCCGTGCGCATCGGGGTTCCGGGAAGATCGGTACACCTACACCGGCGGTACGCCCCTACCTAGAACATGCCTGCGTACGGCCTTGCGTACGGGTCCGGCCGACAGCCCTCAGCACGACCCTCACCCTCGCCACCGGCTCTCCTACGGCCCCGCCACCGCCGGGATCTCCGTCCGGGACGTGATCCGGAGCTTGGCGAGGATGTGTTCCACGTGGGCGTCCACAGTGCGCTTGGAGATCACCAGGCGTGCGGCGATCTCACGGTTGGACAGGCCCTGGACGACCAGGGCGGCCACCTCGCGTTCGCGGCGGGTGAGGGCGTTCGCCGCGGCCCGCGGCTCCGGGAACCGACTGCCGGACGCGTGCACCCGGGCCGGCGGCTCGTCCGCGTCCGACCGCACCGCCGCCAGGACCTCCCGGCCCGACATCCGCGCCCCCGCCTCCCGCCACCGCTCGAAGGCCTCCGCGCCCAGCGCCGTCCGTACCGCCTTCTGCACGACCTCCTGCTCCTCCAGGAGCCGGGGCAGCATCGCCACCGGGTCACCGCTGAGCCGGCGGGCGTTCTCCGCGTAACCCAGCAGCCAGCAGGCCCGGACGTGCCGGTCGGCGCGGGCCGCGTGCCAGGCGAGGCCCAGACAGGCGAGCGCGGCGACCAGCACCTCGCCGACCTCGCTCGCCGCCTCCAGGCCCCGGCGGAACAGGATCCCGCTCCGCTCGTACGCGCCGGTGAGGGAGAGGATCACGCCCTGGACGGTGAGCGTGGAACCGTACAGCTGGCGCTCGCCGGTGCCCTCCAGATGGACGAGGCCCTTCTCGCACAGCCCGAGCGCGCCGTCGGTGTCGCCCAGCACGGCCCGCAGCAGGGCGCCCTCGTAGTGCAGGACGGCGATGCCGAGGCCGTCGCCGGAGTCGACGATCCGCAGGCGGGCCCGCTCCAGGTCCGCCAGGCCCTCCTCCACGGCCCCGCACAGCGCGTTCAGCGCGCCGATGTACGCGTCGGCGAAGAGCTCCACCCGGCTCTCCCCGCAGGCCCGCGCCACGTCCCGGGCCTGCGGCAGCCGCTCCAGCGCGGTCTCCAGGTCCGCCGTCCACACCCCGAACACGGCGGTGAAGAGGAGGGCCCAGGCCCTCTCGGGGCAGTCCTCCCGGACCCGGGCGAGGCCCTTGTCGATCCAGTAGCGCCCCTCGGACAGCGTCCCGGCGGCCCGCCAGTAGAAGCCGAGCCGGGTGGCCATGGCCAGCGCCTCCACCTCGCGGCCCCCGGCGCCGAGCCCGTACTCCAGGGCCGCCCGCACATCCGCGATCTCGTCCCGCACCGCCCGGTGCAGCCGGACCTGCGCCGACGTCAGGAACTCGTCCCAGAACCGGGTGGCGAGGCCCTCGTAGTACGCGAAGTGCCGCTGCCGTACGGCCCTGGCGGCGGCACTTTCGGTGGCTCCAGCAGTTCCAGCGGCTTCAGCAGTTCCAGCGGCTTCGGCGTCCTCGGTGTCTTCGGCCGTGGCCCGCTCGGTGTCTCCCGTGGCCAGCCACTCGGCGCCGTATTCGCGGATGGTGTCGAGGAGGCGGTAGCGGGCGCCGTTCTCGCCGATGCGCTGGACGACCGACTTGTCCACCAGGCCGATCAGCGCCTCCACGACCTGTCCGCCCACGAGTTCGCCGCCCGCGCCCACCCGCTCGGCCGCCGACAGCTCGAAGGAGCCCGCGAAGACGGACAGCCGCGCCCACAGCAACCGTTCCTGGGGCGTGCAGAGTTCGTACGACCAGTCGATCGCCGTACGCAGCGTCTGGTGGCGGGTGAGCGCGGTGCGCCGGCCGCCGGTGAGGACCTCGAAGCGGCGGTCGAGGCGGGCGGCGAGTTCGGCGAGGGGGATCGCCCGCAGCCGGACGGCGGCCAGTTCGAGGGCGAGAGGGATGCCGTCGAGCCGTTCGACGAGAGCGCGGGTGCGGTCACGGTCGGCGTCGGTGACGGGGAAACCGCCGGTCACGGCGGCGGCCCGCTGCGCGAAGAGGTCCACGGCGTCGTCCACCGGCAGCGGGGCGATCGGCACACAGTGCTCGCCCGGCACGTCCAGGGGCTGCCGGCTGGTGGCGAGGACGCTGAGTCCCGCGGCCTCGCGCAGCAGGATGTCGCAGAGCATCGCGCACGCGTCGACGAGGTGTTCGCAGGTGTCCAGCAGCAGTAACAGGCGCCGCTCCCGGAGGTGTTCGACGACCGCGTCCAGCGGGGTCATGCCGGACTGCTCGGGGAGTTCGAGCACGCCCGCGAGCGTCGCCGGGATCAGTTCCGGGTCGTGCAGGGCCGACAGCTCGACCAGCCGGACCCCGTCCTCGAACCGCCCGGCGAGTTCCGCGGCCGACCGCAGCGCGGTACGGCTCTTGCCGACACCGCCCGGGCCGACCAGGGTGACGAGCCTTGACCGCTCCAACGCCTCCCGCACCAGGGCGAGTTCGCCACTGCGCCCCACGAAGCTGGTGAGCTCCACGGGGATCTGTCCGCCCCGTCGTTGCCCGAAGCCGAAGCCGAATCCCATGGCACCCCCGTCGCCGCCCTGCCCACACGCACCCACACCCGCCCGCACAGCGTAACCATGCGACTTCCCAGCGTGAACGACGTGCGGGCCGGGCGCCAGGAGTTCGGGGGAACTCACGCGGCGGGCGGATGCGGATCGGCGAACGGTCCGGGGTGCGGATCCGGCGTGCGGATCCGGGGTGTCAGGGCCTCGCCGACGCCTTGCCGTGCTCCGCCGCCGTGGGCGGCCGGTACACCGCCAGCGCCCAGATCACGAAGAAGTCGATCGCGATCATGATGATCGACCAGACCGGCGAGTACGGCAGGAACAGGAACTGGGCGACCATGCTCAGCGACGCCAGGAAGATACCGGTCATCCGGGCCCAGGCGGCGCCCCTGAGGATGCCCGCGCCGGTGCCGGCGGCGACCACGCCGAGGCACAGGAGGATGACGCCCCAGCCGGTGAGGTTGATCTTGTAGACGTAGTCGCCGAGGTTGGCCCACACGTCGTCCTTGGCGAGCGCCGAGATGCCCTGGAAGATCGCCAGGATGCCGTTCATCAGCATCAGGACACCGGCGAAGACCACACCGCCGGTGGCCCAGCCGGTCTCGGCGGGGGTCGGACCGTAGCCGTATCCGGCCCGGCCGGGCGCCCGGTGGGTGTCGTCCCGGACCGGCGGCGGCTCCTGCCGCCCGCCCGCGGGCGGCCCTGCGCCGGTCGGCGGTTGCGTCGCGTGCGGCTGCTGGGTCATGGCCTGACCCCGTTTCTTCCGGGGCGGACGGTGTCGTACGCCGTCCACCGGTGTCGTGTGCTTCGACCATCGGGCGGGGTGGGGGGCGCCGCCACGGGACTGGGCCATTCGGGTGACACCGGGGGTGCGGAGGGGCAGGCTGCCGGGGGTGCGGAGGGGCATGGCCGAGGGGTCGGGCCAGGGGGCAGGTGGGCTCACGCCATCCAGAAGAAGACCGCCGTCATCCGCTTCTCCGCCAGCGTGTGGCCGTGGTAACCGGTCGCGCTGTGCACGAGGTTGGCGTTGTAGAGGAGCAGCCTGTTGTAGCGGTGGGGCACGGCGACGTCCTCCTCGAAGGCGTCCGGGGCGACGAACCGGGTGCCGAGGGCGTCGACGAGGTTGTTGTGCGGGGCCTGGACGACGTTGCCGCCGAGCCGGCCGCCGGGCAGGGACTGCCGGTAGAAGCTGGTCCCGCAGCCCTTGGGGACACCGGGGTTGAGGTAGAGCACGGCCGCGTACCGGCACAGCGAGCGCGAGTCGGTGTGCGGGCGGGGGGTGCTCTCGCCCTCGCCGACGACCTGGACGCAGTTGTGGTTGAGGGTGCCGCCGCCGGGTGTGCGCTGCACCCACAGTTCCCTCGCGCCGGTCGCCTGCCGCACCAGCCGCTCCACGCGGGCCAGTTCGGCCGGTTCCAGGCCGGGCATCGCGCGCAGCCCGGGCCAGGCCTCGGGCCGGTGCGGATAGCCCTCGGTCCAGTCGTCCTTGGCGAGACAGCGCTCCCGGACCGCGTCGGCGGTCGGCAGGACGTCGTCCAGGACCCAGTAGTCACGGCCCTTGGTGGGTTTGCGGTAGGGGAGCACCGGGAGAGGCGTGCCAGGGGTGCGGGGCGTGCTCGGTGGCCCCGCCGGGCGCCGCTGCGCTGACATGGACATGCAGGTCAAGCTAGTGCCGGGGGCTCTCTGCTCTCGCCCGCGAACGGGTCAAGCTTGCGTCAACGGGAACCTCCGGATGCGCGACGGAATGAACATCGACGACGCCCCGTCCGTACTCCTGTGCGTTCAACCCGCCCGCGCGGGCAACCGACCGGACAGGAGGCGCCGTGCCCGTATCACGGAACGCGATGGGAACGCTGTTTGTGGGCGGAGCCCTCACGCTCACACTGGGTGCGCTCGCCTACCCATCGATGCTAGGACTCGACACCGTCTCCAACGCCCAGGACCGGGTCATCTCCCAGACGCAGTGGGGTCCGCTGACCGAGCAGGACCGGGACTTCGTGGTGAAGGTGCGGGCCGCCGGGCTGTGGGAGTACCCCCTGGGCGTGATCGGCCTGAAGAAGGGCACGTCCAAGGAGGTCAAGACCGCCTCCGAGCACCTCATCGACGGACACGGGGCGCTGGACGCCAGTTGCCGCAAGATCGCCCCGCTGCTGAACATCACCCTGCCGAACGTGGCGAGCCCGCAGCAGGTCGCGTTCGTGAACCAGATCGACTCCTCCCCGACCGGCAACGCGTTCGACTCGAACTTCGCCAACATCCTGCGGATCACGCACGGTTCGATCTTCAACACGATCGCGAAGATCCGTTCCACCACCAAGAACTCGCTGGTCCGGCAGCTGGCCGACCAGGCCAACAACACGGTCCTGGACCACATCACGGTCATGGAGAAGACCGGCCTGGTCAACTTCGACCAGGCCCTCTTCCAGCAGACCACCCCGCCGAAGCTGCCCCAGGACGACCTCACCCCGCCGCCGCCGCAGCCGGGCGAGCCGATGGTCGTCCTCACCCCGCCGGCGACGGCGACCGCGACCCCGACCATCACACCCTGAGCCGCCGGCCAACCCGCTCCCAGGGCCTAGCGGGCTAGCGGGCTAGCCAGACCGTGGTGTCCGGTTCGATCACACCGTCGTCCAGGGGCGTGCTGCTCAGCAGCACCTCCCCGGGCGGCAGCGGTACGGCCGTCCCCGACAGGTTGGCCACACACCGCCAGCCGTCGTGCCGGGCGAAGTCCAGCACGCCGGCCGGGCCGTCGGCCGCCCAGGTCAGCGACTCCCCCTCCAGCAGTTTGCGGCGCAGCCTGAGGGCCGTGCGGTAGAGCTCCAGGGTCGAGCCCTCGACCCCGTCCTGCGCCGAGACGGCGTACGCCGCGAAGCTCTCCGGCTGCGGCAGCCAGGCACCGGCCGCGCCGAAGCCGTACGACTGCCCCGTACTCGTCCACGGCAGCGGCACCCGGCATCCGTCGCGGCCCTTGCGGACGTGTCCCGTCTGTTCCCAGATCGGGTCCTGGAGGACCTCGAAGGGCAGGTCGGCGACCTCGGGCAGGCCGAGTTCCTCACCCTGGTAGAGGTACGAGGAGCCGGGCAGCGCCAGCATCAGCAGGGTGGCGGCGCGGGCCCGTCGCAGGCCCTCGGCGGTGTCGACCGCGGGTGCGTGGCCGCCGGAGAGGAGCCAGGCGTTGTCGTCGGTGCCGGGCGGGAGCAGCAGCCGGGAGGCGTGCCGGACGACGTCGTGGTTGGAGAGCACCCAGGTGGCGGAGGCGCCGGCCGCCGCCGCGGTGGCGAGGGAGTCGGTGATGACCCGGCGCAGCTCGTCGGCGTCCCAGCCGGCCTGGAGATACTCGAAGTTGAAGGCCTGGCCGAGTTCGTCGGGGCGGGCGTAGCGCACCCGGCGGTCGCCCGGCACCCAGGCCTCGGCGACGGCCATCCGGGGCGGGCGGTAGGAGTCGAGGATCGTGCGCCAGTCGCGGTAGATCTCGTGGACCTCGTCGCGGTCGAAGAAGGGGTGCGTGCCGGGCGGCAGGCCGGACAGCGCGTCATCGCTGCTGAGTTCGGGGGCGCCGAGGTCGCGCAGCGGTTCGGCGAGGTCCTTGGCGAGGGCGTGGGCGACGTCGACGCGGAAGCCGTCGACCCCGCGGTCGGACCAGAAGCGCAGGGTGGTGCGGAAGTCGGCGCGGATCTCCTCGTTCGACCAGTTCAGGTCGGGCTGCTGGGGGGCGAACAGGTGCAGGTACCACTGTCCGTCCGGCACCCGCTTCCAGGCGCTGCCGCCGAAGACGGACTGCCAGTCGGTGGGCGGGTGTTCGCCGTGCGGGCCGCGTCCGTCGCGGAAGACATAGCGGTCGCGGGCCGCCGAACCGGGCCCGGCGGCGAGCGCCTCCTGGAACCACACGTGCTGGTGGGAGGTGTGGTTGGGGACCAGGTCGACGATCACCTTGAGGCCGAGGCGGTGGGCCTCGGCGGCGAGCGCGTCGAAGTCGTCGAGGGTACCGAGGCGGGGGTCGACGTCACGGTGGTCGGCGACGTCGTAGCCGCCGTCGGCGAGTTCGGAGGGATAGAAGGGGCTCAGCCACAGGGCGTCGACGCCCAGCGCGGCCAGGTGGTTCAGGCGCGCGGTGATGCCTCGCAGGTCGCCGAGGCCGTCCCCGTCGGCGTCGGCGAAGCTGCGGGGGTAGACCTGGTGAACGACGGCCTGCCGCCACCAGTTGGGGTCCCTGGAGGAGAGGTCGGGGGACGGGGAGGAGGTGTCCGGGGAGGCGTCCGGGAAGGGCGAGGCGGTGTCGGGATTCGGGTCGGTCACGCGGCGGGCTCCCTCATGGCGATCGTGGCATCGGACAACGGCCACCAACTGTCTGTCCACATTGCCCGGAAAGCGAACCGAACGCTGTCCGGAGCACTTCATTCCTGGTGTGACGGAATTGTGATGAACTCTTGAAGTACACCTCCATCTCCGCAGGTTGACAGCGTTCCGGGGGCGCTCCACGATGTGTGAACACTGCGGCGCATGTGACCAATGAGCCCAGTGTTCCTCAGAGCTCTCCGGGCTCTCGGAGCACCACACGACCCCTCACACCTTCCGAAGGAACCGCATGTCCATAGCTAGACGTGTCACCGCGCGCCGCCTGCTGGGGACGGGCGCCGCGGCACTCGTCCTCTGTGCCGTCTCCGCCCCCAACTCCTGGGCGCACGGCACACCTGGTGGCGACGGCTGGAACTCGGGCGGCAGCTACAAGCCCGGCACCGGCGCGGGCACGGAGACCGGTACCGACCGCTGCCAGTTCTCGCTGGACGGCTCGAACTTCTACGACTCCGTCAAGGTCGACGACCAGAACCTCAAGCCCACGGACGACGGCAAGGTCCACATCAAGGTCCGCACCGCGGGCGACGCGTCGACCTGCACCGCCTCCCTGGCCTCCTACCTCGCCCACGGCGCCACCTTCGGCACCTCCGGCGAGCAGGTCTTCATCGACTTCGACACGGTGACCGTCAAGCCGGGCCAGAGCGACTCCCTCGACATCGCGGTGCCGGACGCCGGCTGCTTCGCGCAGATCGACCTCTACCGCGGCGCGGTCAAGTTCGACGGCGAACTCGACGCCAAGGACGGCTTCGAGCACGGCGAGCTGCCCAAGGGCCCGGACCGCCCTGTCATCAAGGACAAGCTGATCGCGGCCTGGAACGGCGGCACGAAGGACTGCACGACGGCTCCCTCCGAGCCGCCGGCCACTTCGACGCCGCCCCCGTCCAAGCCGGCCGAGGAGACCACTCCCCCGGCCACGGAGCCCGCCACCGAGGCCCCGAGCCCGAGCCCCTCCACCTCGACGTCGACCGAGGCGCCGACCCCGTCCGCCTCCGAGTCCACCACCGCCCCGGCGACCACGCCGAAGGGTGGCGGCGGCGACCTCGCGGAGACCGGCGGCTCCAGCGCCACCGGCCCGATCGCGATCGGCGCCGCGGTACTCCTCGCGGGCGGCGCGGGCCTCGTGGTCATGACCCGTCGCAAGAAGACCGCCCGCTCGTAGGCACGCGGTTCCCCGGCTGAGCGGCGGGTGGGCAGAGGCGGCGGCCTCTGCCCACCCGCCCGCGTCCGCCTGCCCGTCCATCCGTCCGTCCGCGTCTAGACGCCTTCCACCGTCGTCAGCCACAGCTTCACGTAGCGGTCCACGTCCACGCCCAGCGCGACGTCGACCAGACGCTGTTCGCGGCCACCCTCGTGGATCTCGGACTCGCCGGGGCGTCGGCGGCGGTCGGTGATCGTCTGACCCCGGGTGGGGCCCGGGGCGAGACTCACCTCGACGGGGAGGCGTTCGGTGGTGATGCCCTGCGGGTCGACGACCGCGCAGACCGCGCCCGCGTCACCGAGACCCCCCGTGGGGGTGGGGTCGCCGGAGGTGGCCGGGTCGCGGTGGGCGAGGAGTTCGCCCGCCAGACGCAGCGCGGGTTCGGGGCTCGCGCGCAGCCGCCGCACGTCCGCGGCCGGGACGACGACCTGCTCGAACACGTCCAGGCCGTACATGGTGATCGGCACCCCGGCGGTGAGCAGGATCGCCGCCGCCTCCGGGTCGTGCCACACGTTGAACTCCGCGACCGGCGTGGCGTTCCCGGTCGCCACCGCGCCGCCCATGAACACGATCCGCTCGATGTTGCCCACCACCTCGGGGTGGGTCCGCAGCAGCAGCGCGATGTTCGTCAGGGGCGCGGTGGGGACGAGGGTGACCGGGTGCGGCGAGGCGAGGATCTCGCGGCGCAGCAGGGTCACCGCGTCCACGTCGACCGGCCGGCGGGTCGGCGCGGGCAGCCCCAGGTCGCCCATCCCGTCCCGCCCGTGCACGTGCTGTGCCGTGCGCACCGGCTCGATCAGCGGCCGGGCGGCACCCCGGGCGACCGGGATGTCCCCGGCGCCGGCCTGCTCCAGCACGGTCAGGGTGTTGCGGACCACCCCGTCCACGTCGGTGTTCCCGGCGACACAGGTCACCGCCCGCACGTCGAGGGCGGGGTGCCGTACGGCGAACAGCAGGGCG
The DNA here is from genome assembly GCF_055578825.1 of Streptomyces sp. NPDC032822. Classification (NCBI taxonomy): domain Bacteria; kingdom Bacillati; phylum Actinomycetota; class Actinomycetes; order Kitasatosporales; family Streptomycetaceae; genus Streptomyces; species Streptomyces sp. NPDC032822. Next base: position 439,454 of record NZ_JBVIOL010000004.1, on the reverse strand, counting down.
AGGGCGTCGTCGACACCCGTGTCGCAGTCGATGATCACCGGGATGGGCCGACCGGTCACGGCGGGGTTCCTCCGTCCGACAGAGTCTGTTACGGGTGACCTTACGCAGCCGCCCACAGTTCGGTCCCGCGATCACCGGCCCGGGCGGCGATCCGGTGCAGCAGCTCCGCGACCGGCACGGCCCCCGGACGGCTCCCGTCCCGCAGCCGTACGGCCACCAGGTCGCCCTCGGCCTCCCGCTCCCCGATCACCGCCTGGTACGGCACGCGCCGCGCGGCCCGGATCCTGGCTCCCAGGGTGCCGTCGCCCAGGCCGTGGAGTTCGGCCCGCACGCCCCGCGCGCGTGCCTGCCGTACGACCTCGTGGGCGCGTTCCTCCTGGGCGTCCGACACCGGCAGCACCACCAGTTGCACGGGCGCGAGCCACACCGGGAACGCGCCGCCGTGCTGCTCGATCAGGTGCGCGACCACCCGTTCCACACTGCCGATGACACTGCGGTGCACCATGACCGGCCGGTGCCGGGCCCCGTCGGCGCCGATGTAGTGCAGGTCGAAGCGTTCGGGCTGGTGGAAGTCGATCTGGACGGTGGAGAGGGTGGACTCGCGGCCGGCCGGATCGGCGATCTGGACGTCGATCTTGGGGCCGTAGAAGGCGGCCTCGCCCGCCACGGACTCGTACGCGAACCCGTCCAGGGCCTCCCTGAGCAGCGCGGTCGCCCGCCGCCACAGCTCCTGGTCGGCGACGTACTTGCCGCCCTCGCCCGGGAGGGAGAGACGGTAGCGGGCGGCGCGGATGCCGAGATCGGCGTAGGCGCGGCGGATCAGTTCCAGGGCGCCCCGGGCCTCCGCCACGGCCTGCTCCGGGGTGCAGAAGATATGGGCGTCGTTGAGCTGGATGGCCCGGACCCGGGTCAGGCCACCGAGCACCCCGGACGGCTCGGAACGGTACATGCCACCCAACTCGGCCATACGCAGGGGCAGTTCGCGGTAGCTGTGGGAGCGGGAGCGGTAGATGAGGGCGTGGTGGGGGCACAGGCTCGGCCGCAGCACGACCTCCTCCGAGCCCAGTTCCATCGGCGGGAACATGTCCTCGCTGTAGTGGGACCAGTGCCCCGAGATCTCGTACAGCTCCCGTTTGCCGAGGACCGGCGAGTACACGTGCCGGTAGCCGGCCGCGCGTTCGGCCTCCCGGACGTACTCCTCCAGGGTGTGCCGCACGATCGCCCCGTCGGGGAGCCAGTAGGGCAGGCCCGCGCCCATCAGCGGGTCAGTGTCGAACAGGCCGAGTTCACGGCCGAGTCGGCGGTGGTCGGGAAGGGCGGGTGCGGCCGGTGCGTCGGGTGCGTCGGGTGCGTCGGGCAGGGCGGTCATGGCGGGTTCTCCTCACGGTGAACCCGAGACGAGCGCCCGCACGACGAAGCCCCGGGGCACTCGCCCCGGGGCTTCGACTGGGTCAGCTGTCAGCGCGCCGGGACACTCTCCGGCGTCGTCGTGAGGGACACGGGTACTGCGTGGGCGCGCTGCATGCGGGGACCGTAGCAAGGGGGACGCGCGCGGTGCCACGCGTTTTCCGCTCACCCGGACGGCCCGGCTCGCTGGTGGACCGTCGGCGGCGGTGGTGCCGTAAGAGGGCGTACCCGATCCCGGCAGCCCGCAGCGCGGTACGCAGCCGCGCGGTCCGCCGCCCGCAGCCCGCCCGGCCCCTTCGCCCTCAGGCCTCAGGAGAGACCTCGATGACCCGACCCACGGCCCGTGTCCTCACCGCCTCCGCGCTGTCGGCCGGCGCCCTCCTGACCGCGACCGCCTGCTCCGCCCTCACCACCCCGCCCACCGCCGAGCGCCCCGCCCTCACCGCCACCAGCACGCCGCCCGCCCCGCCCGCCAAGAGCCCCTCCCCGGTCGCCGCCCCCGGTCTCACCGAGGCACAGGCGCAGGCCGCGCTGCTCACGGACGCCGACCTCGGGGAGCCGTGGGCGCCGACGCAGGGCGCCGCGACCTGGCACGACGTGGTGCTCAAGGCGACCACCAAGATCCCGGACTGCCAACAGCTGCTCGACACCCTCTACGCCGAGCAGCTGTTCGGCGCGGACGCCCGGCCGCGCGCGGTGGTCACGCTCGACGACGACTGGAACGAGACCCAGTTGCGCCAGCAGGTGCTCGCCCGGCCCGCGGCGGACGTGGACCGCACCCTGGCCTGGCTGAAGACGCTGCCGAAGAAGTGCGCGCGGTTCGCCGCGACGACCACCGGGGGCGAGGTGCACGGCGTCGAGGTCACCGAGGCCGCGCTGCCGGAGGCCGGGGACGCCCGGCAGGGCCTGCGGGTCGTGGTCTCCGGCGAGACGGCCGACGGCGAGCCCGCCGCGTTCACCCTGGACGTCGCCGTCGTCCGGGTCGGCGACGACGCGATCGGCCTCACCCACGGCGGCTTCGGCGAGGTGGCCCCCGAGGTCGCCCAGGCAGTCGTCCAACTGGGCGCCCAACGCCTGACAGAGGTCCGCACCAAGGGCCGGGTACAGGTCTGACCCGGCGCGCGGGACTGGGCCGGGACTGGGCCGGGGCGGTACTGGGCCGGCTGCGGGCTTGGCCCGAGTGCAGGTCTGGCCCCTTTGCGGATCTGGGGCCGGTTCAGGTCTGGCACGGGTGCGGGCCTGGGCCACGTGCGGGCCTGATCCGGGTGCGGGCCCGGGCTACGTGCGGGCGCCTGACCCGGGTGCGGGACTGGGTCGGCTCACCCCTCGTCCCGGCTCAGACCCCGTCCCCGGGTTCAGTCCCCGTCCCGGTCGAACCTCGTCCGGTGGCCGACGACGTCGCGGGCCAGCTCCAGGGCCGTGCAGCTCTCCGCGAAGGCGTGGGCTCGTAGCCGGGAGAGGGCCTCGTCGGAGCCGACGCGGAGCTGGGCCATGATCATGCCGACGGCCTGGTAGACCTCGTCCTGGTCGCCGGCCAGCCCGCTCAGCCAGGACTCCGTACCCAGGCCCCCGTTCTCCTCCTCCCGGGGCAGCGCCACCAAGGCCACCGTCATCACGCTCGCCACCAGCAGCGCGATGCTCAGCTCGCGGGGCGTGAGCGCGCCGGGGGCCTCACGGTAGAGGTCGAGGGTGCCCACGCACACGGTGTCGTTGCCCAGCGGGATCGAGTACATCGCCCGCACCCCGTCGGCGGTGGCCTGCTGGGCGAGGACCGGCCAGCGGCGGACGTCCTGCCCGGCCGTGAGGTCGCAGGCGAGGACGGGGGCGCCGGTCCGGGCGGCGCACTGGCAGGGCCCGTCGCCGAGGGTGGCCTGGATCTCCGCCATCCGGGCGGCCCGCACACTGCTCGCGCCGAGCCGTACGGGCATGCCCTCGGTGTGCAGCGCCACGCTCACTCCGGCCACCGGCAACAGCTCGACGGCCACCTCGCACAGCCGTCCCGGGATCTCCCCGGGCTCGGCGTCCCGCACCTCCTCCGCGATCACCTCGACGGCCCGCATCCGCTCCCGGCGGAACGCGCGGTCGGCGTCGTAGCGGCCGGGTTCATCACCCCGGGCGCCCTCCCGGTCGTCCCTGGGCCACACGGCCACCGCCTCCTTCCTCGATCCAGGGCGTCGCCCGATTACCCCTCGGCCGAGGGGCGAAACCCGGCCCTCTGGTCGCCGCCCAGCGGCGAGTCGCGGGGCCACAGCGGGCGGACCTCGGGCGGCTGCCCGCCGACCTTGGTGACGAGTTCGGCGGCGATTTCGCGCAGCTTCACGTTCCGGTTCTGCGAGGCCCGGGTGAGGATTTTGAAGGCCTGCTCGGCACTGCACGACTCCTTGGACATGACGATGCCGAGGGCCTGGTCGATGACCGTGCGCGAGGAGATCGCGGTCTGCAGGTCCAGGCTGAACCGCTGCTGCCCCGCGAACTTCAGCGCGACACCGAGCGCGCCCGACGCGTACCCCGCGAAGACGGCGGCCTGCTCCCGGGCGGACGGGGTGAAGCCGTACCGCTCGGTGGAGTACATGTTGAGGACGCCGGCGACCTGTTGCCCGGGCGGGACCAGGGGCAGGGCGAGCATGCTGCGCACGCCGTTCTCGCGAGCCAGGTCCGGGAAGGCGCCGAAGCGGTCCTCCTCGTCGATGTCGTCGATGTGGTGGGGCGTGCCCGTCCGCAGGGTCTCCAGGCAGGGGCCCTCGCCCACGTCGTACTGCCGCTGGTCGAACCGGTCCACCAGCTCGTCGCTGGCGGCGGCCGTGTAGGGGTGGGCGGGGTCCGCGTCCCGGAGGGTGACGGAGCAGTGCACGGGGGCCGGGAGGGCGGTCGCGGCGAGCGCGACGAGTTCCCGCAGGAACTGCTCCAGTCCGTCGGCCTCCAGCAGCAGCGTCTGCAACCGCATCAGGAGCTGTTCTCCATGTCCGGGACCGGAAGATGGATCCGTCACGACGGACCTCCCTGCAGGGGGAAAGGTGCTGGACCCGCCGGGTACCCGGTCCCGACGGACCGACGCGGCGAACACCCGGACGAACCCGCGGCTATCTCTGCTCGTACGGATCCGTGGGCTGCTTCACCCGCCGCACCGACGTGACGTCGAGGACAGCGGGCCAGGCCGCGTCCGTGCCGAGTCCGCCCTTCGGGTGCCAGGTGCCGGTCACGGTGACCCAGGTGTCGACCGGCGGCGCGTCGTCCCCGCGGACCTCGACCTTGCCGGTCGTGGCGTCGGCGGCGCAGCAGGTGACGAAGAGCCGGGTGACGTACCAGGTCCCGTCGTCGCCGCGGGTCACGAAGCCGGTCATCCGGACTCCACGGCCCTTCAGGGAGCGCCCGCTGTCGTAGATCGCCCGCGAGCTGAACTGGGCGATCGTCAGCTCGACGGGGTTCCCGGCGGGCAGCGCCGGGAAGGCCCCGACACCCTGCGCGGCCCGCTGCGCGGCCTCCCGTCCGGCGCTGTACGAGCCGAGGGCGGGGGGCGGGAAGAGCAGCAGCGCGAGGGCGGGAAGGGTGAGAAGCCAGGCGACACGGGGGCCGTGCGCGTGGTCGTGGTCATCGTCGTGGCCATGGCCGTCGCGCCCGCCGCCGCCATGAGTCTCATCGCGCTCGTGCTCATGCTCGTACGCCTGCTCGTCTTTGTGCTCGTACGCGTGCTCGTGCTCGTCCTCGGCGGGCGCGGATCGTCGTACGGCCGCCATCGCCGCCCCCAGCAGCACCAGCAGTACCCCGGAGGCGACCAGGTAGGGGCGCAGCGCCGCCTGTACGTAGCGCAGGTACAGCTCGCTGAACAGGGAGATCCGCAGGACCGCCGCGCCGGTGAGGACGAGGAGGAGGGGTGGGCCGTACCGGCGGGCCGTCACAGCAGCCACCATCCGACCAGCGAGCTGCTCGCCAGGGCGACCACCCAGGTCGCGGACGAGAAGCGGACGGCGAAGGCGCGGCCGAAGGTGCCCGTCTGGAGGGCGATCAGCTTCAGGTCGACCATCGGTCCGACGACCATGAAGGCCAGCCGGGCGGTGGGCGAGAAGCCGCTGAGGGAGGCGGCGACGAAGGCGTCGGCCTCACTGCACACGCACAGCACGACGGCCAGCACCGCCAGCAGCAGGACCGACAGCCAGGCCGAGCCGGTGAAGAGGTCGAGGACGGATCGCGGGACGACGATGTTGAAGGTGGCCGCGGCCCCCGCGCCGAGCACGAGGAAGCCGCCGGCGTGCAGGAAGTCGTGCTGGAGCCCGGCGCCGAAGGCCCGCAGGCCGCCCTGCCCGCTCCGGCCGCTCCGGCTTCCGGGAGTGCGCCGGCGGGGTATGCGCAGCCACTCCTCCCGCCCGAACCGGGCCCACAGCCAGCCCATCACCACCGCCGTGCCCAGTGAGGCGACCAGCCGGCCGAGCACCATCTCCGGCTGCCGGGGGAAGGCGATCGAGGTGGCCACCAGGACCACCGGGTTGATCGCGGGCGCGGAGAGCAGGAAGGCGAGGGCGGCGGCCGGGGCCACGCCCCGGCTCATCAGGCTCCCGGCCACCGGCACGGACGCGCACTCGCAGCCCGGCAGGACGACCCCCGCGGCCCCGGCGACCGGCACGGCGAGGGCCTGGTTGCGCGGGAGGAGCCGTTGGAACACCCGCTCCGGCACGAAGGCGCCGATCGCCGCCGAGACGACCGTGCCGAGCAGCAGGAACGGCACGCCCTGGACCGCGACCGCCGTGAAGACGGTCCACCAGGCGGCGACGGGCGGGGTGTACAGGTCGAGGGCGAGCACCGGGCCGAGCACGGCCAGGACCGTGGCGAGGGCGAGCAGCGCCGCCCCGCCGAGGACGGCGTAGACGAGCGCGCGCACGACGAGGCGCAGGCCGTCGCCCACCGTCCGTTGGTTCTGCACGGTTCCTCGCCCTGCCGTCGGTCGTCCCGCGCAGGTTAACCAGAGCGGCTGTGCGCCGCCCCGGTTTCGTCACAGAGGAGGCTGTGCGGGCGCGGGCCCGAGGGTGGTGGTGCCGGGGGCCGTACGGTGTCCCAGCCCTGTCCGGTAGGCGTCCAGGGCCGCCTCCACCCGCCCGGTGCGGCGCAGCAGGTCGCCGAGGAGCCGGCACAGGTCGGCCAGGTCACCGACGGCGCCCGCCCGCTCCAGCAGGCTCAGGGAGCGGACGTAGTGCTCCTCGGCGGCCTCGGTGTCGTGGTCGTCCTCGGCGATGATGCCGAGGAGGCGGTGGGCGGCGGCGGAGTGCAGGGCGCCGCGTTCGGCGGTGAAGTCGCTGAGGACGTCGTGCAGCAGGGCGGCGGCCTCCTCGGACCGGCCGCGCCGGTGCAGCACGTCGGCCAGTTCGACGGCGACCTGGCTGGAGTAGAGGGCGGCCCGCTTGGCCGAGAGCATGGCGAGGGCCTCCCGCAACTCGGCCTCGGCGCGCTCCAGTTCGCCGTTCTGCGCGCAGACGTAGCCGCGCATCCAGTGGCAGTTGGCGAGTTCGGTGCGGATCTGCAGCTGCCGGTACAGCTCGGCGGCCTTGGCGAGGGAGGCGTCGGCCTCGGCGATGCGGCCCTCGGCGAGCAGGGTGCGGGCGACCGAGCGGTGCATCCGGGCGATCAGGGCCGGGTCGCCGGCCTGGGGGGCGAGGGCGAGGGCCAGCTCGGCGGCCTGGGCGGCGCGGGCGTGGGCGCCCATGTCCATGTAGGGGCCGATGATGCTGGCGTAGAGCAGGAGCAGGGCGTCGGGGTCGTGCAGGCCGCCGCGGTTGAGTTCGTCGAGGGTGGACTCCAACAGGTAGACGGCGTACCGGAGTTCGCCGCCCAGGTAGTGGGAGACGGCCCGGCCGCGGAGTGCCGGGACACGGGCCGGCAGGGGGGCGCCCGCGGTGGCGAGGCTCTCCTCGGCCCGCTCGAAGTACAGCCGGGCGGCGGCCAGGTCACCGGTGTCGATACCGCACTCGCCGAGTCCGAGCAGGGCGTCGGCCCGCTCGCTCACCAGGCCGTGGTTCTCCGCCTCGGCGAGCACCGCCGCGAATCCCTCGGTCGCCGCGTCGGTGGCGCCGGTGGCCAACGTGCGCTGCGCGCCGGTCAGTCGCAGGCGCAGCTCGGTGACCAGCCGGGCCGGGCGGCCGGTCGCCAGTTCGTCGAAGCCGACGCCGAGCCGCTCGGCGAGGTGCCGGAGCGCGTCGTCGGAGGGGCGGACGCGGCCGGCCTCCAGGGTGGAGATGTAGGCGGGGGTGTAGGCCGGTTCGGCCACCTGCTTCTGGGTCAGGCCGAGATCGACGCGCAGTTGCTGCACCCTGCGCCCGATCGTCACCGGGTCGTCGCGGTCCGGCATCGCCCAACTCCCCTGGTGCCTCTTGCCGTTCGAGTCCGTCAGCCCCTAGGTTAAACGGCATATTAAGCATGCTTAACAGATCACTGCTTCTGTTTGGTTTCGTTGTTGTTCGTGTGCTTCCCGTTGGACGTGTGGTTTCCGTTGCGCTTGTCGCTCGTGTCGTTCTCGTTGTTCTTGTCGCCGCTGCGAGGTTGTCGTGCTTGATCGCACCAGCTCCACCGAGCGTTACGCCAGGGGCATCGTCGCCGCCGTGGTCGCCGTCGCCGCGCTGGTCCTCGCGGCCAACGCCGGTCCGGCAAAGGCCACGGAGTCCCGGCCGGCGCAGCACGCCACCCACCACACGGACTCCGCGGCCCCCGCCCGGCGCTGAGAGCGGTCCGGCGGACTACAGGTCGCCCAGGGGCTCGTCACCCGCGAGGCGGTCCCCGGCGACCGCCGCAGCCTGCACATCACGCTCACCGAGGCGGGGCGGGACCGGGTCGACGAGGTGGTGGAGGGCCATGTCGCCAACCAGCGCGCGCTGCTGTCGGGCCTGTCCCCCGAGGACCGCGAGCAGTTCAACGCGTTGCTGCGGACGTTGCTCGTGTCACTGGGGGACAAGCGCTAGCCGGACCGGGCGGGGGCGCCGGCCGGGCCGGACGGTCCCCGCGGTGCGGCGTCACGCCGGCGCCGCGGGGACCGGACCTCGGAGCCCGATCCTTTCGGACAGGGCCCGGGTCGGGGCCGGATCAGGGCCGGATCAGAGCTGGAACTCCGCGGGCGACAGCCCCAGCGTCCCGCAGGCCTCCCGGAGGATGGCCTGCTCGGCCTGGGAGAAGTGACCGTCGGCACCGGCGATGACGATGCCGGTCTGGACGACGGCCCGCGCCTCGGTCGGCTTCTTGGCGGCCTTGGCGATCTCCTGCAGCGCCTCGGCCTTGCCCTGCGTGTAGTTCCGGGTCAGCAGGTCCACATGCTTGTGGAAGCGCGTGCGCAGCTGCTCCGGCGGGAAGTTCTGCAGCACGTCGTTGCTGAGGATCAGGGACTCGACGCGCTGCATCTCGGACGCGTCCACCTGCCCGTCCGCCGCCGCGACCAGGGCGCACATCGCCATGCTCGCGTCCCGGTACGCGCCGCTCTTCAACTCGGTCTTGAGCGAGCCGAGCTGCGTCTTCAGCACACCGACCAGCTGGGCACGCGAACCGCCCCCGGACCCCGTGCCGCTGCGGCCGGGGGTCTGGCCGGCGGTCTGGCCACGCCCGCTCTGGGACTGCTGCAGCGTCTTGGCCTGGTTCTTGAGCTGGTCCCACAGTGCCATCGCGGTCACCTCGGTATTCGTTTCGTCATCGGTCCCGAACCCGCTCATGCGCGCTCATCCGGTCAACGGCCCCCTCCCCGCAAAGGTTCCACACAGCCACCGCCCGTCACCGCCCACCCACCACGCGCTTCCGGTGTGACGGAAACCATCCCAAACACCCCTCCACCTCTACAGAAACCCCCTCTACGGTGGAGAGATGTCCCCTTTGGCCAGCATCAGCAGCGCGTTCGCGCCCCGCTTCGCGGAGTTCGCGTTCGAGCCCGCCTTCACGGCCGCCGTGGACCAGCACGTGGCGGAGATCAGGCAGCGGCTCGCGGCCACCGCCCCGGGACTCGTCCCGCACCCGCCGCACCGCGAGGACCTCACCGACTACGCCCTCGGCTTCCTCGACGCGCTCACCGAGACCGACTGGCGCGAACCCGTCGGCCACGACTTCGCGGTCTGCCGCCTCACCGCCATCACCTGGCTGGTCCACCGGCACGACCTGCTGGCGGACGTCGCCCAGGACACGCCCTGACACCCGTCGGCCCGGGTCAACTCCCGTCCTGGCCGCACACCTTCCGGTAGGGCGTCCCCGGCACATACGTCCGCCACTCCCTCTTCGTCAGGTTCCGGCCCCCCGCCCGTGCGCAGACCCTGGCCAGCGCCCGCCCCGTGTCCACCGCGTACCGCCGGAGCGGGGCATGGGCGCTGCCCGCGTAGAGCGTGCCGCTGTCGGCGCTGAAGGCGAGCGTCCCGACGCTCTCGCCGGGGGAGGGGAGCGGGCCGCCGAGGGGCTGTTGGGTCGCCGTGTCCCAGAGCTGGAGCGTGCCCGCGTCGCCGCCGACGGCGAGGGTGTGGCCGTCGGGGCTGAGGGCGAGGGCGCTGACGGCCTCCGGGTCGGCGGTGTCACCGAGCTGGGCGGGGAAGACGTTGCGCAGGATGCCCGCGCGGTGGCGCAGCCCGCCGTCCCACAGGGCGACCCGGCCGGTCCGGTCGCCCGCGGCGAAGGTGCGGCCGTCGGGACCGAAGGCGAGCGCGCTGGTGTCCTCGCCCTGGACGAGGTCCTGGGCGAAACCGGCCCCGGAGGTCAGCCGGACGACACGGTCGGCGCCGACGAGGAGCCCGCCGTCGGGGTGCAGGGCCAGGTAGGCGCCGATCCGGCCGGGCGCGGTGACGGACCTCGTCCTGCGGTGCCGTGCGATGTCCCAGACCTCGTTGCTCAGCTCGCCGATGGCCGGTGTGCGGTCGGCGTACAGGGTGCGGCCGTCCGGGGCCAGCGCGAGGGAGACCACCGCCGTGCCGGACGCGGACGCCGACAGGTCGAGCGCGGTACGGGCCCGGTCGTGGCGTACGTCCCAGACCGTGAAGCGCTGGGGGGAGGACTGCCGGCCGGGCGCGGAGACGCCGTAGACGAAGTCGCCGCCGTCGGGGCCGAACGCCATCAGGGGCAGCGTGTCCTTCGGCACGACCGGCCGCCCGGGGTCCCGGGAGACGGGGAGCGGCGGGGACGGGAGGGTACGCGGCGGCCGGCCGTCGCGGATGTCGCGGAGCTCGAAGCGGTAGCGGGTGCCGGTGAGTTCGGCGGTGGCGAGGGTGCGGCCGTCGGGGCTGAGCAGGACGCCGGCGAGGGGCCGTTCGCGCCACGGGGGCGTCACGGTGCCCGTGAGGTCCAGGGTGTGGACGGTGCTCCCTTCGAGATAGCGCAGCAGGGGGCGGTGGGGGTCCCAGGCGAGGGAGTCGTAGACGTGCTGGTTGCTGAGGGGGTGCCGGAAGACCGGGGTGCCGGGGTCCGACAGCCGCCAGACGCGTATCTCGTCGGTCCCGGCGGTGGCCAGGAAGCGGCCGTCCCTGCTGACGGAGGCGTAGCGCACGCCCCGGTCCCCGATGTCGGCGACCTGCCGCCGGGAGCGGAGGTCCCAGACGCGTACGCCGGTGTCGGAGACGACGGCGAACCGGTCGTCGTCGCCGTGGCCGAACACCACCGTCGCCCCCTCGGCGCAGACACCGTGGGCCCGCTCCCAGGCGCCGGGCAGCGTGCGGTCGCGGACCGTGTCCCAGACCCGCGGTGCGCCGCCGGTGGGGCAGACGACGACCAGCCGGTCGTCGTCGCCCGGTCGGACGGCCGCCGGTTCGGCGCCCCGCGTCCCGAACAACAGCCGGTCGTCCGCGACCGAGCGCAGCTGCACCTCGCTCCCGTCGCCGCGGCTCAGCAGGTAGCTGCGGCCGCTCGGGCCGACGTCGAGCTCGTAGGAGTCCGGTCTCGCCGGGCCCTTGGTCCAGCGGTCGGTGACGGTGTCCCACAGCCGTACGCCGTGCTCGCCGGCGACCACGAGGAACCGGCCGTGCGGTCCGGAACCGAGGACCAGTCCCTTCGGCAGCCTGCCTCCGCCGGTGCGGCGGTGGCCGGCCACGTCCAGGGTCTGCCAGTCGCGGTCGGTGACGCCGAGCAGGACGCGGCCGGAGTCGACGAGGAAGTGCTGCCGGCTGTATCCCGGGACGGGGTCGGTGAAGGCGTCCGACTCCGGCTGGGCGAGGGAGCCGAGCAGGGCGCGGCGGGTCTCCGGCAGCGGGGCGATGCGCCAGGCGGCGGCGCCGAGGAGCAGGGCGGTCCGGGGGTCGGTGCTGCGCAGGCCGTCGGCGACGGCGGCGAGCCGGCGGGCGGTGCTCTGGGTGCGCTGCCGCTGGTTGTCCTGGTGCTGCTGGAACGCGGCCAGCGCCGCCACCAGACACGCCACGAGCACCGCCGACAGCGCGCCGGCCAGCGTCCGGGACCGGCGCCTGGACCGGGCCGCGGTCCGGCGTTCCGCCTCGCGGACGGCGAACGCGGCCGTGAGGAAGGACTGTTCGGCGGCGGTCAGCGCGAGGTCGGTGGTGTGGCCGGGGAAGATCTCCCCGGCCCGGTCCAGGCGGCTGCCCCGGTACAGGGTGCCGGGGTCGCGGTCGTGCTCCAGCCAGGCGCCGGCCGCCTCGGCCAGCCGGCGGTGGTGGCGCAGCCGTTCCCGGTCCTCCTCGATCCAGCCGTGCAGCCGGGGCCAGCAGGTGATGAGCGCCTCGTGGGCGAGGTGGACGCCCTCCTCGTCGGCGGTGAGCAGCCGGGCCGCCGCCAGCCGTTCCACCACGTGCGGCACCTCGGGGTCCGCGTACGTGTCCCGTTCCGCGCGGGTCAGGGGGCGCCCGGTGTCGGGGGTGCCCTGGCCCGGCTCGATCATCCGCAGCAGCAGCCGGCGGGCGGTGCGCGCCTGGTCCGGGGAGAGCTGCCGGTACGCCTCCTCGGCGCTGACCGCGATGGCGCCCCGCACCCCGCCGACCGCCTCGTACCCGGCCAGGGTGAGCATCCGGCCCTTGCGCCGCCGCCAGGTCTCCAGGAGCGCGTGCGAGAGCATCGGCAGCGCGCCGGGCCGGTCCAGGACCTCCTCGACGATCCGCGCGGTCAGCTCCCGCTCCACCAGCAGCCCGGCCGCCTGCGCCGGGCGCACCACGGTCTCCCGGAGCTCGTCGGCGGTCATCGGGCCGACCGGCAGCGCGGAGCCGCGCAACGCGTCCGCCAGTTCCCGGTGGTCGGCGCAGCGGGCGTAGAAGTCCGCCCGTACGGCGATCAGCACCCTCAGCCGCGATCCCGGGTTCCGGGCGGCCAGCAGCAGGTCGAGGAACCGGGTCCGCTCGGCCGTGTCACGGCAGCGGGTGAAGACCTCCTCGAACTGGTCGACGACCACCCAGCTCTCCGGTTCCCCCACGGCCGGGGCGAGGAGATGCCCGTAGGTGGCGGCGGGGCTCGCGCCCGGGGTGAGCACCCGCAGCACCGCCGGGATCCCCAGCTCCGCGATCTTCTCCCGCAGCCCGGGGATCAGCCCGGCCCGCAGCAGCGAGGACTTGCCGCTGCCGGACGCGCCGAACAGCACGGCGAACCGGTGCTCGCACACCAGCTCCCGCACCTCCTCGACCAGGTGGTCCCGGCCGAAGAAGAGCGCGCGGTCGTCCGGTTCGAAGCGGGCCAGGCCCCGGTACGGCTGCCGGTCGTCCCCCTCGGCCGCGGCGGGCACCCCCGCGGCCTCCGCGTCGGCGTCCTTCCACCGGGGTTCCCAGTCCGCGGGGTCGGCCCCGCAGGCGCGGGCGTAGCCCTGGACCAGCGCGAGTGAGGGCAGCCGCTCGCCGGCAGCGGCCTGCGACAGCGTTGTCGCGGCGAAGCCGGCCGTCCTGGCCATCGTGCGGTACGAGGGACTGCCCGCCGCCTTGCGCAGCTCGCGGAGTTCGTGCGCGAGGCGCTGCACGGGGCCCGCCTCGGGGTCCAGCGGTCGTTCGGGACGTCCCACGGATCGGCCTACTTCCGAACAGCAGATGAAAACAGTGTTCAGGGAGGCTCAAGTTACGTTTCTCCACGTTCTGTCGTAAACCAACACGGGATGTGACGTTGGTGACGATGACGGAACGGAACGCCGATCAACGTGTCCGGTTCGCCCGTTCCCGACGGTCCTGGCAGAGGGGCACCCGCGGCTCCTGGCTCGTGCGGGTGCGGAATTGATCCGGTCGGCGAAAGGGGCTGCCGATCAACTCCGCGCCCGTCAGCCTCTGAGTGATCCCCCGGTCACCCGGCCGCAGCCACGGCCGGACCGGGACCCGACACACAGCGGAAGTGGAGAGCACCCCCCATGTCCCAGGCAGTCACCAGCCAGTCCCCCACGATCAGGAACAGCAGGACCTCCCGCCTCGCCCGGCTCGCACTCGTCGCACTGAGCGCCGGCGCGCTGACCGTCGGCGTCTCGACGAGCGCGTCCGCCGCCATCCTGACGCCGCTGCCGTGGAACGCGAGCACCTTCCAGGACAAGTACATGCCGTTGTTCGACTACGACTCGGACAGCTGCTTCCCCGCGGCGGCCGTCGACGCGAGCGGAAAGCTCAACGGCGGCCTCAACAACAGCGGGTCGATCACCGGCGGCTGCCGGACCGACCACCTCGGCAAGGCCAACACCTACTCGCAGGGCTGGTGCAAGAACGGCTGGTGCGCCTACGTCTACGCGCTGTACTTCGAGAAGGACCAGACGCTGAACGGCGCCGACGCCTTCGGCCACCGCCACGACTGGGAGTCCGTCGTCGTCTTCCAGAAGCAGGGCGACGAGCGGCCCGGCTTCCTGTCCGCCTCCCGGCACGGCGGCTACAGCACCCACCCGATCAACGAGGTGCCGATGGACGGCAACCGCGTCAAGATCGTCTACCACAAGGACGGCGCGAGCACCCACGCCATGCGCTTCGCCAAGTGGGGCGAGACGCCGGAGGCCTGGGGGAACGGGGGCTGGGACCGCCCGGCCCTGGTCACCATGGAGAACATGGACAAGACCCCGCGCGACCAGCTGTGGAACTCCAAGTGGGGCGACGCCAACTTCCCGCTGACCGGCAACCTCCAGAGCAACATCAACAAGGCCCGGAACGCCGACAACAGGGCGGCGGCGGCCATCCCCGCGTTCTGACGCCCCACGGGTCCTGACGTACGACGACGGGCCCCGGCACCCGCCGGGTCCTGACGTACGACGGCCCTACGCCCCCGGTCGCCGGGCGCATGCCGCGGCCGCCGACGCACCCTCTCCCCCTGTGCGTCGGCGGCCGCTTCCCGTTCCCGGCGTCACATCGCCGGGACGGTCACATGTCCGTCGACCGCGGCGGCATCCCGGGATCCATACCCCGACCCGGGTCCATGCCCCGGCCCGGGTCCATGCCCCGACCGGTCTCCATGTCCGTCCGCTCCCGCGCCGGCTGGCCCCGCATCGCGTCCTCGCGGCCCGCCTGGTAGGCCGACATGCTGCCCTTGGCGCGCATGCCCTCCGCCTCCGCGGTGGTGAGCATCCGCTCCCAGCGCTGCCGCATCGGCACGATCATGCCGCCGCCGACACCGACGACCAGGATGCCGGCGACCGTGACGAGCGCCGCGTACAGCAGCGGCCGGGTGACGTCCTGGGCGATACCGGCCTGGCCGAGGGCGGCGATGACACCGAGGGCGAGGATGCAGGCCCACATCACGGTGGCGACCGTACGGCCGTAGGACATCGACGACAGGGCTCCGGAGACGATGTTCCGGACCGCGTTGGCGATGGCCATGGCGACCACGACCAGGACGACGGCGACGATGCCGCGCGGCAGCCAGGCGACGATGCCGTTGATCATCGTGCTGACCGGGTTGGCGCCGAAGACGCCGAGCGCGAGCTGCAGGGTGATCAGCATCAGCGCGTAGAAGACGATCTTGCAGATGATGCCGGTCATGTCGTACTTGGAGTCCCGGAGCAGCCGTTCCGTGCCCGCCCGCTCCGACAGGCGCTCGGAACCGACCTTGCGCAGCACCGTGCCCAGGACCTTGGCGATCATCTTCGAGATGAACCAGCCGATGGCCAGGATGATCAGGAAGCCGATGAGCTGCGGGACGAACTGGGCGACCTTCGACCAGGCGTCGTTCAGCCCCTGGGTGAAATCTATCGAGAGGGTGGAGACGGACGTGGCCATGCGTGGCACTTCCTTCGTCGGGTGGTTCCCCCTCCCTCGTGGATAGCAGCGGTACGGGCTCCGCGCCCCGGTGGACACCCCCGTACGGGTGACGGCCCGCCCGGCGTTCCGCTAGCCGGGCAGCGCCTTGCGCAGCGCCTCGTCCAGGGTCCGGGCCAGCTCGGCGTCGGTCGGCGGGCGGTCGGCGAACAGGGCGCCCAGCCGGGCGGCGAAGGTCTGCGTGAACGCGCCGTACAGCGGGGTGCGCGGGCGCTGGACCGCGGCGCGGAGCGCCGGGAGGAGGATGCCGCCGGCGTACGCGGGACGGCCGTCCCGGTCACGGGGCATCCGGTCGGCGCTCTCGCCGGAAGGGGAGGGCGAGGGGGAGGCCGAGGGGGCCTGGGCGGTCAGGGGGCACTTCACCGCGGAGCCGACGTACGCCGAGGTCCGCGTCGCCGCGAAGCCCGCGTCCAGCAGACAGCGCTCGCTCTCCCTGCCGGTGAGGAAGCCGATCAGCTCGGCCGCCTTGTCCGAGCGCTGGGAGGCCGCGGCCACCGCGAGGTTCTGGCCGCCGAGCACCGCGCGGCCGGGCAGCGGGGCGACGCCGAGCTGCCGGTCGGTGAAGGTCTGGTGCAGCGTGCGGTAGGCGTAGGGCCAGTGGCGCAGGAAGGTGGTGCGCCCGGCGGCGAAGTCGGCGAGGGAGGCGGCCTCGTCGGAGCGGACGGCGTTCTGGAGGGTGTACGGCGGATCGGTGCGCTGCCGGAGTTCGGCGATGCCCTCCGTCAACTGCCCGACGGTGGCGGCGTAGTGGCCGTCGGCGTCGGTGATGGCGAGGTCCCCGGTCGCGGACGCGAACGCCTCCACGGCGTTGACCGTGCGCCCCTCGTACGGGGCGAGCTGGGTCGTCCAGCCCTGCTCGTAGCCCTTGGGGGGATCGTCCTCCAGGGTGCGGATGATCTCCTGGAGCCGGGCCCGGTCGATGCCCCCGCTCAGGTCGGTCTGCGTGATGCCCGCCTCGCGCAGGTGGTCGCGCCGGTAGTAGAGGAGCCCGACGTCGCTGTTGAACGGCACCGCGTACACCTTGCCGTCCCAACGGGCCGTGTCGGCGACCGACTTGATCACGTCACCGTCCAACGCCCTGTCGGGCAGCCTGCGGACCAGGCCGGCGGCGGCGAACTCCGGTACCCAGGTGACGTCGAGGTTGACCACGTCGTAGGCGGCGCTGCCGGACTGGAGGGCGCCCAGGAGCTGGCTGCGCTGTTCGTCGGCGCTGCCCGGGAGTTCGACCAGACGGGCCCGGTAACCGGTGCGGTCCTTCTCCTGCCGCCGGTTCCAGTCGTCGATGAGCTGCTGCCGGATGCCGTTCTTGCCGGTGACGTCCCGCCCGCTGGCGACGACGATGTCACCGGGCCGGTCGGCACCGGTCGCCGCGGACCTCCCGGCATCCCCACCACCGCTGCACGCCACCGGCAGGGACAGCAGGAACACCACCAGCAGCGCCACGAGACGCCGGGCGGTGCCGGAGCGGTCCGTGCGGGGCCCGGGCATCAGCCCTCCTCCCCCGTTCCGGCGCGGGCGACCTCGTCGGCCAGGCCCGTGCCGAGGTCGTCGTCGGCGTCCAGGCAACGGCCGCCGCTCGCGGCGGAGATACGGGCCGCGGGTCTGCCCTCGTCGCAGCCGCCGCCCTCCAGGGACACCATGGCCACCGGCACGTCCGCCGACCGCGCCCGGGTCAGCACCTCGACGAGGCGCACGCCGGTCAGCCGGTCGTCGTCCTCGCCGTCGGTGATCTGGACGAGGAGCCGGGGGCGTTCGTCCGGGCCGCGGGCGGCGAGGTCGTCGAGCGCGGCGATCAGGGCCGCGTGCGGGTCGGCCTCGGCGTCCCGCACCCGGGCCGCGTCGACGGCGCGTTCGGCCTCCTTGCGGGTGTGGCGGCCGAAGGGGAGCAGGGTCTCGTAGGAGCGCTCGGCCTCGTCGCCGGAGCCGCCCGCCGTGTCGGAGGTGCCGGACACCCCCCACACCCCGTACTCGTCCTCGCCGCCCAGCCCGCCCAGGGACTGTCTGAGCAGTCCGGGGCCGCCGCTGGGCCCCTCCCACAGGGAGGCCATCGAACCGGAGCTGTCCAGCAGGAACAGGACCCGGCCGGGGCCGTGGGCGGCGCGGTACTCGGTGAGCGCCGTCTCCACCGCGTCGCGTCCTGCGCTCTCCACGAGCGGCGACGGTGCCCACAACATCCCGGCGGGGAGCCGTCCTTCGGCGTCCAGCAGGGGGTGCTCGCCGCTCGCCGAACGGAAGCCGTCCCGGGCGAACGCGGCCTGCCCCTCCTCGCCGGCCAGCCACGCGCGGAAGTTCTCCGCCGCCTCGTCCCGTGCCGTCTCGTCCCGGTCGGCGTCCTGCCAGCGGATCCGCACGAACGTGGGCTCCAAGCCCGGTACGTCACCGGGATAGTGGGCGATCCTGGGCGTCCGGGTGGCCCGGTCGCAGCCGACACCGCTGCGCAGCAGGAACTCGGGGACGAGGGCGGCGGTGCGGTTGTCCACGGCGTCGTCGTCGGGCAGCGTGCACAGCAGGTCGGCGGCGGTGGGGGAGGGCGGTCCCGGCTGGGCGACCCGCTGTTCCGCACCGCCCGGGTCGGCTCCGGCACCGTAGAGACCGATCGTGGCGAGCAGCGCCGAGGCCGCGAACTCCGGGTCGGGGCGCCGCACTTCGGCCGCCGCGTCCCGCGCACCCAGGGCGGTGATCATCCGGGTCAGCGAGGGGTTCACCCGGTCGTTCAGGCCGGCGGCGAGGCGCTGCGGGACGGCGAGCACGACCGGGGAGTACGCCAGTGGCTCGTCGTCGGGTTCCAGCCGGGCCACGGCGTCCGTGTCCTGGGCGTCCGCGACCCTGGCGGCGTCGGCGGCGGTGGCGGGGATCCACACGTCCGGCTGCGGGCCGACGTCCCGCTGCGGGTTGGTGTCCTCGTCCCGGGGCTCCTGCCAGGCGTCCGACTGCCCGGTGAGCGCGGTGACCGCGTCGGTGGAACCCGCGCTGTACACGGTGATGCCGCTGCGCCGGCAGCCGTCGTCGGTGGTGTTCCCGCCGGACGTCAGATAGGCCTCCGCGGCGGCGCTCACCGTCGGTTCGAGGTCGGGGTCGGTCAGGACCCGCAGTTCGAGCGGCGGCGCGCAGGCCGGGTGGTCGTCGGTGAGGGTGACGATGCCGTAGGAGCCGAGGCCGAACGCGGCGAGGGCGAGCAGGAGGACGAGGGTGACCCGGGTGGCGGACCGGGAGCCGGAACGGCCGGCGGGACGGCCGGTGAGAGGGGCGCCCGGGCGGCCGGCGGGAGGGGCGGTGGCCCCGCCCGACCCCGGGCGGCGGCTGCCGCGAACCACGGCGGCCACCACACCGCGCAGAGGCGCGAGGAGGGCGAGGACAGCGGCCACGGCACCGCGGACGGGAGCGGAGCGCACCCCCCGTTCCCCGCCGGACCGCCCGGACCGCCCGGACCGCCCGGTCTTCCCGATCCGCCCGGACACCCCCGGCCGTACCCCGGAGGACCCCGGCTTCCGTACCCCCGGAGACCACCCGGCCCGCCCGGATGACCCGGACGACCCGGACGACCCGGACGACTCCCTCCCGGCTTCGGAGGGCCGTGCTCCGGAGGTCCCCGCCCCGGAAGGCCACGGCCCCGCCCCCATCGGCCGCCGCCCCGGCGCGGCCGACCGTGCGGACAGCAGCACGTCCTCGCCCGGCTCGGCCCTGCTCTGCGGCTCCCACGGCTCCCCGCGCACCGTCCGGTACCCCGCCGCCGCCAGCCGGTCGCGCAGCCGGTCCGCGAGATCGAGAAGGCCCAGTTCCTCCTCCTCGTGCAGCATCCGCGCCAACTCCTCGGTGAACGGCGTCGGTTCGGTGCCGTCCCCCGCGTCGATACGGTGGTTGGCCTGCACGCTCATCAGCAGCAGCACGCGCCGCTTGTCACGGAAGGTCTCCCAGATCCAGGCGGCGTTGCCGGCGAAGCAGCAGTCGAGGACGACGACGATCCGTTCGGCCGGGCCGGCGGCCAGCACGGTCAGGGCGGTGGTGAACATCTCCGCGCCGGGGAAGACGGCGTGCCCGCCGGCGACCACACTCGCGTTGCGCATCTGGAGGAACAGCTCGTCGCCCGCGCTGGGGATGGCACCGTGCCCCGAGAAGTACAGGAACAGCAGGCCCTCCGCCTCCTCGGCGGTCCGGCGCAGGGCATGGTCGAAGTCGTCCCGGGACGGCGAGCGGGCCACGGTGATCTCGTCCTCGCCGAAGACCCGGCCCCGCCGCAGGGCGTCCCGGAGCCGGTTCAGGTTGTGCTTGACGGCGGGGAGGTCGCCGGGCACGCCGTGCGGCGGCTCCGTCAGGTCGTACTCGGAGACCCCCACCAGCAGCGCCCGGTTCACCCGTCCACGCGGGTCGAAGCGGGTCACCGGCCTACCTGTCGTCGAGGTCCACGGGATCGACACGGCCCTCGGGCGGATCGCCGTCCTCGACCTCTCGGCGATTGGCCCGCCAGGCCTCCACGGCCTGCTTGACCTGGTTCAGCAGCTCCTTGAACCCGGTGGCCGCACCCGCACCGATCAACGCGACGACGATGTCCATGCCGACGCCCATCGGGGCGCCCGGCTCGTCCGTACGGGGCTGCTCATGGATCTGCAGCCCGCCGGCCCGCACCAATTCGTCGAGCGGTTTCTCCCGCTCCAGCCACTTGCGCAGCGCTCCGACGTCACTCTCGCTCGCGGTCCCGTCCAGCCGAACGCGTATGCCTTGGTTGGCCACTCCGTCCCCCTCAGCCATAACTCACCATCATGGCAGTGCGGTGAGGGTCAGGCGAGGGGTTCGCACCATCACATGTTCACGAACCGAGAGTCTGCAACTGCCGCAGCTGAAGCCGGATGTTCTCCAGCGCGCCCTCCCGGCGGCCGGGCACCCGCTCGCGCAACTCCGCCAGCGGGGGCCCGAGTTCACGGGCGGCCTCGGTGTCCTGGATCTGGCTCCACTGGTGGTGCGCCCGGTCCACGGCCGCCTCCACCGCGGGCGCGTCCAGCGCCTGCCCAGCGCTCAGCCGCGCCGACGCCACCGCCAGCCAGGTCCGACAACTGCGCACCGCGTCCCCCGCGAACATCGCCAGGTCCGCCCGCACCTCCGCCCAGTGCAACGCCTGCTCCGAGGCCCGCCCCTGAGACCGCACAGCGGCCTGCTCGTGCTCCGCCGCCAACGCATCGGCATCATCGTGCCGCCCGTCCTGAACGGCGGCGGTGATGGCGGCATGCGGATCATCACTGATTCCCTGCCGCGGAACGACAACACGGGCCACCTCACTTCGCCGCCCCCGCGACCCCACCTCATCCATTCCGTCCGACACCGACTGCGGACGCCGATCCGCCCCACTCACCCCGTCCGACACCGGCTGCTGTGGACGTCGGCCCACCCCACTCAGCCCGTCCGGCGTTTGAGGACGAGGCCCCTTCAGGGCCGAAGCGGGGGTCTGGGGGCGGCAGCCCCCAGGGACGGTCACCCCCACGCCGGGCGCCCGCAACACCAGGTCCCCGTACCCGTCGCTGCCCAGCCGAGCCAACGCCTGCTCATGCAACTGCGCCACCGGCGGACGCCACCCGCTCCGCAGAATCGTCGCGACCGCCTTCATATACGTCGGCACGGCCACCGCCCGCCGCGCGGACGGCGGCGGCGCGATACGGCCGTACACCGCACCGGCCTGGCCGGAGTCGAGAGGGTTCGCCCGCAGCCACGCCCAGGTCTCGGCGTCGGCATGCAGGTCGAGCAGCAGGGTCGTGGTGCCCGGTGTGCGCAGGCGCAGTTCCTCGCGGATCCAGTGCCAGGGGAAGCCGGTGTAGCGAACGGTGGCCGTGGTGGTGCGGGCCAGCGCGAGGTGGGGCAGGTGCTGGCGGCGGTCCAGCAGCAGTTGGCCGGTGAGGAAGACGGTGAGCGGCCCGGGTGCGGTCGCCGCGGCACGCAGCCGGGTGAGAACGGCCTGGGGTTCCAGCGGGTCGGCGAGTTCGACGACGTTGGCGGTCTCGGTGCCGGACAGCACGGCGGGCGGCACGGCGGCGAGCACGGGAAGCACGGACGCAGCGTCCACCAGACAGCCCTTGCCCACCGGCGACGCGGCCAGCAGCAGCACGGTTCCCGGCATCGGTCCCTCCCTGTCCCCCGTCGATCACGTAACTGCAGCACGGTAACCGCTGCGGCTGCAAAGGTGGGCCTCAGGACGGCGAAGCGGCCTGCTCCGGCGGCCCGCCGACGGCCCTGCGGACCGCGAACACCGTGGTGTCGTCGGCGAGTCGGCCACCGCAGTGCCGCAGGGTGCCGTCCCGGACGAGAGCGACGAGGCGGTAGGGGTCGGCGATGCCCGGGTCGGCGGCGAGAGCCCGGGCGACCTCGTCGGCGAGCGGATAGAACGCGCCGGTGGCGTCGCGGGCCTCGGTGACGCCGTCGGTGGTGAGCAGCAGGGTGGTGCCGGGGGCGAGGGGCACCCGGTGGACGGGGGGCAGTCCGGTGGCGAGTTCGGTGAGGCCGAGGGGGAGGCCGTCGCCGGGCGGCAGGGGCCGTACGCCGTCGGGGCCGACCGCCAGCGGGGGTTCGTGGCCGAAGACGACGGCCTGCACCACGTCCGGGTCGTCCGCGGGGAAGCCCAGCAGGACGGCGGTGGCGAACCGGTCGCCGTCCTCGCGGCCGAGGGCGGTGATGTGCAGGCCGTGCCGGTGCATGCGGATCTCCAGGCGTTCGGCGACCGTGGCGAGGTCCGGCTCGTGGTAGCCGGCCTCGCGGAACGTGCCGAGCAGCGCGGCGGCGGCCTCGACCGCGGCGAGCCCCTTGCCCTGGACGTCGCCGATGAGGACGCGGGTGCCGTGCAGGCCGGGCTGGATGTCGAAGAAGTCGCCGCCGACGCGGGCCTCGCTGTCGGCGGCGAGGTAGACGGCGGCGTGGTCGAGGCCGCCCCAGGCCGGTGGCAGCGGGCGCAGCAGGGTGCGGCGGGTGGTGTCGGCGACGTCCAGCATGTGCAGCAGCTGGCGTTCGCCGCGTTCGCGGACCACGCAGGCCAGGACGGCGAGGAAGCCGCCGGCGGCGACCAGGATGAAGTCGGGCAGGCCGCTGCGGAACTGGTTCGGCCAGGCGCTGTCCGCGAGGGTGTAGGTGACGAGCGCGAGGACGGCGAAGACGGCCGTGCCGCGCACCCCGCAGATCGCGGCGGCGATCCCCGGGACCAGCACGATCC
This sequence comes from Streptomyces sp. NPDC032822, assembly GCF_055578825.1. NCBI lineage: Bacteria > Bacillati > Actinomycetota > Actinomycetes > Kitasatosporales > Streptomycetaceae > Streptomyces > Streptomyces sp. NPDC032822. The sequence continues at coordinate 416,723 of NZ_JBVIOL010000004.1, read as the reverse complement.
AGGAGATGATCCGGAACTCGCCCCTGGTGTTGAAGTCGACCAGCGCGATCCCGACGAGCAGCAGCAGCGGTGGCAGCCAGGCGACGCTGTGTCCGCGGACGCGCAGCATCCGGTGCCGGCGCGACACGTCCCCCTGCCGGTGCACGGGCGACGCCGGTGGGCCCCGCCGGGCCGGTCCGCCGCCGCGGCCGGCGCGTCTGTCGCCCAGAGCCCTCATGCGGCTCAGCGAAGCACGCCGCCGGAGCCCCCGCATCCGCGTCCGCCCCAGTTACCCAGCCCCTGCCCCCGCCCCTACCTCTGCCCCCGCCCCTTCCCACCCCTGGGAACCGATCCCACGGAACCCGTCCGCCGACTTGCCAGGGCCCGTCCCCCGGTGTGCTCTGGAAGGCGGGGGCGAGGAGAGAGGAGTGCGCTCATGGCTCAAGCGGCACCCACGCCCGGCGGCATGCGCGGCACGCACCGCCGTCCGGTCCGGCCCGGCACGGCCCGGCCGGTCCGCACACCCGACCTGTTCAGCGAGCGGGTCCACACGGTGGCGCGGTACGCGGTTCCCGTCGTGCTCGGGCTCGTCTACGGCTACTGGGCGGCGGCCAACCGGCGCGAGGGCGGGCCCATCACCGGCTGGAACCTCCTGTTCGGCTGTGTCACGGCGCTCGCGTTCATCGTGCTGTGTCTGGCCGTGGCGACGTTCGCGCCGCTGCTGAAGCGGGAGTTGCACTCGCTGACGAAGTCCGGCTTCGCGGGCGCCGCGATCGGCTTCCTCTACAGCCAGACCGGCGAGAGCGTCCTGAGGTCCTCGGCGATCGGACTGGCGGTCGCGGCGGGCGTGTTCGGGGTGTTCTTCTACCGCTACTACACGCGGGAGGACGCGGAGGGAAACCGCGTCCGCTGAGATCGGCCACCGAGGTTACGGGCATCGGCCACCGAGGTTGCGGGCACGGCGTGGGGGCCCCGGCTTGTCGCCGGGGCCCCCACGTCTCCCTCATCCCTCCACTCACCAGTCGGCGGGGAGCCAGTCCCAGCCGCCCGACGAGGATCCGGCCGCGCTCCAGCTCCACGAGCCCGAGGCGCTCCAGGAGCCGGAACCGGAAGCCGACCAGGAACCCGAACCCGAGGTGGCCCAGGACTCGTTCCAGCCGGGGTCGTTCCAGTCGGCGTTGTTCCAGGTGTCGTTCTTCCATTCCGGGCACGGGTCCGAACAGGTCGGTACCCGACGCCCGTCGGTGTCCACGAAGTCGGCGCTGACCCAGCCCTGGGCGCCGACGAACCAGTACCAGTACGGGTTGCCGTTGACGCTCTGGCCGCGGACCTTGCACTCGACACGGTCCTGGCTGCCCGGCGAGAGCCGGTCGACGACCGCCGAGTGCGTGGTGGGCGCCGCTCTCACGTTGAGCGCGGTGCCGGAGACGATGGTGCCCCAGATCGGACCGCCGGATCCGCCGCCGCCATGTCCGTCGGCGTAGGTCGGCGGGGTCGCGGCTGCTGCCGTGGATCCCGCTGCCGCGACGGCGAAGGTGCCGCCGGTGAGCAGGATCGCGGCCATGGTCCGCAGGGCCGGAGTGGTGCGCATGAATCGGCCTCCTTCTCCCCAGAACCATGAGACACCCGTTCGGGTGAACCCTCCACCGGAGAACGACCGGCCCGGTCGCCCCAAGGCATCCGGGGCACCAGGGCATCCGGGGCCTACGACGGCCCGGTTCCCGTTCGGCTGGCGCGGTGCGCCCATATGCAGGCGTGCCGCTCGCGCACCCGGTGCCGCGCGCCTTGCCTGGAGGGGTGTCCTCCCGTCTGCGCAACGCCCTGTCGGCCACGCTCCTCGCCGTGGCCTGTCTGCTCGTGCCGTTCGGCGCGCTGGCGGCCTGGGTGACGTACGGGATCGCCGACACCGGCCGGTACGTCACCGCCATGGCGCCGCTCGCCGCCGACCCGGACGTGCGCGAGGTGATCGCGGACACCGTCGGCACCGGCATCGTCCACGAGGTCGACGTGGGCGGGCGGATGCGCCCCTTCGTGCGGGACGCGGTGCGCTCGTTCACCCGCACCGAGGCGTTCCGCACGGCGTGGGACGCGGGCAACCGGGCCGTCCACGACGCCGTGTTGACCGCGCTGCGGGACGGCGAGGAGGGCGCGGTGACGGTGGACCTCGCGCCGGTCGCCGCCGAGGTCAGGGACCGACTCGTGGCGGACCACGTGCCGTTGGCGCACCGCGTCCCGGTCCGGCACACGGAGGTTTCGGTGCTCCCGGCCGAGGATCTGACCCGGCTCCGGAAGGGGTTCCACGTGCTCGACGTCGCCGGTTTCTGGCTGCCCGTCACGGCGGCCGTCCTCGCGGTCGCCGGGGTCGCCGTCTCCGCCTGCCGCCGCCGCGCGGTCACCGCGACCGCCCTGGGCACGGCCCTGGGCGGCGCCCTGCTCGGCCTCGCGGTCGCCGTCGGCCGCCGCCTCACCCTCGCCGACCTGCCCGATCCGGCCCACCACCCGGCCGCCGGAGCGATCTACGACGCCCTCACCGCCACCCTGCGCACGGTCTCCTGGCTGCTGGTCGCGGTCGGTCTGACGGTGGCGCTGACCTGCTGGCTCAGCGGCCGGTACGGTCCTCTGGCCCGCCCGCCGGCGCACCGGCTGGTCCACCGGCTGCGACCTCGGCGAGGGTCCGCAGCGCCCTCCGCAGATCCGGCACAGCGGCCGACGCGAGCCCGAGCCTGACCGCGTCCGGGGTGCGGCTCGGGTCGACGGCGAAGGCCGACCCGGGCGTCACGGCGATCCCGTGCGCGGCGGCGGCGGCCGTGAAGGTGTCGGCCCGCCACGGCGCGGGCAGCTCCCACCAGGCGTGGTAGGCGCGGGAGTCGGACCGTACGGCGAAGCCGCGCAGTTCCTCGGCGAGGATCCGCTGCCGGTGCCCGGCGTCCACCCGTTTCGCCTCCACCAGCCGCGCGAGCGTCCCGTCGCCGATCCACCGCACCGCCGCGTCCAGCGCGAACCGGCCCGCACTCCACCCGCCGGAGCGGATCGCGTCGGCCACCGCCTCGCCCCGCCCCGGCGGCACGACGGCGAAGCCGACGGTGAGTCCGGGCGCGACCCGTTTCGACAGCCCGTCGACGACATGGGTGAGGTGGGGTGCGTGGACGGCGAAGGGGTCGCCGTCGGCGAGGAAGGACCAGATCCGGTCCTCGACGACCGGAACGCCCAGGTCGGCGACGACGGCGGCGAGTCGACGCCTGCGCTGCTCGCTCGTCGTCACGGACGTCGGGTTGTGCAGCGTCGGCTGCACGTACAGGGCGGAGAGGGGAGCGGCGCGGTGGGCGGCGGCCACGGACTCCGGCAGCGGCCCGTCCTCGTCCGCCGCCAGGGCCACCAGCACCAGGCCGAGCCGGGCGGCGATCTCCTTGACCAGGGGATACGTCAGCGGCTCGACCCCGAGACGGCCGCCGGGCCGGACCAGGGAGGCGAGGGTGGCGGCGATGGCCTGGCGGGCGTTGCCGGTGAAGAGCAGCCGCTCGGGGCCGGGGCGCCAGTTCCGGGTGGCGAGGAGACCGGCCGCGGCGTCCCGGGAGGCGGGGGTGCCGTCGGCGGCGGCGGGGCGCAGGGCCTCGGTGAGGACGTCGGGCCGGAGCAGGGGCGCGAGGCCCGGGGCGAGCAGCTCGGACTGGCCCGGCGCGGAAGGGTAGTTGAGCTCCAGGTTGACGAGGGTGGCCGGGGATCCCGTCGTGGCCGTGGCGGGTTCGGTGAGCGCCCGGCCCGCCGGTGCGGCCGGGGCCGCCCGTACGAAGGTCCCGCGCCCGACCTCCCCGACGACCAGTCCCCGCCGGACGAGTTCGCCGTACACCCGCCCCGCCGTCGACCCGGCGATCCCGCGGCGGCGGGCGAACACCCGTTGCGGGGGCAGCCGTTGGCCGGGCCGGAGGCGGCCGGTGGTGATGTCGTCGGCCAGGCGGTCGGCGAGGCGCCGGTAGTCGTCCACGGGGTCCCCCATCAGATTGCACCGAGGGCAAAGATCTTATTGCACCGAGACGGAGGGGCGATCTAGGGTCGTCCACATGCCCTCCTCCGTCCCTCTTGTCCTGGTCCACGGCCATCCCTTCGACCACACGATGTGGTCCCCGCAGCTCGCGGAGTTCTCCCCCGCCCGCCACGTCGTCGCCCCCGACCTGCGCGGCTACGGCGTCTCGCCGGCCGGGTCCCCGCCCGCCCCCGCAGTCACGGCGTTCGAGGACTTCGCCCGGGACATCGAGGCGCTCCTCGACGACCTGAAGGTGGAGACCTTCGTCCTCGCGGGCCTCTCCATGGGCGGCCAGATCGCGATGGACTGCTACCGGCACTTCCCGGAGCGCGTCCGGGGCCTGGTCCTCGCGGACACCTTCCCGGCCCAGGAGACCCCGGAGGGCGTACGGGCCCGCAACGCCATGGCGGACCGCCTCCTCAAGGAGGGCATGCGGGGGTACGCCGACGAGGTGCTGGACAGGATGGTCGCGCCGTACGCCGATCCGGCCGTCAGGGCGCACGTCCACCGCATGATGACGTCCGCACCCCCCGCGGGTGCCGCCGCCGCCCTGCGGGCCCGCGCCGGGCGCCCCGACTACCGCGGCCTGCTGTCCCGCGTCACCGTCCCCGCCCTGGTCGTGGTGGGCGCCGACGACACCTACACCCCGGTCTCCGACGCCCGGGACATGCACGCGGCCCTCCCCGACTCCACCCTGCGGGTCATCGAGCGGGCGGCCCATCTGCCCAACCTGGAGCGGCCCGAGGAGTTCAACGGGGCGCTCGGGGAGTTCCTGGCGCGGGTGGACGCCGCCTCGTAGGGTCGGGACGGTGACCGACCGCCCCGGCCGACGACTCGGCATGTGCTGCGCGGCGGTGCTGTTCGCCGGGGTGAGTGCCGTCGTCGGCTGCCGCCTCGCCGACACCGACGGGATCACCCCCGTACCGCAGCTCCTCGCCTTCCTGCCGTGGCTGCTCGCGCCCGCCGTGCTGGGACTGGCGCTCGCCCTGCTCACCCGCTGGTGGACCGGCGTGGTGTGGGCGGTGGCGGTACTGGGCCTGCTGGCCTGGTTCATGGAGCCGTACGGCAGGACGGGCGCCCCCGGCGGACCGGCCGTCGCCTCGCTTCGGGTGCTGACCTCGAACGTCGAGTTCGGCGGGGCCACCGACGCCCTGATCTCCACCGTCCGCCGGGAACGGCCGGACCTCGTCTTCGTCCAGGAGTGCGAGTACGGCTGCGACGCGGCACTGAAGGAGTCCCTCGGCACCGCCTACCCGTACCGGCAGGCCGTCGAGGGCGGCGGTTCGGCGGGCTCCGTCCTCCTCAGCCGCCTCCCGCTCCGGGCCACCCCGGACATCCCCGGCACGATGGGCATGCCCGGGGCCGTCGCCGACGTACGAGGGCGGGACGTACGGCTCCAGCTCGCCCATCCGATGCCCCCGCTGCCCGGCCAGGTCGGCGTCTGGCGGCGCGAACTGGGCCTCCTGCGCGAGTTCGCCGCCGCCCACGCCGCCACCCCGACCGTCCTGGCCGGCGACTTCAACGCCTCCCAGGACCACGCGGCCTTCCGCCGCATCCTCGACACCGGTCTGCGCGACGCGGCCCGCCTCGCCGGATCCGACCGCACCCCCACCTGGCCCGCCCGCACCGCCGGCACCACACCCGCGCTGGGCGCCCAGATCGACCACGTCCTGGTCTCCGCCGACATCGCCGCCCACGACGCCCGCTTCCTCGACCTCACCGACACCGACCACCGCGCGCTGCTCGTCGAGATCACCCTCCACCGGGGCGGATGAGCGGGGCGATCACGTCACCGAGGTGAGACGACCGCCCGCTCCCCGGTTCCCGGGGCCGCTCGGTTCCTCAGACGCCGATGTCGTCGCCGTCGGCACGCCACACGGCGACCACCGCCGGGCGGACGATCTTCCCCGGACCGTCGGGCCAGGTGCTGGCCGGCTTCTCCACCGTCGCCCCGGCGATCTCGCCCGGGTGCTGCACCGAGACGAGCACCCGCCGGTCCTGGACGACCGGGCCGCAGGTCTCGGCACCGATCGGCATGGTCAGGAACTGCTTGAGCTCACCGCGCCGCTCACCCTTGGTAGCGACGCCGAACAGGCCGTCGTGGTAGCCGAGTTGGGCACCGTCGGTGGAGATCCACAGGTTGCCGTGCGGATCGAAGGCCACGTTGTCCGGGCAGGAGATCGGGCTGACGTCGTCCTTGGGGAACCCGGCGAAGTAGGTGGCGGGGTCCTCCGGGTCACCGGCGACGAGGAACAGCGTCCAGACGAACCTCGTGCTCTCGGGCCGGTTCCACCGCTCGGTCAGCTCCAGGATGTGCCCGTGCTTGTTGGCGTTTCGCGGATTGGCCTCGTCGGCCGGGGCGTTGCCGCCGATCCCGCGGTTGGTGTTGTTGGTGAGGGCGACGTACACCTTGCCGGAGTGCGGGTTCGGCTCGATGTCCTCGGGCCGGTCCATCTTGGTCGCGCCGACCTTGTCACCGGCCAGCCGGGTGAAGACGAAGACCTCGTCGGCGCTCATCCCCTCCACGTGCGAGACGGCCCCGCGGGCGGTCGCGGTGGCCAGCGGGATCCACTCGCCGCCGCCGTCGAACTCGCCGTCGGCGGGCAGCTTCCCGGTGCCGTCGATCTCGATGGCGGGGGAGTCGCCGGTGAGCCGGGCGACGTAGAGCGTGCCCTCGTCGAGCAGCGACAGATTGTGCTCGCGCACGGACCTCGACGTCCCGTGCCTCATCCGCTTGCTGCCGACGAACTTGTAGAAGTAGTCGAACCGCTCGTCGTCCCCTGAGTAGACGACCGGCCGCCCGTCCTGGGTGAGCCGCACGGTCGCGCCCTCGTGCTTGAAGCGGCCCAGCGCGGTGTGCTTGCGGGGCGTGGAGTGCGGGTCGTACGGGTCGAGTTCGACGACGTACCCGAAGCGGTGCACCTCGTTCGGCTCCTGCGCCACGTCGAACCGCTTGTCGAAACGCTCCCACTTGCGCTCACTGGCCGTCGCGGCGATGCCGTACCGCTTGTCGGTGGTCCGGGTCGCGTGGGCGAAGTACTGGTTGAAGTTCTCCTCGCCGTGCAGGGTGGTGCCCCACGGGGTGGTGCCGCCCGAGCAGTTGTTGAGGGTGCCGAGGACCTTGGTGCCGGTCGGGTCGGCGGAGGTCTTCAGCAGGTCGGACCCGGCGGCGGGCCCGGTGAGCCGGAACTCGGTGGTGGCGGTGACCCGCCGGTTGAGGGGATGCCGGGACACGGCGGACAGCTTCCCGCTCCTGCGGTCCCCCTCCACCACCACGGCGGACAGCCCGTGCGCGGCCCACGCGATCTCGACCTGCTCACGCGTCGGGTTCGCGGCGTCGTACCCGCGGAACATGAGCACCTCGTCGGTGTACTCGTGGTTCGCGACGAGGACCTGCCGGTGGCGCTCGCCCGGGAGGGGCAGCAGCGAGAGGAAGTCGTTGTTGTACCCGAACTGACCGGCCTGGGCGGCGGCGGTCTGCCGCTCCGGGTCGAAGGCGGGCGCCCCGCGCAGGATGGGCTCGCCCCAGCGGACCACGATGTTCTGCCGGTACCCGTCCGGGATGGTCACCGCATCGGCGTTGTTGGGCTCGATGGCGCCGAACCGGAGCCCACGCGCACCCTTCGAACCGCCGGGTTCGTGCCGTTCCGCGACGTCTCCGACAGCGGCGGCCGGCGTCACCGTGGCCGCCCCCGCGGCCCCGGCCACGGTGACGACGGCCGCGGCCCGCATGACCGAGCGGCGGCTGAGCGCACCGGCGATGACATCACCGACGTACTCGTTGGCGGAGGTGTTGGGCGCCGGATGAAAACAGGCGTCACCACACCGAAACCGACAGGTGAGCGCGGAACGCCCACCCGGATGCGACACGTTCGAGGTCCCGATCAACGGCAACTGCCTACGCATTTTTTACGCTCCCCTTGCTTCTCCTTGAATCCGGCGTGACGGACGCTAGGCGCACGCTTGTGCGGGAGCGGGGCGTGGCAGTGAACGGCGAATGAACCCCAGGTGTCCGTCCACGAGTCGACGAAGGCCTGATGTGCCTCTTGACGTCCTCGGGGTCGCGTGGGCCGCCCCTGCCCAAGATCACCTTCTGGGGCCGCTAACCTTACGTGTCCGTCCTGGCCAGGGATTGACGGGCATCAACTCATGCGAAGGGTTGCGCACATGGGCATTCTCACTCTCCTGCGGAACGCGTTCGGCCGGTCACGCAAGGAGTCCACCACGACTCCTTCGCAGGAAACCGAGGTTGCCACCGAGGAGGCCGCACCCAAGGTGCCGGCCCCGGCAACAGAACCGACCCCGCCGACGACTACGACCGCCACACCGCCGACGGCGACGACAACGGTCCCGGACCCCCGCCCCGCCGAGACCACGCTCTCCACCAAGGACGAGCACGACCTGGTCTCAGCCGCCTTCGACAAGGTGACGGCAACCGTACCGAAACAGGCCGAACCGACAACCTCGACGGCCCAGACGGCCCAGACGACGACGGAACCGACCCCGGAGCCGGAGCCGGTCGCGGAGACCACCCCGGAGCCGGTCACCGAGGTCACGCCGGAGCCGGCCACGGAGAAGGCAGCACCCGAGCCGGTCGCGGAGGTCACGCCCGAACCGGAGCCGACGCCCGAGCCGGTCACGCAGGACGCGGCCCCGGAAGCGGTCGCGCAGGAAGCGACTCCGGAAGCGGTCGCGGAGGAGTCGGCGCCGGAACCGGCCGCTGAGGTCCCGTCCGAGCCGGTGACCGCCGAAGAGGCCGAGCCGACCGCGGAGGCAGTGGCGCCGGAACCGGTCGCGGAGCCGGTCGTGGAACCGGTGGTGAAGGAAGCGACGCCGGAACCGGTCGCGCAGCCGGTCGTGGAGGAACCGAAGGCGGACGTCACGCCGGAGCCGACGCCCGAACCGGAAGCGGAACCCGTGGCGGAGACCACCCCGGCCCCCGAGCCGACCGTCGAGCCGCAGCCCGAGCCCGAGCCCGTCGTGGAACCGGCGCCGGAACCGGTCGCAGCGGCCACCCCCGAGCCCGAGTCCGCGCCGGAAGCGGAACCGACCGCGGAGGTCACCCCCGAGCCCGAGCCGGACCCGGAGCCCGTCGCGGAGGTCGCCCCCGAGCCGGAACCGGTCGTAGAGCCGGTCGCAGACCCGATTGCCGAGCCTGCCGTCGAGACGGTTGCCAAGCCCGCCGTCGAGGCAGTCGGAGTACCGGCCGCGGAGACCACCACCCCCGAGCCTCCGGCCGCCGACGGCGAGGACGCCCCGCAGGGGCCACCCGCGGCCGACGACGAGACCGGCACGGGTGGTGTGGGTGGGAACACGACGGCCGACGGCGAAGCCGGGGCCGCCGTACCCGCGACCCTCCGCACCGCCTACGACGCCGCCGACACCACCCTCAAGTCCAACGGCCTCACCGGCACCACCGCCAAGGTCTACCTCGTCCTCGACCGCTCCTCGAGCATGCGCTCGTACTACAAGGACGGCTCCGCCCAGGCCCTCGGCGAACAGACCCTCGCCCTGGCGGCCCACCTGGACCCCGAGGCCAAGGTCCACGTCGTCTTCTTCTCCACCGAACTGGACGGCACCGGCGAGCTCACCCTCACCGACCACGACAACAAGATCGACGAGCTGAACGCCGGTCTCGGCCGCATGGGCCGTACCAGCTACCACGCCGCCGTCGAGGCGGTCGTGACCCATCACGCCGAGGAAGCCGCCCCCGGCACCCCCGCCCTGGTCGTCTTCCAGACGGACGGCGCCCCGGACGCGAAGACCCCCGCCACCCAGTCCCTCACCGACGCCGCGAAGAACCACCCCACGGTGTTCTTCTCCTTCGTCGCCTTCGGCGAGCACGACAACAAGGCCTTCGACTACCTCCGCAGGCTGAAGACGGCCAACACGTCCTTCTTCCACGCGGGCCCGGCCCCCCGCGAGCTCACGGACACCGAGCTGTACGAGGGCGTACTGGCCACCTGGCGCCCGTAGCCGGCCGGCTCCACCCCATCGCCGCACCCCACGCCGTCCGTCTCCCACCCCGTAAAACGGGAGGCGGACGGCGTACCCGTGTCGGCTACGATTTCAAGGTTCCGTACATAGCAACCTGGGAGCAGCCCCCGATGGCTCGACACCTCATCACCAGCGCCCTTCCGTACATCAACGGGATCAAGCACCTGGGCAACATGGTGGGGTCCATGCTCCCGGCGGACGTGTACGCCCGCTACCTCCGCCAGCGCGGCCACGACGTCCTGTACATCTGCGCGACGGACGAGCACGGCACTCCGGCGGAGCTCGCCGCGAAGGAGCAGGGGATCCCCGTAGCGGACTTCTGCGCGCAGGCGCACGACGCGCAGAAGGCGGTCTACGACGGCTTCGCGCTGGCCTTCGACTACTTCGGCCGGAGTTCCTCCGCCCAGAACGTGGAGATCACGCAGCACTTCGCCCGCCGCCTCAACGAGAACGGCTTCATCGAAGAGCGGGCGATCCGCCAGGTCTACTCGCCCACCGACGGCCGCTTCCTCCCGGACCGCTATGTGGAGGGCACCTGCCCGCACTGCGGCTACGACAAGGCCCGCGGCGACCAGTGCGAGAACTGCACCCGGGTCCTCGACCCCACGGACCTCATCGACCCGCGCTCCGCGATCTCCGGCTCCACGGACCTGGAGGTCCGCGAGACGAAGCACCTCTTCCTCCTCCAGTCGAAGCTCCAGCACGAGGTCGAGGAGTGGGTGGCGCGGACCTCCGAAAAGGCTCCCGAGTGGCCGCAGCTCGCCTCCTCCATCGCCCGCAAGTGGCTGAACGAGGGCCTGCACGACCGCGCGATCACCCGCGACCTGGACTGGGGCGTCCCGGTCCCGTCCGACACCTGGCCCGAACTGGCGGCGGACGGCAAGGTCTTCTACGTCTGGTTCGACGCCCCGATCGAGTACATCGCGGCGACGAAGGAGTGGTCGGATCTCGACCCGGAGAACCGGGACTGGAAGTCGTGGTGGTACGAGGCGGACACCGGCGAGAACCCCGTCCGCTACACGGAGTTCATGGCGAAGGACAACGTCCCCTTCCACACCGTGATGTTCCCGGCCACCGAACTCGGTGTCCGTGAGCCGTGGAAGATGGTCGACTACGTCAAGGCGTTCAACTGGCTGACGTACTACGGCGGAAAGTTCTCCACGTCCCAGAAGCGCGGCGTCTTCACCGACCAGGCCCTGGCCATCCTCCCGGCGGACTACTGGCGCTACTTCCTCATCGCCAACGCCCCGGAGTCGGACGACTCGTCCTTCACCTGGGAGCACTTCACGGCGACGGTGAACAAGGACCTCGCGGACACCCTCGGCAACTTCGTCAACCGTGTCCTGTCCTTCTCCAGGAAGCGCTTCGGCGAGGAGGTCCCGGCGGGCGGCGAGCCGGGCGAGGCGGAGGCGAAGCTGGGCACGCAGATCGCCGAGCTCCTCGCGGAGTACGAGTCGCAGATGGAGGCGCTGCAGTTCCGCAAGGCGGCCGCCGCCCTCCGCGCGCTCTGGTCCGCGGGCAACTCCTACCTGGAGGAGAAGGCTCCCTGGCTGGAGATCAAGACCAACCAGGAGGGCGCGGCGCTCACCCTCCGGACGGCGATGAACCTCATCCACCTCTACTCGGTGGTCTCGGAGCCGTTCATCCCGGCGTCGTCGGCCGCCATGCGCCAGGCGTTCGCCCTCCAGGACGACACGGCGACCTGGGTCTCCGAGGCCGAGGCGAAGTCCCTCACCGCCGTCCCCGTCGGCACCCCGTTCACGGTCCCGCCGGTCCTGTTCGCCAAGCTGACGGACGAGGACCTGGCGGCGTACAAGGAGCGCTTCGGCGGCGAGCCGGCGTAACCGCGCAGCGTACGGAGGGGCCCGGGAAGCAGGCGCGTCCCGGGCCCCTCCGTGGTTCCCGCCCCACTCCCCGCCCCCGCCTCCCCTCCTTCTTGCCCGACTCCTTGTCCCACTCCTTGCCGAACCCGCTGCCGACATGTCCTCGCCAACCCGTATGGTTTCCGCCATGGCAGTTCCCGAGGTCATTCCGATCGCCTATGTGCCTAAGCACCACACCGAGACCATCGGCCGGTACGCGGACGGACAGTTCCTGGCGTCGATCACGTACGCCTTCCCGGAAGGGTTCCGTCTCGACGACGGCTGGGAAGAGCAGAAGCGCCTCTACGTCGTGCTCCACACCTTCGACACCGACGGCCGCTACCGCGACTCGGAGATCTGGTGTGCGGGCAGCTGGGCCGAACAGCGGCGCGCCCCGGAGGGCGAGGACTCGGTGCTCAGCCGTGCCCGCGTCCACCTGGCGAAACTCCTGCGCAGCCTCCCCCGCCGCTCCTACACGGACATCGCAGTCCGGCCCTTCCGGCTCACCGTGGACGGCGTGCTGTTCGGCCTGGTGACACGTGAGGAAGACGGCGAGACCTGGGCCGAGCTGTACCCGGACCGCCTGGCCTTCGGCGAACCGTGGAACGGCCGGTACGACACCTGAGCGCTCGGCTCCCCGACGCACAGGCACCACCCCTCACCCGTACGTCCCGTGCCACCGGTCCCGAAGGAAGAGATCGCTTCCCGGACTGGTCGTATCGGAGCAGCGGGCCCGGAGAGAGATCCACTGGCCCCTTCCCCAGGCCCCTCATCTCCACGTTCAGCCGGCGGCCAGCACACCCGCGCCCGTCGTCGCGGCCAGCGTCGACGGCAGGTTCTTCGCCGAGGACTCCAGGCCCGCGGTCAGCGTCGGCGTCCAGTTCACCGTCGTCTTCAGATCCTTGGAGGACGCGGCGTTGTAGGCGGCGACCAGGTCGGTCGTGGTGCCGTTGACGAGGTTGCCGCTGCCCGCGACCGAGCCGGTGCCGTCGCCGCTGAGGAGCTTGGCGGGCTTGGCGCCGGACGGGAGCCGCCAGTAGTTGTTCGCCGCGACGACCTGGGCCTTGGCGCGGGAGTTGATGCTGTACTGCGGCGCGTAGCCGTTGAGGGTCGTGACGTCGTAGTGGTTGTTGTAGACGTGGATCTGGCCGATGCGGGCCAGCGGGGCACGCTGGACGATGCCCTTCCACACGTTGTGATGGATGGAGACCCGCAGCTTGCCGGTGCTGTCGGTGTCGCTGCTGCCGATCAGCATGGTCTTGTCGTGGTTGGTGAACCGGTTGTGCGAGACCGTCACCAGGTCGGAGCCCTTGGTGATGTCGAGGGCGCCGTCGTGGATCTGGTACTCGCGGCCGAAGTGGTCCGGGTTGGCGCTGTCGAGGTGGGGCGCGTCGGTGAACGTGTTGTGGTCGGCCCAGACGTGGGTCGCGCCGCGCAGGGTCACCGAGTCGTAGTTGGAGTTCCAGTTGCCGTCGTCGCCGTCGGTCGGGTCCCACTGCGGGAAGCAGTCCTCGGTGGCGGCGAAGGTCAGGTTGCGGACGATGACGTTGTCCACGTTCTGGATCTGGAGCATCCCGCCGGTGATCCCGGCCTGGGTGCCGGGGACGCCGACGAGCGTCGTGTTGGCGGGCACCTTGAGGACGATGTTCTTCGCCTGCTTGCTCTGGGCGGCGGCGCGGGCCTTCTCCTGGGTGCCGGACGGCAGCTGGGAACGGCCGTAGGTCGCGGGGTCGTACGCCTTCAGGTACGCGGCGAGCGAATAGCCGGTGCCCGAGGCGTAGTTCGCGCAGGTCAGCTTCTTGCCGGCGTCGTCGGTGTTGGCGTCGATGGTGCCCTTGACCTTGATGATCCGCGGCGTGGTGTCGGAGACCGAGCCGAGCGCCTTCACGAGCTGGGCGCGGGTCGAGACGGTGAAGGTGTGCGCGGAGTCGGCCTTCGTGCCGCCGGTCGTACCGGTGCCGGAGGACGCCCAGCCGTCCTTCGCGGCGAGCGTCCGGTGGTACAGGTCGACGGCATCGGCGTTCGCGCTCATCACGAAGACACCGGCTCCGGCCCCGGCGGCCAGGACGGCGACGGAGGCGAGAAGGGTGCGCCGTGCGCGAAGGGACCTGCGGTGGGAAGGGGTTGCCACGGAGGAGTCCTTACGTGGTGGTGTGGTGCACGTGCTGGTCGTGAAGCCCGCGTGAACGGATCTTCTGACTCCTCAGTGGCCGCCGGGGTCCCAACGGTTGCCGTGGGAACGGGAATTGATCCCGAGGCCCACTCAGTCCCTCGACTCCTCAGCCCCTCGACTCCTCCACTCCTCAGCCCCGTCCGCCCGGCCCGCCCCGAATTCCCCGCCCTCCTCGGTCGTGGTCCCGCGGTCGGCGACGCACGGTCGACGTCGACAGGAACGGGGCGATGCCCCGCCGGGCGGCCTCGCGGGCCCGTTCCGGGCACGACCGGCGTGAGAGCGTTACCTCACTCTCGGCAGGCAGCCGCCAGGCCGGCGCCTTGACCTCGGCGGCCTGCGGCGGTGTGAACGAGGCGGGACGGCCGCAGCGTTGACGGTCTTCGAGCCCGGGCAGGCCCGCCTGGGCGAACCGGCCACGCCAGCGGCGCACGGTGTCCAAGCACAGCCCCGACTCCTGGGCGATGCACGCGTCGGAGCGTCCACGCGCGGCGTGCGGCACGACCTGCGCACGCACCCGCAGCCGGTGCTCGGAGCCGTAGGCCATCTTCTTCAACCGCACGCGTTCGGCGGCACTCGGGGCGGTCGGACAGGAGGCGCGGACGGGCAGGGCGGGCGAACCGATCGGCCGAAGTGGATCACTGGTACCCCGCGTCCTGCCCCACCCGTCACCGCCCCAGCCCCCGCGATGACCGGTACAAGAGGCCACTTGGACAGGGAAAACGCAACTTCGACATGGCCCGCAGAGGCAGCTACCTTCACCTGGTCTTCGGCGATCGCCCACGGTCGCGCAGGAGTTCCTTCAGGCTGAGCCGCCCGCGACGGGACGAGTTGGTCATGCCCCACGAACCCTCGCCCCCATGCGTCAGCCACCGATCCCGGTCCACACCAGGCAGCCCCACCAGGGAGAGACGCATGCCCCATCTTGCGCTGTACACATTCGGCGTCCTGAAGTCACCTCTCGCTGACCCCACACCTCTCACACGCGAGTTCTACGACAGTGGCGAGGCCATCTACCGGAGGATCAGCCAGCACCCCGGGTACCTCGCTCATGCTGAAGCGGCAGAAGGTGACCCGGGCATGCTCTTCGAGGCGGACTGGGGTGCATGGGGAGAGTTCGCCGTACCGAACTGGTACGACAAGGGCCGTACGGTGGAAACCACCGCCCTGGCCGCGACCCTCTCACTCTGGACCGATCTGCGGCCCGCCTTCGACGCCATCTACACCGGCCTGCACCGCGAGGCGCTGAACAGGCGTTACGACTGGTTCGAGAGGAAAGAACACCCGAATTACGTGTTCTGGTGGGTCTGCGACGGCGTGACACCCACCTGGCAGGACGGGGCTTCCAGCCTGGAACGCCTCCACGACCACGGCTCCGCGCCGCACGCCTTCACCTTCCACCACTCGTTCGCCCCGGACGGAACTCCGACCAGGATCAAAGGCATCGGGCCGAGGAGCGACCAGGCTCGCTGACAAGGAAGCCCGGACGACTGGGTTCGCTGTCGAGCGCCTCGATTGAACGACGGCGAACAGACGCGTCTGCGCTACGGCGGATCCGCCGGCACCTGGGGCTGCGCCCTCTACGTCGAGACCGGTCCCGGGACTAAGCACTAAGGTCGGCCATCTGGCCCGGGCCCAGCGCCCATCTCCCTGTTCCGGAGGTTTGGATGATTCTTGCCGCCCCCGTCTTGTGCGTCTTCGCCTGGATGGCCTGGTCGGTCATCCGGATGAGCCACTTGCCCCTCTGGCGTCAGTGGCTGCCCGCCGCACTGCTTACGGCTGCCATCTCTTCATGGTTTCTCCTCGCGCCTTCCGGTGTCTCCGTCTTGTGGGCGTACCTGCCCGTCTGCCTCGCACTGGCGTCGTGGGCCGTGAGCTTGCGAGAACGCCGCGTGGCAGGCAGGCAGGAGCGCGCCGAGGAATCAGGGTGACCGGTCAGCGCACAGGTGCGCCAGCAGCGCGGCCAGACTGTCGCGGGTGACGGGGAGTATTCGGGCGGGGTCGTCACTTTCACGCAGGAGCAACGAGGCTTCGGCGTGGGCGAGTTCCACGCACTCGTTTCCGTCGCCCGGGCCCGAGAACGAGGACTTCTGCCACTGGGTCATGACTACAGTTCCTTCACCACACGATGGATGAACTCCCGGGACTTGACGGGGTCCAGCGCTACGGACTCCACCTTACGGAAGAGTGTTCGCATAGCCAGGAGTTGAGCGGCTGCATCCAGGAACACCGAGCCGTACGGTGCGTCCCGCTGAACCGTGTCCAAGGCAGCCACGCGTCCACCCGCGTACATCATCATCGAACTGGCCCCAGCGAATCCGTCGACGTCGAACGGGATCACACGCACCTGCACATTCGGCCTCTCCGACTCACGCAGCAGCTCTTCGAGTTGGGCCCGGGCCACTCGTCGATCAGCGACGCGCGTGCGCAGCACGGATTCGTGCACGACCGCCTCGAAGGGAACCCTCCTTTCGTGCGAGAGCACCGACCTGCGGCGCACCCGATGCGCCAGTCGTGGTTCCAGCTCACTGTCCGGGAGTTCGGGCACTCGGTACGCGAGCACCGCGCGGGCGTACTCCTCCGTCTGGAGCAGTCCCGGAACGTGCGCCGTTCCGATCACCCACATGAACTGCGCGTGGTGCTCCAATTCCGCCAGGTCCTGGAAGACCGGCGGCAGCGCGTCCCGGTACTCCTCCCACCATCCGCGCGTATGGTCATTCGCCATCTCCACAAGTGCGTCGACAAGCTCCGTGTCGGCACAGGCGTACTGCACTGCGAGGCGCCGCACCCGTTCCTCACTGACTCCGGCATTGCCCGCCTCGATCTGGCTCATCTGCGCCGGGCTCGTGCCCAGCAGCGCAGCCGCCTGCCTGGACGTCAGCCCCGCCGACTCCCGCAATTTGCGCAGCTCAATGCCTAGACGCACCTGCCGAGCAGTCGGCTGAATCCTTGCGGGCATTCGACCCTCAACTCCCCAACGGCGCTGTTCTCACCCGGGGTTGAACACCCCCGATCGGGTGCCAGATTACGCGAACGACTTGCCCCGGCAAAACATTTACCCCTACCGTCGGTGATGCGCCGCACACCCTGCGAAACCGGGGCCCCGGAAGCGCACCGCTCCGCCCTGCCACGACGGACGCGGCAATGCCACCGCCCGCAAAGCGCCGACCCAATCCCCCTCCCGCCGAACGGAGTTCGCCCATGCCCGACCTCGATCCCGAACCCACCCCCCTCCCCGCCCCCTGGGAATACACCCTCTACGTCCCCCAAGACCCCCGCTCCATCCCCATCTGCCGCCGCACCCTCCGCCTCATCCTCACCATGCACGGCCTCATCACCCTCGTGGACGTCGCCGAACTCCTCGCGACGGAGCTGGTCGGCAACGCCGTACGCCACACGAAGGGCCCCGCCGCCCTCCGCGTCCAGTGGTCGGCGGGCGTCCTGCGGATCGGTGCGTGGGACGCGGACCCGGAACCACCCGGCGAGTTGACGGGCCTCACCGGCGCGGACGCCGACGCCGAAGACGGCCGCGGCCTCGCCCTGGTCCGCGCCTGCGCCGACGTCTGGGGCTGGCAGCCACTGTCGAGACACGGCAGCCGGGGCAAGTACGTGTGGTGTGAGCTGGGCGAGACGGCGTGAACGTCCCCGGCCGGGGAGCTTTCGCGACCGACCGCGCAACGGAACAGAGGCGTCGGCGCCCGAGGTTCGGGATGGGTCACTCACCCCGACCGGGCAAGACCCCGCACGTCACACCGCCGTCGCCCCGGCGCCGGCTCCGCCTCCGGCGACGGCTGGTCGCCGTCCAGCCCCAGGGCGGTCCGCGCCTCTCGGACGTGCTGGATGCCTTCCGCGGCGGTGCGCTTGACCTGCGCGTACTCCGCACCGGTGTGGGCGGTGACGAGCTGGGCGCGGGCGGTGCGGAGGCGTTCGGTGGCGTCCGTCAGGGACTGGACCGCGTGCCGGTCGGCGCCGGCCAGGGTCCGCACGTCGAGCACGGACAGACTGCCGCCGAGCCGGACCACCCACCGGTTGGCCTCGACCTCCTCGTCCAGGTGGGACAGGGCCTCCGACCGCTGCGCGCGGCGCTGCGCGACGACCGCGCCCACCGCACCGGCGATCAGCAGCAGCGAGAACAGAGCGGCGAGTGCCATGGTGTCCACCTCCGGCGACTCAGGGACGTACGCGAGTCGTACGGCTGTCGGGTACCCCATGAGACCGCCCGGTGCTGTGCGTCCCCCGCGAGAATTCGGTGCGGCGCCCATGAGGTTTCCGAGGGAGAGGCCCACGACTCCTTCGCAGCGCACCGGCCGCACCGCCGTATCGCCGTATCGCCGTATCGCCGTATCGCGGTCACGGTCTCCTCGGTCGTGCCGACCACGGCGGACGGCACCGTTCTCACGACCTCGGCCGGCGCGCCTCCGCGACGAGGGCGTGATCGAACTCCGCCGTGGGCGCGGCGCGCGAACCCGGCCTGAACGACGAGGAGATCCTCGGGCTCGTACGGAGGGGCATGGCCCCGCGGGAGCCGTGAACCGATGCGGCCCCGTCACAGGTCACCAGGGGCCGTGCTCGGCCAGGCCCAGGATCAGGGCGGCCACGGCGGTGGCGAGGAACACGATCCCGCCGACGATGTTGCGGGAGCCCACCCGCAGGTGGGCGAAGATCGCGCCGATGAAGTACAGCGTCAGGCCGGAGGCGGCGAGGGTTCCCAGGAGCGGCACGGCGAACCCGGCCAACAGCCCTACGGTGCCCGCCGCCAGCAGCATGCCCAGCACCGGTACCCACGTCCGGGGCAGTCCCTTCATGTCCGCCTGGGTCTTGGGGTATTCGTGGCCGATCAGATAGGTGACGGCGGCCGCACCGTTGAAGACCGCGCCGAGGACGGTGACCGTGACGTAGGCGACGAACACGCCTTCTCCGCTTCTGTGGGGACTGGTACCACGGGCACACCGTCGTGGTGTGCCCGTCCCCTGGACGACGGATCCGGCGACTCGATCCGTGACATCGGCCGACGGTTCTCCGGGACCGCCCTCTTCGGCACCGTCCTCTTCGGCGTCTCAGGACACGACCGGCCGCCCGGTGGCCGGCTCCGGAACGGCCCCCCGCGAAGTGCCCGACATCCCCCGGGTGTTCCTGATGAAGACCACCCCGATCACCGCGAGCAGCGACGCGGCCGACAGGGTGTACAGGCCTCCGTTGGTGCTGCCGGTGGTGTCCTTGAGGTAGCCGAACAGCGTGGGGGAGACGAACCCGCCCAGGTTTCCGATGGAGTTGACCACGGCCAGTCCCGGCGCGGCGACCTTGAGGTCGAGGCCGGACTGGGCCATCGGCCAGTACAGGGTGGCCGCGCACTTCCCGCCGACCGCGGCGAGCGTGAGGGCGGCCAGACCGAACCAGGGGGAGCCCAGGGTGGCGAGGAAGGTGCCGACGGCCGAGAGGACCAGGGCGATGGCCAGGTAGGGGCGGCGGTCCGCGGCCTTGTCGGTGAAGTGGCTCACGGTGTACATCGCGATCACGGCACAGATCCACGGGACGGCCGTGAGCAGACCGACCTGGAACGGCGAGAGGCCGCCGATGTCGTCCACCAGGCTGGGCAGCCAGAAGGTGATCGCGTACCCGGTGAGCGCCATGGCGAAGAAGACGCCGGTCAGCACCGCGACCTGGGGGTGGAAGATGAGCTTGAGGCGGGACACCTTGGGAGCCCGGCTGCGGGCCTCCTTGTCGCGGGCGACCGCCGTGGCCAGCGCCTCCTTCTCGTCCACGGTGAGCCAGCGGGCGTCCTCGATGCGGGAGACGAGGAAGAATCCGGCGATGAACCCGACGACGATCGAGAAGGCGCCCTCCAGCGCGAACATCCAGCGCCAGCCGGCGAATCCGCCCGCCCCGTGCAGTTCGAGCAGCGCCCCGGTGATGGGCCCGGTCACGATGTACGCCGTGGCCGAACCGCCGAGGAAGATCGCGCTCGCCCGGCCCCGGCTGGAGTCCGGCAGCCACTGGGTGAAGTAGAGCAGCACACCGGGGAAGAAGCCGGCCTCCGCGACGCCGAGCAGGAAACGCAGGACGTAGAACATCGTGACGTTGTGGATGAAGCACATCGCCACGATCACCAGACCCCAGGTGATCATGATGCGGGTGAGCCAGACCCGGGCGCCGAACCGCTCCAGGAGCATGTTGCTCGGTACCTCGAACAGCGCGTACCCGATGAAGAACAGGCCGGCGCCGAGACCGTACGCGGTGGCGCTGACCCCCACATCGGCGCGCAGCTCGTCCTGGACGAAGCCGACGTTCGTCCGGTCCATCTGGTTGACCAGCAGCATCAGGACCAGGATCGGCAGCATGCGGCGCAGGAACTTGCTGACGGCTCGGCGCTCGGCGTCGGGTGGCGTCACGCCTGGTGTCACGGCCTCTGACATCGTTGTCTCCTTGTGGTGCACATACGTGAACTGCAATCACGTACGCGGGCACTGGGGGACGTTACGGAGGCCGATCTTCCGGGTCAATGGGTTGGACGAATGTTCATGTATGCGAACGACTGGATTGGTGCGAACCGATGCCAACCCCACGCATGGGTCCACGAACGAGCACATGGACCAGCACACGAACACCCCATTGACCCGGACGGCGATCAGGTGCCGTCGTTCGTCACGTCGGGCGCGACGCCCATGGTGAGGGTGCCGAGAACGCCCTTGGCGATGTTCTTCTTGTCGTACTTCAGCTTGAGGAGACCGCCCTGCGTACCGCTCTGGTCGTAGATGGTGTCCTCGGTGAGCGTGGTGCGCTCGGTGGTGCTGGTGGAGTACGGCTCGACCGTGGCGGAGAGGAGCACGGACTCCTCGTCGAAGAAGAACTGGCCGGTGTGGCAGGCGTGCCCGCCCTCATAACCGGCGTCGGTCCACTCGCCGTCCACATGCACCTTGGTGTGGATGTGGACGCAGCGGCCCCGGTACCAGCCCGGGAAGACCGTCCTGAACGTGACCTGGCCCTGCTTGTCCGTCTTCCAGGTGCCGCGCAGATAGCGCTCGTCGTCGGTGGGCTCCTGGTGGACCCCACCGGTACCGCCGGACGGCGCGCCCGACGGCGGCTCGCCCGTCGGCGTGCCCGAGGGAGCGCCGGTCGGAGCCGTGCCACCCCCGCCCGTCGACGAGCTCTCGTAGCCGGAGTAGATGCCGAGCGCGTCGCAGTGCCAGATGTCGACGGCCGCGTTCCGGATCGGCTCGCAGGTCTCGGAGTCGATCACCTTGAGGGTGAGGGTGAGCGGGATGCCCTCCTTGTCCTCGGTGATGTCCCGGCGGAGCTTGTCCGCGTCGATGTAATAGGGGCCCTCGGTGGTCTCCGAGGTGAGTTTGTAGCAGACCTCCGCACCGGTGGCGGTGCTGCTCGCGGAGGCATGGGGCGCCTTTCCGCTCTTCTCACCCGCGAAGGCGCCGGCGACGACCGTGCCGCCGACCCCCACCGCTGCCGCCGCGCCCGCTCCGGCCACGACCACCTTGCGCCGCGTCAGGTCCCTCTTGTGCTTCGGCCCTTCGGCCTTCTGGTTTCCCGTCATGAACAGGGAAGTTAGGTAAGAAGGCTGTCAGGGACGTGGGCGGGGACTGTGGTTTCCCCCGGTATTCCCGACCGCAGACAAAGGGACGGGAAATCGACCTCGATTTCACGCCCCTTTGCCACCACTTTTCCGCAATGGAATTCAGGGAAGGCTTCCCTTATCCGTCTTTTCCTCAGCCGTTGTTCGTCGCCTCCGGATCCACTCCCACGGTGATCGAGCCGCGGACCCCCCTCGCGAGGTGCCTCCTGTCGTACCGCAGCCTGAGCAGACCGCCCCGGGGGCCGCTGCCGTCGTAGATGGTGTCCTCGTCGAGCGTGGTGCGCTCGGCCTCGTTGGACGCGTACGGCTCCAGCTCCGCCGAGGCGAGCACGGACTCCTCGTCGAAGAAGAACTGGCCGGTGTGGCAGGCGTGCCCGCCCTCGTAACCGGCGTCGGTCCACTCGCCGTCGACGTGCACCTTGGTGTGGATGTGGACGCAGCGGCCCCGGTACCAGCCCGGGAAGACCGTCCTGAACGTGACCTGGCCGTGCCGGTCCGTCTTCCAGGTGCCGCGCAGATAGCGCTCGTCGTCCGTCGGCTCCTGGTGTCCGCCGCCCGGGGGCGGGCCGGTGGGAACGCCGGTGGGGGTACCGGTCGGCGCGTCCGTGGGTGCCCCGGTCGGGGCCGGCCCGCCCCCGCCCCCGTTGCCCATGTCCTCGTAGCCGGAGTACACGCCCGCCGCGTCGCAGTGCCAGATGTCGACGGCCGCGTTCCGGATCGGTCTGCACGTCTCGGAGTCGATCACCTTGATGTCGAGGCGCATCGGGATCCCCTCCCGGTCCTCGGTGACGTCCCGGCGGAGCTTGTCCGCGTCGATGTAGTACGGGCCCTCGGTGGTCTCCGTGGTCAGCTTGTAGCACTCCTCGGCCGCGGGCGCGGTACCCCCTTCCTCCTTCTCACCGGGGAGGGAACTCGCGGCGAACGCGGTGCCGCCCAGACCCGCCACGACGACCGCGCCGGCGCCCACCACGACGACCTTGCGGCGCGTCACATCCCGTGCGTCCGTCACATCCGCCGCGTCCGCGGTCTCTTGAGGCCGACGTGGCTGCTGAGGCTGTTGATTCGCTGTCATGCGCCGGGAATTTAGGTAAGAACCCTGTCAGCGAGCTGAGAAAACAGCCCCTTTTCCCCGCCCACACGAAAGGGACCTGAAATCGACGGACGATTTCAGGTCCCTTTGCAGAAGAGCTCTGTGAAAGGCTTGCCTTACTTCGGCTGCGGCTTGCGCACCGACAGGTGCAGCTCCCTCAGCCGGACCTCCTCCAGCTCCGTCGGCGCGCCCATCATCAGGTCCTGGGCGTTGCCGTTGAGCGGGAAGGCGATCGTCTCGCGGATGTTGGGCTCGTCGGCCAGCAGCATCACGATGCGGTCGACGCCCGGGGCGATCCCGCCGTGCGGCGGGGCGCCGAAGCGGAACGCGCGCAGCATGCCGGCGAACTTCTCCTCGACGGTCTCCCGGTCGTAGCCCGCGATCTCGAAGGCCTTGAGCATGATCTCCGGCTCGTGGTTCCGGATCGCGCCGGAGGACAGCTCGACGCCGTTGCAGACGATGTCGTACTGCCAGCCCAGGATGTCCAGCGGGTCCTGGGTCTCCAGGGCCTCCAGACCGCCCTGCGGCATGGAGAACGGGTTGTGCGAGAAGTCGATCGCGCCCGACTCCTCGTCCTTCTCGTACATCGGGAAGTCGACGATCCAGCAGAACCGGAACACGTTCTCCTCGAAGTGACCGGCCCGCTTGGCGGCCTCGACCCGCACCGCGCCCATGATCTTCGAGACCTCGTCGAACTCGCCCGCGCCGAAGAACACCGCGTGGCCGGGGGCCAGGGAGAGCCGCTTGGTCAGCTCGGCGACGTTCTCCTCGGTGAGGAACTTCGCGATCGGGCCGGTCAGCGAACCGTCCTCCGCGACACGCACCCAGGCCAGACCCTTGGCGCCCAGCGTCACGGCGAAGTCGCCGAGCTGGTCGAAGAACTTCCGGGACTGCCCGGACACGTCCGGCACCGGCAGGGCCCGCACGTGCTTGCCGGCGAAGGCCTTGAACTCGGAGCCCTCGAAGACGTCGGTGATGTCCGCCAGCTCCAGCTGGGCCCGCAGGTCCGGCTTGTCGGAGCCGTACTTCAGCATCGACTCCCGGAACGGGATCCGCGGGAACGGCGAGGTGACGTGCCGGCCGTTGCCGAACTCCTCGAACAGCTCCGTCATGAGCTTCTCGATCGGCTGGAAGACGTCCTCCTGCTCGACGAAGCTCATCTCCACGTCGAGCTGGTAGAACTCGCCCGGCGAACGGTCCGCGCGGGCGTCCTCGTCGCGGAAACAGGGCGCGATCTGGAAGTACCGGTCGAAGCCGGAGATCATCAGCAGCTGCTTGAACTGCTGCGGGGCCTGCGGAAGGGCGTAGAACCTGCCCGGGTTCAGACGGGAGGGCACGACGAAGTCGCGGGCACCCTCGGGGGAGGTGGCCGACAGGATCGGCGTCGCCATCTCGTTGAAGCCCAGCGTCGTCATCTTGTGGCGGATCGCCGAGATGACCGACGTACGCAGCAGGATGTTGCGGTGCATGCGCTCACGGCGCAGGTCCAGGAAGCGGTACTCCAGGCGCCGCTCCTCGTTGACGCCGTCCTCGGCGTTGATCGTGAAGGGCAGCGGGGCAGCCGCGCCGAGCAGCTCGACCTCGCCGACCTCGACCTCGATCTCACCGGTGGGCAGGTCCGGGTTGACGTTCTCGGTTCCACGGGAGACGACCTTGCCGTCCACCCGGACCGTCGACTCCTTGGAGACCTTGTCCAGGGCCTCGTACGCCGGGGTGCCGGGGCGGGCGACCAACTGCGTGATGCCGTAGTGGTCGCGCAGGTCGATGAAGAGGATGCCGCCCAGGTCGCGCCGATTGTGCAGCCAGCCGCTCAGCCGGACGTCGGAGCCGACGTCAGAGGCGCGGAGCTCGCCGCAGGTGTGGGACCTGTACCGATGCATCGTCGTTCATCCAGCCTTCGCTGATCGGGAATCTCCGGGGCCCGGTGCCCGGACCTCCCAAGGGTACCGGGCACCCATGGACCACCTCCCCACCATTGATCCCCGGCCTCATGGGTGGCACGGTCCGATAGGAATTTCCTAAAGTAGGGCAATGCGCACTGGTGAGCCCCTGCCCGCCGTGGGGCAGGTCCTCGCCTCCCTCGCGACCGGCCTGTGGCGATGGGACAACACGGCGGGGCTGGTCACGCTGGACGCGGAGGCCGCCCGCCTGGTCGGGCTGCCCACCGGGCCGGCCACACTCACCGAAGCCGGGATCCGCGCCCGCTTCCACCCCGTCGACTGGAACGAGATCGACGGCATCATCCAGCTCGCCGTCGCCGAGGACACCCTCGCCGAGGCCCGGATGCGGATCATGGACGAGCACGGCCAGGTGATCCGTACCGTCCGCAGCCGCTCCAAGCCCATCATCGACCCCGTCACCGGGCACTACGGCCTGGTCGGCACCCTCCAGGAGATCGCCGAGCCCCCACCGGGCGCCGCCGCCGTCACCCCGGTCACCGGCGACTGGCGCCGCTCACGGGAGGCCTTCCTGCTGGACGCGGGCCGCGCCCTGGCCGAGGCCCGCTCCACCGCCGAGGTCCTGCGGGTCGCCGCCGGCCTGTCCATGCCCGGCTTCTCCCCGGACGGCCTGGCCGTCTTCGGCGTCGAGGGCGACCGGCTGACGATCATCGGCCACCACGGGCACGAGCCGGGCGACGAGGGCCCCTTCACCCACATGTCCCTGGGCACCGACTACCCGGCCGCCGAAGTGGTCCGCACCGGCCGCGCCGTCTACCTCTCCACACCCGAGGACTACAAGGAGCGCTACCCGGTCACCTGGCCGCTCGCCCAGCGCTTCGGCCGCCACTCCTGGTCCTTCCTGCCCCTGACCTTCGCCGGCCGCACGATGGGCGCCTGGATGGCGGCCTTCGCCTACCCGGTGGCCTTCACCCCGGACGAACGGTCGGTCCTGACGACGGTGGCGCGCATGCTCGCCCAGGCCCTCTCCCGGGCCGGGGTGGAGGAGTCGGAGCGCGAGCTCACGGACGGCCTCCAGCGCTCGATGCTGCCCACGCTCGGCCCCCAGATACCGGGCATGAGCATCGCCGCCCGCTACGTCCCCACCGGCGGCGGCCTCCAGGTCGGCGGCGACTGGTACGACATGATCCCGCTGCCCGGCGGCACCTCCCGCACGGAATCCGGGGGCGGCCGATTCGCCCTGGTCATCGGCGACGTCCAGGGCCACGACGTGCGGGCGGCGGGCCTGATGGGCCAGCTCCGCATCGCCCTGCGGGCGTACGCCTCGGAGGGCCACCGCCCGGACGCGGTCCTCTCCCGCGCGTCCCGCTTCCTGCACGGCATGACGTACGGCGACCCGGACGCCACCGACCTCCGCTTCGCGACCTGCCTCTACGTGGAGGTCGACCCCGCCACCGGCGTCCTCGACATCGCCCGCGCCGGCCACCCCGACCCCGCCATCCGCATGGCCGACGGCACGGTCCTGACCCGCCCCACGGCCGGCGGCCTCCCCCTCGGCATCGACCCCGACGCCGACTACCCCACGACCCGGATCACCCTCGAAGCCGGCGAGACCCTGCTGCTGTGCACCGACGGCCTCATCGAGACCGGCGGCCACGACATCGAGACCGGCTGGAAACGCGTCCGGTCCGTCCTGGAGGAGCACCAGGGCGACCTGGAGTCCCTCGCCGACGCCCTGGTCCAGGCCGTGCACGGCCCCTCCTCCCACTACACGACCGGCCCCCTCGCCGACCGCCGCGAGGACGACATAGCCGTCCTGCTGCTGTGCCGACAGGGCGAGGGCCCCGCCTTCGGCGAACCGGTCGCCGTGGGCCCCCGGGTCCGCCGCACCATGCTCTCGGTGGCCCAGGCGGAACCGGAACGGGTCGCGGTCGCCCGCCAGCAGCTCCGCGAACTCCTCCACGACTGGCCCTCCCAGGACCAGGTGGACTCGGCGGTCCTGCTCCTCTCCGAGACCCTCACCAACGTCCTGGTCCACACCGACGCGGACGCGCTCCTGCTCGCCGAGGTCCGGGGCGAACCCGGCACCCGCCGGATGCGCGTCGAGGTCACGGACACCAGCGACGACCTCCCCCACATGCGCAGACCGGGCGAACTGGCCTCATCCGGCCGAGGCCTGATCCTGATCGAACTCCTCGCCGACGTCTGGGGGGTCGACCCGAGAGGCGAGGGCAAGACGATCTGGTACGAGCTCTATGAGGCGGGGGACGGGGCGGGGACCGTGTAGCGCGGACACCTGTGTGCAGAATCGATAGTTCTGTCAACCTTTCGAATGAACAGCCTTAATGCGAACGTGAGTTGCCCTTTCGCCTGCCTACGTTTCCGGGCGGAGGTGATGCTCGATGGACGAGCAGAACAAACAGGGGCAGGACGCGATCGACATCAACGACTTCGTGTTCGCGGCGACAGGGGCGCGGGTACGGAGGCTGACCATGCCGGACGGGACGCACTGGTTTCCCGCGGCGGACGTACTCAACGAGCTGGGGTACAGGAACCCCCGGAAAACTCTGGCGGACCATGTCCCCACAGAGCACCGAGAGACTCTCGAGACCGTAACTGGAGGGCACGGTCTCAGCATTCCCGCAGGTCGGGAGTGGCGCCGAGACATGAACCTCGTGGACCTCCAGGGCCTGATCCGGTTGGTCAACGGCTGCACCAAACCATCCGCCCAGCCCTTCAAGGCCTGGGCCTCCGAAGTCATCGCCACCATCCAGCGCGACGGCTCCTACGCCCTGGAACCGTCTCCCGCACAGACCCCCGCCACCGGCACCGCCGCCTACGCCATGCCCCAACAGGTCGCCGACGCGATCGTGCGGCTCGAGATGAGGAACATCCAGGCCGACGAGATGATGGCGGCCTTCCAACGGGAGCAGACCGTTCTCCTGGAACAGCTCAGCCGCAGCCATGGCGAGATCGCCCGCAGCCAGAACGCGATCGTCCGCAGCCAGAGCACGATCGCCGACGCCCTTCAGGACATCGCCCAGTCGCTCAGGTTCCGCCACCCGGAACCGAAGTTGACGCCCCGGCAGCTCCTGGCCACCTGGAAGGCGAAGAACCTCGTCGTCACCGAGGACGTCCACGCGGTGGCGGCCTGTCTGGCGCCCGCGCTGGTCCGGGGCGAGGCCAGTTACCGCATGGAGGAGATCGCCACCCGTACGGGGCTCACCCTGGCACGCGTCCACGACTGCCTGCGCCTGCTGCTCAAGCGCGGCTGCATGCGGCAGACGGGCTGCGCCACAGACGGAGCGCCCCTGTACGTGCTGCCGTAGCAACACCCCGACAAGACGGGCCCGAAGTCGCAAAACGAAGTTGCGGCTTCGGGCCCAGTCGTACCGTACTGAACTTTCGAAGGCCTACAGACCGCCCTCGGACATTCCGTGCACCGCAGGAACCGTCCCGAGCCGTCCCTTCTGGAAATCGTCGAACGCCTGCTGGAGTTCCTCACGGGTGTTCATGACGAACGGGCCGTAGTGGGCCATCGGCTCACGGATGGGCTGTCCGCCCAGGAGGACGACCTCCAGGTCCGGGGTGTTCGCGTCCTGCCGCTCGTCCGCGCGGACGGTCAGCGAGGAGCCCGCGCCGAAGACCGCCGTCTGCCCCAGGTGCACGGGACGCCGCTCCGCGCCCACGGACCCCCGGCCCGCCAGCACGTACGCCAGCCCGTTGAAGTCCTCCCGCCACGGCAGGGTGATCTCCGCGCCCGGCGCCAGCGTCGCGTGGACCATCGTGATCGGCGTGTGCGTGGCGCCCGGACCCTCGTGGCCGTCCAGCTCACCGGCGATCACCCGGAGCAGCGCGCCCCCGTCCGGAGTCGACAGCAGCTGCACCTGACCACCACGGATGTCCTGGTAGCGCGGCGGCATCATCTTGTCCTTCGCCGGGAGGTTCACCCACAGCTGGAGGCCGTGGAAGAGCCCGCCGGACATGACCAGCGACTCCGGCGGCGCCTCGATGTGCAGGAGGCCCGAACCGGCCGTCATCCACTGGGTGTCGCCGTTGGTGATGGTGCCGCCACCGCCCTGCGAGTCCTGGTGGTCGAAGATCCCGTCGATGATGTACGTGACGGTCTCGAAGCCGCGGTGCGGATGCCAGGGCGTGCCCTTGGGTTCACCCGGCGCGTACTCCACCTCGCCCATCTGATCCATCATGATGAACGGATCCAGGTGGCGGTAGTTGATCCCCGCGAACGCCCGGCGCACCGGGAAGCCCTCTCCCTCGAAACCGCTCGGCGCGGTCGTGACGGTGAGCACGGGACGGGCCACGGCGTCGGTGGGTGCGGCGACGCGGGGCAGCGTCAGCGGGTTCTCGACGGTCACTGCAGGCATGTCGGTACCTCCTTGTGCTCCGAGTTTAGTTGAGCGTTGAACTTTCTGCCACTCCTAACGGAGAGGAACGGGAGGGCATTCCCGCCCGGCGGCCAACGCCGAGGCCGGTGCCCTTCCCAGGGCACCGGCCTCTCGGACCACTCAATCAGTTCAGGCGACCAGGTCGGCCTCCTTCGCCGAATCCGGTGCCTGATCCGCCTCGATGTCGACGGCCTTCTCGTCCCGCATCACCAGCGTCGCCAGCACCGCCGCCGCCAGCACACCGATCGCGCTGACCGTGAAGGTCGTCGACATCGAGGCGGTGAAGGCCTCCCGGGCCGCCCGCACCAGGCCGCTGTCGCCGTTCGCCGCCGTCAGCGCCTCCGCGATCGAGTTCCTGGCGCCCTCCGGGGCGTCCGCCGGCAGCTCCGCCCGGAAGCCGCTGGAGAGCAGCGAGCCGAGGATCGCGATGCCGAGGGCCGTGCCGGCCTGCTGGACGGTGTCGTTCAGGGCCGAGCCGACGCCCGCCTTGTCCGCGGGGATCGTGCTCATCAGGGCGGCCACCGCGGCCGGCATGGCGAGACCCGCGCCGAGGCCGAGCAGGCCGAGGGCCACCGCCGGGACCGTGAAGCCGGAGTCGGCGTCCACCGTGGCCATCAGGGCGAAGCAGACCACCATGAGCAGCATGCCGCCGAGGATCACGAGCCGGTTGCCGATGGAGGCGGCGAGCTTGACGCCGGCCCCGTTGCCGATCAGTGCGGCGACCGCCAGGGGCAGGAAGGCGAGGCCCGCCTCGATGGCCGAGTAGCCGAGCACGAACTGCAGGTACTGGGTGAGGACGAGCAGCAGGCCGCCGTTGCCGATCTGGACCAGGGCGAGGGACAGCGAACCGCCGCTGAAGTTGCGGTGCTTGAAGAGGACCAGCGGGACCATGGGGGACTTGGTGGTGTTCTCCCAGAGCACGAAGCCAGCCAGGGACAGCAGGGCCACGACCAGTGTGACGGTGGAGCGCCCGCCGAGCGCCCCGTGCTGCGGAAGTTCGATGATCCACCAGACGAGGGCCGTCATGCCGGTCGCGGAGAGCACCGCGCCGAGCGGGTCGGCCTTCTGCCAGGGCGCCTTCGACTCGGGCATGAGGGCGACGCCGGCGATCAGGGCGAGCACGACGACGGGCACGTTGATGAAGAAGATGGCCTGCCAGGAGAAGTGTTCGATCAGTACGCCGCCCAGGACCGGGCTGCCGACCAGGCCCAGCATCGACACCGAGCCCCAGGCCGCCATCGCCTTGCCGCGTTCCTCCTCGTCGAAGACGGTGATGAGGATCGACAGGGTCGACGGCATGATCAGCGCCCCGCCGACGCCCATCGCGACGCGTACGGCGATGACCTCGCCGGGACTGTGGCAGAAGGACGCGGCGAGCGAGGCGGCCCCGAAGAGCAGCAGGCCGATCAGCATCACCTTCCGGCGTCCGAAGCGGTCGCCGAGGCTGCCGGAGGTCAGGAGCAGTCCGGCGAAGACCAGGATGTAGGAGTCGAGGATCCACTGCGTGTCCTGGGCGCTCGCCCCGAGGTCCTCGGTCATCGCCGGCACCGCGACGGTCAGCGCCATGTTGTCGACCACCAGGACCAGCGTGCTCAGGCAGAGCACGACGAGGATCCACCAGCGACGTGGATTGCGGGCTTCGGTTTCCATCGGACTCCCCTTTGCGAACACTGTTCCTTCGATGCGCACACTGTACGCACGCCGGAACAGTGTGCGCAAGACCAGGACTCTGTACGCTGGATGCGAACGACGTACGCAGCGAGGAGTGACATGGCAGCCAAGGCCAAGGCGACACCGCAGAACCCCGTCCCGTCCGTGTGGGCCCGCCCTCAGCCCAAGGCCGATCAGCCCGCCCTCAGCCGGACCGCCATCGTCCGCGAGGCCGTGACGATGCTGGACGCGGACGGCATCGAGGCCCTGAGCATGCGCAAGCTCGGCGCCCGTCTGAACGCCGGCGCGACCTCCCTGTACCGGCACGTGGCCACCAAGGACGAGCTGATGGAGCTCGCCGTCGACGAGGTGGCCGCCGAGATCCTCGTACCGCCCGCGGACGGCCCGGACTGGCGGACCGCCGTCACCGAGGCCGCGGGATCGTTCCGCACGACGGCGCTACGGCACCCCTGGCTGTCCTCGGTCCTCGGGCAGGCCGGACTCGCCTACCTGGGGCCGAACCTGATGTCCTTCTCCGAGCGGCTGGCCGCGCTGTTCACGGCCGCCGGCTTCACCGAGCCGTCGGGCGCGATCGACACCGTGGTCTCGTACGTCGTCGGGATGAGCACCACCGAGGCGGCCTGGCTCACCACGGTCGCCCGCTCCGGCGAGAGCGAGGCGGACTTCATCGCCCGGCTGCTGCCCGCCGCCCAGCGGGCCGCGGCCGGCCACACCCATCTCGAAGTCGGCTACGCCGACGCGACCGCCGCCGCGAAGGACCCGGTGGCCCTGCGGAACCAGAAGTTCGCCTACGGCCTGGAGGTCGTCCTCGACGGCCTGGCCCTGCGGCTTCCCCGGTGAGCGGCCCGGCGCCGCACCTGCCCCGGTGAGGGGTCAGCCGTACATCCGGCGCATCGCGAACTCGACCATCTGCTCCACGGCCTTCGCGTCGAAGACCATGCGGTGCTCGCCCTCCATGTCGAGGACGAAGCCGTAGCCGGTCGGGAGCAGGTCGATGACCTCGGCGCCGGTGATGACGAAGTACTTGGACTCCTTGCCCGCGTACCGGCGCAGCTCCTTGAGCGAGGTGAACATGGGGATCACCGGCTGCTGGGTGTTGTGCAGGGCGAGGAAGCCCGGGTTGTCGCCGCGCGGGCAGTAGACCTTCGAGGTCGCGAAGATCTGCTGGAAGTCCTCCGCGGACATCTGCCCGGTGGTGAACGCCCGCACCGCGTCGGCGACCGAGGGCGGGGACGGCTCCGGGTAGAGCGGTGGCTGCTGGCCGTACCCGCCGGCGCCGGACATGGGCTGCTGCGGCGGGGCGTACCCCTGCTGTGCGCCGACGTTCTGGTCGTAGCCGTACATGTGCGCAAGCGTACCGAGAGGATCGGGGCGCGCGGGGCGGTACCGGGGCGCGGACTTCCGCGGGGACGCCGCAGACTTGTCCCTGGGTTCCCACAGCGGGTGCCCATGGCGTCCGCCACATCGAAGCGCGCACCACGGAACGGCGAAGTGCGGGCCATCACGGCAAGGGGCACGGTCATGCAGCGACACCACGACGACGACCAGCAGGGCCACGAGCACGAACACGAGCACGACAGAGGGCTCTCCTACGACCTTCCCGTCCTCGCCCGCCGCCGGATGATCCGGCTGCTCGCCGGGGCGAGCCTGGTGCCCCTGGTGGGCTGCACCGCCGACGAGGGGACCACCGGGGCGTCGGACTCGTCGTCCTCGTCCTCGGCGGCCTCCTCCAGCAGCTCCTCCGCCGGGTGCGCGACCATCCCCGAGGAGACCGCGGGGCCCTATCCGGGCGACGGGTCGAACGGGGTGAACGTGCTGAAGGAGAGCGGTGTCGTGCGCAGCGACATCACCTCCGGTTTCGGCGACTCCGCGGGCGGCACCGCCGAGGGTGTGCCCCTGGCCATCACGCTCACGGTGGTGGACGCGGCCTCGGGCTGCGGCACCCCGAAGGCGGGGGCGGCCGTCTACCTGTGGCAATGCGACCGGGACGGCAACTACTCCCTGTACTCCGAGGGCGTCACCGACGAGAACTACCTGCGCGGTGTCCAGGAGACCGACGACAAGGGCCAGGTCACCTTCAAGAGCATCTTCCCCGGCTGCTATCCGGGCCGCTGGCCGCACATCCACTTCGAGGTCTACGGCAGCCTGGAGGACGCCACCGCGGCCACGTCCATCACCAGCACGTCCCAGCTCGCCTTCGCGAAGGAGGTCTGCGACACGGTGTACGCGACGGACGGCTACAGCCGCAGCGTGGGCAATCTCGGCCGGCTCTCGCTGGAGACGGACAGCATCTTCAGCGACGGCCACGACCAGCAGCTGGCGACGACGACGGGCAGCGTCGGGAAGGGATACACCGCCACGCTGACCGTTCCGGTGTGAACCGGCCGGGGGCCTGTCCGGTGGGTCCTGTCACAGATGGCCGGTTCGGGGTTGCTTCTTATTACCGGCGGGTAGCATCATCGTAGCTACTTATTGGTATCTGAACTAGATGCGAGGAGCACGTGCCTCGCCGATCCTCTACGGAGCCGTCGCCATGGGGCACTACAAGTCGAATCTCCGCGACATCGAGTTCAACCTCTTCGAGGTCCTCGGGCGCGACAAGCTGTACGGGACCGGTCCCTTCGGGGAGATGGACACCGAGACGGCCAAGAGCATCCTGGAGGAGCTGACCCGCCTCTCGGAGAACGAGCTGGCGGAGTCCTTCTCGGATGCCGACCGCAACCCGCCGGTCTTCGACCCCGAGACGAACACCGCGCCCGTCCCGGCGTCGTTCAAGAAGAGCTACAAAGCCTTCATGGACTCGGAGTACTGGCGCCTCGGCCTGCCCGAGGAGATCGGCGGCACCACCGCTCCCCCGTCCCTGATCTGGGCGTACGCGGAGCTGATCCTGGGCGCGAACCCGGCCGTGTGGATGTACTCCTCCGGCCCGGCGTTCGCCGGGATCCTCTTCGACGAGGGCAACGACGTACAGAAGAAGATCGCGCAGCTCGCCGTGGAGCGGACCTGGGGTTCGACCATGGTGCTCACCGAGCCCGACGCGGGCTCCGACGTGGGCGCCGGGCGCACCAAGGCGGTCCCGCAGGAGGACGGCTCCTGGCACATCGAGGGCGTGAAGCGCTTCATCACGTCCGGTGAGCACGACATGGAGGAGAACATCCTCCACTACGTCCTCGCCCGCCCCGAGGGCCACGGCCCCGGCACCAAGGGCCTGTCCCTCTTCCTCGTACCGAAGTACCTCTTCGACGTCGAGACCGGCGAGCTGGGCGAGCGCAACGGCGCCTACGCCACCAACGTCGAGCACAAGATGGGCCTCAAGGCCTCCAACACCTGCGAGATGACCTTCGGCGACCGGCACCCCGCCAAGGGCTGGCTGATCGGCGACAAGCACGACGGCATCCGCCAGATGTTCCGCATCATCGAGTTCGCCCGCATGATGGTCG
Organism: Streptomyces sp. NPDC032822; assembly: GCF_055578825.1. Taxonomy (NCBI): domain Bacteria; kingdom Bacillati; phylum Actinomycetota; class Actinomycetes; order Kitasatosporales; family Streptomycetaceae; genus Streptomyces; species Streptomyces sp. NPDC032822. The sequence continues at coordinate 382,604 of NZ_JBVIOL010000004.1, read as the reverse complement.
GCACGAAGGCGATCTCCACGCTGTCGACGGGCTACCTGAACGCGCTGGAGTACGCCAAGGAGCGCGTCCAGGGCCCCGACCTCGCCAACTTCATGGACAAGGCCGCGCCCAAGGTCACCATCACGCACCACCCGGACGTCCGCCGCTCGCTGATCACGCAGAAGGCGTACGCGGAGGGCATGCGCGCCCTGGTCCTCTACACGGCGTCGGTGCAGGACGCCATCGCGGTCAAGGAGGCGGACGGCGAGGACACCTCGACCGAGCACGCGCTCAACGACCTGCTCCTGCCGATCGTCAAGGGCTACGGCTCCGAGAAGGGCTACGAGCAGCTCGCCCAGTCCCTGCAGACCTTCGGCGGCTCCGGTTTCCTCCAGGAGTACCCGATCGAGCAGTACATCCGCGACGCCAAGATCGACACCCTGTACGAGGGCACGACCGCGATCCAGGGCCAGGACTTCTTCTTCCGGAAGATCGTCCGCAACCAGGGCGCGGCCCTCAACTCCCTCGCCGAGGACATCAAGAAGTTCCTGGCGCTCGGCACCGGCGGCGAGGACCTGGCGGGTGCCCGCGAGCACCTCGCGAAGGCGGCCGTCGAGCTGGAGGCGATCGTCGGTCTGATGCTGACCGACCTCGCGGCCACCGAGCAGGACGTCAAGAACATCTACAAGGTGGGCCTGAACACCACCCGCCTGCTGATGGCCTCCGGTGACGTGGTCGTGGGCTACCTGCTCCTCAAGGGTGCCGCCATCGCCGCCGAGAAGCTGGAGACGGCCTCCACCAAGGCCGTGTCCGCCAAGGACGTGGCGTTCTACACCGGCAAGATCGCGGCGGCGAAGTTCTTCGCGGCCAACGTCCTGCCGGGCGTCACCCTGGCCCGCAAGGTCGCCGAGGGCGTCGAACTCGACCTGATGGAGCTGGACGAGGCCGCGTTCTAGGACACATCAGACCAGCCGCCAGGACCTCCACAGCGTCCTTACGAGAGCCCGCTCCCATCGCCGGGGGCGGGCTCTCGTACGTCGTTAAGGTGAACCCATGAGCGCACCCTCCCGCTTCGACCGCGGCCACACCGACGACCTGATGTCCTTCCTCGCGGCGAGCCCCTCGCCGTACCACGCGGTGGCCAATGCCGCCGAGCGGCTGGAGAAGGCCGGATTCCGGCAGGTCGCCGAGACGGACGCCTGGGACGCGGAGACGTCGGCGGCCTCCGCCGCGGGCACCGGTGGCCGGTACGTGCTGCGCGGCGGGGCGATCGTGGCCTGGTACGTGCCCGAGGGCGCCGCACCCCACACCCCTTTCCGGATCGTCGGCGCGCACACCGACTCGCCCAACCTGCGGGTCAAGCCGCGTCCGGACGCGGGCGCGCACGGGTGGCGGCAGGTGTCCGTGGAGATCTACGGCGGTCCGCTGCTCAACTCGTGGCTCGACCGCGATCTGGGCCTGGCCGGCCGGCTGACCCTGCGGGACGGTTCGACCCGGCTGGTCAACATCGACCGGCCGCTGCTGCGGGTGCCCCAACTCGCCATCCACCTGGACCGTTCGGTGTCGGCGGAGGGTCTCAAGCTCGACAAGCAGCGGCATCTGCAGCCCATCTGGGGCATGGGCAACGACGTACGCGACGGTGACCTCATCGCCTTCCTGGAGGAGGAGAGCGGCATCGACGCCGGCGAGGTCACCGGCTGGGACCTGATGACGCACTCCGTGGAGCGCCCGGCCTACCTGGGCCGGGACAACGAACTGGTCGCCGGACCGCGCATGGACAACCTGTTCTCCGTGCACGCCGGAGTGGCCGCGCTCGCCGCGCTCGCCGGGCGGGACCTGCCGTACATCCCGGTGCTCGCCGCCTTCGACCACGAGGAGAACGGCTCGCAGTCGGACACCGGTGCGGACGGGCCGCTGCTCGGCAGCGTGCTGGAGCGCTCGGTGTTCGCGCGCGGAGGCACGTACGAGGACCGGGCGAGAGCCTTCGCGGGGACGGTCTGCCTGTCCTCCGACACGGGCCACGCGGTCCACCCCAACTACGCGGAACGGCACGACCCGACGCACCACCCGCGCGTCAACGGCGGCCCGATCCTGAAGGTCAACGTCAACAACCGCTACGCCACCGACGGTTCGGGGCGCGCGGTCTTCGCCGCCGCCTGCGAGAAGGCGGGCGTGCCCTTCCAGTCCTTCGTCTCCAACAACTCCATGCCCTGCGGCACGACGATCGGCCCGATCACCGCGGCCCGCCACGGCATCATGACCATCGACATCGGTGTGGCCATCCTGTCGATGCACAGCGCCCGCGAGTTGTGCGGCGCCGACGACCCGCACCTGCTGGCGAACGCGCTGGTGGCGTTCCTGGAGGGATAGCGGGGAGGCCCTCCCGAGGAGACGGCTTCCGTCTCGAACGGGTCTGCCCTGCATGGGGGTTGACGGCCGGGGTACCCGTGGTTCCGGGCCGGATCGACCGGACCCGGACAGGGAGGCAACACACCATGGGCCTCGGCGGATGCATCATCCTCATCGGCGTGGGAGCCATTCTCACGTTCGCGACCGACTGGGACATGCAGGGTGTCAACCTCGACCTGGTCGGGGTCATCCTGATGATCGTCGGACTGATCGGCGTGGCGACCTTCAGCAGCATCGCCCGGCGCCGGCGGGTCCTGCCCCCGACGACGACCGTCGTCGAGGAACGGCACCACACACGCGACGGATACAGCGACGGCTACGGCGCCTGATCGCTCTCGTCCCTCCCTACCGGGATCGGCGGCGGCAGACCGTCGACGCCGATCCCGGTGAGACGGACGAACCCGCCCCGGTGCTGCCGGTGGACCGGGCGGGCGGGGTGTTGATCGGCACCCGCGGCGGGGCCGCCGTGTGACGCGGTGTCGTCGCACGAGGCGGCCAACGCCCAGCTGTGCGTTCGAGGGTGCGGGGGAGTTCGGTTCCCGCGCCCTCGCCCTTGTGCCGGCCGACTCCGCCTGTCGGCCTATCGGCGGCGTTTCGGGCCCGCCGCCGGGGAAGCGGTGACGGTATGAGATTCCTCGTACGCGACCGGCTCCTCGGCTTCGGTGACGACTACTGGATCGAGGACGACCGCGGCAACAAGGTGTACCTCGTCGACGGCAAGGCGATGCGGCTGCGGGACACCTTCGAGCTGAAGGACACGCGTGGGCGCGTCCTCATCGACATCCACAAGAAGATGCTCGCCCTGCGCGACACCATGGTGATCGAGCGGGACGGCGAACCGCTCGCCCGCATCAAGCGCAAGCGGCTGTCCCTGCTGCGCAACCACTACCGGGTCGCCCTGGCGGACGGCAGCACCGAACTGGACGTCAGCGGCAAGATCCTGGACCGGGAGTTCGCCGTCGAGTACGACGGCGAACTGCTCGCCGTCATCTCCCGGCGCCGGCTGCACGTCCGGGAGACGTACGGCGTGGACGTCGTCCGGGAGGACGTGGATCCGGCACTGCTGATCGCGGTGGCGGTGTGCGTGATCCACCTGGCGGAGAAGGACCGCGGGGACGACTGAGCACGGCTGAGGGTGCGGCGGCGCGGGGTCGGGCCGGGGGTCAGCGGCGCGAGGTCGGCGAGGTTCCGGGACGGCCGACGTTCCGGAACGACGAGACCCGGACCACCGAGACTTGGACGGCCGGGGTTCGGCGGCGCGGAATCGGCGGCGCGACGTTCAGCGGCGCGGGGTCGGCAGGCCGAGCACCCGGTCCTTGAGGGCCGGGAACTGCTCCCGTGTCGTCGCGATCTTCCCGGGGTCGAAGTCGACCGTGAGGATCTCCTCGCCGGCCCCGGCCTCCGCCAGCACCTCGCCCCACGGATCGACCACGATCGAGTGACCGGCCTGCGGAACTCCGGCGTGTGTCCCGGCCGTTCCACAAGCGAGCACGAACGCCTGGTTCTCGACCGCCCGCGCCTGAGCCAGCAGCGTCCAGTGCGCCCGGCGGCGCTCCGGCCAGCCCGCCGGGACCACCAGGGTCTCGGCGCCGGCGTCGACGAGGCCGCGGAAGAGTTCGGGGAAACGGAGGTCGTAGCAGGTGGCCACACCGACGGTCGTGTCCGGCAGCCGCACCGTCACCAGTTCCCGGCCCGCGCCCATCAGTACGGCCTCGCCCTTGTCGAAGCCGAAGCGGTGGATCTTGCGGTAGGAGGCGGCGAGTTCGCCGGAGGGGGAGAAGACGAGGGAGGTGTTGTAGAGCGTCCCGTCGGGGGCCCGCTCCGGAATCGAACCCGCGTGCAGCCACACACCCGTGTCACTGGCCGCCTTGGCCATCGCCTCGTACGTCGGCCCTTCCAGCGGCTCGGACTCGCGCCCGAACTCCTCGAAGGCGAACGCCCCGGTGGTCCACAACTCGGGGAGTACGACGAGGTCGGCGCCCGCCTGGTCCCGCACCAGCGAGGCCGTGCGCAGCCTGCGGGAGTCCGCCGATTCGTCCTCGTCCACGGCGATCTGGATCAAAGAGGCGCGCACACTACCACCGTCCTGGCATTCGAGCCGTTCACACGGGCCTACGATCGTCACACGAAAGCACTGCCGGGGTGCCTCACAGCAGCGTAACTTAGCGTTCCAAGACACCCGCCGACAGCCACCTCCCGCTGGCAACGCCGCCGCCACCATCACTCAAGTACCGACCGCCGAGGGGTCCCGTTTCCGTGAGTCTGCATCCCACTCTCCAGCCCTACGCCGACGCCTGGACCCACTCCATCGAAGCGATATCCGAGCTGGTGCTGCCCCTTGCGGAGGGCGAGTGGAACCGACGCACCCCCTGTCCCGGCTGGTCGGTCCGTGACGTCGTCTCCCATGTCATCGGCCTGGACTGCGAGATGCTCGGCGATCCGCGCCCGATCCACACACTGCCGCGCGACCTGTTCCACGTCACCAACGCACACCAGCGGTACATGGAGATGCAGGTCGACGTCCGCCGTCACCACACGGCGCCGGAGATGACCTCCGAGCTGGAGTACGTGATCATCCGCCGCAACCGGCAGCTGCGCAACGAGTCGCGTGACCCGGGCACGAAGGTGCGCGGCCACGTCAGCACCGAGATCACCCTCGAAGAGTCCATGCGGGGCCACGCGTTCAACGTGTGGGTGCACGAGCAGGATCTGCGCGCCGCCCTCGGCCGTCCCGGCAACCTCGACTCCCCCGGCGCGCACGTCGCCCGTGACGTGCTCCTCGCCGCCCTGCCGCGGATGGTCGCCGAGGACGCGGGCGCGCCCCGCAGCTCCGCGATCGTCTTCGACGTGCACGGCCCCATCGAGTTCCTGCGCACCATCCGCGTCGACATCCAGGGCCGCGGCACCCTCGAAACGGCCCCCGCGCTCGGCCCCGCCGCCACCCTCACCCTCGACTGGGAGACCTACGTCCGCCTCGCCTGCGGCCGGGTGACGCCGGAGGCGGTCGCCGACCGGGTGAAGGTGGAGGGCGACCCGCGCCTGACGGAGGCGATACTGCGGGGCCTCGCGGTGACGCCGTAACAGCGCCCTTCGTCCCACCGCACCGGGTCCGGGGCGCGTGGGCACAGGTCCGGGGGTCCGGGGGCGGAGCCCCCGGGCACGCCCGCACCGGCACGGCGAACCGTCACGCCGGAACGTGCACCGTCTCCACCCGGCTCGCCACCAACCGCTCCCGCTCCCTGCGCGCCGCCCGCTTCCGCAGCCGCAGGATCTGGCTCACGCCCACCGCCTGGAGCACGAACACCGTGGAGAACGCGACCCGGTAGTCGTCCCCGGTGGCGTCCAGCAGCACGCCGACGGCGAACAGGGTGGTCATCGAGGCGACGAAGCCGCCCATGTTCGTGATCCCGGAAGCCGTGCCCTGTCGCTCCGGCGGATTCGCCGGCCGTGCGAAGTCGAAGCCGAGCATGGACGCCGGCCCGCACGCCCCGAGCACCGTGCACAGCACGACCAGCAGCCACATCGGGGCGTGCGCGCCCGGATACGCCAGCGTGAGCGCCCAGACCAGCGCCGTCGCCGCGACGGTCCCCAGCGCGAGCGGCAGCCGCGCCGCGTGATGCCGGGCGACGACCTGGCCGTAGACGAGTCCGACGACCATGTTGGACAGCACGACGAGGGTGAGCAGTTCGCCCGCCGTGGCCCGTGACAGGCCCTGGGCCTCGACCAGGAACGGCATGCCCCACAGCAGCAGGAACACCATCGCCGGGAACTGGGTGGTGAAGTGCACCCACAGTCCGAGCCGGGTCCCCGGCTCCCGCCAGGACGCGGCGATCTGCCGCCGTACGTACGCCGCCCCCTGGTGCGGGAACGGCTCCGGCTCGTGCCCCTCGGGGTGGTCCTTCAGGAACAGCAGGAGCAGCACGAGGACGACGACACCGGCGAGCGCGCTGCCCGCGAAGGCCGCCGTCCAGCCGATGCCGTGCAGCAGCCGGGCCAGGACGAGGGTGGAGACCAGGTTGCCCGCCATGCCGGCCAGCCCCGCGAACTGCGCGACCATCGGGCCGCGCCGGGCCGGGAACCAGCGGCTGCCGAGCCGCAGCACGCTGATGAAGGTCATCGCGTCGCCGCAGCCGAGCAGTGCGCGCGAGGCGAGGGCCATGCCGTACGACGAGGAGAAGGCGAAGCCGAGCTGTCCGGCCGTGAAGAGGACGACGCCGAGGGCCAGCACCTTCTTCGTGCCGAGCCGGTCCACCAGCAGGCCGACGGGTATCTGCATGCCCGCGTAGACGAGGAGTTGGAGGATCGAGAACGTCGAGAGGGCGGAGGCGCCCACATGGAAGCGGTCGGCGGCGTCGAGGCCGGCGACACCGAGGGACGTGCGGAAGATGACGGCGACGAAGTAGACGGAGACGCCGATGCCCCAGACGGCCATGGCGCGCCGTCCGCCCGGTGGGTCCCCCGGAAGGGCGGTGGAGGTGGCGGAACTCATCGGACTTCTCCCCGGGCCAGATGCGAGAACCAGCCGACGTGCCGGTGGACCACGGCGACGGCCGCCTCCGCGTCCCCGGAGCGCAACGCGTCGAGGATCTCCTCGTGTTCGGTGAGGGTCTTGGCGATGCGGTCGGGGTGGGAGTGCAGGATGGCGACGCCCATGCGCAGTTGGCGGTCGCGGAGCTGGTCGTAGAGCCGGGAGAGGATGTCGTTGCCCCCGCTGCGGACGATCTCGGCGTGGAAACAGCGGTCGGTGACGGCGGCGCCGGCGAGATCCCCGGCGGCGGCCTGCTCCTTCTGCCGGTCGAGCAGTTCCTCCAGCCGCCCGACGAGCCCGGCGGGGGCCGGTACGGCCTTGCGTGCCGCGTGCTCCTCGACCAGCAGCCGGGTCTCGACCACGTCCTTGATCTCCTGGGCGGAGACGGGCAGGACGAGGGCTCCCTTTTTCGGGTAAAGCTTGATGAGCCCTTCCGCCTCCAGCCGCAGCAGCGCTTCTCGCACGGGCGTGCGGGAGACTCCCACGGCTTCGGCGAGTTCGCCCTCGGTGAGGAGGACGCCGCCTTCGTAGCGGCGGTCCAGGACACCTTGTTTGACGTGGGCGTACACGCGGTCGGCGGCGGGGGGCTGCTTCACGGCCAGGCTCATGCCGACAGCTTAGATACAACACGTACGCATGTGGGATCCCGTCCACGATGCGGACCTCGGGAAACCCCCGCATCGAATACGTCCAGACTCGGCCCAGCCGACGCACAACCTTCCGTGCTATTCACGTGTCACATGTGTGCGGCCTTACTCTTTTCCCTTCCAACTCGGCCGCACTCCAGGGGCATTCGACGTATTCGGGGTATTTGACTTGATTACCGCCACCAAGGGCTTCCGTGTCCGCAGAGCCGCAGCCGTCGTCGTCACGACCGGCGCAGTGCTCGCCACCGGAGCCCTCACCGCGGCACCGGCACAGGCCGTCGCGACGCCCAGCATCACGGCGAAGAGCGGGTTCGTGATGAACAGCGCCAGTGGCGCGACCCTCTTCAAGAAGTCCGAGAACACCCACCGGCTCACCGCCTCCACCACGAAGATCATGACGGCGAAGGTCGTGCTCGCGCAGTCGAACCTGAACCTGAACACCAAGGTCACGATCAAGAAGGCCTACAGCGACTACATCGTCGCCTCGGGCGCCTCGTCGGCCCGCCTGATCGTCGGTGACAAGGTCACCGTCCGTCAGCTGCTCTACGGGATGATGCTGCCGTCCGGCTGCGACGCCGCGATGGCCCTCGCCGACAAGTTCGGTTCAGGCTCGACGGTCTCGGCCCGCACCAAGAACTTCATCGGCAAGATGAACACCACGGCCAAGAACCTCGGCATGACGAACACCCACTTCGACTCGTTCGACGGCATAAGCAAGGGCAAGAACTACTCGTCGGCGAAGGACCTGACGCTGCTCGCCCGCAGCGCGATGAAGAGCTCCACCTTCAAGACCGTCGTGAAGGCCAAGACGTACCAGGCCAAGACGATCACGAAGACCGGCTCCACCCGCACGATGGGCAAGTGGACCAACACCAACACCCTGCTCGGCTGGAACGGCACGCTCGGCATCAAGACCGGCTCCGGCACCGAGGCCAAGTACTGCCTCGTCTTCGCGGCCACGAAGAACGGCGAGTCGGTCGTCGGCGCGGTCCTCACGGCCGCCAACGCGACCAACCGCACCGCGGACGTGAAGAAGCTCATCAACTACGGCTACGCCAAGATCAGCTGACGTTTTCCCAGCAGTCGGCACAGTCCGGGCAAAGGGCCCCTCACCTCGGTGAGGGGCCCTTCACCGTGGGCCCATGACGACTCCTCCCCTCGCCCTGCGCCCCGCGCACCCGGACGACCTGGACGCCCTCACCGACCTGCACACCGAGGCCCGCACCGCCTACTACCGCGCGGGCGGCCACTCGGACGCGGAACTCACCTCCGCCAAGGCCTGGTCCGGTCGCCGTGCGGCCTGGCAGCGGGCCCTCCGCGACGACACCCGCCGCGTGCTCTGCGCCCTGCGCGGCGAGGAGTTGACGGGCATCGTGGCGATGGGCCCGCCGCACGACCCCGACCTGGACGCCACGACCGCGGGGCAGCTCTACCAGATCCATGTCCGCCCCGGCTGCTGGAACCAGGGCGTCGGCGGCCGGCTCCACGCCTCCTACGTGCGCTTCCTGCGCGAGCGCGGACTGCGCACGGGGGTACTGGAGGCCTGGGAACGCAACAGCCGGGCCCACGCCTTCTACACCCGGCTCGGGTGGCACCCGGACGGCCACCGCAGACCCGGCCCCGGCAACGCGGACTACGTACGGCTACGCCTCGACATGAGCCGGTACCCGAACGGACCCGCATGAGCCGGCCCGGGAACGGCGTCGGGGCCCGACCGGGACCGGGAACGGCGTCGGGGCCCGACCGGGACCGGGAACGGTGTTGGGGCCGCGCATCCCGTCGGGGGTGCGCGGCCCCGCCTCCCCTTACACCCAGGTGATCAGCCGCTTCGGCTGTTCCAGGACCGCCGCCACGTCCGCGAGGACCTTGGAGCCCAACTCCCCGTCCACCAGGCGGTGGTCGAAGGACAGGGCCAGGGTGGTGACCTGACGGGGCTTCACCTTGCCCTTGTGGACCCAGGGCTGGGGCTTGATCGAACCGACCGCGAGGATCGCGGACTCACCCGGGTTGAGGATCGGCGTACCGGTGTCGACGCCGAAGACGCCGACGTTGGTGATGGTGACCGTGCCGCCCTGCATGGCGGCGGGGGACGTCCTGCCCTCCCTCGCCGTCGACACCAGTTCACCCAGCGACTCCGCCAGCTGCGGCAGGGTCTTGGCGTGGGCGTCCTTGATGTTCGGGACGATCAGGCCGCGCGGGGTGGCCGCCGCGATGCCCAGGTTGACGTAGTGCTTGAGCACGATCTCCTGGTTGGCCTCGTCCCAGGACGCGTTGATGTCCGGGTGACGCCTGATCGCGACCAGCAGGGCCCTGGCGACCAGCAGCAGCGGGTTGACCCGCAGGCCCTGCATCCCGTGCTCCTCGGGGGCCCGCTTGATCTCCTCGACCAGCTTCATCGTGCGGGTCACGTCGACCGTCACGAACTCCGTGACATGCGGGGCGGTGAAGGCCGAGCCGATCATCGCCGCGGCCGTGGCCTTGCGGACGCCCTTGACCGGGACGCGGGTCTCGCGCGCGGTGTCGTACGTGGCCGCCGCGGCAGGGGCGGGCGCGGGTGCCGCGACCGGTGCCGTCGGCTCGGGCGCCGCGGGGGGTGCCACCGCCGCGTGCACGTCCTCGCGGGTGATGACGCCGTCCGGGCCGGAGGGGACCACCGTCGCCAGATCGACGCCCAGGTCCTTCGCCAGCTTGCGCACCGGCGGCTTGGCGAGGGGGCGCTCCTTCACGGGAGCCACGGGAGCCGCCACGGGGGCGGCGGAACCGTGTCCGTTCATCTCGGCCTGGATAGCCGTGGGCGCCTCCTGGGCCGGGATCTCCGGGCCCTTGCGGGGGCGGCGCTTGGTGGAGGAGGCCGCCACGCCGTACCCCACCAGGACCGGCTGCCGGCCCGAGCCCACCGACTTCGGCTCCTCGGCCTTCGGCTCCTCGGCCACGGGCGCCTCGGCCGCTGGTGCGGCCTCCGCGGGAGCCGCGCCCCCGCCCGAGACGTCCACCGCGATGATCGACGTGCCCACGTCCACCGTGGTGCCCTCGCCGAAGTGCAGCTCGCGGACGATGCCGTCGTACGGGATCGGCAGTTCCACCGCCGCCTTCGCCGTCTCGACCTCGCACACCACCTGGCCGTCGGTGACCACGTCACCGGGCTGGACGTACCACTTGAGGATCTCGGCCTCGGTGAGGCCCTCGCCCACGTCCGGCATCTTGAACTCGCGTACGGACGCTTCCGTCATCGTCGTCACGACCCTCTCCTCAGTACGCCAGGGCACGGTCGACGGCGTCGAGCACCCGGTCCAGGCCCGGCAGGTACTCGTCCTCCAGACGGGCCGGCGGATACGGGGCGTGGTAGCCGCCGACCCTCAGCACCGGCGCTTCCAGGTGGTAGAAGCAGCGCTCGGTGATCCGGGCGGCGATCTCCGCGCCGGAGCCGAAGAACACCGGTGCCTCATGGACCACCACCAGGCGGCCGGTCTTCTCCACCGAGGCCTGGATCGCGTCGAAGTCCAGCGGGGACACCGACCGCAGGTCCAGGATCTCCAGGGACCGGCCCTCCTCGGCCGCCGCGTCGGCGACCTCCTTGCAGAGCTTCACCATCGGGCCGTAGGCGACGAGGGTGAGGTCGGTGCCCTCGCGGACGACCCGCGCCTTGTGCAGCGGGCCGGGGATCGCCTCGGTGTTGACCTCGCCCTTGTCCCAGTAGCGGCGCTTCGGCTCGAAGAAGATCACCGGGTCGTCGCTCTGGATCGCCTGCTGCATCATCCAGTAGGCGTCCGACGGGTTCGACGGGGAGACCACCTTCAGGCCGGCCACGTGCGCGAACAGCGCCTCGGGGGACTCCGAGTGGTGCTCCACCGCGCCGATGCCACCGCCGTACGGGATCCGGACGACGACCGGCATCTTGACCTTGCCCAGCGACCGCGCGTGCATCTTCGCGAGCTGCGTGACGATCTGGTCGTACGCCGGGAAGACGAAACCGTCGAACTGGATCTCCACCACCGGGCGGTAGCCGCGCAGGGCGAGGCCGATCGCGGTGCCCACGATGCCGGACTCGGCGAGCGGGGTGTCGATGACCCGGCTCTCGCCGAAGTCCTTCTGCAGGCCGTCCGTCACCCGGAAGACACCGCCGAGCTTGCCGACGTCCTCGCCCATGACGAGGACCTTGGGGTCCGTGTCCAGCGCCGTGCGCAGCGATTCGTTGATCGCCTTCGCCAGCGCCATGTTCTTGACCGTCACCGTCTCCGCCATCTCAGTTTTCCCCCTCGGCGTCGGCGAACGACGCCTGATAGGCGGCGAACTGCGCCCGCTCCTCGTCCACCAGCGCATGCCCGTCCGCGTACGCGTGCTCGAAGATGGCGAACCGGTCCGGGTCCGGCATGGCACGGACCGCTTCGCGCACTCGCCTGCCCAACGCCTCGCTCTCGGCCTCCAGTTCCGCGAAAAATCCCTCGTCCGCGTGGTTTGAGGTCTCCAGGAACCGGCGAAGGCGCAGGATCGGGTCCTTCGCCTCCCAGGCCTCGCGCTCCTCGTCGGCCCGGTACTTCGTCGGGTCGTCGGAGGTGGTGTGGGCGCCCATGCGGTACGTGTACGCCTCGACGAGCGTGGGGCCCTCGCCGTTGCGGGCGCGCTCCAGGGCCCACCTGGTGACGGCCAGGCTGGCCAGGACGTCGTTGCCGTCGACGCGGACGCCGGGGAAGCCGTAGCCCTGCGCGCGCTGGTAGAGCGGTACGCGGGTCTGCCTCTCGGTGGGCTCGGAGATCGCCCACTGGTTGTTCTGGCAGAAGAACACCACCGGGGCGTTGTAGACCGCGGAGAAGGTGAAGGACTCCGCGACGTCGCCCTGGCTGGAGGCGCCGTCGCCGAAGTAGGCGATGACCGCCGAGTCCGCGCCGTCCTTGGCCACGCCCATCGCGTAGCCGGTGGCGTGCAGCGTCTGCGAGCCGATGACGATCGTGTAGAGGTGGAAGTTGTTGCTGTTCGGGTCCCAGCCGCCGTTGTTGACGCCGCGGAACATGCCGAGCAGGTTGGTCGGGTCCACCCCGCGGCACCAGGCGACGCCGTGCTCGCGGTAGGTGGGGAAGACGTAGTCGTCGTCGCGCAGGGCGCGGCCGGAGCCGATCTGGGCGGCCTCCTGGCCCAGCAGCGACGCCCACAGGCCCAGCTCGCCCTGGCGCTGCAGGGAGGTGGCCTCGGCGTCGAAGCGTCGGGTGAGCACCATGTCGCGGTACAGGCCGCGGAGCTCGTCGGGGGTGATGTCCGCGACGTACTTGTCGTACGCGGCGTTCTTCGCGTTCTTGACGCGCTTGCCCTCGGGCGTCAGCAACTGGACGAGTTCGGGCTCGGTGCTTGGCGACTTCTTTGCGGTCGGGCGCTTGCCGGCCGTGCTTTTCGCACCGGTCGTACCTGCGCTGCGTCGCGGCTTGCGCGCGGCAGTGCTCTCCACGGTCACGTGTGCTCCTCCGTCGGTCCGGCTACCCGGGTTCGCCGGGTGCCAGTGCGGCTCACCTGCGGCCCTCCGGACGCACGGGGTGGGTGCGGCTCGTTCGGGAACAGGCGTGACAGGTGCCCCGGCGAGCGCCCTGCATCAGGCACGTTACCCAGTGCTCCACATTTCTGTGAAACCCCTTCTGACCTGCGATTTTGCTTGGATTTCCAAGTAAAGTCGCAAAAACGGGCGCTGTCCCTGGTCACAGCCTTGCAGGGGGCCGGAACAACGGCACGTTATCCCGGTGACCCAGGTCACGGGAAGAGCCTCCCCGGGGCGGGTCGTGAACGCCTGTGTGACACTGACCGCGTGCGCGAAGACGGAAAAATCAGAGTATTTCTTCTCGACGACCACGAGGTGGTCCGGCGCGGTGTGCATGAGCTGCTGTCGGGCGAGGGAGACATCGAAGTGGTCGGCGAGGCGGGCACGGCCGCCGACGCACTGGTACGGATTCCGGCCACCGCGCCCGACGTCGCGGTCCTCGACGTACGCCTCCCGGACGGCAGCGGTGTCGAGGTGTGCCGGGAGATCCGCTCGCGGGACGAGGAGATCTCGTGCCTGATGCTGACCTCGTTCGCCGACGACGAGGCCCTCTTCGACGCGATCATGGCGGGCGCCTCCGGATACGTCCTCAAGGCCATTCGCGGGAACGAACTCCTGAGCGCCGTCCGGGACGTCGCCGCCGGCCGGTCCCTGCTGGACCCGGTGGCCACCGCGCGCGTGCTGGAGCGGCTGCGCGAGGGCGGCAAGGCCGCCTCCGACGACAGACTCGCGCACCTCACCGACCAGGAACGCAGGATTCTCGACCTGATCGGCGAGGGAATGACCAACCGCGCGATCGGCGAACGCCTGCACCTCGCCGAGAAGACCATCAAGAACTATGTGTCGAGTCTGCTGTCCAAGCTGGGGATGGAACGGCGGTCCCAGGCGGCCGCCTATGTGGCCCGGCTCCAGGTGGAACAACAGCGCCGCTGAGTGATCGCCGAGGGACCGGCGGGTGGCCGCCGAGGGACTTAGGTCCCCTCCTCGAAGGGGCGGGCGCCTCTTATGCGGGTCCCCGCGCGCGGGGACATTGGATGGCATGTCCTCCGAGGAACAGCGCGCCGTCGAGCTGCTCGCCCGTACCGGCTACGGCCGGGTCGCCACCAGCGTGCGGGCCCTGCCCTTCCTCGCCTTCGCCCGGCACATCGTCGTGGACGGCCGGGTGCTGCTGCGGATGCCCGGCAACCAGGGGGACCACCGGGCGTGCGCCGGCAGCGTGGTCGCCTACGGCTCCGACAACCTCGGCGTCGCCCGGCCCGGGGAGCGGCTCTGGTCGGTGCAGGTGGTCGGCGCGTGCGAGGCGTACGAGCCGACCGCCGCGGAGATCGACCGCTTCGGGCCCACTCCGTACCGCGTCGACGGCGAGCCGGACGAGCCCGTCTACCTGTGCATCGAACCGCGATTCGGGACCGTCCAGGCGACCGCCGAAGCCCTGGAAAGCCACTTCCGGCACATCCCGTGACCGAATGCGACTGTCTGTGACAACGCCCAGCTCAGGGGCCTGCATCGTGCCCTAGCATCGGGCAGCGTGCCGCGCTCTTGTGTACCACCCCTCATGCCCCACGCGCCCCCGCTGGGCGCCGTCCTCCGCCAGTACACCGCCGGGTCCGCCCTCACCTGCGAGCCCGTCGACCAGGGGCTGCTCAACCGCGGCTACCGGCTCTGTACGACCCGGGGCCGCTACTTCCTCAAGCACCACTTCGACCCCGAGACGGCCGACCCCGCCGCCATCGCCCGCCAGCACCGGGCCACCCAGCGCCTGGCCGACCTGGGCGTCCCCGTCGCGCCCCCGCTGACCGGCCGCGACGGGCGCACGGTCGCGGTCGTCGGGGGGCACGCCTACGCCCTGCACCCCTGGGTCGACGGCCGGCACCGCCACGGCGGCCAGCTCACCACCGCCCAGTGCGGACGGCTCGGGGCGCTCCTGGGGGTGGTGCACGCGAGCCTGGAGCGCGTGATGCGCACGCACGCGCGGGCGCGTACCGAGCGGGCGGACGTCACTGAGGCCGCCGACCCCCGCGACGCCTCCGAACCCCCTCACGGCCCGGACCCCGCCGCGAGCCCCGACCCCGCCGACACCTTCGTCCTCATCGACGACCTGCTCGCCCACGTACGCCGCCACCGCCCCGCCGACTCCTTCGACGCCCTGGCCCGGCACCGCCTCCTGGAACGGCGTGCCCTCCTGGAGCAGCACGCCGGCCGGCGTCCGCCGCGCGGCGCCTCGGTGGGCTGGGTGCACGGGGACTTCCACCCCTTCAACCTGCTCTACCAGGGGGACAGTCCGGCCGCGATCGTCGACTGGGACCGGCTCGGGGTGAAGCCCCGCGCCGAGGAGGCCGTACGGGCCGCCGCGATCTTCTTCGTACGGCCCGCGGGGACCCTCGACCTGCCGAAGGTGCGGGCGTACGCGCGCGCTTACCGGCGTACGGCCGGTGCCACGCCCTCCGAACTCGCCGCGGCCGTGCACCGCGTGTGGTGGGAGCGCCTCAACGACTTCTGGATGCTGCGCTGGCACTACGAACGCGGTGACACCCGGGCCGATCCGCAGTTCCCGGCGGCCTCGGCACTCGCGGTGTGGTGGACCCGCGAGTACGACGAGGTGTGCGCCGCGTTCGCCGACTGAGCGGCTCCCGGGGAGGGCGTCCACGACCACACGCGCGCGCGAAGCCCGTTTCCGGACCGCACGCGCGCGTGGAGGGTGATGTGGTGGGCGGTCAGTTGCCCCCGCCGTCGTTGCCGCTCGTGACGCCGCCGTCGATGGTGCCGCCGCTCGTGTCCGTCGGGTCGTCCGTCGGGTCCGGCGGGTCCTCGGTCGTCGGGTCGGTCGTCGGCTCCGCGGTCGTGGGGTCGGCCGTCGGGTCGTCGGTCGGATCCTGGGGGGCCGTGTTCGACGGGGTGTACGAGGGCGTGTACGAGGGCGTGTAGCCCGTACCGGAACTCGTGCCCGTGTCGTCGTCCGTCGAGGTGTCCGTGGGCTGCTCGCTGGTGTCGTCGCTCGGCGTCTCGCTGGCCGTCGCGTCGTCGGTGGTCTGCGAGGTGGTCGGCGACTTCGAGGTGCCCGTGCCGCCGCCGTTGCCGCCACCGCCGTTGAGGGCGAGCGCGACGCCCGCCGCGATGGCGACCACCGCGAGCACGGCGAGGATCCACAGCTTGCCGCGCCCGCCGCCCCGGTTGCCGTGGCCCTCGAAGCCGCCCTCGTCCCCGCCGCCGTAGCGGTTGGGCAGGATCGGCTGCGGGATCTGCGCGGTGCCGGAGGAGTCGGCGCCGGGATGCGGCAGCACGGACGTGCCGGCCATGCCCGCCGCCGGGGTGTGCCGCCCGTCGTGGTGGTCGACGGGGCCGGTGTTCCAGGTGCCGGTGTGGCTGCCCTGCTCGTACAGCATCTGGAGGCCGTACTGGATCAGGCCGCGCATCTCCTCGGCCGTCTGGAAACGGTCGTCCGGCTCCTTGGCGAGCGAGCGCATGACCAGGCCGTCGAGCTCCGGCGGGACGGCTTCGGACACCTGCGACGGAGGCGTCGGGATGTCCTGGACGTGCTGGTACACCACCGACAGCGGGGTCTCACCGGTGAACGGGGGCCGCAGCGCGAGGAGTTCGTAGAGGAGACAGCCCGTCGCGTACAGGTCGGAGCGGTGGTCGACGGCCTTGCCGAGGGCCTGCTCCGGGGAGAGGTACTGCGGGGTGCCCATGACCATGCCGGTCTGCGTCATCGTCGTGGACGCGCCGTGCAGGGCGCGGGCGATGCCGAAGTCCATCACCTTCACCGCGCCGTTGTGCGTGATGATGACGTTGGCCGGCTTGATGTCACGGTGCACGATGCCGTGCTGGTGCGAGTAGGCGAGCGCCTCCAGGACACCGGAGACGATGATCAGCGCCTGCTCGGGCCCGGGTGCCTCGGCGTTCAGGAGCAGGTCGCGAATGGTGCGGCCCTCGACGATCTCCATCACGATGTACGGCACGGACTGGCCGCCCACGAAGTCCTCGCCGGAGTCGTACACGGCGACGATCGAGTGGTGGTTGAGGCCGGCGACCGACTGGGCCTCGCGCGTGAAGCGGGCCTTGGAGGTGGGGTCCTCGGCGAGGTCGGCGCGCAGCAGCTTGACCGCCACGGTGCGTCCGAGGCGGACGTCCTCGGCTGCGAACACCTCGGCCATGCCGCCCCGGCCGAGTCTGCCGGTCAGCCGATAACGGCCGTCCCCGACCAGTCCGCCGTTTCCCCACATTTCCGGCGCATCTGACATCCCGCCGCCAGTCGCCTCGGGGTCGGACGGGCCCTGAGCGCGCTGCTGCTGTGCCATCAGTCCTCGCCGTCGTTTCTGCCCGCGGTGCGCGCGGTGTTGTTACGGTCTCCGTCGGCCACGCTACAGCCTCCGCGCAAGCCGCCGATCCGGGAAGACCCCGGGAACCGGCCCGAGGGAGACCGGCCATGAAACCCGCAGTACGTGCCGGTGTGCAAATTGTGTGTACCGGGCGTACGCCTGCTGTAACTCTTGCGCGACCTTTCTTTCGCGTACGGTCACGGAACGGGCACCGCGCTTGACGTGTCAGTGCCCTCCGGCAGACTTGGCCGGGAATAGCACTTTGGATCAACGGCACACTTGGGCGCCGAAGGCCTACGGGGGACGCAGAGACATGAGCCAGGACGGCGCACAGGGCCGGTACGCGGGGCGGGCGCTCGCCGGCGGCCGTTATCAGCTGCGCGACTTGCTCGGCGAAGGCGGCATGGCCTCGGTGCACCTCGCGTACGACACGGTGCTCGACCGCCAGGTCGCGATCAAGACCCTGCACACCGAGCTGGGCCGGGAACAGGCCTTCCGCGAGCGTTTCCGCCGCGAGGCCCAGGCCGTGGCCAAGCTCACCCACACCAACATCGTCTCCGTCTTCGACACCGGCGAGGACGAGCTGGACGGTTCGACGATGCCGTACATCGTCATGGAGTACGTCGAGGGCCACCCCCTCGGTTCCGTACTGAACACGGACGTACGGCAGTTCGGCGCGATGCCCGCCGACAAGGCGCTGAAGATCACCGCGGACGTGCTCGCGGCGCTGGAGATCAGCCACGAGATGGGCCTGGTCCACCGGGACATCAAGCCGGGCAACGTGATGATGACCAAGCGCGGCGTCGTCAAGGTGATGGACTTCGGCATCGCCCGCGCCATGCAGTCCGGTGTCACCTCGATGACGCAGACCGGCATGGTCGTCGGCACCCCGCAGTACCTGTCGCCGGAACAGGCGCTGGGCCGGGGCGTGGACGCCCGCTCCGACCTCTACTCGGTCGGCATCATGCTGTTCCAACTGGTCACCGGGCGGATCCCGTTCGACGCGGACTCACCGCTGGCCATCGCCTACGCGCATGTGCAGGAGGAGCCGGTCGCTCCTTCGTCGATCAACCGCGCGCTGCCGCCGGCCGTGGACGCGCTGGTCGCCCGCGCGCTGAAGAAGAACCCGAACGAGCGTTTCCCGAGCGCCGAGGCCATGCGCGACGAGTGCCTGCGGGTCGCCGCGTCCTTCCAGGCCGCCGCGCCGAGCATCGTGCCGGGCGCGCCGACGCAGAGCGGTGCGGGCGTCGGCTCCGCGGTGTTCCCCCCGATCGACCAGACGACCCCTCTGGGCGGCAACGTCCAGACGCCGTACCAGCCGACCCCGCCGCCGCACGCGTACGGCACCCCGCAGCCGTCGGCGCACTCCCCGGCGTACGGCTATCCGCAGCAGGGCGGCTACCAGACGCCCGGCCCGGCCGGGTACGCGCCGCAACAGCACTCGTCGACCCCGCCGCCCTACAACCTCTCGCCCCAGACCACCCAGACCTCCTCCGGTGGCGGCGGCAAGAACAACCGGTCGGTGATCATCGGTTCGATCGTGGTGTCGGTGATCGCGGTCGGCGGGCTGATCACGGCACTGCTGATGAACAGCGGCAGCGGAGACGACGACCCGAGCGCCAAGGAGAGCGCCGGGGCGTCGGTGTCCGCGTCGGCCAAGGCGGAGGGCTACCGCGGGCCGGACACCACGAAGACGGTCGAGAAGACCGAGTGCACCGAGCCCGAGGAGTCGTACAACGACCCCGAGCAGGTGCGGATGCCGGACTTCGCCTTCAAGAACTGGGACTCGGTCCTGGAGTGCCTCAAGGCGGCCGGGTGGAAGTACGACAAGACCTCGGTCGACGAGAACACCTACGGCGACGGCACGATCATGAAGCAGTACCCCTCCTCGGGCACGGACTTCGACCCGAAGAACCCGCCGGAGATGCAGTTCGAGATCTCCACGGGCAACCCGTCCTGACTCCGGCGGGACAACCGCACGTGGACCATCCGCGGATCGCGCGAAAGGGCCCGGCAGCCGAGGCTGCCGGGCCCTTGTCGTTCGTGGACGGGTTGCACGGCCCGCGAGCCGGCCTACAGGTACGGGCCGCCCGAGCGCCCGATCGTACGAGGGTCGTCCTCGTCCTCGTGGCCGCCGGCCCCCGGCGGCAGTGCGCGGCGCATCTGCTCCAGCTGGGCCCGCGCCGCCATCTGCTGGGCGAACAGGGTCGTCTGGATCCCGTGGAAGAGGCCCTCCAGCCAGCCGACCAACTGGGCCTGCGCGATCCGCAGTTCCGCGTCGCTGGGGATCCCGTCGTCGGTGAAGGGCAGCGAGAGCCGCTCCAGCTCGTCGACGAGATCGGGGGCGAGACCGTCCTCCAGCTCCTTCACCGAGCTGGCGTGGATCTCCTTGAGCCGGACCCGGCTCGCCTCGTCCAGGGGAGCCGCGCGCACTTCCTCCAGCAGCTGCTTGATCATGCTCCCGATACGCATGACCTTGGCGGGCTGCTCCACCATCTCTGTCACCGGGACCTCGCGGGAGTCCTCGTCACCACCGCCACCGAGAGCCATCCCGTCCTGGCCCACGACCAGGATCTGGGGGTTCTCCGGCGGCCTTTCGTTCCTCGGCATCTCCATGCCGCCATTCTCTCGCACACGGACACCTCATCGGCTTGGTGCCCCCGGTAAAGGCTGATCCACCGTTCATGACCCTACGGATCCATTCGGAATGCCGCTTGCGTCCATGAATGACAGGCTTGTGCCGTGATTCCATGGCTGCGATCGCTGCGCGTGACAGGGGTGCTGATCGTGGTGGGGTCGGGGGCGGTCGTGCTGCCGTACGGCACGGGGCGGGCGTACGGGGGTGAGTCGCCGTACACGGTTGACGCGCCGTACGTGGCCGGGCCGTCGCCGACGGTCGACGCGACAACCGCCTCGACCCCCTCCGCCTCCGCCTCCCCTTCCTCCTCTGCCAGGGGCGCCGATCCCGCGGTCGGCCCCGCAGCCGGTCCCGGTCGTGCCTCCGCCTCGCCACCCGTGTCCCCCTCCGCCACCCGGCCCACCCGGGCCGGCAGTCGGCCGGGTGAGGGGCGGGATCGGCCCGGGCGGCGGGAGGCGGCGGGGCGGGCCGAGCCGGTGGACACGGAGGCGGCGGAACCCGAAGCGGTACCGGAAGTCGTGCCGGAAGCAGTACCGGAGGACGACGGTGGCGTCGTACCGCCGTCGCCGCGGCAGACGGGTGAGGGGTCGGCCTCGCCGCTGCCCCGGCCACCCGCCCGGCAGGCCGTCCCGCACGCGGAGCGCCCCGCCGAGCCCCGACTGCGGATCCTGCCCCTGGGGGGCGGGCTGATCCTGGTCGGGCTCGGCCTGGGACTCGCCTTCGTCGCGCTGCGGGCGCGACGGGGCCTCTCCTGAGCCCTTCGGCGCGAGGGAAACCTGCGGCGGGACGGCTGCCTACGGCGTACGTGACGGACCTCTACGACGTGACGAGCAGGACCTTTCCGACGTGGCCGCTCTCCTCCACGACCCGGTGGGCGGCGGCCGCGTCGCTCATCGGGATCTCGCGGTCGACGATCGGGCGGACGTGACCGGCCTCGACCAGCGGCCACACATGCTCGCGTACGGCCGCCACGATCGCCGCCTTCTCGCCGAGCGGGCGGGCGCGCAGCGAGGTCGCGCTGATCGCGGCACGCTTGGTGAGGAGGGTGGCGATGTTCAGCTCGGCCTTGATGCCGCCCTGCATGCCGATGATCGCGAGGCGGCCGTTGACGGCGAGGGCCTTGACGTTGCGATCCAGGTACTTGGCGCCCATGTTGTCGAGGATGACGTCGGCGCCGGCCCCGTCGGTGGCCTCCTTGAGCTCGGCGACGAAGTCCTGCTCGCGGTAGTCGACCAGGATGTCGGCGCCCAGCTCGGCGCAGCGCTCCAGCTTCTCCCTGGTGCCCGCCGTGACGGCGATCCGCGCGCCGACGGCCTTGGCGAGCTGGATCGCCATGGTGCCGATACCGCTGGAGCCCCCGTGCACGAGCAGGGTCTCACCGGGACGGAGGTGGGAGATCATGAAGACGTTCGACCAGACGGTCGCGGTCACCTCGGGCAGCGCGGCGGCCTGCCTGACGTCCAGCCCCTTGGGCACGGGCAGCAGCTGGCCGGCCGGGACGACGACCTTCTCGGCGTAGCCGCCGCCGGCGAGCAGCGCGCACACCTCGTCGCCGACGTTCCAGCCGGAGACGCCGGGGCCGAGCCCGGCGATCCGTCCGGAGCACTCCAGGCCGGGGTACCGGGAGGCGCCGGGCGGCGGGTCGTAGAAGCCCTGCCGTTGCAGGATGTCGGCGCGGTTGACGGCACTGGCCACCACCTCGACCAGCACCTCGCCCTCGCCGGGCACGGGATCCGGGACCTCGTCCCACACCAGCGCCTCGGGCCCACCAGGTTCGGGAATCGTGATCGCATACATGAAAACGACGCTACCCCCAGGCCCCGGGTCGGACCCTTGTCGGTCCCCGGACGCGCCCCTTGTCGGTCCTTGGGCCCCGTTCCTGTCGGTCCCTGGTCCCGGTTCCCGTCGGTCCCCGGGTCCGCCCTGAGTCGGGTGCCTGTCGGTCCTTGGGCCGATCTCCCGACAAATCCCTGTGCGCGACCGATGAGTTTGCGCGATCGTAAAGGTCTCCCCATGCGTAACCCAAGTACGCGGAAGGAACCCACCATGAGCCAGCACACGTCCGGCCTGGCCATCGAGACCGCAGGCCTGGTGAAGACGTTCGGCGAGACACGGGCCGTCGACGGAGTCGACCTCGCGGTGCCGGCCGGCACGGTCTACGGCGTCCTCGGTCCGAACGGCGCCGGAAAGACGACCACGGTGAAAATGCTCGCCACCCTGCTCCGGCCGGACAGCGGTGAGGCCCATGTCTTCGGACACGACGTCGTACGGGACGCCGACGAGGTCCGCAGCCGGGTCAGCCTGACCGGCCAGTACGCGTCGGTGGACGAGGACCTCACCGGCGCGGAGAACCTGGTCCTGCTGGGCCGGCTCCTCGGTCACCAGAAGAAGGCGGCCCGGGACCGCGCCGCCCAGCTGCTGGACGCCTTCGGTCTCGGCGAAGCGGCCGGGAAGCAGGTCAAGCACTACTCCGGCGGCATGCGGCGGCGTATCGACATCGCCGCCTCCATCCTCAACACCCCCGAACTGCTCTTCCTGGACGAGCCGACGACCGGCCTGGACCCGCGCAGCCGCAACCAGGTGTGGGACATCGTGCGCGCGGTCGTCGCCCAGGGCACCACCGTGCTGCTGACCACGCAGTATCTGGACGAGGCCGACCAGCTGGCGTCCCGGATCGCCGTCATCGACCAGGGCAGGGTGATCGCCGAGGGCACCAAGGGCGAGCTGAAGGCGTCCGTGGGCGCCGGCTCCGTCCATCTGCGGCTACGAGATCCCGCGCAACGGCCACAGGCGGAGGAGGTGCTCCGGCTGGCCCTGAACGTGGACGTGCAGCTGGAGCCCGACCCGGTGGCGCTGACCGCCCGGGTCGGGAGCGGGGCGGCGAACGGGCAGGGGGCGGCCGAGCAGGCGGCCCGCGCACTCGCCGAACTGGCCCGTACCGGAGTCGTCGTCGACAACTTCTCCCTGGGGCAGCCCAGCCTGGACGAGGTCTTCCTCGCCCTCACCGGACATGACACCCGCGACGCGAAGAACTCGCAGGGCTCCGACGACGCGAAGGACGAGGTGGCGGCATGAGCACCGTGACGCAGACCGAGACCAAGGACCTCGCCCCCGTCAGCGCCGAGTCCCTCGCCGCGCTGCTCATCGCCGGTGAGCGCCCGCCGCGGCCCAGCGCCCTGTCCGCCTCGCTGACGTTCGGCTGGCGGGCCATCCTCAAGATCAAGCACGTGCCGGAGCAGCTCTTCGACGTCACGGCGTTCCCGATCATGATGGTGCTGATGTACACGTACCTGTTCGGGGGCGCCCTGGCCGGGTCCCCGAAGGAGTACATCCAGTTCCTGCTGCCGGGCATCCTGGTGATGTCGGTCGTGATGATCACGATGTACACCGGCGTCTCGGTCAACACCGACATCGAGAAGGGCGTCTTCGACCGTTTCCGTACGCTGCCGATCTGGCGGCCGTCGGTGATGGTCGGCTATCTGCTGGGCGACGCCCTGCGCTACACGATCGCGTCCGTCGTGATGCTCACGGTCGGCGTGATCCTCGGCTACCGACCGGACGGCGGGGTGGGCGGCGTGCTCGCCGGGATCGCGCTGCTGGTGGTGTTCTCGTTCGCGTTCTCGTGGATCTGGACGATGTTCGGGCTGATGCTGCGCTCCGAGAAGTCGGTGATGGGCGTCAGCATGATGGTGATCTTCCCGCTCACCTTCCTGTCGAACGTCTTCGTCGACCCGAAGACCATGCCGGGCTGGCTGCAGGCGTTCGTGAACAACAGCCCGGTGACCCATGTGGCGTCGGCGGTGCGCGGCCTGATGGCGGGCGACTGGCCGGCCGACGAGGTCGCCTGGTCGCTGGGCTGGGCGGGCCTGTTCATCGCGGTCTTCGGGCCGATCACGATGCGGCTGTACAACCGCAAGTAGCCGGTGGACCACACCGCGAGCAGCCGGCCGCCCCGCCCCTCCGGGGGCGGCCGGTCCCAGGAGTCGTTCCCGGGCGGTCAGTCCTGGAGCAGCGGGCGGACGTCGGGCGCGATCTGCGAACCCGGCGTCGCCCGCACGATCGTGATCAGCCGGTCCGTCAGCTGCAGCGTGCCGATGGCCACGTCGTCGTAACCGAGCACCCGGTGCCCGCGGATGACGCTCACCACCAGGTCGTCGGTCTGCCGCGCGGTCTTGCCCACCTCGGCCTTTATGACCGGCCGCTCCACGATGTCGAGCCCGCTGCCCTGCTGGATGAGGTCCTCCATCACCATGCCGGCCGCGGGGCTGAGCACGGACAGGCCGAGCAGCCGTCCGGCGGCACTGGCGCTGGTGATCACCGCGTCGGCGCCGGACTGCTTCAGCAGCGGGGCGTTCTCCTCCTCCCGCACCGCGGCCACGATCTTCGCGCCCTTGTTGAGCTGCCGGGCGGTCAGGGTCACCAGGACGGCCGTGTCGTCGCGCTGCGTGGCGATGATGATCTTCCGGGCCTTGTGCACCTCGGCCCGCTTGAGCACATCGCTGCGCGTCGCGTCCCCGATGACCCCGGCATAACCGTCCGCGGTCGCCGCCTCGATCACCTTGGAGTTCGGGTCGACCACGACGACCTGCTCCTTCTTCAGTCCCGTCGCACAGACGGTCTGGATCGCCGAGCGCCCCTTCGTGCCGAAACCGATGACAACGGTGTGGTCGCGCAAGGTGGACCTCCAGCGGTTGAGTCGCCACTCGTCCCGCGTGCGTTCGGTGAGAACCTCCAGCGTGGTGCCGACCAGGATGATCAGGAACATCACCCGCAGAGGTGTGATGACGAAGATGTTGGTGAGCCGGGCGGCGTCACTGACCGGGGTGACATCGCCGTAGCCGGTGGTGGAGAGGGTGACGGTCGCGTAGTACCACGCGTCCAGGAAGTCCACCGAGCCGTCGGAGCTGTCGTTGTACCCGTCGTGGTCGGCATAGACGATCAGGGCGGTCGCCACCAGGACCAACAGGGCCATCGACAGCCGCTTGGCCACCTGCCGGAACGGATGCTCCACGACCTTGCGTGGAAGTTCCACCCGATGTGTCACGAGATGTTCGTCGGCCTCGCGGGCAATCGCGTCACGACCCGGAAGTTTCACGTGAAACACACCCCGATTCCGGCTGTGGCCCAGGGCAGGTCCAGCAGCTCCGACTCCTGACCGGCCCGCGACCCGCCCGGCGGTACGACAGCCAGGGCGTCGGCCCCCGCGATGCCCCGCAGCATCGCCGGGCCGTTGTAGTGCAGCGGCACGGCATGGTCACCGCGCAGGACCACGGGGACGAGCCGGGTGTCGTGCGGATGCCCGTGCGCCTCGTCCCGCAGCGGCAGCGTGTACGGCTCCGGCGCGGGGCGGGCCGCGAGGATGCGCAGCATCGGCTCGGCGAGCGTGAGCAGTCCGGAGACGGCGGCGAGGGGGTTGCCGGGCAGGCCCACGAGGTGCTGGTGCTCCTTGATCCGGGCCAGCAGCATGGGGTGCCCGGGCCGCACCTTGACGCCGTCGACCAGGAGTTCGGCGCCGATCCGCCGGAGGGTGGGGTGGACATGGTCGACGGGGCCGGAGGCGGTGCCTCCGGTGGTGACGACCAGGTCGGCGTCGGAGCCGGTGATCGCCTGGTGCAGCGCCTCGGCGTCGTCACCGAGACGGCGTACGGCGATCACCTCGGCGCCGAGCGCCCGTAGCCAGGGCGGGAGCATCGGGCCCAGCGCGTCCCGGATCAGCCCGTCGTGCGGCTTGCCCTCGGTGAGCAACTCGTCGCCCAGGACGAGGACTTCGACGCGGGGACGGGGTACGGCGGTGAGGGTGTCGTAGCCGGCGGCCGCGGCGAGGCCGAGCACCGCCGGGGTGACCAGGGTTCCGGCCGCCAGGAGCTGGTCGCCGCCGCGGCACTCCTGGCCGCGCGGCCGGATGTCCTGGCCGTGCGCCCTCTCGCGGGTCGCGTGCAGATGACCCTTGTCGTCGGTGCGGCCGTGCTCGCTGCGCAGGACCGCGGTGGTGTCGAGGGGGATGCGGGCGCCGGTGGCGATCCGGACGGCCTCGCCGTCGGTGAGCCGCTCCGGCTCCGCGTGTCCGGCGAGCACGCCCTCGTCCCGCACGGCCCAGGGGCCGGGGCCGGCGACCGCCCAGCCGTCCATCGCGGAGGTGTCGAAGGAGGGCAGATCGGTGAGGGCGGTGAGAGGGGCGGCCAGGGTGAGACCCAGGGCGTCGTCGAGGGTGACGGAGACCGGGGCGCGGTGGGCGGCCCTGCCGGCGGAGCGGGCGGCCCGGGCGGCGTCGGCGCGGGCCTCGGGCCAGGGGGTGGCCCGGTGCCGGGGCGCCGCCGGGCGGGGCGGGGTCTCGTGGTCGCCGGTCCGCGGGGCGGGGGAGGGCACGTGCTCACCGGCGGAGCGACCGCTGCCTTCGTTCACGAGGGCGAGCACCTCCTCGACGTCGAGGTCCTCCGCGCCCTGGGCGCCCCTGGCGTCCTCGCCGGGGCGGGCCGCGCGGGCGGTCATCCGGCGTCCGGTCGGGTGTCGGTCGGGGCGCCGGGTGCCGTGTCCGGCTCGGGCCCGGCGTCGGGGGTGTCCTCGTCCGCCCAGCGCAGGGCGAGGTCGACGGCCTTGCGGGACGCCTCGGCCACGGCTTCGGGGCCTCCCCCGGCCTGGGCGGCGGCGTAGCCGACGAGGAAGGTGGTCAGCGGTGCCGCGGGCCTGGCCACGCCGTGGGCGGCGTCGCGGGCGAGGTCGAGGAGCACACCGGTGTCGACGTCGAGGTCGATGCCCAGCTCGTCCTTGACTGCGGAAATCCATTCATCCAACACGTGGCCATGCTCCCTGATGCGTGCCCTGGCAGTGGCGATGTCGTCCCAGGTGTCGCAGTCGAAGGACGCGACGGGGTCGGGGACGCGGGTGAGATCGAGACCGGCGGTGAGCCGGCGCAGAGGCAGCCCGGTGGTGGTGCCGTGCCCGTCGGCGAGGGCGGCCAGCTCCCGGCGCAGCGCGGACGCGCGGTACACGGCCACGAGGGGCTGGTCGCGGCCGTCGGCGTCGGTGAGCAGCACGCCGTCGACGGCGGCGGCACCGGTGGCACCGTCCGCATCGGTCGCCGGCAGGGCGGCCAGCAGGCGCCGTACCGTCGGCTCGCCGAGGAACGGCAGGTCGGCGGAGAGGACGACGACCCGTTCGGCCTTGGTGTGCCGCAGCCCGGCGTCGAGCGCGGCCACCGGACCGCCACCGGGCGGATCCTCGCGCGCCCAGGTCACCGGTCGTGCGGTCGGCCGGGGATCGGCGACGACGACGGTGACGCGCGCGTCGGCGCAGGCGGCCAGCACCCGGTCGAGCAACGCCCGGCCACCCACCCGTACACCGGGTTTGTCCGCACCGCCGAGCCGCCGGGCGGCACCGCCCGCGAGGACGACGACGTCGTACCCGGCGATGGCGGGGAGCGGCTCGTTGGCGGTCATCCCCCGAGTATGCGTGCCGTGGCGATCACAGGGAACGCGGACGGCACCGTGCAATCACAGCGAGATCAGAGTGTGCGCAGCAGCACCGCCGGCTGTTCCACGCAGTCCGCCACGTACCTCAGGAAACCGCCCGCCGTGCCCCCGTCGCACACCCGGTGGTCGAAGGTGAGCGAGAGCTGGACGACCTGGCGCACCGCCAGCTCGCCCTCGTGCACCCAGGGCTTGGGGACGATGCGGCCGACGCCCAGCATGGCCGCCTCGGGGTGGTTGATGATCGGCGTGGAGCCGTCGACGCCGAACACGCCGTAGTTGTTCAACGTGAAGGTGCCGCCGGTGAGTTCGCGCGGCGTGAGGGTGCCCGCCCGGGCGGCCTCGGTCAGCCGGGCGAACTCCGCGGCCAACGACTCCGCGCTGCGCGTGTGCGCGTCCCGGACGACGGGCACGACGAGCCCGCGCTCGGTCTGCGCGGCGAACCCGAGGTGCACGGCGTCCAGCCGGACGATCTCCCTGGCCTCCATGTCCACGGTGGAGTTGAGCTCCGGCCGGCGGGCCAGGGCCGTGGTGCAGATGCGGGCCAGCAGGGCGAGGAGGGAGATCTTCGGTCCGCCGGCGGCGTTCATCGCGGCTCGCGCCCGCATCAGTTCCGTGGCGTCGGCGTCCACCCAGCAGGTGGCGTCCGGGATCTCGCGACGACTGCGGGACAGCTTGTCGGCCGCGGCGCCCCGGATGCCCTTGAG
This sequence comes from Streptomyces sp. NPDC032822, assembly GCF_055578825.1. NCBI lineage: Bacteria > Bacillati > Actinomycetota > Actinomycetes > Kitasatosporales > Streptomycetaceae > Streptomyces > Streptomyces sp. NPDC032822. The sequence goes on along the minus strand of NZ_JBVIOL010000004.1, from coordinate 354,390 downwards.
GGGGATGCGGGTGACTCCGGCGGTGGGGACGAAGGCAGTCGGTGCGGAGGTGGTGGGCGCGGAGGTGGTCGGTGCGGGGGTGTACGCCTCGGCGGCAGGCGCCGGCGTCGGGCCCTGCGCGGCGGCGGCCCGCAGCGCGTACTCGACGTCGGCCCGCAGGATCAGTCCGTCGGGTCCCGAGCCGGTCAGCTCCCGCAGATCCAGGCCGTTCTCGCGGGCGAGGCGGCGTACGAGGGGTGAGATCACCGGAACGGGGCCGTCCGCCACCGCCGGGGCGCCGACCTGCTCGTCCGCCGCCACGGGGGCACCGGCCTGCCCGTTCACCGCGCCCGCGCCCCCGGCCCCGACGGCGGCGACCGGTGTCGGCTGTCCCGGACGGACCCTCCTCCTGCGGGCGGGCGCCTCCGAAGTGCCGTATCCCACCAGCACGTTGCCCGAGCCCTCGCTCCGCTCACCGGAGGCCGGCGCGCCCACCGCGACGGTGATCAGCGGTGCGCCGACGGGCAGTTCGGTGCCCTCCTCGCCGTAGCGGGCGGTCACGACACCGCCGTAGGGGCAGGGCACCTCGACCATCGCCTTGGCGGTCTCGACCTCGACGACCGGCTGGTCGACGGCGACGAGGTCGCCGACCTCGACCAGCCAGCGGACGATGCCCGCTTCGGTGAGCCCCTCCCCGAGGTCGGGGAGCCTGAACTCCAAGCTGTGCATGTCAGAAGCGTGTGCCATCAGCCCTCGGCCTCCCACTGCAGACGCCCCACGGCGTCCAGGATCCGGTCCACGCCGGGCAGGTGGTGACGCTCCAGCATCGGCGGCGGATAGGGGAGGTCGAACCCCGCGACCCGCAGCACCGGCGCCTCCAGGTGGTGGAAGCACCGCTCCGTGACCCGGGCCGCGATCTCCCCGCCCGGGCCGCCGAACCCACCCGACTCGTGCACGACGACCGCTCGCCCGGTCCGCCGTACCGAGGCGCAGACCGTCTCGTCGTCGAACGGCACCAGGGAGCGCAGGTCGACGACTTCGAGGTCCCAGCCCTCGTCCCGGGCCGCCTCGGCGGCTTCCAGACAGACGGGCACGGACGGCCCGTACGTGATGAGGGTGGCGCTCCGGCCCGAGCGCCGCACCACCGCGCGGCCTATCGGTTCAACGCTCTGCGGATCGTCCGGGTTCCAGGCGTCCTTGGACCAGTACAGGCGCTTGGGTTCGAGGAAGACGACCGGGTCGTCGGAGGCGATGGCGGCGCGCAGCAGCCCGTAGGCGTCGGCGACCGTGGCGGGCGCGACGACATGAAGCCCCGGGGTCGCCATGTAGTACGCCTCGGAGGAGTCACTGTGGTGTTCGACGCCGCCGATGCCGCCGCCGTAGGGGACACGGATGGTGAGCGGGAGCGGCAGCGCGCCGCGGGTGCGGTTGCGCATCCGGGAGACATGGCTGATCAGTTGCTCGAACGCCGGGTAGGCGAAGGCGTCGAACTGCATCTCCACGACCGGGCGCAGCCCGTACATCGCCATGCCGACGGCCGTGCCGAGGATGCCGGCCTCGGCGAGCGGGGTGTCCGTGCAGCGGTCCTCGCCGAACTCCTCGGCGAGCCCGTCGGTGACCCGGAAGACACCGCCGAGGGCGCCGACGTCCTCACCCATGACGTGCACGGCCGGGTCGGCGGCCAAGGCGTCGCGCATCGCGCGCGTGAGCGCCTGCGCCATGGTGGCCGGTTTGAGGGCGACGGTGGTCATCGGTGCGCCCCTTCCCGGCCCGGGTGCTCCGCCCGCCCCGCTTGTTCCGCCGCCAGTTCGGCCCGCAACTGGGCCTGCTGTTCAAGCAGTTGCGGGGTGGGCTCGGCGTACACATGGGCGAACAGGTCCATGGGGTCGAGCTGCGGGTCCTGGTTCATGCGCTCGCGCAGGTCGGCGGCCATGGTCTCGGCGGCGTCGCGCGCGGCCCGGACACCCTGCTCGTCGAGGAGGCCGCGTTCGGTCAGCTCGTGCTCCAGGAGGGCGATCGGGTCGTGTCCGCGCCAGGTCTCGACCTCCGCGTCGGCGCGGTAGCGGGTCGCGTCGTCGGCGTTGGTGTGGGCCTCGACGCGGTAGGTGATGGCCTCGACCAGCGTGGGACCACCGCCCCCGCGCGCGTGCGCCACGGCGTCGGCGAGGACCTCGTGCACGGCGGCGGCGTCGTTGCCGTCGACCAGGCGGCCGGGCATGCCGTAGCCGACGGCCTTGTGGGCCAGCGACGGGGCCGCGGTCTGCTTGGCGAGCGGGACGGAGATCGCGAAGCCGTTGTTCTGGACCAGGAAGACGACCGGGGCCTGCCAGACGGCGGCGAAGTTCAGCGCCTCGTGGAAGTCGCCCTCGCTGGTGCCGCCGTCGCCGACCATGGCCAGCGCGACCACGTCGTCGCCCTTGAGGCGGGCGGCGTGCGCGAGACCGACGGCGTGCGGGAGCTGGGTGGCGAGCGGGGTGCACAGGGGGGCGACGCGGTGCTCGCGCGGGTCGTAGCCGGTGTGCCAGTCGCCGCGCAGCAGGGTGAGGGCCTGGACGGGGTCCACGCCACGGGCGACCACGGCGAGGGTGTCCCGGTAGCTCGGGAACAGCCAGTCGCGGTCCTCCAGGACGAGTGCGGCGGCGACCTCGCAGGCCTCCTGACCGGTGCTGGAGGGGTAGACGGCGAGTCTGCCCTGCTTGGTCAGCGCGGTGGCCTGCGCGTTGTACCGACGGCCCCGCACCAGTTCGGCGTACAGGCGGCGCAGCAGGGCCGGGTCGGCCTCGGCGGCGGCCGGCGTGCCGAGGACGCGGTACGGCTCCGTGTCGGGCAGCAGCGGCGCGGGGTCCGTGCGGGGCTGCCAGGCGGGCGGCGGCGATGGCCGGTACGCACCCCGCTGCTCCATGACCGTCATGACGGACCTCCTCGTGGGAGCGGCTTCGGACGCATCACGGGTGTGATGCGCCTCACCTACCGATTGTTCGGTCGTCGGCGCATTTTGGCTACCGACCCCCTCAGGCTGTGGACAAACGGTTCTCCACAGCCTGAAATGAACGCAGTACGTCCATGGCAGGGAGGCGGGGGGACATGGCACCTGAACAAATGGCCGAGAGCCCGGAAGGCGGCGGCCCTCCTCCGCCGGCTCGCCCGCTCGACGCCATCGACCTGGACATCCTGCAGATGCTCCAGGCGGACGGCCGCGCGTCGATAAGGTCGGTCGCCGAACGGGTCCATGTCTCGCGCGCCAACGCCTACGCACGCATCAACCGCCTCATCGAGGACGGCGTCATCCGTGGTTTCGGGGCCCGCGTCAACCACGAGCGCGCGGGTCAGGGCACGTCCGCGTACATCACCCTGAAGATCGTCCAGAACTCCTGGCGCACGGTGCGCGAGCAGCTCAGACAGCTGCCCGGCGCCTCGCACATCGCCCTGGTGGGCGGCGACTTCGACGTCCTGCTCCTGGTGCACACGCCCGACAACCGGGCCCTGCGCGAGGTGGTGCTCACCCGGCTCCAGGCGATCCCGGAGGTGCTCAGCACCCGCACGCTGCTGGTCTTCGAGGAGGAGGACCTGGAGCCGCAGGGCTAGAGCGCCTCCCTCCCGCGGAGATCCGCCAGAAGGGCCCCGGGTCAGCGCTCGCTGCGAAGCCCCGAGAACACCAGCCGCGCGACGGCGTCGGCGACCTCGCGCTCGTTCATGCCGCGCCCGTCCGGCCGGTACCACTCCACGATGGAGTTGATCATCCCGAAGACGAGCCGGGTCGCGAGCCGCACCTCCACGTCGGCCCGGACGTCCCCGTCGGCGGCGGACGCCTTCAGCAGTTCGGCGACCCGGTGGTCGAAGTCCCGGCGCCGCTCCAGGGCCCACCGCTCGGTTCCGGTGTTGCCGCGCACCCGCAGCAGCAGCGTCACGTACGGCAGCTCGGCGATGAGCACCTCGACCATCCGCCGTACGACGTACTCCAGGCGCTCGGCGGGACGCCCCCCGCGCGCGTGCTCCTCGTCGAGGATCCCGAAGAGGCCGTCCAGCGCCCGGCTCACGGCGCGGCGCAGCAACTCCTCCTTGCCGGAGACATGGTGGTAGATCGACGACTTGGAGATACCGGCCGCCTTGGAGAGGTGCTCCATGGAGGTGCCGTCGTAGCCGCGCTCGTTGAAGACCTGGACGGCGACGGAGAGCAGCGTCTCCGGGGTGTACGTGTCGCGCTTGGCGGTGGTCATGACGTGCTGCCCTCCCGCTTGTCGGTGGCGTACGCGTGGCGGTACAGCGCGAGGGACGGCGCGTAGCGCCCCGAGGGGTCGCGCATGTGCAGGTCGTCGAGGAGGGAGTAGGCCCAGTTGCGGCCGAGCCTGCGGCTCCACTCGAAGGGGCCCAGGGGGTAGTTGACCCCGAGCCGCATCGCGGTGTCGATGTCCTCCTGGGTGGCGACGCCCTTGGCGACGGCGTCGTGAGCGAGATCGACGATCCTGGCGACCGTGCGGGCGACGATCATGCCGGGGACGTCACCGATGACGCTGACCTGCTTGCCAAGCGCCTGGAAGAGGCCGGTGGCCTCGGCGAGGGTCTGCTGGGCGGTGTCCTGGGAGGCGGACAGGGCGACACGGGTGGCCTTGCGGTAGTCGAGCGCGAGGTCGAAGTAGACGACGTCCCGGAACTCGACGGAGGTCTGTCCGTCGGCGAGGGCGAGCTGCCCGCCGCTCGGCAGCACCAGGCGGGTGCCGTGGTCCTCGTCGTCCTCGCGGACCGGGATGCCCGCCTCGCGGATCAGGGCGAGCAGTTCGGAGGCGGGGCCCAGGTCGCCCTCGGCGACGACGTACGCGGGCTGCTGGGCCGGTTCCGCGGTGTGCGGCTCGGGGCGGTCGGCGTCCTCGGAGTGGTCGTACCAGCCGTGTCCGCTCTTGCGGCCGAGCCGGCCCGACTCGACCAGGCGGCGCTGGGCGAGCGACGGCGCGAAGCGCACGTCCTGGAAGAAGGCCTGCCACACGGAGTGCGTGACCGACTCGTTGACGTCCTGGCCGATGAGGTCGGTGAGTTCGAAGGCGCCCATCTTGAAACCGCCGCACTCGCGCAGGACCGCGTCGATGGTGGCGGGTTCGGCGCCCTGGGCCTCGTGGACCGCGAAGGCCTCGGCGTAGAAGGGCCGGGCGATGCGGTTGACGATGAAGCCCGGGGTGTCGGCGCAGGCGACCGGGGTCTTGCCCCAGGCGCGGGCCATCTCGTACGCGCGCGTGGCCGACGACACGTCGGTGGCGAACCCGGAGACGACCTCGACGAGGGGGAGCAGCGGCGCGGGGTTGAAGAAGTGCAGACCCACGAAGCGGCCGGGGTTGCGCAGGGCGCCGCCGATGGCCGTGACCGACAGGGACGAGGTGTTGGTGGCGAGCAGACAGTCCTCGCCGACCGTGTCCTCCAGCGCGCGGAACAGCTCCTGCTTGACGTCCAGCCGCTCCACGACGGCCTCGACGACCAGCGCGCAGTCCGCGAGGTCGGCGAGGTGGTCCGCGGGCAGCAGTCGGGCGCGTGCCGCGTCCCGGTCGGCGCCGCCGAGCCGGTCCTTCTCGACGAGCCGGTCGAGGCGGGCGCCGATCGCGTCGGCCGCCTCCCTGGCCTGCCCGGGAGCGGCGTCGTACAGCCGTACGCGATGGCCGGCGACCAGCGCGACCTGGGCGATGCCCTGGCCCATGGTGCCGGTGCCGACGACGGCCACGGGGCTGCTGAGGTCGAGTGCTGTCATGTGCGCGATCCTCCCGCACGGGGTTTTCCACAGATGCGGCGGACCCCCTTGTCCCGACCGATCGTTCGGTTACTCTAACCCTGTCTGCCCTCCCGCCGCCCACCACCACCCTGAACGAGGCGCCTCGCGCCCGCCTCCCCCTGTTTCCACCCCTGTTTCCGCCCAGGTCATGAGCTCGACGAAGAGTTCTTGAGACGAGGAGTTGGTCCCGCATGGCCGCCGAACTCACCGCGCACGATCTGATCGCCCGGCACCGGCCCACCCTGGACCAGGCGCTGGAGGCGATCCGCACACGCGCGTACTGGTCCCCGCACCCCGAGCACCCCAAGGCCTACGGCGAGGGCGGCAGCCTGGACGCGGCGGCGGGCAGGGCCGCCTTCGACGCGGTCCTGGGCACCCGCATGGACCTCGGCCAGCCGGGCACGGACGACTGGGTGGGCGGCGAGGTCTCGCCGTACGGCCTCGACCTGGGCGTGAGCTACCCGCACGCGGACGTGGACGCGCTGCTGCCCGCCATGAAGGCCGGGCAGAGGGCCTGGCGGGACGCGGGCGCGGAGACGCGCGCGGTGCTCTGCCTGGAGATCCTCAAGCGGATCAGCGACCGGACCCACGAGTTCGCGCACGCGGTCATGCACACCTCCGGCCAGGCCTTCATGATGGCGTTCCAGGCGGGCGGCCCGCACGCGCAGGACCGCGGCCTGGAGGCGGTGGCGTACGCGTACGCGGAGCAGGTCCGCACCCCCGACACCGCGGAGTGGACCAAGCCCCAGGGCAAGCGCGACCCGCTGTCCCTCACCAAGCGGTTCACCCCGGTCCCGCGCGGCATCGCGCTGGTCGTCGGCTGCAACACCTTCCCGACGTGGAACGGCTATCCCGGCCTGTTCGCCTCCCTGGCCACCGGCAACGCGGTCCTGGTGAAGCCCCACCCGCGCGCGGTGCTGCCGCTCGCGCTCACCGTCCAGGTGGCGCGCCAGGTGCTCGCCGAGGCGGGCTTCGACCCGAACCTGGTGGCACTGGCGGCCGAGCGGCCCGGCGAGGGCATCGCCAAGACCCTGGCCACCCGCCCCGAGATCAGGATCATCGACTACACAGGCTCGACGGCGTTCGGCGACTGGCTGGAGGCCAACGCCCGCCAGGCGCAGGTCTACACGGAGAAGGCCGGCGTCAACACGGTGGTGGTGCACTCCACGGACGACTACAAGGGGATGCTGTCCAACCTGGCCTTCTCGCTGTCCCTGTACAGCGGCCAGATGTGCACCACCCCGCAGAACCTGCTCGTCCCGCGCGAGGGCATCCGCACCGAGGAGGGCACCCGCACCTTCGACGAGGTGGTCGCCGACCTCGCCCGCTCGGTCGAGGGCCTGCTCGGCGACGACGCCCGCGCGAACGGCCTGCTCGGCGCGCTCGTCAACCCGGAGGTGAAGGCCCGCCTGGAGGCCGCGGCCGGCCTCGGTGAAGTCGCCCTCGCCTCACGGGAGGTGAGCAACCCGGAGTTCCCGCAGGCGGTCGTCCGCACGCCCGTCATCGTGAAGCTGGACGGAGCGCGGAAGTACTGGGAGGGGGCCGACGACGAGGCCGCCTTCATGAACGAGTGCTTCGGACCCGTCTCCTTCGCCGTCGCGGTCGACTCGGCGGCCGACGCGGTGGAGCTGCTGCGGCGCACGATCCGCGAGAAGGGCGCGATGACGGTCGGCGCGTACACCATCGACGAGGAGGTCGAACAGGCCGTCCAGGAGGCCTGCCTGGAGGAGTCCGCCCAGCTGTCCCTGAACCTCACGGGCGGGGTGTACGTCAACCAGACGGCCGCCTTCTCCGACTTCCACGGCTCGGGCGGCAACCCGGCGGCCAACGCGGCGCTCACCGACGGGGCGTTCGTGGCGGGCCGCTTCCGGGTGGTCGAGGTACGCCGGGAGGCCTAGGAACCGGCCCGCCCCACCTGCCCTGTTCCTGCCCTGTCCTGGACTCCGCGGTCCGCGAAGGCTGTCGCGCCCCCGGTGGCACTCCAGTGGTACAGCGTCATGGCCACACTGGTCGCGAGGTTGTAGCTGGAGACCTGGGGGCGCATCGGCAGCGCCACCAGGTGGTCCGCCCGCGCGCGCAGTTCGGCCGACAGCCCGCTGCGTTCCGAGCCGAAGGCGAGGACGGCGTCGTCCGGGAGCTCGGTGCCGCGGATGTCCTCGCCCTCGGGATCGAGGGCGTACACCGGCCCGGACGGCAGCTCCGCCACCGTCAACCGCTCCACCGCGGTCGCGAAGTGCAGCCCGGCCCCGCCGCGCACCACCGTGGGGTGCCAGGGGTCGAGCGTGCCCGTGGTGACCACCCCGGTCGCCCCGAAACCGGCGGCCAGCCTGATCACGGCCCCCGCGTTGCCCAGGTTGCGGGGGTTGTCGAGGACGACGACGGGCGTGCTGCGCGGGGTGTGCGCCAGCCGCTCCCGTTGGGCCGCGCGGGACGGCCGTACGGCCAGGGCGGCGACCTCGGTGGGGTGCGGGCGCGGCACCAGACTCCGGTACGCCGACTCCGGCACCTGGGTCAGGAGCGCGCCCAGGGTGTCCCGTACGTCCGGGGCCAGTTCCTCGGCGAGGGCGAGCACGGCGGCCCGGTCTACCGTCACGGCCACCGGGACCTCGGCGCCGAAACGCACCGCGTGCTTGAGGGCGTGGAAGCCGTCGAGCAGCACGGAGATGCCGGCGAGCCGGTGCCAGAGGGCGAGGGGGTCGGGCGGGCCGAGAGGGTCGGGGGCGCTCATGTCCTGAAGCCTACGGGCGCGTCCTCGGCGTCCTCCGGGTCGCGCGGCTGCGGCAGCCTCGTGCCGCCGCGGCCCGCGGGCAGCCGCCGTACCAGCCCTCCACGCGCGCGTGCCGCCCAGCCGCCGAGCCGGCGCAGGAACGACGTCGGCAGGAAGACCGCGTCGGCGGCGATCATCGCCAGTGAGAAGAACGGCAGTCCGAGGAGCACGGCGATGGCCGCGTGCTCGATCATCATGACCGTCAGCAGGACGTTCTTGGCCCGCCGGTTGAACAGGGTGAAGGGGAAGGCGACCTGCGCGACGACGGTGCCGTACGTCACCAGCATCACCATCGTGCCGCTGGCCGCCAGCACGTCGGCGAGCGCGGGCCAGGGGGAGAAGTAGTCGAGGTGCAGGGGGTAGTAGACGGCGGTGCCGTCCTGCCAGCGGGAGCCCTGGATCTTGTACCAGCCGGCCGTGGCGTAGATCAGACAGGCCTCGGCCATGATCACGAGCAGGGCACCGTTGTGCACGATGTTGCCGAGGACGTCGAGCAGGATCCGGGGCTCACCGGTCTTCGCCCGCTGTCCTATGAGCCACCACAGGGCCTGCGCGAGCCAGACGGTCCACAGCAGCACCGGCACGAACGCCTCGCCGTCGAACAGCCGGCCCGACAGGGTCACCGCGGCCAGCGCCAGGCCGAGCCCGCCCCACAGGGCCGGGCCGACCCGGTCCAGGACGTGCTCCCCGCGCGCGCGGGCCTCGCGTCCGAGCCGGGCCCGCCGCGCGTCCAGGGACCACACCTGGCCGCAGCGCGTGAAGACCAGGTAGAGGCACATCAGATGCAGGACGTTGTCGCCGCCGTCCCCCATGAAGATGCTGCGGTTCTGCAGCGAGAGCACGCCGACCATGAAGAGCACGGACATCGTGCGCGTGCGCCAGCCCAGCAGCAGCAGGACGCTCGCCAGGGCGGCCAGGACGTAGACGGCCTCGAACCAGAGGCGGCCCTCGGACCACATCAGGGCCGTGAACGCCCCGTTGGTCGAGAGCAACTGCTGGGCGAGGTCCCAGCTCCAGGGGCCGTCCGGACCGTACATCTCCTCGCGGTGGGGGAATTCGCGCAGCAGGAACAGCAGCCAGGTAGCACTGAAGCCGATGCGGATCACGGCGGTCTGGTACGGGCCGAGGGCGGACTCGGTGACACGGGCGATGGCGGCGGAGACACAGAGCGCGAAACGGTTCACTTCACGTCCCCCTCGGTGCGGGCCGCCGCGGAGTCCGCCGCCGTGCCGTCCGCCGGAATCGACCACCAGGGCAGGACCCGGTACACCGGCTGGGCCGACACCTTCTCGCCGCTCCACCCGGGCGGGGGGACGTTGGTGGTGCGGGAGCGGATCTGGACGAGATCGATCGCGTCGCCCCTCCCTGCCGCGTCGTCCCGCTCCAGACGCAGCAGCACGATCCGGCGCAGATACGTCTCGGACAGGGAGCCGCGCAGGCCCACCGGGCGGTTGTCGCTGTCGTGGGTGGCGACGAAGAAGTCCCAGGCCCGGCGGAGCTCGTTCTGCTGGGTGTGGCTCGGCAGCAGATTGCCGTCGATGGCCCGGCCGTCCTCGGCGGACAGGTCGTACCAGCCGGTCGTCCGCGTCCCCCCGTCCGCGGTGTCGAGCTGCGCCCGGACCTGGACGGCGATGTTCTGCTGCAGGGGGTTCGGCGCGAACAGCTTCCAGTTCTGCTCGAACTCCGGGTAGATCCAGTCGTCGATCGCCCTGCCGTGCTGCTTGGTCATGGTGTTCGACGGCGCGACGTGCAGGAACACCATGCCGACGTGCACACAGACCACGACGGCCACGACCGCCAGGACCACGGCGACCGTGATCTGGTAGCGGAGGGAGAGCGCGGCCACGCCGGCGCGGGCGCCGCGGGGCGGCTCCGGGGGCACGGCGACGGGCGCCGGCTCCTCTGCCGGGGGCGGGGCGGACCCGGACCCGTCCGGCCCGGGCAGCGACCCTTCCAGGGCGGTCAGGGACGTGGACCCGTCCGGCCCGGGCAGGGGCATCTGTGGGTGGGCGGGCGCGGCGCCCGGCCCGGCCGGCCCGTGCGGGCCGTTCGAGCCTCCGTCGTGCACGTCCATTCCGCCCCGTTTCCGATTCCCGGTCCGTCTTCCGGCCGCTCCGGCGCCTGCCGCGGGACGGCCGTAACGCCCGCCACCGCTCCGGCCACCGCTCTCGCGACGCTCGCACGGAACGGTACTCAGACCCGAGCGCCCGGCACAGCCCCCACCGGACCCCCGGCGAAGCCACCCGGGTTGTCCACAGGCTGCGCCCGGGGACGCCCGCAGGTTATCCACAGCGGTTGACACCTTACGACGCCCGACCCACCATGGAATCGCACGAACCGAACGATCGGTCGGGAGCAGACTCCGGCAGAGCCCAGGTCGAGGGGGACCTCATGGCGACAGCAGCCGCGCACCAGACGGCGCACACCCAGGCGTTCGACGCCCCGGGCGGACAGGCCGCCCCCGGCGACACCGCCGCGTTCGAGAGGGCCTTCGACGCCGCGGTGGCCGCCGACGAGCGGGTCGAGCCGCGCGACTGGATGCCCGACGCCTACCGCGCCACCCTCGTCCGGCAGATCGCGCAGCACGCCCATTCCGAGATCATCGGCATGCAGCCGGAGGCGAACTGGATCACCCGGGCGCCCTCGTTGCGCCGCAAGGCCATCCTGATGGCCAAGGTCCAGGACGAGGCGGGGCACGGGCTGTATCTGTACAGCGCGGCCGAGACCCTCGGCACGAGCCGCGAGGAGTTGCTCGACAAGCTCCACACCGGCCGCCAGAAGTACTCCTCGATCTTCAACTACCCCACGCTGACCTGGGCGGACGTGGGAGCGATCGGCTGGCTGGTGGACGGCGCCGCGATCACCAACCAGGTGCCCCTGTGCCGTTGCTCGTACGGCCCGTACGCGCGCGCGATGGTCCGCGTCTGCAAGGAGGAGTCCTTCCACCAGCGCCAGGGGTACGAGCTGCTGCTCGCCCTCAGCCGCGGCACCCCCGCGCAGCACGCGATGGCACAGGACGCGGTGGACCGCTGGTGGTGGCCGTCCCTGATGATGTTCGGCCCGCCCGACGACGAGTCCGCGCACTCCGCGCAGTCGATGGCGTGGAAGATCAAGCGGCATTCGAACGACGAGTTGCGCCAGCGCTTCGTGGACATCTGTGTCCCCCAGGCCGAGTCCCTGGACCTCACCCTCCCCGACCCGGACCTGCGGTGGAACGAGGAGCGGGGCCAGCACGACTTCGGCCCGATCGACTGGACGGAGTTCCAGGACGTCCTCAAGGGCAACGGCCCGTGCAACGAACAGCGGATCACCCAGCGCAGGCAGGCCCATGAAGAGGGCGCCTGGGTCCGCGAGGCGGCCGCCGCCTACGCGGACAAGCGCGGTGCCGAAAGGGGAGTGGAGCAGGCATGACGAACACCGACTGGCCCTTGTGGGAGGTCTTCGTGCGCTCCCGCCGCGGCCTCTCCCACACCCACGCCGGCAGCCTGCACGCACCGGACGCGGAGTTCGCCCTGCGCAACGCGCGTGATCTGTACACCCGACGCGGCGAGGGCGTCTCGATCTGGGTCGTCCCCTCCTCCTCGATCACCGCGTCCTCGCCCGACGAGAAGGACCCGTTCTTCGAACCGGCCGCCGACAAGCCGTACCGGCACCCGACGTTCTACGAGATCCCGGAGGGGGTGAAGCACCTGTGACCACGGACATGACCCTGCACTCCGCCGCCCTGGCCCTCGGCGACGACGCACTGGTGCTCTCGCACCGCCTCGGCGAGTGGGCCGGCCACGCCCCCGTCCTCGAAGAGGAGGTCGCCCTCGGCAACATCGCCCTGGACCTGCTCGGCCAGGCCCGGGTGCTGCTGTCACTGACCGGCGACGAGGACGAGCTGGCGTATCTGCGCGAGGAACGCGCCTTCACCAACCTCCAGCTGGTGGAACAGCCCAACGGCGACTTCGCCCACACCATCGCCCGCCAGCTGTACTTCTCCACCTACCAGCACCTGCTCTACGCCGAACTGGCGGCGGGCGACGGGCCGTTCGCCCCGCTCGCCGCGAAGGCCGTCAAGGAGGTCGCCTACCACCGCGACCACGCCGAGCAGTGGACCCTGCGGCTCGGCGACGGCACGGACCTCAGCCAGGGGCGGATGCAGCGGGCGTGCGAGAGGCTGTGGCGGTTCACCGGCGAGATGTTCCGGCCCGTGGAGGGGCTGGACGCCGACTGGCAGGCCATGGAGTCGGCCTGGGCCTCGTCCGTCGGGGAGATCCTGCGCCGGGCCACCCTCACCGTCCCCGAAGGCCCGCGGTCCGGCGCGTGGGCGGCCGGAGCCGGCCGTGAGGGCCTGCACACCGAGTCCTTCGGGCGGATGCTCGCCGAGATGCAGCACCTGCACCGCAGTCACCCGGGGGCGTCATGGTGACGACCACCGCACTGGAGGCGGAACTACTGGAGGTGGCCGGTGCGGTGCTCGACCCCGAACTGCCCGTGCTCACCCTCCGCGAACTGGGCGTCCTGCGCGCGGTGCACGTCCACGACCCCGACTCGGTCGAGGTCGAACTGACCCCGACGTACACCGGCTGCCCGGCCGTCGAGGCGATGTCCCTGGACATAGAGCGGGTGCTGCACGAACACGGCGTACGAGAGGTCACCGTGCGCACGGTGCTCGCGCCCGCCTGGTCGACCGACGACATCACGGACGAAGGGCGCCGCAAGCTACGGGAGTTCGGCATCGCCCCACCGCGCACCAGCCGGACGGCCGGACCGGTCGCCCTGGAGCTGAGCCCGACCCGAGCGCGCGCCGCAACCACGGAAGCCACGGAAGCCACGAAGGTCACAGAACCCACGAAGGCCTCGCAAGCCGCACAGAACACCGGCGCGACCGCACCCGACCCCGTCCGCTGCCCCCAGTGCGGGTCCGCCGACACCGAGTTGCTCAGCCGTTTCTCCTCCACCGCGTGCAAGGCGCTGCGGCGCTGTCTGTCGTGCCGTGAACCCTTCGACCACTTCAAGGAGTTGTGATGGCCCGCTTCCACGCGCTCCCCGTGGCCGCGGTCGACCGGCTCACCGACGACTCCGTGGCCCTGACCTTCACCGTGCCCGCGGAACTGCGCGCGGACTACCGGCACGCCCCCGGCCAGCATCTCGCCCTGCGACGCACGGTGGACGGCGCGGAGATCCGGCGCACGTACTCGATCTGCTCCCCGGCACCGGCCCCGGACGGCGAGGGACCCTCCACCCTGCGCGTCGGAGTACGGCTGGTCGACGGCGGCTCCTTCTCCACGTACGCGCTGAAGGAGATCGCCGTCGGGGACGAGCTGGAGGTGATGGTCCCGGCGGGGCGCTTCACCCTCCGCCCGGCGCCCGGTCTGTACGCCGCGATCGTGGGCGGCAGCGGCATCACCCCGGTGCTGTCGATCGCGTCGACACTGCTGGCGCGCGAGCCGGAGGCCCGGTTCTGTCTGATCCGCAGCGACCGTACGTCGGCCTCGACGATGTTCCTGGAGGAGGTCGCCGACCTCAAGGACCGCCACCCCGAGCGACTGCACCTGGTGACGGTGCTGTCCCGGGAGGAACAGCAGGCCGGGCTGCCGTCCGGGCGGCTCGACCGGGAGCGGCTCGTCGGACTGCTTCCGGCGCTGCTGCCCGTGGAGGCCGTGGCGGGATGGTTCCTGTGCGGGCCGTTCGGGCTGGTGCAGGGAGCCGAGCGGGCCCTTCGGGAGCTCGGCGTCTCCCGCGCCCGTATCCACGAGGAGATCTTCCATGTGGACGTCACAGCCCCCGTGGCGGCCGAGACCGCGACCACTCCCGCGCACAGCACGGTGACCGCCCGGCTCGACGGACGTGGGGGCAGCTGGCCGGTCCGGCCGGGCGAGTCGCTCCTGGAGGCGGTGCTGCGCAACCGGGCCGACGCGCCCTACGCCTGCAAGGGCGGGGTGTGCGGGACGTGCCGGGCCTTCCTGGTCTCCGGCGAGGTGCGCATGGACCGCAACTTCGCGCTGGAGCCGGAGGAGACGGAGGCCGGGTATGTGCTGGCGTGCCAGTCCCATCCGGTGACGGAGAAGGTGGAGCTGGACTTCGATCGCTGAACCGGGCTTCAGTCCTTGGGGGGTGGCCGACCGTTCCCTTCTTCTAGAACCTGTTCTATCTTGACGGACCGTCAGATCAGGTCGTCCGCCCGGCCGCTGGGCCGGTGTGCGCGTGGGAGGGCAGGGATCGTGGACTTCACCTTCACCGAGGAGCAGCAAGCGGCGGCCGAGGCGGCGCGGGGGGTGTTCGCCGGGGTCGCCCCGGACGCGGTGCCCAGTCCCTCGCTCACCCCGGGTGCGGTCGCGGACGACTTCGACCGTGCCCTGTGGTCCAGGCTCGCCGACGCGGACCTGCTGAGCCTGCTGCTGGAGCCGGAGTTCGGTGGGGCCGGCCTGGACGCGGTCGCCCTGTGCCTGGTGCTGCGGGAGGCGGCGAAGGTGCTGGCGCGGGTGCCACTGCTGGAGAGCTGCGCCGCGCTGGCCGCCGTACAGGCTTTCGGCGGTGAGGAGTTGAAGGCCTCGCTGGTCGAGCGGGCGGGGCGCGGGGAGGTCGTCCTGACCGTCGCCGCGAACGGTCGTACCGGGCACGACCCGGCCGAACTCGCCGTGACCGCGCGCCAGGAGGGGGAGGCGTGGGTGCTGGACGGCGTGCAGGCGGCGGTGCCGTGGGCGTACGGCACCGACTTCGTCCTCGTCCCCGCGCACACGGCCGCCGACCGGACTCTGCTCGCCCTGGTCCCCCGCGTCCACGAGGGAGTCGGGCTCGCCGAGCAGATCTCCACGACCGGCGAGCGGCTCGGCGAACTGCGCCTGGACGCCGTGCGGATCGCGGCCCGGGACGTCATCGACGCCGACGGGGCGTGGGAGTGGCTGCGGGAGCTGCTGGCCACCGGGACGTGTGCGCTGGCGCTCGGGCTGGGGGAGCGGGTGCTGCGGATGACCAGTGAGTACACCGGCAAGCGGGAGCAGTTCGGGTTCCCGGTCGCCACCTTCCAGGCGGTCGCCGTCCAGGCCGCCGACCGCTACATCGACCTGCGGGCCATGGAGGTCACCCTGTGGCAGGCCGCGTGGCGGATCGCCTCGGGGGCACCGGGGGCGCTGCCCGCCTCCGGTGACGTGGCCGTCGCCAAGATCTGGGCGTCGGAGGGCGTCCGCAGGGTCGTACAGACCGCACAGCATCTGCACGGCGGGTTCGGCGCCGACGTCGAATACCCGCTGCACCGGTACCACGCCTGGGCCAAGTACCTGGAACTGTCCCTCGGCCCGGCGTCGGCACACGAGGAGACCCTGGGCGACCTCCTGGCGGCCCATCCACTGGTCTGAACCGACCGACCCGAGCCGATCGGCCTGAACCGACTGGGGGACGAATCCCCGACTAGAGGACGAATCCCTGCTGTCCCGCGTCGGTCACGACGGGGCGGCCCGTGGCGGCCCAGACCTGCATGCCACCGTCCACGTTCACGGCGTCGATGCCCTGCTGGACGAGGTACGTCGCGACCTGGGCCGAACGGCCGCCGGAGCGGCAGATCACGTTGACCCGGCCGTCCTGCGGCGCGGCCTCGGTCAACTCGCCGTACCGGGCGACGAACTCGCTGATGGGGATGTGCAGCGCTCCCTCGGCATGACCCGCCTGCCACTCGTCGTCCTCGCGGACGTCCAGCAGGAAGTCGCCGTCCTTGAGGTCCGTGACCTCGACCGTGGGCACACCAGCTCCGAAATGCATGTCTCCGACGCTACCCGACGCCGACCGGGACACGGACGGGGACCGGGACGACCGGCACGGGAACCGGCTCGGCCGACAGCCACACCCCGGATCACCACACCTCCGGACCCCCAGATCACCGGAGCCACCAGACCTCCGAATCACCGGAGTACCGAAGTACCGGAGTCAGCAAGACGTCCGGACCGTCGGAGTCACCTACCCTCCGCAGCCGTCAGACCGCCTTGCCTGCTATCCGAGCAGCTCCGCCAACTCGGCCTCACGTGCGGAGACGTCGGCCAAGAGCTTCTCGGCGACCTCGTCCAGGAGGTGGTCCGGGTCGTCCGGAGCCATCCGGAGCATCGAGCCGATCGCGCTCTCCTCCAGCTCCCGGGCGACCACGGTGAGCAGTTCCTTGCGCTGGGAGAGCCATTCGAGGCGGGCGTACAGCTCCTCGCTGGGGGTCGGCCCCTGCTCCGGGAGCTTCGGCCCGGCGGCCCACTCCTCGGCGAGCTCCACCAGCAACGCCTCGTCACCACGGGCGTAGGCGGCGTTGACCCGGGTGATGAACTCCTCGCGCCGCTTGCGCTCCGACTCGTCCTGGGCGAGGTCCGGGTGGGCCTTGCGGGCCAGTTCGCGGTAGCGCTTGCGGACCTCCTCGCTGGGCCGCACCCGCTGCGGGGGCCGTACCGGCTGATCGGTCAGCATCGCCTCGGCCTCCGGGAACAGGCCCTCGCTGTCCATCCAGCCGTGGAAGAGCTCCTCGACACCGGGCATCGGCATGACCCGGGCCCGCGCCTCGTCGGCCTTCCGCAGGTCCTCGGGGTCGCCGGTGCGGGCGGCCCGGGCCTCGGCGATCTGGGCGTCCAGCTCGTCGAGGCGGGTGTACATCGGGCCGAGCTTCTGATGGTGCAGCCGCGAGAAGTTCTCGACCTCGATACGGAAGGTGTCGACCGCGATCTCGTACTCGATCAACGCCTGTTCGGCGGCCCGTACGGCCCGTTCCAGCCGCTCCTCGGGCCGGGGCACATCGGCGTCCGGCGTCGGCCGGTCCTCACCGGCGACACCACCCTGCTCAGCTTCCGGTGTCGTCACCCGACCAGCGTAGGCCACGGTGCCGGTCCCGTTGTCTCAGGCCGGACGACCACGCCTCGACGCGGTCCTCCCACCGGACGGAAGAACCCTCACCGCCGCACCGACACCACCGCCACACCCGCCCGACCTCCGCGCCCGACCACTGCGCCCGGCCTCCGCGACGGTCCGCCCCAGCCACCACGACCATCACGCCTGACCGTCACACCCTGACCGTCACACCCCGACCTCCGCCGCGATCCGCCCCGACCGCACCGCCGCCACCAGTTCGGCGTGGTCAGCCTCCGTGCGGTCGGCGTAGGCGACGGCGAACGCGGTGATCGCCTCGTCCAGTTCCTCGCCCTTGCCGCAGTACCCGGCGATCAGGCGCGGGTCGGCGCTGTGGGCGTGGGCGCGGGCGAGGAGCGCGCCGGTCATCCGGCCGTAGTCGTCGAGCTGGTCTGCGGCGAGGGCTGCGGGGTCGACGCTGCCCTTGCGGTTGCGGAACTGCCGTACCTGGAAGGGCAGTCCGTCGACCGAGGTCCAGCCCAGAAGGCTGTCGCTGACCACCTGCATGCGCTTCTGCCCCATGACCACTCGCCGGCCCTCGTGCTCGGCCGCCGGCGCCTCGAACCCGGCGCTCACCAGATGCGGCACCAGGGCCGAGGAGCGGGCCTCCTTGACCTGGAGGACGAGCGATTCACCACGGTGGTCGAGGAGCAGCACGACGTACGACCGGGTGCCGACACTGCCCGTGCCGACCACGCGGAAGGCGACGTCGTGCACCGAGTGGCGGGCCAGCAGGGGGAGGCGGTCCTCGGAGAGCGAGGTCAGGTACTGCTCCAGGGACGCGGCCACGGCGGTGGCCTCGGCGTCCGGGACGCGGCGCAGCACCGGCGAGGCGTCGACGAAGCGGCGACCGCCGTCCTCGGTCGGCTCCGTGGACCTCGCGGCGAAGCGCCCGCTGGTGTTGGCCCGCGCCTTCTCGGAGACCCGCTCCAGGGTGCCGAGCAGGTCGTGGGCGTCGGTGTGGGAGACCAGTTTCTCGTCCGCGATGGCGTTCCACGCGTCCAGCACCGGCAGCTTTGCCAGCAGGCGCATGGTGCGGCGGTAGGCGCCCGTCGCGTCGTGCGCCGCCTTGCGGCAGGTGTGCTCGTCGGCGCCCGCCTCACGGGCGGCGAGCACCAGGGAGGCGGCGAGTCGCTTGAGGTCCCACTCCCAAGGGCCGTTCACCGTCTCGTCGAAGTCGTTCAGGTCCATGACCAGGCCACCACGCGCGTCGCCGTACAGACCGAAGTTGGCGGCGTGGGCGTCGCCGCAGATCTGGGCGCGGATCCTCGTCATCGGAGTGCGGGCCAGGTCGTACGCCATGAGGCCGGCCGAACCGCGCAGGAAGGCGAAGGGGGTGGCCGCCATCCTGCCGACCCTGATCGGCGTGAGCCCGGCGATACGGCCGCGGCTCGACTCCTCGACCGCGCTCACCGCGCCCGGCCGGCCGCCGTCCAGGTCGAGGACGGCGTGCGCACCGCGCGGGACGCTCTGCCGCAGCGCCTTGCCCTCCTCCTTGGGCGTGCCCTGGGCGGGCCATCCGGCGAAGCCGCGGACCTCGGGAAGTCGATGGGCGCCCCCGGCACTCTCCGCGGCCGTCCGAGCGGGAACAGGATCAGCCTCCTGAACGGGAACAGCGTCCCCGACAACCGACTCCGTACCGACCTCGGTCACAGCGACCGCCTCCCCCGCACCCGACACGCACGAACATCAACTCGTGCCGACCGTACAGCCGGTGGCCGAAACGCGTCAGACCCTGTGGACAACTCCACAACTGTGGACAACGCGGCAACCACTCGACACCTCACCGACACCCGGTCGGCACGCCCCGGCCCGTCAACGCACCGGCACGGGACGGCATCTCACCATCGGCCGGCATCCCCGCACCCGTCGGCATCGCCGCATCCACCGTGCCGTGTCCCCCACCACCCGCCGACACCCCGACACCCGTCAGGGCCCCGACAACCGTCGACGCCTCAGCACCCCTCCTGACGCTCCGCCTCCGGCAGATGCTCCGTCGCCCACTCCCCGAGCAGCCGCAGCGCGGGTTCCAGCGCGGCGCCCGCCTCGGTCAGCCGGTACGAGACCCGCAGCGGAGGTCCCTCGTCGACCTCGCGCACGACCAGGCGCGCGGCCCCGAGTTCGGTGAGGCGGTCGGAGAGCATGCGTTCGCTGATGCCGGGGACGGCCCGGCGCAGGTCGACGAAGTAGGCGGGGCCGTTGATGAGGACCGACACGATCGGTCCGGTCCAGCGCTTTCCGAGCAGCTGGAAGACACGCGTGATGCCTCCGTCGACCCGCTTGCACGCCGCCGGGTCGTGGCTCTGCTCGACCGTCATGCCCTCAGGGTACTGCCCACCCCCAAAGGGATGAAGAAAAGTAAGTGACTATGCTATCTATAGTCGAGTACGAATTGGCAGACCGCCACTCCTTCCGCCACACCCTGGAGAACCCCATGGCCACGCTCCTGCACATCGACTCCTCCGTCTTCCCGGCCGACGCCTCCACGTCCCGCGCCGTGACGGACGCCTTCCGCAAGGCGTGGGAGGAACAGCACCCCGAGGGCACGGTGATCTACCGCGACCTCGCCGCCGACCCCGTCCCCCACATCACGGCCGACGCCCACACCGCCGGCTTCTCCGACCCGGCCGCGCACACCCCGGAGCAGACGGCCGCCTTCTCCGCGCGCGTGCGGCTGATCGAGGAGCTGGAGCAGGCGGACGCGGTGCTGATCGGCGCCCCGATGTACAACTTCTCGATCCCCTCGACCCTGAAGGCCTGGCTCGACAACGTGCTCCTCGTGGGCCGCACTGCCATGACCGAGGACTCGAAGGTCAAGGGCACCCCGGTCACCGTGGTCGCGAGCCGCGGCGGCTCGTACGCGCCGGGCACCCCGCGCGAGGGCTACGAGTACGTCCAGACCTACCTGAAGGCGGTCCTCGCCGACACTCTCGCCCTGGACCTCCACTTCATCGTCCCGGAGCTCACCATGGCCCCCCAGAACCCGGCGATGACCGAGCTGATCCCGCTGTTCGAGGCCTCCCGCGAGCGCGCCCTCGACGACGCGGCCACCAAGGCCAAGGAAGTGGCCGAGCGCGTCGCGGCGTAGGCCCGCCGCCCGGGTGGGGGCACTTCGCCGCCCCATCCGGGCCACCCGGATCGGGCCGGGCAGCCACCCGCTCCCTCCGTCACGCCTCCCCGTCACGCCTCGTCGTCCATGTGCGAGTCTTCGGCCTGGCGACACAAGGAGCGGGCGATGACGGAGAGCGCGAAGGCGGCACCCCGCCGGCGGCACGCGCAGGCGAATCGGCGACGCATTCTGGACGCGGCGCGCGAGACTCTGAGCGGGGACCCGGAGACGACCATCGACGACATAGCCCGCGCCGCGGGGGTCGCCCGCCGCACTCTGTACGGCCATTTCGCCAGCCGGGAAGACCTTGTCAGAGCCCTGGCCGACGACGCCGTGGAATCGCTCCAGCGGGCGTTCGTCGCGGAACGCGACCCCGCCGAGCCCTCCGACCTGGCCCTGGCCCGCTACATCACGGCCGTCTGGGGCATCGGCGACCGCTTCCGCATGCTGATCGCGCTCGGCCGCCGCGACCTGGACGGTGACATCCGCGGCGCGCTGACCCCCGCACGGGAGCTGTCCGGCGAACTGCTCGCGCAGGGCCAGCGGGACGGGGTCTTCGCCGACCACCTGCCCGCGCCGGTCCTGGCCCACGTGCTGGAGTCGGTCGTGGTCTCGATGCTGGAGTCGGTGAACGACGAGACCTGGGAGGGCTCCGCCCCCGCAGCCGCCACGGCGGTCCTGCTGACCGTCGGAAGGACCCGCTCCGAGGCCGAGACAGCCCTGCGACACCTGCGCACGCAAGCCTGAACCCGAACCCGGTCCGGCAGACGGCAGACGGCAGACGGCAGACGGCAGACGGCAGACCGTACGTCCGGAGGCTGCCCGCCACCCGCCGCCGCCCACCTCCGACCGCCCGGCCGCCCGGCCCCGCCGATCGGCCTCCCCTCGGCCCGCCGACCGCGCTCCCGGCCGCCCCCCTCCTCGCACCGGAGGGACAACTCCCGGCTTCGGAACGGGCAGGGCCCCGACCGTGAGATACCTCACCGCCGGGGCCCTTTTTCCGCTCCACGAGAAACGGGCCCTCACCGTGACTTCCGTCACCGGTGAAGACCCGTTCATCGGTTCTTCGCTGTGCGCGAGGGGGGAGTTGAACCCCCACGCCCTTGCGGGCACTGGAACCTGAATCCAGCGCGTCTGCCATTCCGCCACTCGCGCATTTGGTGTGTCTTCGGGCTGTTCCCCCTAGGGGGCTGGCGCCTTCCGACAAGCAGAACATTAGCACGCTGGAAGGGGTGGGTTCACATCACTTACGGCCGGGCAGCCGCTCACCAGCACACTCCGCGTCCATGCGCCACCCCACCCCCGGATCCCCCCGGCTACGTCTCGACGGGGACCGGTTCACGTATCAACCTCGTACCGGTCCCGGCCGTCTCCGCAGGAGCCGGTCCGGGTGCGCAGTCCAGTGCGGGACACTGGTCTGCGGCCGCCTCTACGATCCTTGCCAGGACGATGTCCGAGAAGAGTTCGAAGGGGAGCTCCGGAGGGAACTTCGGAGGCGTCGACACCCGTCGACCGGGCCGACAGGGGGAACCAGCCGATTCACCGGCGCGTGGATACGATCAGTAAGCAGTACCAGCACGACCGGGCAGGACAGTGCCCGCCCAGCGGGATGCTCGGCGGGATGCAGGACGGCAGCAACTACGGAGGAGGTGCCCCATGGGAGTCCTGAAGAAGTTCGAGCAGCGCCTCGAAGGTCTGGTCAACGGCACCTTTGCCAAAGTGTTCAAGTCCGAGGTCCAGCCCGTGGAGATCGCGGGAGCGCTCCAGCGCGAGTGCGACAACAACGCGACCATCTGGAACCGCGACCGGACGGTCGTACCCAACGACTTCATCGTGGAGCTGAGCACGCCGGACTTCGAGCGGCTCAGCCCCTACTCCGGGCAGCTCGGCGACGAACTCGCGGGCATGGTGCGCGACTACGCCAAGCAGCAGCGCTACACCTTCATGGGCCCCATCAAGGTCCACCTGGAGAAGGCGGACGACCTCGACACCGGCCTGTACCGGGTGCGCAGCCGTACGCTCGCCTCCTCCACCAACCAGCAGGCCTCCGGGCCGGGCCCGGCCGCTCCGGCCGGACGACCGGCCGCCGGTGCCCCGGGAGCCCCCGGTGGCTACGGCTACCCGCCGGCCGCCGCACCCTCGGGCGCACCGCCGATGCCCGCCGCACCGCCCCCCGGCGGCCGCGGCGGTGGTTTCGGCACCCCGCAGCCCGCGGGCGGACAGCGGTCCCCGGCCGCACCCACGGCCGGCGGTCGAATGCGCCACTGGATCGAGATCAACGGCACCCGCCATCAGATCTCCCGCGCGACGCTCGTGCTGGGCCGCAGCACCGAGGCCGACGTGCGGATCGACGACCCCGGCGTCTCCCGCCGGCACTGCGAGATCCGGACCGGAACGCCCTCGACCGTCCAGGACCTCGGCTCCACCAACGGCATCGTGGTGGACGGGCAGCACACCACCCGCGCTACGCTCCGCGACGGCTCGCGGATCGTCGTGGGCAGTTCCACCATCATTTACCGGCAAGCCGAAGGGTGAAGCGGGGGCAATGTCAGAGCTGACCCTCACGGTCATGCGGCTGGGTTTCCTGGCCGTACTGTGGCTGTTCGTGATCGTGGCCGTGCAGGTCATCCGCAGCGACCTGTTCGGTACGCGTGTCACCCAGCGCGGTTCGCGCCGGGAGAGCGGGCGGCAGCAGCAGGCCGCCGCCCGTCAGGCCGCGCCACCGCAGCAGCGCCAGCAGGCCGCCGGAGGCGGCCGCCAGCGTCGTAACGCCCCCACCAAACTGGTGGTGACCGAGGGCACCCTCACCGGCACCACGGTCGCGCTCCAGGGGCAGACCATCACGCTGGGCCGGGCGCACGACAGCACCATCGTGCTGGACGACGACTACGCCTCCAGCCGCCATGCCAGGATCTATCCGGACCGCGACGGCCAGTGGATCGTCGAGGACCTGGGTTCCACCAACGGCACGTATCTCGATCGATCGCGGCTGACGACTCCCACGCCGATTGCGCCGGGCGCGCCCCTCCGCATCGGCAAGACCGTCATCGAGCTGCGGAAGTAGTGCCACGTCATGAATGAGCGCGAGCGGAGCGAGCACGCAGCGGCGCCCGGCACCCCGGGCCCCGGCGCGCTCCCGACCGGAGGGTGGGCACCGTGCGGATGTATCCGGAGCCGACGGGCGAGGTGCGCATGAGTCTGTCACTGCGCTTCGCCGCCGGATCGCACAAGGGCATGATCCGGGAGGGCAACGAGGACTCCGGGTACGCCGGTCCGCGGCTGCTCGCCATCGCCGACGGCATGGGTGGCGCGGCGGCCGGTGAGGTCGCCTCCTCCGAGGCCATCTCCACCATCGTCGCGCTCGACGACGACGTGCCCGGCTCCGACATCCTCACCTCGCTCGGCACGGCCGTACAGCGTGCCAACGACCAACTGCGCGCGATGGTCGAGGAGGACCCGCAGCTGGAGGGCATGGGCACCACGCTCACCGCCCTGCTGTGGACCGGCCAGCGCCTGGGCCTCGTGCATGTCGGCGACTCGCGCGCCTACCTGCTCCGCGACGGCGTCCTCACCCAGATCACGCAGGACCACACCTGGGTGCAGCGGCTCGTCGACGAGGGCCGGATCACCGAGGAAGAGGCCACCACCCACCCGCAGCGCTCCCTGCTGATGCGCGCGCTGGGCAGTGGCGAGCACGTCGAGCCCGACCTCTCCATCCGGGAGGTCCGCGCCGGCGACCGCTACCTGATCTGCTCCGACGGCCTGTCCGGCGTCGTCTCCCACCAGACGCTGGAAGACACCCTCGCCAGCTACCAGGGCCCCCAGGAGACCGTGCAGGAGCTGATCCAGCTCGCGCTGCGCGGCGGCGGCCCCGACAACATCACGGTCATCGTCGCCGACGTCCTCGACCTCGACACCGGGGACACCCTCGCCGGGCAGCTGTCCGACACCCCCGTCGTGGTCGGCGCGGTCGCCGAGAACCAGCTCCAGCTGCACGACAACAACATCATGCAGACCCCCGCCGGCCGCGCCTCCGGGCTCGGCCGCCAGGTGCCGGGACAGCAGGGCGGCGGCGAGTTCGGCCCGCCCGGCTCCGGCGACACCACGGGCTACATCTCCGCGACCGGCTTCGGCGACTACGACGACGAGGACTTCGTCAAGCCCCGCAAGGGCCGCCGGTGGCTCAAGAGATCCTTCTACATCGCGCTCACGCTGGCCGTCGTCGGCGGCGGCCTCTACGGCGGCTGGCGCTGGACGCAGACGCAGTACTACGTCGGCGCCAACGGCGAACACGTGGCTCTGTACCAGGGCATCAGCCAGGACCTCGCCTGGGTCTCGCTGTCCAAGGTGCACAAGGACCACCCCGAGATCGAACTCAAGTACCTGCCGACGTACATGCAGAAGCAGGTCAAGGCGACGATCACCGAGGGCGGCCTCAAGGACGCCCAGACGAAGATCGACGCCCTCGCGGTCCAGGCCTCCGCGTGCGAGAAGGAAGTCGCGCGCGAGAAGGCCGAGGCCGAGAACAACGCCAAGACCGGTGAGGGCGAGGCAGGCGGCACCACGGGAACCACACCCGCCTCTCTCTCGTCCAAGGCCACACCGACCCCGAACCCATCGGCGTCGACGGCCACCCCGTCCCCGACTGCGCCCACGCCCACCCCCGGCCCCAGCCTCTCCGACCAGGAGCAGAAGGTCGTCTCGCAGTGCGACAAGCAGTAGCCGAGCCGTGAGAGGCCCTGTCACACGATGAGCAGCACTCCCAACTCACCGACGCACCACACGTCCACCATCGGCGCCATCGGCACCCCGAGCCGACGCAACACCGAGCTCGCGCTCCTGGTGTTCGCCGTGGTGATCCCCGTGTTCGCCTACGCCAACGTGGGCCTGGCGATCGACGACCAGGTACCGGCCGGACTGCTCAGCTACGGTCTGGGCCTCGGCCTCCTCGCCGGCATCGGCCATCTCGTCGTCCGCAAGTTCGCGCCGTACGCCGACCCGTTGATGCTGCCGCTCGCCACACTGCTCAACGGACTCGGGCTGGTCGTCATCTGGCGCCTTGACCAGTCCAAGCTGCTCCAGTCGATCAACCAGGCGGGCAACGCGGCCTCCCGCCAGCTGCTGTACACGGCCATGGGCATCGCGCTCTTCATCGTCGTGCTGATCTTCCTCAAGGACCACCGCGTCCTGCAGCGCTACACGTACATCTCCATGGTCGGCGCGATCATCCTGCTGCTGCTGCCGCTCGTCCCGGGCCTGGGCACCTCGATCTACGGCGCCAAGATCTGGATCTCGGTCGCCGGATTCTCCATCCAGCCCGGTGAGTTCGCGAAGATCGTCCTGGCGATCTTCTTCGCCGGCTACCTGATGGTGAAGCGTGACGCGCTCGCCCTGGCCAGCCGCCGCTTCATGGGCCTGTACCTGCCGCGAGGCCGCGACCTCGGCCCGATCCTGGTCGTCTGGTTCATCTCGATCCTGATCCTGGTCTTCGAGACCGACCTGGGCACCTCGCTGCTGTTCTTCGGAATGTTCGTCATCATGCTGTACGTCGCCACCGAGCGGACCAGCTGGATCGTCTTCGGTCTGCTGATGTCCGGCGCCGGCGCGGTCGGCGTGGCCAGCTTCGAACCGCACGTCCAGCAGCGCGTCCAAGCCTGGCTCGACCCGATGAAGGAGTACTCGCTCTCCCGGGCCGGTTCCGCCGGCCACTCCGAGCAGGCCATGCAGGCCCTGTGGGCCTTCGGCTCCGGCGGCACCCTCGGCACCGGCCTCGGCCAGGGCCACTCCGACCTCATCCGGTTCGCCGCCAACTCCGACTTCATCCTCGCCACCTTCGGCGAGGAACTGGGCCTCGCCGGCATCATGGCGATCCTCGTGCTCTACGCGCTGATCGTCGAGCGCGGTGTGCGCACCGCCCTCGCCGCCCGCGACCCCTTCGGCAAGCTCCTCGCCGTCGGTCTGTCCGGCGCCTTCGCGCTCCAGGTCTTCGTGGTCGCCGGCGGTGTGATGGGCCTGATCCCGCTGACCGGTATGACGATGCCGTTCCTGGCCTCCGGTGGTTCCGCCGTCATCGCCAACTGGGCCCTCATCGGCATCCTGTTGAGAATCAGCGACACCGCGCGCCGCCCGGCGCCCGCCCCCGCTCCCAACCCCGACGCCGAGATGACCCAGGTGGTCCGCCCGTGAACA
This sequence comes from Streptomyces sp. NPDC032822, assembly GCF_055578825.1. Lineage (NCBI taxonomy): Bacteria > Bacillati > Actinomycetota > Actinomycetes > Kitasatosporales > Streptomycetaceae > Streptomyces > Streptomyces sp. NPDC032822. The sequence goes on along the minus strand of NZ_JBVIOL010000004.1, from coordinate 327,735 downwards.
AGCCCCTGCGCCGGATCGCGCTCTTCTGCGGACTCCTCGTCCTCACCCTGCTCATCCGCGACAACTGGCTCCAGTACGTCAAGGCCGACGAGCTGCGGACCGACACCGCCAACCGACGCGTCGCCATCGAGCGGTACGCCACCCCGCGCGGCGACATCATCGTGGACGGCAAGGAGATCACCGGCTCCAAGAAGGTCTCCAGCGGTGACTTCGAGTACGTCCGCACGTACAAGGACGGCGCCATGTGGGCGCCCGTCACCGGCTACGCCTCGCAGGCCTACGGCACCAGCCAGGTCGAGAACCTTGAGGACGGCATCCTCACCGGCACCGACGACCAGCTCTTCTTCCGCAACACCCTGGACATGATCACGGGCAAGAAGAAGCAGGGCGGCAACGTCGTCACCACCCTCAACTCCGCCGCCCAGAAGGCCGCCTACGACGGTCTGAAGGGGCGCGGCAAGGGCGCCGTCGCCGCCATCGACCCGTCCACCGGCGCGATCCTGGCCCTGGCCTCCTACCCGTCGTACGACCCCTCGACGATCGCGGGCTCCAACGACGGGGACGCCTGGAACAAGCTCCTCAAGAAGAACAACCCCAACGACCCGATGCTCAACCGGGCGCTGCGCGAGACGTACCCGCCGGGCTCCACCTTCAAGGTGGTCACCGCGGCCGCCGCGCTGGAGGACGGGCTGTACACGGACGCGGACTCGCCCACCAAGACGCCGCTTCCGTGGACCATGCCCGGCACCACGACCGAGCTGCCCAACGAGGGCAACATCCCCTGCAAGAACGCCACCCTGCGGGTCGCCCTCCGGTATTCGTGCAACACCGTCTTCGGCAAGATCGGCTCCGACCTCGGCAACGACAAGATGCTCGCCGAGGCCAAGAAGTTCGGCTTCGGCGCCGAGCAGTTCACGCCGGTCCGCTCGAACGCGTCGGTCTTCTCCGACGACATGAACCAGTCGCAGACCGCGCTCTCCTCCATCGGCCAGTTCAACACCGCCGCGACCCCGCTGCAGATGGCCATGGTCGCCTCCGCGGTCGCCAACGACGGCACCCTGATGAAGCCGTACATGGTCGACAAGCTCCAGACGTCGAGCCTCGACACCATCGAGCAGACCGACCCGGAGAAGCTGAGCCAGCCGCTGTCCTCGGACAACGCCCAGATCCTGCAGTCGATGATGGAGACGGTCGTCAAGGACGGTACCGGCACGAACGCGCAGATCGACGGCGTCACCGTGGGCGGCAAGACCGGTACCGCCCAGCACGGCGTCGACAACAGCGAGAAGCCGTACGCCTGGTTCCTCTCGTACGCCAAGCTCGCCGACGGCAGCTCGCCGGTCGCCGTAGCCGTGGTCGTCGAGGACGACAGTGCCGTCCGTGACGACATCTCCGGCGGTGGCCTCGCGGCGCCCATCGCGAAGAGCGTGATGGAGGCGGTCATCAACAGCAAGAAGTGACCCCGATCACGTCCCCCTCACATCGGTGCACGTTGCGATACCGGTCCTGTATCGGGTGACGGGCTTGGCCAGGTCACACCAAGCCATCCGGGTACGGTAGGCCCGGACGGCAGCCACCGACCGCACGAGCCGTGCCGGTCGGGACCGACGGAGAGGGCTGGTAGGAAGCTATGGAAGAGCCGCGTCGCCTCGGCGGCCGGTACGAGCTGGGCCACGTGCTCGGCCGTGGTGGCATGGCGGAGGTACACCTCGCCCATGACACCCGGCTCGGCCGCACCGTGGCGGTGAAGACGCTGCGTGTGGATCTCGCGCGCGATCCGTCCTTCCAGGCCCGGTTCCGCCGGGAGGCCCAGTCGGCCGCCTCGCTCAACCATCCCGCGATCGTCGCGGTCTACGACACGGGCGAGGACTACATCGACGGGGTCTCGATCCCGTACATCGTCATGGAGTACGTCGACGGCTCCACCCTCCGTGAGCTCCTCCACAGCGGTCGCAGACTGCTGCCGGAGCGCACGCTGGAGATGACCATCGGCATCCTCCAGGCCCTGGAGTACTCGCACCGGGCCGGCATCGTCCACCGTGACATCAAGCCGGCGAACATCATGCTGACGCGCAACGGCCAGGTCAAAGTCATGGACTTCGGCATCGCCCGCGCCATGGGCGACTCCGGCATGACGATGACCCAGACCTCCGCGGTCATCGGCACCGCCCAGTACCTCTCCCCGGAGCAGGCCAAGGGCGAACAGGTCGACGCGCGCTCCGACCTCTACTCCACGGGCTGTCTGCTCTACGAACTCCTGACGGTCCGGCCGCCCTTCGTGGGCGACTCCCCGGTGGCGGTCGCGTACCAGCACGTACGGGAGGAGCCGCAGGCTCCGTCCGTCTTCGACCCCGAGCTCACGCCCGAGATGGACGCGATCGTCCTGAAGGCACTGGTCAAGGACCCGAACTACCGCTACCAGTCCGCCGACGAGATGCGCCTGGACATCGAGGCCTGCCTCGACGGCCAGCCGGTCGCGGCCACCTCGGCCATGGGCTCGGTCGGCTACGGCGGCTACCCCGACGACCAGCCGACGACGGCCCTGCGCGCCGACGCGGGCGCCACGACCATGCTGCCGCCGATGAACCCGGACGACGGCGGCTACGGCTACGACGACCGCCCCGACCGGCGCCGCCAGAAGAAGTCGAACACCTCGACGATCCTGCTGGTCGTGGCCGGTGCCCTGGTGCTCATCGGCGCGATCCTCATCGGCATGTGGATCTTCGACGGCGACGGGGTGAGCAACGACACGGTCGACGTGCCCAACATCGTCGGCCAGACCGAGGCCGTCGCGAAGTCGCAGTTGACCAACACCGGCCTCAAGGTGGGCACGGTCACCCAGAAGGCCTGCGAAGAGCAGCCCAAGGGCAAGATCTGCGACCAGGACCCCGTCGCCAAGACCTCGGTCAACAAGGACTCCACGGTCAACCTGGTCGTCTCGACCGGCGCCCCGAAGGTCACCGTCCCCAGCGTGATCGGGCTGGACGTCGACGAGGCGAAGGACAAGCTCGAAGGCGACGACTACAAGTTCGAGGTCAAGACCGAGACCCGGGAGTCCTCGGACGAACCGGACTCCGTCCTGGACCAGGACCCGGTCAAGGGCAAGGAAGTGGAGAAGGGCTCCACGATCACCCTCACCATCGCCAAGGCCGAGGAGAAGGCCACCGTCCCGGACGTCCTCGGCAAGTCCTGCGACGAGGCCAAGGCCCAGATGACGGCCAACAACCTGGTCGGCAACTGCACCGAGGTCGAGACCCAGGACCAGAACCAGGTGGGCAAGGTCATCTCGACCACGCCCAACGCCGGTCAGCAGGCGGACAAGAACTCCACGGTCCAGATCAGCGTCGGCAAGCAGGCGGAGAACCAGAAGGTCACGGTGCCGACCCTGACCCAGCTGTCCCTCAAGGACGCCAAGCAGGCCATCCAGAACGCGGGGCTGACCGTGGGCTCCATCCAGGGTTCCCAGGACGACAACGCCGTGGTCCTGACCCAGGACCCGCAGGCCAACTCCCAGGTCGATCGGGGAACAGCGGTCAACCTGGTCGCCATCCAGAACGGCAACGGCAACGGTAACGGCGGCAACGGCGACAACGACAACGGAGGCTTCTTCGGCGGCGTCTCCGGAACGGCGGCCCGCACCGAGGACTGACCTCGCCTCACCGTCAGGGCCCCGGCACTCGCATCAGAGTGCCGGGGCCCTGCCGCGTCCACGGCCGACGCACCCACGCCACACACCACTGCCGGCTCGCATCACCTCGCCGAACACGTCACCCGCTTCGCCGCATAAACGTACGTACGTCGATCGTGTCTTCATATGTGGCGGCTCGTTGACCACATGGGGTGGGGTGTCTCAGAGCGCTGCCCTGGCCACGCGGTCACACCGCCGACAGAAGGGCAGAACATGATCGCCGAAGCAGCACTGCTGGAATCGAAGACCCTGCGCGACAGCGTCCTGGAACGCACGGACGTACTCGACAGGGTCAAGGCACTGTCCTTGCTGCCGGACGGGATGCATGTGACCACGGCGATGGTGGCGGCGTACTTCGAGGTCACCGCCGACGTCATCCGGCAGCTCGCCAAGCGCCACCGAGCAGAACTGGAAGCCAACGGCATGACGGTGCTGCGGGGCGCTGACCTGCGAAAGTTCGAGAGTGACACCATGTCACTCTCGCTCGGCAGTCATCCACAAGCCCGCCGCAGTCTCACCATCCACTCCCGTCGAGCCATCCTCAACATCGCCATGCTCCTCCGCGACAGTGAAGTCGCCCGTCAGGTACGCACCTACCTGCTCGACATGGAGTACCTGGCGCGCACTCAGCCCGTGGAAAACCCTGGCCCGGCAACCGAGGTCTCCCTCGACGCCCGCATCGACCAGCGCATCACCCACATCCTCGGCAGGACCGTAGTCCCGATGTTCAACGCCCTGATCGAAACGTCGGGAGAACACCGCAGAGAACTGATCGCCCTGCGGGCGGGAGTCCAGCGCATCGAACGACGGCTCCACCAGCACCACTCACGGCTGCAGAGGCTCGAAGGGACCCGAGACGACCGGCCCGCCATCGGAGTCATGGCATCCATGGACGCCATGAACGGCCGCACGTTCGAGCACCACATCGCCAAACTGCTGCTCCGGGACGGCTGTACGAACGTCGTCGTACAGGGCGGTCACGGAGACCGGGGCGTCGACGTCATCGGGCTCACGGCCGACGGGCGACGCCTCGTCGTCCAGTGCAAGAGGTACGCGCCCTACCTCAACATCACCAGCCCCGACGTCCAGAAGTTCATCGGGTCGGCCAAGGTTCTGTACCGCGCGGAAGTGGCCCTGTACGTGGCCACGTGCCCCTTCACCCCAGAAGCCCTGAGCATCGCCGCCGAGGCCGGAATCACCGCGGTACACCGTGGAGTGCTGGAGGAATGGAGCACCGGGGAACCACTGAAGATCCTGGAGTGACACGGCGTGACACACAGAGGCCCGAAGCCGCAAGAGAAAGTTGCGGCTTCGGGCCTCCACCATGCCAGGCGACAGACCCTCTCAAAAGAGGTCTGTCAGTTCAGTTCCTTCGGCGGCGTCCGCTCGCTGTTCACGTCGTCCACCCGCACCAGCTCACCCCACACCACGTACCGGTACCGGCTCGTGAACACCGGCGTGCACGTCGTCAGGGTGATGTAGTGGCCGGCCTTCTTCTTGCCGGACTCCTTGGGGACCGACGAGAGGACCTCGACGTTGTACTTCGAGGTCTCGGCGAGGACGGCGTAGACCTTGTAGACGTACCACTTGTCCTTCGTCTCGAAGACGATCGGGTCGCCCGACTTGAGCTTGTCGATGTTGTGGAACTTCGCTCCGTGACCGTCACGGTGGGCGGCGAGGGCGAAGTTGCCCTTCTTGCCGCTGGTCGGGAGCGTGGCCTTGACGGGGTCGGTGTAGTAGCCGGCGACACCGTCGTTCAGCTCCTTCGCCTCCGTGCCCTTCTCGACCAGGACCTCGCCGTTCCGCATCGCGGGCACATGGAGGAAGCCGATGCCGTCCCCCGTGTTCAGCGCGCCGGGACCGGTGTTCTCCTGGGCCCAGTGGTCACGGACCTTGTCGCCCTGCTGGTCGGCCTTGCGGTCGGCGAGGACGTTCGTCCACCACAGCGAGTAGACGACGAACAGGCCGAGGACCAGGCCCGCCGTGATGAGGAGTTCGCCGAAGACACTGACCGCCACGGCGATCGGCCCCGGTCCGCGGCGACGCGGTGCGGGCGCGGATCCGGTGGCGTCGGTCTGCTCTGCCGTGCCGTCGGTGGTCGCTGCCACTTGTCATCTGCCCTTACTCGACGAGCGCATCCGGCTTGCCCTTGCTGCGCGACCGTTCCTCGACCATCTTGCCCCAGACGATCATCCGGTACTTGCTGGTGAACTCCGGGGTGCATGTGGTCAGCGTGATGTAGCGCCCGGTCTTCGTGAACCCCGACCCCGGCGGCACGGGCTCCAGCACACTCGTGTTGCTCGGCGACGTCACGGGCAGGATCGACGCCATCTTGTAGACGAAGTACTTGTCCTGCGTCTCCACGACGATCGCGTCGCCCGGCTTCAACTTGTTGATGTACCGGAACGGCTCGCCGTGGGTGTTGCGATGCCCCGCCAGGCCGAAGTTGCCGCTCTTCGCGTCGGGCATCGCCGTCTTCAGCGCACCCTCGGCGTAGTGGCCGACCATGCCCCGGTCCAGCACCTTCTTGTTGCTGACGCCCTCCGCGATCGGCACCACCACGTCCAGCTTCGGGATGTGCAGCAGGGCGAAGCCCTGGCCCGGCGAGAACGTCCCCGGGTTGCCCTTGCCGCTCGCCCAGCCGTCCTGGAGGCTGCTCGCCTCCCTGTCCGCCTGCGCGTGCGCCCGGACGTTCGTCCACCACAACTGGTAGGTCACGAACAGCAGCATCAGCACGCCGGTGGTGATGAACACCTCACCGACGGCCCGGCTGGCGACGACCGCCGCCCCGGGCTTGCGCGCCCGCTCCTGCCGTCGCGCCTCCATCCGGGAGAGCGGCCGACCCGTGTCGGAGGAGTCCGCCGATGCCTCCGCCGACGTCTCCGCCGTCTCCGGAGCGCCCCCATGACGCCCGTGACGGCCCTTGGCGGCCTTTCTACGGGCCGCACGGCCACCCGTGGTGGTTCCCGTGGCTGACGAGGCAGAGGGGCCCCCAGGGGCGGATATGGACTCGCCGCCCATCGGACGGGGCGGCGGCGGGGGTATCCGCAGCGCCACCGTCTCGTCGTCGATCGGCAGCTCGTACGGAACCTCACGACCGGCGGACTGTTCGTACGGCACCCCGCGGCCGGCGGGCTGTTCGTACGGCACCGAGTCGTACGACTCGTACGGCGCCCCGCCGTACGAGTCCTTGCGCTCGGGGCGCAGGGCGGTCACGCCGAGGCCCTGCCCACCACCGGGGCGAGCCCCGCCGACCTCGCCACCGCGCCCTGGTACCCGCACTCCACCAGCCAGTTGGCCAGCATCCGGTGCCCGTGTTCCGTCAGCACCGACTCGGGGTGGAACTGCACGCCCTCGACGGGCAGCTCCCGGTGCCGCAGCCCCATGACGATGCCGTCACGGGTACGGGCGGTGACCTCCAGCTCGGCCGGCACCGTGGCCGGCTCCGCGGCCAGCGAGTGGTACCGGGTGGCCGTGAAGGGGCTGGGCAGGCCCGCGAAGACGCCCCGGCCCCCGTGCTCGACCAGCGAGGTCTTGCCGTGCAGCAGCTCGGGCGCGCGGTCCACCACCCCGCCGTACGCCACCTGCATCGACTGCATGCCCAGGCACACCCCGAAGACGGGCACGCCCGTCGCGGCACAGTGGCGCACCATCTCGATGCAGACCCCGGCCTCCTCGGGCGTCCCCGGACCCGGCGACAGGAGCACGCCGTCGAAGCCGTCCTGGGCGTGCGCCGTCGACACCTCGTCGTTGCGCAGCACCTCGCACTCGGCGCCCAGCTGGTACAGGTACTGGACCAGGTTGAAGACGAAGCTGTCGTAGTTGTCGACGACGAGAATCCGTGCGCTCACTGGTTGTCCACCGTCACATCGTTGAAGGGCAGCAGCGGTTCGGCCCACGGAAAGACGTACTGGAACAGGACGTAGACCACAGCAACGACCAGCACGAGTGAGACAGCCGCCCTCACCCACGCGTTCCCCGGCAGATGCCGCCAGATCCAGCCGTACATGCCGTCCCTTCCGTCGTACCACGGCACCGGTCTCACGCCGTACCGCACCAGACTAACGGCGCAGCGCCGTTGGTTTCCCAGCCTCCACAGGCTGTGTGGAGTCCAGGTGCGCCCAGACGATCAGCCGGTGGCTGTGCCCCCACTCCGGATCGCACGTGGTCAGCGTGAGGTAGCGGCCCGGACGCGTATACCCCGACTTACGTGGCACAGGGTCGATCACCTCGACGTCCGAGGGCACTGTTTTGTAGGGGCCTTTGTCGATCCGATACGTGAACCAGGTCGTCCCGTCCGTCAGCACCACCGCATCGCCCCGGCGCAGCTTCGGAAAGTCCTTGAAGGGATCCCCGTACGTGCGCCGATGACCGGCCACCGCGAAGTTCCCCCGCTGCCCGAGCGGCGCGGACCGCGCGTAGTGGCCGAGGCCCTTCTTCAGCGTGTCGGTGGCGGTGTTCTCCAGCACCGGCTTGTTCCACGTGAAACCAAGCCGCGGGATGTACATGATCGCGAAGGGCTTCCCCGCCCGGTACGCCGCCGGCTCGGGCGGACTCTCCGGGGCGCCCGGACTCGCGCTCGTCGTGGGCCGTACCGGCTCCTGCGACCACTGGTTCTGCAACCGGTCGATCTGGTCGTCCATCACATGGTCGGCCTTCACACCGGTCCAGAACAGCACATAGACGACGAACAGCATGATCAGGGCGCCGGCGGTGATGCACAGCTCGCTGACGGTCCTGACGACTACGCGCACCGGCAGCTCCCCAGGGGCCTACCCGGGACTCACTCCACGGGCTTCGCGTACTGCAGATCCACTGTGCCCGAGTAGCCGGGCAGAGTCACCGCCCCGTCCTCCTCGACTTTCCAGCCGAGCCCGTAGACGTTGACGTACACCATGTAGTTCTGGATCGCCGGACTCGCCGCGAGCGCCTTCTGCAACGCGTCCGGCTCACCGATCGCCGTGATCTTGTACGGCGGTGAGTAGACGCGGCCCTGAAGGATCAGGGTGTTGCCGACGCAGCGCACGGCACTGGTCGAGATCAGCCGCTGGTCCATGACCTTGATCCCCTTGGCACCGCCCTGCCACAGGGCGTTCACCACCGCCTGGAGGTCCTGCTGGTGGATGACCAGGTAGTCGGGCTGCGGCTCGGGATAGCCGGGGAGCTTGGCCGTCGCGCCCGGCGGGGCGTCGTTGAGGGTGACGGAGACCGCCTCGCCGGAGAGCTTCTGCGTGCCCGCGTTCTTCTCCAGAGCCGCGAGCTTGTCGTCCTCGGCCTGAGTGCTGCCGTCGTCGCGCTCGGCGAGCGACTCGATGTCGCGACGCAGGACACCGTTGGACTCGTCCAGCTGGCCGTTCTTGTGGCTGCGCTCGTGGATGAGGTCCGACAGCTTCAGCAGGGACGCGTCCGTCCGGATGTTGGTGCCCTTGGCTGTGTCGAAACTGGTGAAGAAGATGAGTCCCGCGAGGGCGAAGACGCCCGCCGTGAGGATCCGCACGGGCCGGAAACGCCGCCGGCCGGCAGGGCTGGATCCCGTCCCGGGGAAGTCGGCAGAATTGCTCAACGTACCCTTATCTCCTTCGGCGCCGCGGAAGCACTACGCTAACGGACGCCCGGGGGAGCACTAAGTGTCCCCTTGTACGCTGCCCCGGAGCCCGCCCCAGTTCCCTGCGCGGCCACGCAGCGCATCGACAGGAGAGACCCTCGTGCCGAAGTCACGTATCCGCAAGAAGGCCGACTACACGCCGCCCCCGGCGAAGCAGGCGACCGCCATCAAACTGACCAGCCGCTCCTGGGTCGCACCCGTGATGCTGGCCATGTTCCTCATCGGCCTGGCTTGGATCGTCGTCTTCTATGTGACGGACGGTTCCCTGCCGATCGACTCCCTGAACAACTGGAACATCGTGGTGGGCTTCGGCTTCATCGCCGCCGGATTCGGTGTCTCCACCCAGTGGAAGTAGCTCCACGGAAGTAGCTCTGCCCAGGGGTATCCGCTGAGTTATCCACAGCCTGGCGGAAATTTCCACAGCCCGCTGGGGAAAAGACGACGATCTGTGGATAACCCATCGGGTGTTGACGCTGGTACGACTGACACACCGGCAACCGAAAACCTGTTCGCCCCCTGCCTGACCTGCGGAAACACAGGTCAGCGACAGGGGGCACACCTGTTCCCGCACGGTATGCACAGGAGTGGCCACGCGCTGTGGACAACACCCGCTCAGCTGGGAGAACGCGGGGGTCAGGTGAGCTGCGCGGTCCTCAGCAGCGTCATGACCACGATCACGGCCAGGACCAGTGCGCTGGTGCCGTACTGCACCAGTGCGCGCCGCTCGCGCGGGGCGTGGACCATGGCGTAGCCCGTGACGACACCGGCGACGAGACCGCCGATGTGGGCCTGCCAGGAGATGTTGAAGCCCGGGTTGAAGGTGAAGATGAGGTTGATCACCAGCAGGGCGATGATCGGGCGCAGGTCGTAGTTCAGGCGACGCATCAGGACCGCGGTGGCGCCGAAGAGACCGAAGATCGCGCCGGAGGCACCGAGGGTGGCGGTGCTCGGGGAGGTGAGCAGGTAGGCGAGGGCGCTGCCTGCGAGGCCCGACACCATGTAGACCGTGAGGTAGCGGGCTCGGCCGAGGGCCGCTTCGAGCGGGCCGCCGAGCCACCAGAGGCTGAGCATGTTGAAGGCGATGTGCCAGATCTCCTGATGCGTGAACATCGAGGTGACCAGTCGGTAGTACTCGCCGCCGGCGACGCCCTGGGTGGGCGCGAACGGGGCGGGCGGCCAGGCGCCGAGCAGGACCAGGTCGTTCAGCAGGGAGGGCCGGGCCCGCACCGCGATGAACACCGCGAGGTTGATCCCGACGAGGATCTTGGTGAGCAGCCGGGGGTCGGCCGCGATGGTGCCGCCGGCGATGGTCCGGGGCTGGGCGGCGGTGGGGCTGTGACCGGTGCCGGAGCCGCCGCGGACGCAGTCGGGGCACTGGAAGCCGACGGAGGCGCTGACCATGCACTCCGGGCAGATCGGCTTGTCGCAGCGGACGCAGCGGATACCGGTCTCGCGGTCCGGGTGCCGGTAACAGCCGGGCAGGCTCTGGGCATCCTGCGAACTGCTCGCCGCCTGGTCCATGACAGTCCCCTAAGTCGTTGTACGCACACGCACCCGCCCCGTCCATCCTTACGGATGAACGGGGCGATTGGTTCCCTTCGCGCAGGCCGGAGAGGCTGTCGGCCGCGCGGATCGCGGAGAGGTCAGCTCTCGCGGGTCTCGATCACGACCGACTCGATGACGACGTCCTTGACGGGACGGTCGTTGGGCCGGGTGGTCGGGACGGCCGCGATGACGTCCACGACCTTCTGGCTGGCCGGTTCGGTGACCTCGCCGAAGATGGTGTGCTTGCGGTTCAGCCACGCCGTCGGGGAGACGGTGACGAAGAACTGCGAGCCGTTGGTGCCCGGGCCGGCGTTGGCCATGGCCAGCAGGTAGGGCTTGTTGAAGCCGAGGTCCGGGTGGAACTCGTCCTCGAACTCGTAACCCGGGCCACCGATGCCGGTGCCCAGCGGGTCGCCGCCCTGGATCATGAAACCGCTGATGACGCGGTGGAAGACCGTGCCGTCGTAGAGCTTCTTGGTGGACTTCTCGCCGGTGGCGGGGTGCGTCCACTCGCGCTCGCCCTGGGCGAGCTCGACGAAGTTACGGACCGTCTTGGGAGCGTGGTTCGGCAGGAGCCGGACTTCGATGTCCCCGTGGTTCGTCTTCAGGGTGGCGTAAAGCTGCTCGGCCACGATCTGCCTTCCGTTGTCCTTCTGTGCCCTTCCGATCCTTGCACGGTTCGTGCCGTGCGTCGCCCGGCACCCGTCCGTGCGCCGGGTGTTCGGGCGTTTCCCTCGCAGAAATCCGGCCTAGTGGTTCCAGGGCAGGGGCACAGCGCAGCGATCCGTGGCATTGTCGACGACAAGCTCCTGTTGCCCCGTATTCATCATTCATCCGCTATTGCACGTGATCGGTGACCCGGATGCCCGCCCTCACATGCTCCGGGGCTCCCCGAGAGGCATGATCCGTAAAAGGGTGGAAAGTCGAAATACCGTACGCCACCGAGGAGGAGGAACCCGTGACCCGCATCGACAGCGTGCGCTCCGCGACCGGCTCGGCGAAGGACAGCGTGCTGCACGCCGCGGAAGTGGTGGCGCCCTACGCCGACACCGCCAAGGACAGGACCGCGCACTATGCGCACGAGGCACGCGTACGGCTCGCGCCGAAGGTGTCGCAGGCCGCCGAACAGGCTCGCGTCCAGTACGACGCCCATCTCGCGCCGCGTCTGGAACTGGCCCGCTCACAGGCTCTCGCCCATGTCCCGCCGAAGGTCGACCACGCCGCCCACCAGGCGGCGGTCCGTACCCGCAAGGCCGCCAAGCAGGCCGCCGACTACTCCCGGCCGAGGATCGAGCAGGCGGTGGCCGCGACGGGCCCCGTCCGTGACGAGGCCACCGCTCGCAGCACCGCCGCTCTGGCGGCACTGCGGGGTCAGGTCTCGCCCAAGGAGATCCGGAAGCTGGTCCGCAAGCACGAGCGGCGGGCCCGGGCCGGTCGGCTCGCCAAGGCACTGGCGGTGGCGGGTCTCGTCGCGGGTGGCGCTTTCGCCGCCTGGAAGTGGTGGGACAAGCAGGCCAACCCGGACTGGCTGGTCGAGCCGCCGGCCGCGACCGAAGTACCGGAGCCGAGCCATCTGGCGTCGGTCGACGGCAGCGACCAGGCCGTGCTCGACCCGGAGGTGCAGGCCAAGCAGGCCGAGGAGGAAGCGGCACACCGCGACGACCGCGGCTGAGCAAGGCTTCTACAGCCCGGCGGCGCACGGTTTCACGTGAAACACGGCCCACCGGGGCCCGGTGCGCAAGAACGCCCTCTGAACTGCGTTTCCGCAGTTCAGAGGGCGTTTTTTATGTGGAGCCTAGGGGAGTCGAACCCCTGACATCTGCCATGCAAAGACAGCGCTCTACCAACTGAGCTAAGGCCCCGGAGGATGGTCGACTGCCCGGAGGGACCACATCCCGGGAGGCGACGGAGACCAGAGTACCGGGTCACCCCCGGTATCTCGCAAAAAGATGGGGGGTCCCCGTGGAAGACCACTCTCCGTAAGATGCTCGGCGTGGTTCGCGACAGCGAACCACCGTTTTTGGGGAAAGCGATGGGGAGACGCAATGGACGCCGCACAGCAGGAAGCCACCGCAAGAGCGCGGGAACTGCAGCGGAACTGGTATGGGGAGCCGCTGGGGGCGCTCTTCCGTAAGCTCATCGACGATCTTGGTCTCAACCAGGCTCGTCTCGCGGGGGTTCTCGGACTGTCCGCACCGATGTTGTCGCAGCTGATGAGCGGTCAGCGGGCGAAGATCGGCAATCCCGCCGTGGTCCAGCGGGTGCAACTGCTCCAGGATCTGGCGGGGCAGGTCGCGGACGGCAGCGTCAGCGCGGCCGAGGCGACCGACCGGATGGACGAGATCAAGAAGTCGCAGGGGGGTTCGGTGCTCAGCAACACCACACACACGACCAGCAGTTCGGGGGCGCCCACGGTCAAGCGGGTGGTCCGCGAGATCCAGTCGCTGCTGCGCTCGGTGGCGGCCGCGGGAGACATCATCGAGGCTGCCGACACCCTCGCCCCGACCCACCCGGAACTGGCAGAGTTCCTCCGGGTGTACGGCGCCGGCCGTACCTCCGACGCGGTCACGCACTACCAGTCCCACCAGAGCTGACACCGCGGCCCGGCACCGAAGGGGGTTCGGCAGCCGGGCCGACGGCCGAGGAGGACGCGAGGGGGTCGCGTTCTCGCCGGGGGGACACGCGGGGGTGTGTCCCACACCGTCGAGGGCGTGAGAGGGGTCGTATCACTCATCACGGGGGAAGCAGGGAGAGCACGGGGGTAACCCGCAAGGGCCCGAAGGGGGAGGAGCGACGCACTGCCATGGGTGAGGTCTTCGCCGGCCGGTACGAACTGGCCGACCCGATCGGACGCGGAGGAGTGGGCGCCGTCTGGCGCGCCTGGGACCACCGCCGTCGCCGGTACGTCGCCGCCAAGGTCCTGCAACAGAGCGACGCACACGCCCTGTTGCGCTTCGTCCGGGAACAGGCGCTGCGGATCGACCACCCCCATGTGCTCGCGCCCGCCAGCTGGGCCGCCGACGACGACAAAGTCCTGTTCACCATGGAACTGGTCGCCGGTGGATCGCTCGTCCACCTGATCGGCGACTACGGTCCGCTGCCGCCCGCCTTCGTCTGCACCCTGCTCGACCAGCTCCTATCCGGGCTCACCGCGGTGCACGCGGAAGGCGTCGTCCACCGTGACATCAAGCCCGCCAACGTGCTTCTGGAAGCCACCGGCACGGGCCGTCCGCGGCTACGCCTGTCCGACTTCGGCATAGCGATGCGGCTGGGCGAAGCGCGCCTGACGGAGACCAACCTCGTGGTGGGAACGCCGGGTTACCTCGCACCCGAGCAGATGATGGGCGCGGAACCGGACTTCCCCGCGGACCTGTTCGCCGTAGGTCTCACCGCCCTGTATCTGCTGGAGGGCGCCAAGCCGGACGCCAAGGCCCTCATCCAGTACTTCACGGCGCACGGCACGCCCAGCGCTCCCCAGGGCATTCCCGATCCGTTGTGGCAGGTCGTGGCGTCTCTGCTCCAGCCCGACCCGCACGCCCGCTTCCGTACGGCCACGGGCGCGCGCAAGGCCCTCGCTTCGGCCGCCGAGCTCCTCCCCGAGCCCGGCCCCGACGACGAGATCATCGAGATCTTCGACCAACTCGGGCCCCTCCCACCGGGGTTCGCCCCCACGGGCCCTCTCAAGCGGGCCCCTGGTGTGGACACGGGCGCGAGCACCGTACGCCGACCGGCGGAGGAGGCTCCCCGGTCGTCCGGAGGGGTCTATTCGGAGGGCGAGAGGGCCGGGAACGGACCCGGGGTCGGGACCGGCGGGATCGGGGTCGGGGCGGTGGATGGGGCTGCCGGGTCAGGGACAGCCGCTCCCAGCCCGGGACACGAGGCTGCCCGTCCGGCGCAGGAGGCTCCCGGGCAGCGGGAGAGGGCCGCCGGGTCGGCGGGCGGGGGCATACCGTCCATGCCGGGGGAGGGCCCTCCGTTCGTTCGGCCGGGAACCGACGTGCCGTCCGTGCCAGGAACGGGGGCACACTTCCCGTCCGGAAAGGGCACACCTTCCCAGCCGAGTGCCGCCGGCGTTCCCTCCCGTCCAGAGGAAGGGCACACACCCGCCCCTCCGGACAAAGCATCTTGGATGGGCACGGGGGGTCACATATCTCCGGCCCCGGCTCCCGCCGCAGGGGCCGAAGGCGCCGCATCTCCCACTCCCCCTCACGCGCCGCCCGTCAACCCCTCGAAGCCGCCCTCCATGTCGGACACCGGCAGCTTCCACCTGCCGCCCCCTCAGCCGACCGTCACCTCGTCCCCCCAGGACCAGCCCGCCACCCCGCACCCTCCTCACGCGCAACCACAGCCGCAAGCACAGCCACAGCCACACCGAGTTCCCCCGCCTCCGCACGTCTCCCCCCACCACTCCCCGCAGGCCGCCACAACGGCCCTGTACCAGCGCGCTCATGAACCCTCTACTGCTTCATACACCGCGCAGGCCCCGCAGGTTCCACCTCCGGCGCAGTCATCCACGCAACCGCGCCACCGGGCCGCCCGTTCCGCACGCAGGGCCGGGCCGCCCGCCAAGGTGGCGATTCCGCTCCTGCTGCTCGCGCTGGCCTGTTACGCGGTGGGTTTCTGGGCCCTGACCCGAATCTGAGGCCCTGCCTAGGCCCGCGCCCGCCCCCGCCTGCGCCCCAGCCCCGTCCACACCCCGAGCACCACCAGCACCGCGGTTCCCCCGCCGATACCTCCCACGGCGACGACCTTCATCACCTCGTCCCCACCCTCTGCGGCCACCTCCCCGTTCTCCTGCGCCGCCGCCGTATCCCGCTCCTGGGCCGTGACCTGGAAGACGTCCCGCGGCTCGGACCGTCCCGTGTACGAGGGACCGGCCTCGGCGGTGTGCTCGATGCCGACACGGAAGGTCAGGTCGAAGGGTCCGTCACCGAAGTCGTCGGCCATCTGTTCCGCGAGATGCACGACGAGGTAGTACCTGCCGGCGAACCGCATGCCGCTCACGTGGTCGGAGACGGCGAAGCGGTTGGCGTACGCGATCGGCGGCAGCGGTCTGAGCACCGCCGACTTCTGGCTGCCGTCGTACCCGACCCCGTCGGCGTCGACCTGGCCGCGTACGGGGTTGTAGAGGGACAGGGTCAGCGCGCTGGGCACGAAGCCGGCATCGCTGTTCACGCTGCCCAGTTCGGCGGTGGCGTGCAGTTGCTGCCCCCAGTCCACGGGCACCTCGTAGAAGAGCGTCTGCCCGGGCCGCAGGTCGTCGCGCCAGACGCCCTGCCCCACGGACGTCGCCGCGGCGAAGCCGGCACCGCCCTCTCGGCCCACGGCCTCGCCGCCGGGGGGCGCGGGCGAGGCGGAGTCCCAGACCTCGGGCGCGCTGGTCGCTCCGGCCCGCGCGAGGCGGGGTTCCGACACGGGGGCGATTTCCAGGCCCCACTCCTGCGTGAAGGGCGGTGCGGTCTCCGTCCCCCGCCGCACCCGCTCGACGAGCACGTAGTACGTGCCGGCCTCCTTGCACAGGGATCCGCCGCGCAGGGCGTTGCGCTCCCCCAGCGCCGTGAGGGGGCGGGCGCTGCGGCCGGCGCCGATGCTGACGGTGTCGAGGGAACAGGTGTGGCTGTCGGCGTCCTGGACCGTCACCTTGACGCCGTCACCCGCGGAGACCGTCGTCCCGGGGGGAGGGACGGCCGTGACGGAGACGTACACGTTCGACGTGGCGTCGAGTTCGAGGCGGTAGTACAGCTCACCGGCGGCGGGGAGGGAGCTGCGGTACGTGGTGCCGGGTGCGAGGGGTTCGGCGTCGGCGGTGCTCGTCGCACCCGAGACCGACCGGGCGTCGTCGTCGAAGGCGTACGCCCCGGGCGCCCCGGCCGCCGACGCGGGCGAGCCGCCCAGGACGGCCGTCAGCACCGCCGTGAGCGCTGCACACCCGGCAGCCGCCCGCACGACGGCTCCACGGCCCCACCGCGTCTCCGCCCGCCACCACGCCGTACGCCGCCCCATCACGCGCCCCCCCTCGTCGTACCCCGGACCGGGCCGGACCGGGACCGTGGCCCATCCTGCCCCGCCGTGCCGCACGCCATCCGCTCAATCCGTACGAGCGTCCGAAACCCCCGCCCCGGCAACACAAAACCCCGACCGCGAGGCGGCCGGGGTCTGCTCAGAATCGGATCTCGGTACTCAAGAACCCGTGGGCACGGAGTCAGTCGCCTCCGTCCACAGGTCCTGCTCGGCGCGATCCGCCTGGATCTGGCGGTACACGAGGAGCCCGCCGATGGCGGCCAGTGCGACCAGGAGAAGCTTCTTCACCGCGCGACCTCGTCTTTCCTTGACGTAGGGGACCTCTGGCGCCCGACTATACACACCGACCGAGACCGATCGGTGACCTGAGTCGGACCCTCAACTGCCGTGCGGAACACCGCATTAGATGTGGAACGAGCGGATCCGATCGGAGGGTGATCACACCTCGACGGGCAGTCACTTTGCCCTTCCTTATCCGCTCTTCACAGCTTTTGAGGCTCCTTGCCCCCATCTGGGTGGTGTTCATCAGAAGAACGACAATCCATGGGCGTCGGTCCCTCACTTCGAGCGCCGCATACACATCATGAGGAAAGTACGCAAATCCACCCACCCGAAAGTGAGGAACGATGACCGGTAACCGGGTCATGAATCTGTGGACCGCCCTCGTCACCGCCCTGCTCGCCCTCTGCACGACGCTCGGACTCATCACGACCACCGCAGCCGCCGCGGTACCGCAGGCGCAGCCGGCCCGCAACAGCGGCGCCCTGTCGCTGACGATGCCGGCGGCATCGCCCTGGTCCGAGTCCTTGGCCAAGGCACTGCCACCCACGATGAAGCAGCGCATCCGCGCCGAGGCCCACGGCTCGTCACCGTCCTGCCGCCACGACGGCCTCACGGACACCTCCGCCACGCCGGACTCCCCGCTCTCGGCCGACCCCGCGTCGAGCACCGACAGTTCCACCGCTCCGGCCGACTCCGGCTGCGCCACGAACACGCGATGACGGCCCCTGCCACCCCGCACCGACAGCCCGCCACCAGGCACGTCGACACCAGGCGGCCCGGTACCAGGCAGCGCAGTACCAAGCAGGTCGCCGCTCGCCAGGTCGGTACCAGGCAGCCCACCACCAGGCACGTCGACACCGGACAGTCCGCCACTCGGCAGGCCGGAACCCGGCAGGCATCTCTCCAGCGGTCTTCCGCGGACTCCACCAGCTCAAGCGGCGTCAACTCACCGGACGGTTCCACGCACGTACGGCGGCAGCACCGCGACAGCGCAGCACCACCGCCCTCCGAAGCACCGAAGCACCGAAGCACCGAAGCACCGAACCGATCGCACTCCCACCAGCGCTCCACGTGAGGCCCCAGGACATTCCCGGAGGTTCGGGAGACGGCCCGCCGGTCTGGAGTCAGGTAGTGCGGCTGAGCTGGAGCATGGCCTCGGCGTTCGCCACCAGGGCGCGTTGGTCCTAGGTCGGGCAACTGACGGTAGATCCTCAGAAGTTGGGCTTCCCGCTCGTCCTCACTGGGACCGGGCACCGGTCGCCCCACAGACGCGAAGAACTCACGCGGCGTGGTCCTCACGCCCCACCGACGGAACACCTCGGCCATTGCCCGCAGCCGCTCGGGGTCGATACGGGAGGTTCCACGAGTCCGGTTCATCCAGGCATTGAGCGTCGGATACGAGATCCCCGCTTCCTCGGCCAGATCCTTCTGCGTCTTGCCCGGAGCCTCGGCAATCAGGCGTTCCAGCAGAACAGGCAGATCCCCACCCTCAGGGGCGAAGACTTCGTGGGAGTCGAGCCCGCCGGACAGGGGAGGATTCTTGGTCACGTCCGCGAGCATCGACCAACCCG
Organism: Streptomyces sp. NPDC032822; assembly: GCF_055578825.1. NCBI lineage: Bacteria > Bacillati > Actinomycetota > Actinomycetes > Kitasatosporales > Streptomycetaceae > Streptomyces > Streptomyces sp. NPDC032822. Next base: position 309,023 of record NZ_JBVIOL010000004.1, on the reverse strand, counting down.
ACCACAGGTGCAAGCAGGTCCCGCGCACGCACTTCCTGAAGCACAACGGACTCACCCGTCTTGCCGCTTGCTGAATCTACATCTACATGCAGATCGAATATGAACGACAATCGGCAACCGACACCGGCAGCCGATGTCGGCCGTAGACGCCAAAAACCCCCAACCATGACTGGTTGAGGGTCTTCGTGCTGGTGGGGCTAACAGGATTTGAACCTGTGGCCTCATCCTTATCAGGGATGCGCTCTAACCAACTGAGCTATAGCCCCGCCGCGCTCTGCGGAGTGTGTCCCGCGCGCTGACTCCTGAAGATTAGCGCACGACGCGGGCAGTCCCAAAATCGGTATCCGGAGAGCGCCGGGAGGGGTGTGACGGCCCGCTCACTCGTCCTCGGCCAGCGTCAGCTCGACGCCACCGACGAAGCCCGCGGACAGGTTGTAGATGAACGCGCCGAGCGTCGCGAGGGCCGTCGCGAGGACGACGTCGATGACCGCGATGATCGTCGTGAACGTCAGGACGTTCGGGAGGGACAGGAACGACTGGAGGTCGAAGCCGTTCGACTCGTTCGAGCCGGTGGCCTCCGAGATCGTGCCGCCGACCGTCGAGAAGACGCCCATCGCGTCCATGACCATCCACAGCACGGCGGACGCGACGATCGTGCAGAGGCCCAGCGCGATGGAGAGCAGGAAGCTGACCTTCATCACGGACCAGGGATCGGCCTTGGCGACCCGCAGGCGGGCCTTGCGGGTGCGGGGCGTGGTGCGCGCGCCGGTGCGCGGCCGGCGTACGACACCCGGCGGGGCGGGCTGCGCGGGGTAGGCCTGCGGCGGGTGGTAGGGCCCGGCCTGCTGCTGCGACTGCCGCTCACCGGGCAGCGGGGAGGTCGCCTCGGGCGGCGTCGGCTTGGCCTGCGGCTGAGGCTGGGCGCCCGGAGCGGCCGTGGCCTGGGCCGCGCCGGCGGCGGACCGCTGGGCCTGCGGACCTCGGGTGTCCGTCACAGTTCCCCCCTGGGATCCATGCGTGTCGGGCGAGGACGAGTCGGTCGCGGGGGACTTGATCGCCTGCAGATTGGTCGTGTGCGGGTCTGTCGTGCCCGCGCCCGTCGTGTGCGAATCTGTCGCGTTCGAGTCTGTGGCCTTCGGATCCGCGGCCTTCGACTCTGTCGCGTTCGTGGCGGAGCCACGGCCGCCGCCGTCCGTTCCCTTACCGGCAGACGTACCGGTCGAGGTACCGACCGAACCGGCGCCCGTGGCTCCACTCACGATGACTCACTCCTCGTGCTACTCGGCCGAGGGTGCCTCACCCTCGTCCGTGCCGGTGGTCGCGGTACCTTCGGCGGTCTCGTCGACGGCATCGTCGCCGTCGACCTCCTCCGCCTCGCGTCCCGCCTCGGCGTTACGTGCGATGCCGACCACGGCATCGCGCTTGCCCAGGTTGATCAGTTGGACGCCCATGGTGTCACGGCCCGTCTCCCTGACTCCGTTGACTCGCGTACGAATCACACCGCCCGACAGTGTGATGGCGAGGATCTCGTCGGTCCCCTCGACCACCAGCGCACCGACGAGCGATCCACGATCCTCGACGATCTTGGCGGCCTTGATGCCGAGGCCGCCGCGACCCTGGACGCGGTACTCGTCGACGGCGGTCCGCTTCGCGTACCCACCGTCTGTAGCAGTGAACACGAACGTACCGGGTCGAACAACATTCATCGAGAGCAGTTGGTCGCCCTCGCGGAAGCTCATGCCCTTGACGCCCGAGGTGGCGCGGCCCATGGGACGCAGTGCGTCATCCGTGGCGGTGAACCTGATCGACTGTGCCTTCTTGCTGATCAGGAGCAGATCGTCCTCGGACGAAACGAGTTCGGCTCCGATCAGTTCGTCGTCCGAACCGTCCTCCGTCTCACGGAGGTTGATCGCGATGACACCGCCGGAACGCGGCGAATCGTAATCCTTCAGAGGCGTCTTCTTCACCAGGCCGCCCTTGGTGGCGAGCACCAGGTACGGCGTCACCTCGTAGGTGCGGATCGCAAGGATCTGGGCGATCGCCTCGTCCGGCTGGAAGGCCAGCAGGTTGGCGACGTGCTGTCCACGCGCGTCCCGCCCGGCGTCGGGCAGCTCGTACGCCTTCGCCCGGTAGACCCGGCCCTTGTTGGTGAAGAACAGCAGCCAGTGGTGCGTGGTGGAGACGAAGAAGTGGTCGACAATGTCGTCTTCCTTGAGCTTCGCCCCGCGTACGCCCTTGCCGCCCCGCTTCTGGGCGCGGTAGTCGTCGGCCTTGGTGCGCTTGATGTACCCGCCGCGCGTGACCGTGACGACGATGTCGTCCTCGGCGATCAGGTCCTCCATGGACATGTCGCCGTCGTAGGGCACCAGCATGGTCTTGCGGTCGTCGCCGTACTTCTCGACGATCGCGGCGAGTTCCGCGCTGACGATGCCGCGCTGCCGGACCGGCGAGGCGAGGATCTCGTTGTACTCGGTGATCTTCGCCTGGAGTTCGTCGTGCTCCTGGATGATCTTCTGGCGCTCCAGGGCGGCCAGTCGCCGCAGCTGCATCTCAAGGATGGCGTTCGCCTGGATCTCGTCGATCTCCAGGAGCTCCATCAGGCCCGTGCGAGCGATGTCGACGGTGTCGCTGCGCCGGATCAGCGCGATGACCTCGTCGATGGCGTCCAGGGCCTTCAGCAGGCCGCGCAGGATGTGCGCCCGCTCCTCGGCCTTGCGCAGCCGGAACTTCGTGCGCCGGACGATGACCTCGATCTGGTGCGTCACCCAGTGGCGGATGAACGCGTCGAGCGACAGCGTGCGCGGGACCCCGTCGACCAGCGCCAGCATGTTGGCGCCGAAGTTCGACTGCAGGTCGGTGTGCTTGTAGAGGTTGTTCAGTACGACCTTGGCGACCGCGTCCCTCTTGAGCACGATGACCAGACGCTGACCCGTGCGGGAGCTGGTCTCGTCCCGGACGTCCGCGATGCCGCCGATCTTGCCGTCCTTCACCAGGTCGGCGATCTTCTGCGCGAGGTTGTCGGGGTTGGTCTGGTAGGGCAGTTCCGTGACCACCAGGCACTGGCGGTTCTGGATCTCCTCGACCTCGACGACCGCGCGCATGGTGATCGAGCCGCGGCCCGTGCGGTAGGCCTCCTCGATGCCCTTGCGGCCCACCACCAGGGCGCCGGTCGGGAAGTCGGGGCCCTTGATGCGGGCGACCAGCGCGTCCAGGAGCTCCTCGTGCGAGGCCTCCGGGTTCTCCAGGTACCACTGGGCGCCGGACGCGACCTCGCGCAGGTTGTGCGGCGGGATGTTGGTGGCCATGCCGACCGCGATACCGGCCGAACCGTTGATCAGCAGGTTCGGGAAGCGGGCCGGCAGGACGGTCGGCTCCTGGGAGCGGCCGTCGTAGTTGTCCGTGAAGTCGACGGTCTCCTCGTCGATGTCACGGACCATCTCCATGGACAGCGGCATCATCTTGCACTCGGTGTACCGCATGGCGGCGGCCGGGTCGTTGCCGGGAGAACCGAAGTTGCCGTTGGAGTCCACCAGCGGCATCCGCATCGACCACGGCTGCGCGAGGCGGACCAGCGCGTCGTAGATCGAGGAGTCGCCGTGCGGGTGGTAGTTGCCCATGACGTCGCCGACGACACGGGCGCACTTGTAGAAGCCCTTCTCGGGCCGGTAGCCGCCGTCGTACATGGCGTACAGCACGCGGCGGTGGACGGGCTTGAGACCGTCCCGGACGTCGGGCAGCGCACGCGAGACGATGACGGACATCGCGTAGTCGAGGTACGAGCGCTGCATCTCCGTCTCAAGCCCGACGGGCTCGACACGCTGGATGACCTCGCCGCCCTCTTCAGGCGTCAGTGGAGTGTTCTCGTCGGCCATTGCTGGTGAAGATCCTTCCTGGTGCGGTCAGCTGAGACCGACTCAGATGTCGAGGAAGCGGACGTCCTTGGCATTGCGCTGGATGAACTGGCGGCGCGCCTCGACGTCCTCGCCCATGAGGACCGAGAACAGGTCGTCGGCCTGGGCCGCGTCGTCGAGGGTGACCTGGCCGAGGACGCGGTGCTCCTGGTCCATGGTCGTGATGCGCAGTTCCTCGGCGTTCATCTCGCCGAGACCCTTGAAGCGCTGGATCGAGTCCTCGCGGATGCGCTTGCCGCGCTGGCGGCCCATCTCGATCAGCGCGTCGCGCTCGCGGTCGGAGTACGCGTACTCGATGTCCTCCCGGCCCCACTTGATCTTGTAGAGCGGGGGACGGGACAGGAACACGTGCCCGGCCTCGACCAGCGGCCGCATGAAGCGGAACAGGAAGGTCAGCAGCAGGGTGTTGATGTGCTGGCCGTCGACGTCGGCGTCCGCCATCAGGATGATCTTGTGATAGCGGAGCTTCTCGATGTCGAAGTCCTCGTGGACCCCGGTACCGAAGGCCGAGATCAGCGCCTGGATCTCCTGGTTCTGCAGGATCTTGTCGATCCTGGACTTCTCCACGTTCAGGATCTTGCCGCGGATCGGGAGGATCGCCTGGTACTCCGGGTTGCGGCCCGACTTGGCCGAACCGCCGGCGGAGTCACCCTCGACAATGAAGATCTCGCACTTGACGGGGTCGTTCGACTGGCAGTCGGAGAGCTTGCCCGGCAGGGACGCCGTCTCCAGGAGCCCCTTGCGACGCGTCAGGTCACGCGCCTTACGGGCCGCCACGCGCGCGGTGGCCGCCTGGATGCCCTTGCGGACGATGTCCGCCGCCTCGACCGGGTTGCGGTCCAGCCAGTCGTTCAGGTGCTCGTAGACGACCTTCTGGACGAAGGTCTTCACCTCGGTGTTGCCCAGCTTGGTCTTGGTCTGGCCCTCGAACTGCGGCTCGCTCAGCTTCACCGAGATGATCGCCGTCAGACCCTCGCGGACGTCGTCACCGGTGAGGTTGTCGTCCTTCTCACGCAGCTGCTTCTTCTCGCGCGCGTACTTGTTGATCAGGTTGGTCAACGCCGCACGGAAGCCCTCTTCGTGCGTACCGCCCTCATGCGTGTGGATGATGTTCGCGAAGGAGTAGACGCCCTCGGTATAACCGCTGTTCCACTGCATCGCGAGTTCGAGGGACAGGCTCTTGTCCTTGTCCTCGGCCTCAAGGTCGATCACGGTCGGGTGCACCACCTCCCCCTTGCGGGAGTTGAGGTGGTTCACGAAATCGACGATGCCGCCCTCGTAGTGGTACGAGACGCTCTTGACCTCGTGCTTCTCGTCCTCGCCGGCCTCGTCCGCCCCGGCCGTGGCCTTCGCCGACTCGCGCTCGTCGGCGAGGTTGATCCGCAGACCCTTGTTGAGGAACGCCATCTCCTGGAAGCGCCGGGAGAGCGTCTCGAAGGAGTACTCGGTGGTCTCGAAGATGTCCGGGTCGGCCCAGAAGGTGACCGTGGTGCCGTGTTCGTCCGTGGCCTCGTGCTGGGCGAGCGGGGCGGTGGGGACGCCCAGCTTGTAGTCCTGCGTCCAGCGGTGGCCGTCGGTCTTGATCTCGACGGAGACCTTGGTCGACAGGGCGTTCACGACGGAGACACCCACGCCGTGCAGACCGCCGGATACCGCGTACCCGCCACCGCCGAACTTGCCGCCCGCGTGCAGGACCGTCAGCACGACCTCGACGGCCGGCTTGCCCTCGGAAGCGACGATGCCGACCGGGATGCCACGGCCGTTGTCGACGACCCGCACACCGCCGTCGGCGAGGATCGTGACGTCGATGGTGTCCGCGTGGCCGGCCAGCGCCTCGTCGACGGAGTTGTCGACGACCTCTTGCACAAGGTGGTGAAGTCCACGCTCACCTGTCGAGCCGATGTACATACCGGGTCGCTTGCGGACCGCGTCCAGACCCTCGAGGACGGTGATGGCGCTGGCGTCGTATGCCGTGGCTGAGGCCTCGGCGCTTCCGGCCGGAGCCTCGGTGGACGGGATGTTCTCGTTGGGGTTGCCGGAATCGGCCACGAAGCGCCCTTTCTGGCACAGCACGAGCCGGGCTCGTCGGCGGGTTGCCGGAGCGGCTGCGGCATGTTGCGTTGGTGAGCCTTGATCAGCGTTGCTCAGCTTGTCCCGGACGGTCCCCACGTTTGGGGCGGGATTAGCTTCCAGTCTACCGGTAGCGCCGACAGTGATGGGGGTTTGCCGGTACCTGAGTCCTCATGTGCCGCCCTCAACCGGTCTCTTCCGGGTCCCCATATGGGGAGCGGGGCTCAAAGAGGCTCACAGCGGCACTCAGCGCTTCGGGCTGTCAACCCATGGCTACTTGGGAGTCAGGTCGGGATTCGCCACCGCGTGCTGCGACGCGCAGAGATCACCCGGGACCTGCGAATGTGACGTCGCTCACCTCGTGAGACGGCTGCGCTTCAAGGGCCGCGGCGGCCGTCTCCGGGTGCGTCCGTCACCCGTAGGTGTCGCCGGGTCCCGTGCTTCCGGGGGCGCGCAGCGGGCCGTAGCGGCGGACGGGACCGTTGGGTCCCTGCACCTTGATCAACTGCACCGCGCCGTGTCCCAGATCCTCGTTCAGGCGTGCGACCAGCTGCGGAGCGAGCAGACGCAGATTCGTCGCCCACGCCGTGGAGTCGCAGCGCACCACCAGGACCCGCTCGTCCTCGTCGTACTTCTCCGGTTCGCAGTGCTTGGCCACGTCCTCGCCGACGATCTCCGGCCAGCGGCCCATCACCCCGCCCACCGCGGCCGGCGCCTCCCAGCCGCGATCCGTGATCAGCCGGTTGATCGCCGAGCCCAGCGCCATGGGGTCGCGCCGGTCGGCGTGCGCGCCGGAGCGCAGACCGCCGCGACGCGCCTGCTTCTTCTGCTGTACCGCGTCCCCACGCGCGCGTGCCTGCTCCTTCGCGGCCCTGAGCGCCACGCGCGCGAGGTCGACACCGGAGGGCTCGGGCTTCTTCTCGGGAGCCGGTCCGTCCTCGGTGCTCATGCCCGCTCCACCGTCCCGTCCGCCACGGAGTACCGCGTACCCGCCAGGACATGCGGTACGTCGTCGTCCACCGCGGCCGTCACCAGGACCTGCTCGCCCGGCGCGACCAGCTCGGCCAGCCGCTCCCGGCGACGCGTGTCCAACTCGGCGAAGACGTCGTCCAGGACGAGCACCGGTTCGTTGCCCTCGGCCCTGAGCAGGTCGTACGAGGCCAGGCGCAGCGCCAGCGCGTACGACCACGACTCGCCGTGCGAGGCATAGCCCTTCGCGGGCAACTGGCCGAGCTTGAGCAGCAGTTCGTCCCGGTGCGGCCCCACCAGGGTCACCCCGCGCTCGATCTCCTGCTTGCGGGCCTCGGCCAGCGCGGCCATCAGCTGCTCCTGGAGGCCCTCGCGCGCGTGCGCCTCGCCCGGAGCGGACGGCTTGTACTCCAGGGCCACCGGACCACCCCCGGGGGCCAGTTGCTCGTACGCCTTGTCGGCCAGCGGCTGGAGCGCCGCGATCAGGTCGAGGCGCTGGGCGAGCAACTCGGCGCCCACAGCCGCGAGGTGCTGGTCCCAGACATCGAGGGTCGACAGGTCCATGGACCGGCCACCGTGGCGGCGGGCGAGGGCGGCCGACTTCAGCAGCGTGTTGCGCTGCTTGAGCACCCGCTCGTAGTCGGAACGCACGCCGGCCATCCGCGGCGAGCGGGCCGTGATCAGCTCGTCCAGGAAGCGGCGCCGCTCCCCGGGATCCCCCTTGACCAGCGCCAGATCCTCGGGCGCGAACAGCACGGTCCGTACGATCCCCAGCACGTCCCTCGGCCTGACCTGCGAGGACCTGTTGATGCGGGCGCGGTTGGCCCGGCCGGGGTTCAGCTCCAGCTCCACCAACTGCTGCCGCTCACCCTGTCTGACCTGCGCCCGGATCACCGCACGGTCGGCGCCCACGCGGACCAGGGGAGCGTCCGAGGAAACGCGGTGGCTGCCGAGACTGGCGAGATAGCCGACCGCCTCGACCAGGTTCGTCTTGCCCTGCCCGTTCGGGCCGACGAAGGCGGTGACGCCCGGGTCGAGCGGAACCTCGACCCGGGCGTACGAACGGAAGTCGGCCAGTGACAGATGCGTGACGTGCATGGTCGTGCGCCGACCTCCCCCAGCTTGTGGACTGCCTAGCAGCCCTGTGGATTACTTCTTCTCGACCGCGTGGCCACCGAACTGGTTGCGCAGCGCGGCGACCATCTTCATCTGCGGCGAGTCCTCCTGGCGCGACGCGAACCGCGCGAAGAGCGAGGCCGTGATCGCGGGCAGCGGCACGGCGTTGTCGATGGCGGCCTCCACGGTCCAGCGGCCCTCGCCGGAGTCCTGGGCGAAGCCCTTCAGGCGGTCCAGGTGCTCGTCCTCGTCCAGCGCGTTCACCGCGAGGTCGAGGAGCCAGGAACGGATGACCGTGCCCTCCTGCCAGGAGCGGAAGACCTCCCTGACGTCGGTCACGGAGTCGACCTTCTCCAGGAGCTCCCAGCCCTCGGCATAGGCCTGCATCATCGCGTACTCGATGCCGTTGTGGACCATCTTCGCGAAGTGGCCCGCGCCGACCTTGCCCGCGTGCACCGCGCCCGAGTCGCCCTCGGGCTTGAGGGCGTCGAAGACCGGCTGCACCTTGGCGACGTTCTCCGCGTCACCGCCGTACATCAGCGCATAGCCGTTCTCCAGGCCCCAGACGCCGCCGGAGACGCCGCAGTCGACGAAACCGATGCCCTTGGCGGCCAGCTCCTCGGCGTGCTTCTCGTCGTCGGTCCAGCGGGAGTTGCCGCCGTCCACGACGACGTCGCCGGGCTCCAGCAGCTCCGCGAGCTCGTCGACCGTCGACTGGGTCGCGGCGCCGGCCGGGACCATCACCCAGACCACGCGCGGGCCCTTGAGCTTGCCCACAAGCTCGGCGAGGCTGTGGACGTCGGCGAGTTCCGGGTTGCGGTCGTATCCGATGACGGTGTGGCCTGCACGGCGGATCCGCTCGCGCATGTTGCCGCCCATCTTGCCGAGGCCGACGAGACCGAGCTCCATCAGTGTTCCTTAGGTTTGCGACGTGGCGTTACGGCACTTCCGTACCTGCGTCCGAGCCTAAACCCGGACGCTCGCGCACACCTGTGGGCATACCCGCTCAAACGTACGCCCCGACCTGCGAGTACTCCGACGGGCGTGATCAGCCACTCAGCCGCGCCGACAGACCGCGATCTGGTGTGGGGGCCCCACACCAGGCCTCCCGCCGGGCCGACCCGTCTCGGATCGATCAGCCGCTCAGTCGCACCGGCATGATCAGGTACTTGTAGGCCTCGTCCGCCTCCGCGTCCAGGGCCGGCTTGCCGCTGAGCAGCGCCGGCTTGGTGGACGTCGTGAAGGACAGCTGGGCCACCGGGGAGTCGATGGCGCTGAGGCCGTCCAGCAGGAAGGTCGGGTTGAAGGCGATCGAGACGTCGTCGCCCTCCAGCTGGGCGTCGACCCGCTCCACAGCCTGTGCGTCGTCGCTGGAGCCGGCCTCCAGGATCAGCACGCCCTGCTCGAAGGAGAGCCGCACCGGGGTGTTCCGCTCGGCCACCAGGGCCACACGCTTGACGGCCTCCACGAAGGGGGCGGTCTCGATGACGGCGATCGAGTTGAACTCCGTCGGGAACAGCGAGCGGTACTTCGGGAGGTCGCCCTCCAGCAGCCGGGTGGTCGTACGCCGTCCCGCGCCCTCGAAGCCGATCAGGCCCTCGCCGGAGCCTCCGCCGGACAGCGCCAGGATGACGCTGTCGCCGCTTGTGAGGGCCTTGGCGGTGTCCAGGAGCGTCTTGGCGGGCACCAGGGCCACCGCGGACGCCTCGGGGTTCTCCGGCTTCCACAGGAACTCGCGGACCGCGAAGCGGTAGCGGTCGGTGGACGCCAGCGTCACCGTGTCGCCCTCGATCTCGATGCGGACACCGGTGAGGACGGGCAGCGTGTCGTCACGGCCCGCGGCGATGGCGACCTGTGCGGCGGCGGCGGCGAAGACCTCGCCGGGGACCGTGCCCGTGGCGTTCGGCATCTGCGGCAGGGCCGGGTACTCCTCCACAGGCAGGGTGTGGAGCGTGAACCGGGAGGAGCCGCAGACCACCGTGGCCCGTACACCGTCTGTGGAGATCTCCACCGGACGGTTGGGGAGCGCACGGCAGATGTCGGCGAGCAGTCGGCCCGAGACGAGGACGGTGCCCTCCTCGTCGATCTCCGCGTCCACCGAGACCCGGGCGGAGACCTCGTAGTCGAAGCTGGACAGGCTCAGCTGGCCTTCCTCGGCCTTCAGGAGAAGGCCGGCGAGGACAGGCGCCGGAGGCCGGGCCGGGAGACTGCGTGCCGCCCAGGCCACTGCCTCCGCGAGTACGTCGCGTTCCACCCGGATCTTCACTGTTGCCGCCTCCTGCTGTTGCCGGCGCTTCTCGCCCTGCCTGGCTTCGTCGTCTGTCGCGGTGTCGTCGAACCCTGTGAGGGGCAGGACACCGGGGACCAGTCTGACGCACCGCACTGACAGTCGGTGCCCCTCGGGGTCAAGTCGTGACGAGGGGCAGTCGGGAGCCGGACAGCGAGTTGTGCACAGGACCCCCTTCTAAACGGATTCCCAGCTCTCTCTAGTTGGGAGTAGTAGTAGGGCCTGTGGAAACCGTGGATAACCCTGTTTTCCCAGCTCAGAGGGGAAATTTTGTCCACCGACCCTGTGGGCGACGGCGGTGGACAACCGGGCACTTCTGTGGAGAACGGAAAGTTCTGCACACTCCGTGCACAGGCTTGGCCTACTTCTCCCCAGCGCCGTCCCCAGCTTTACCCACGTTTCCCACAGCCCAACCCGGCACCTTCGTGTGACGCCTTTCACTCGACCCGGTGATCTGGCGCGTCGCGTTGCCGAACAGTGGACAGCGGTGTGGAGAAGCTGGAGATCGCTGGGGACAACCGGCCTCAACCTGTGGGCCGCCGGTGGACAACTCGGTGCACAGCCTGTGGATCATTTCTTCGTCCACAGCCTGTGGAGATCTTTTGTCCACCAATCCACAGCCACCTGACCTGCCCTGATGGTCCCTCAGCCCGAGCGCCTGTGGACACGATCTGGACAACTTCCCAGTCCCCAGGATGTGGACGCAAGAAAGTCGCCGAATCTGTGGAGGGAGGCCGTAACGCGGCAGGTATTCGAACAGTGGATGTCCGGCACGCGGCCCGGGAACGACCGAGGGCGCCCTCGGGAACTCGTCCCGGGGCGCCCTCGCAGGCGTACGTCCGCCCTCTGTGAGCCGTTTCCGCGGCCCTGTCAGCCGTTCTTGATGCGGTTCGTCAGCTCGGTGACCTGGTTGTAGATCGAGCGTCGTTCGGCCATCAGATTGCGGATCTTGCGGTCCGCGTGCATGACGGTCGTGTGGTCCCGGCCGCCGAACAGCGCGCCGATCTTCGGCAGGGAGAGGTCCGTCAGCTCCCGGCACAGGTACATGGCGATCTGGCGGGCCGTCACCAGCGCGCGTCCGCGCGAGGTGCCGCAGAGGTCCTCGACCGTGAGTCCGAAGTAGTCGGCGGTCGCGCTCATGATGGCCGTGGAGGTGATCTCGGGGGCCGAGTCGTCGCCACCGGGGATGAGGTCCTTGAGGACGATCTCCGTGAGGCCCAGGTCCACGGGCTGCCGGTTGAGCGAGGCGAACGCCGTCACCCGGATCAGCGCGCCCTCCAGCTCGCGGATGTTCCGCGAGATGCGGGACGCGATGAACTCCAGTACCTCCGGCGGGGCGTTGAGCTGCTCCTGCACCGCCTTCTTACGAAGGATGGCGATACGGGTCTCCAGCTCGGGCGGCTGGACGTCGGTGATCAGTCCCCACTCGAAACGGTTCCGCAGCCGGTCCTCCAGCGTCACCAGCTGCTTGGGCGGCCGGTCGCTGGACAGCACGATCTGCTTGTTCGCGTTGTGGAGCGTGTTGAACGTGTGGAAGAACTCCTCCTGCGTCGACTCCTTGTCCGCCAGGAACTGGATGTCGTCGACGAGCAGGATGTCCATCTCGCGGTAGCGCTTGCGGAAGCTGTCGCCCTTGCCGTCGCGGATGGAGTTGATGAACTCGTTGGTGAACTCCTCCGAGCTCACGTAGCGCACCCGCGTGCCCGGATAGAGGCTGCGCGCGTAGTGCCCGATCGCGTGCAGCAGGTGCGTCTTGCCGAGGCCCGACTCCCCGTAGATGAAGAGGGGGTTGTACGCCTTCGCCGGTGCCTCGGCGACGGCCACCGCGGCCGCGTGGGCGAAGCGGTTGGAGGCGCCGATGACGAACGTGTCGAAGAGGTACTTCGGGTTCAGCCGGGCCGTGGGCTCCCCGGGACCGGCCGCCGGCGCGGGCTGCGCGGCCAGCGGGCCGGGGGCGCCGCCGGTGGGCATACGGGAGCCGACGGGACCGCCGCGGTGTACGCGCCCGGACCCGGAGGACGACTCGTTCATCTCGCGCCGCGCGTCGCGCTGGTCCTCGTCGGCGCGGTGGCGACCGTAGTCCGCCCGCTGGTTGTCGTACGGCGGGCGCTCCATCGACTGCGGACGGTAGTCCTGCGGATACGCGTCCTTGGGCGGTGAACCGTACGCGTCCTGGGAGGGCGGTCCGTAGCCGTCCTGCTGCGGAGGGCCGTAGGAGTCCTGTGGCGGTCCGTAACCGTCCTGCTGCGGTGAGGCGTACGGGTCGCGCTCGGGGAAGCCGAGGCGCTGCTGCTGCCAGCCGTAGTCGTCCTGCTGCGGGCGCGGCCAGGCGCCGGGCTCGGGGCGCTGGTACTCGGAGGGGTACGCGGGCCGGGCGGTCGGCAGCTGGTCCGGGCGGGGGGCGTGGTCGCCCTGGGGGCCGGGGTGCTGTTCGGGGCGGCCCGGCCGGTCGTCGGCGCGGTGGCGGCCGTAGCCCTCGTACTGGCCGGAGGGGAGCTCCGGCTCCTCGTAGCGGGACTGGGGCCGGGTGGGCGGGCCGGGCGGGGCCGGGGGTTCGCCGGCGGAGTCGTCGACGGTGATCGCGATCCGGATCGGACGGCCGCACTCGCGGCTCAGGGTCTCGCTGACCACCGGGGCGAGCCGGCCTTCGAGCACGCCCTTCGCGAATTCGTTCGGTACGGCGAGCAGTGCGGTGTCCGCCACGAGGGCGAGCGGCTGGCAGCGCCGGATCCAGTGCTCGTCCTTGACCTCGACACCCTGCCCTCGCCCCTCACCGAGAAGTTGCTCCAGTACTCGTGGCCACACTGCGGCAAGATCGGCAGGTACATCAGCCACAGGGCACGCTCTCTCACGGGTCCCACGAACGTGTGGTTCGGGACGGGTCGGGATTCAGATGGGGTGGAGCCGAAAATCAGGGGGGCAAGGGAACGAACCGGAGTCCGGCCACGGTAGTCAGGGCGACGGGTGCGGTTCAAGTTGTTGTCCCCAGGCTGTGGACAGTGTCTCCCGGTGACCGCTGGTTTGACCGGATGGCGTAGCCGCGCGTACCGTAACCAGGTCGAGTTGTCGATGGCTGCTGCCGCCTGCCTCCGATGGGCACAGGTCACTTGGGTGATTGGTCAGCGGTGCACTCGGGCGTAACGCGAGCTACTCGTGGGCGCACGGTGACAGCCAGGACGGCACCCCGAAAACCCCGATTTATTTCTGGAGCCCCCGAGTGAGCAAGCGCACCTTCCAGCCGAACAACCGTCGTCGCGCCAAGACCCACGGCTTCCGCCTGCGGATGCGCACCCGTGCCGGTCGCGCGATTCTCGCGAACCGCCGTGGCAAGGGTCGCAGCAGCCTGTCCGCCTGATCCTGATCAGGTCATGACGTCGTGCTGCCTACCGAGCATCGGCTGAGGCGGCGCGAGGACTTCGCGACCGCAGTACGACGGGGACGTCGGGCAGGACGCCCGACTCTCGTCGTCCATCTTCGTAGCGGTTCCAGGGACCCGCACGCGCCTGGGGAGAGCGCTCCCCCGACGCGTGCGGGTTTCGTCGTGAGCAAAGCCGTGGGTGGTGCCGTGGTGCGCAACAAGGTGAAGCGCAGGCTTCGCCACCTGATGCGCGATCGAGTTGCCGCGTTGCCCCCCGGTAGCCTGGTAGTCGTACGAGCGTTGCCCGGAGCGGGTGACGCCGATCATGCACAACTGGCCCAAGACCTGGATGCCGCTCTGGAGCGGCTGCTGGGAGGGGGCGCGCGATGAAGTACCCGCTGCTGGCGCTGATCAAGCTGTACCAGTGGACCGTCAGCCCGCTGCTCGGGCCGGTGTGCAAGTACTACCCGTCGTGCTCCCACTACGGGTACCAGTCCATCGACCGGCATGGTGCGATCAAGGGCACGGCACTCACGGCCTGGCGCATCCTGCGGTGCAATCCGTGGTCGCTGGGCGGTGTGGACCATGTTCCGCCGCGCAAGCGTCCGCGGTGGCACGAAATGCTGCGTGGCGCCTGGCGCACACGCAAGGGCGGGTCCTCCTCCGCCGAACTGGCCGCCGAGGGGCAGGCTCTTACGAGCCCGGCCGCAGAGACCCCGTCCCATGCCCAAGGAGCATGATTAGTGGACACGATTGCCGGCTTCTTCAGCTTCATCACGACACCCGTTTCCTGGGTCATCGTCCAGTTCCACACGGTGTACGGCGCCATTTTCGGCCCTGATACCGGGTGGGCCTGGGGCTTGTCCATCGTGTCCCTGGTGATCCTGATCCGCATCTGCCTGATCCCGCTCTTCGTGAAGCAGATCAAGGCGACCCGGGCCATGCAGACACTGCAGCCCGAGATGAAGAAGATCCAGGAGCGCTACAAGAACGACAAGCAGCGCCAGTCCGAAGAGATGATGAAGCTGTACAAGGAGACGGGCACCAACCCGCTCTCCTCGTGCCTTCCCATCCTGGCGCAGTCCCCGTTCTTCTTCGCGCTGTACCACGTGCTCAACAGCATCGCGAACAACGACACCATCGGTGTCATCAACCAGAACCTGCTGCAGAGCGCGCAGAAGGCACACATCTTCGGCGCTCCGCTGGCCGCGAAGTTCACGGACAGTTCCTCGGACGTCGCCGCGCTCGACGCCTCGCTGACCACCGTCCGCATCGTCACCGCGGTCATGATCGTCATGATGTCGGCGTCGCAGTTCTACACGCAGCGCCAGCTGATGACGAAGAACGTCGACACCACCGTGAAGACGCCGTTCATGCAGCAGCAGAAGATGCTGATGTACGTCTTCCCGGTCATGTTCGCCGTCTTCGGCATCAACTTCCCCGTCGGTGTCCTCGTCTACTGGCTGACCACCAACGTGTGGACCATGGGCCAGCAGATGTACGTCATCCACAACAACCCGACTCCGGGTTCCAAGGCCCAGGCCTCGTACCTGGAGCGTCTCAACAAGAGCGTCACGCACCATGGCAAGACGCGTCGGCGCGGCGAGAAGGCCATCGTCAAGGCCATCGTCGCCAAGGGACGTGACCGCAACGAGTTCGAGCGCAAGTTCATCAACGGCCTGAGCAAGGCGGGCCTCGTGGCCCAGACCGACGGCACCGTGGTGAAGGGCGAGGCGCAGGCCGTAACCCAGACCGAGGACGGCACGCAGACGAGCGCCGCCGCTCCCAAGCGCCAGCAGCCCAAGCGGCAGAGCAAGTCCCAGCGCCAGTCCGGCACCGCGAAGGCGGCCGGCGAGGGCCCGTCGCTGATCAAGTCCGACGAGCCCGAGGACGCCAAGCCAGCCGCCGCCAAGAAGCCCGAGGGCACCCGCAGCAAGGCCCAGTCCGGACAGCGCAAGGGTCCGCAGCGACCCAAGTCCCCGTCCAAGAAGTAAGAAGGAGTCCATCCCGTGACGGAAGGCACCACCACCTCCGCCGCTGCCGAGGGCGCAGACACCGACACCCTCACCCGCTTGGAGCAGGAGGGTGAGATCGCGGCGGACTACCTCGAAGGTCTGCTCGACATCGCCGACATCGACGGCGACATCGACATGGACGTCGAAGCCGACCGCGCCGCTGTGTCGATCATCAGCGACGCGGGCGGTCGCGACCTGCAGAAGCTGGTCGGTCGCGACGGCGAGGTGCTGGAAGCGCTGCAGGAGCTCACGCGTCTGGCCGTGCACCGGGAGACCGGGGACCGCAGCCGCTTGATGCTGGACATCGGGGGCTACCGCGCCAACAAGCGCGCCGAGCTGTCCGAGCTCGGGGCCAAGGCCGCGGCCGAGGTCAAGAGCACCGGCGAGTCCGTGAAGCTGAAGCCGATGACGCCGTTCGAGCGCAAGGTCGTCCACGACGCGATCAAGGTCGCCGGCCTGCGCAGCGAGTCCGAGGGCGAGGAGCCAGAGCGCTTCGTCGTCGTGCTTCCTGCCTGATCGGTCCGTACGTTCCTCCGGCCCCGTCTGTTGCGCAGACGGGGCCGAACTTTGTCAGCCTGATAGTTCTGGTGGTTCTGGCGCCGGCGCCGGTGCGCCCACGCCGTACGGAAGGACGGTCCCCCGTGACGGAGGCAGCGGAGCAGCTTCCCCCCGCGCCTGAGCAGGCTCGTGAGGTGTTCGGTGATCGCTACGCGGACGCGGTCCGCTACGCGGAGCTGCTCGCCGAGGCGGGTGTGCAGCGTGGTCTGATCGGACCGCGTGAGGTGCCCCGCCTGTGGCAGCGGCACCTGCTGAACTGCGCGGTGCTCTCGGAGGTCGTTCCCGAGGGTGTGACGGTGTGCGATGTCGGCTCGGGTGCGGGTCTGCCCGGCATTCCCCTGGCGCTGGTGCGCGAGGACCTGAAGATCACGCTGCTGGAGCCCCTGCTGCGGCGGACGACCTTCCTGACCGAGGTCGTGGAGCTGCTGGGCCTGGACCATGTGACGGTCGTCCGTGGACGGGCCGAGGAGGTCATGGGCACACTCACCCCCGTGCATGTGGTGACGGCACGGGCTGTGGCTCCCCTGGACCGGCTGGCGACCTGGGGCGTGCCCCTGTTGCGTCCGTACGGAGAGATGCTCGCGCTCAAGGGCGACACCGCCGAGGAGGAGCTCAAGAGCGCGTCGACGGCACTGAGCAAGCTCGGCGCTGTGGAGACCTCCATCCTGCACGTCGGTGAGGGGGTGGTGGATCCGCTGTCCACGGTCGTGCGGGTCGAGGTCGGTGAGAGTCCGGGCGGTGTGCGCTTCGCGGCGAAACGGGCCAAGGCGGCCAGGACGGGGCGGACTCGCAGGCGTCGTTGACTGGTGTGCGGGTCGGCGTCGCTGATCCGTCCTGACGACGAGACGTACTCCACACAAGCAGCCAAACCTACGCATGCGGAGTGTCGGCGACGAATCGGCCCCCGCTGCTGTGCATCGTGTTTCACGTGAAACGTCGCTCACTGCTGCACGGCATCATCAGCCGGGGCCGCGCCGCGGCCGAACCCCGCGACCGAAAGCCTCTCGGGTCACTCGATGAGGTCCCCGAGTTGTCCACAGAGGTGGATTTCTCCACAGAACAACAGGCCTCACTGGTTCACCACCCCGAAGGCATGGGAGGCTCTGTTCATTGCGAGCCTGAAGTCGAGGAGAGTGAATCCTTGCGGTCCGACGCCAACATCGCGGGACCGATGACCGATCCGGTCCCCGGTCCCCGTACCGAGTCGATGGGGGACGATGTTTCACGTGAAACACCGCCTCCGATGGACGACACTCCGATCGGTCGTGCTGCCCAACTGGCCGTAGAAGCTCTGGGGCGTGCCGGCGAGGGTCTGCCGCGTCCTGAGCAGACCCGGGTCATGG
The DNA here is from genome assembly GCF_055578825.1 of Streptomyces sp. NPDC032822. Classification (NCBI taxonomy): domain Bacteria; kingdom Bacillati; phylum Actinomycetota; class Actinomycetes; order Kitasatosporales; family Streptomycetaceae; genus Streptomyces; species Streptomyces sp. NPDC032822. The sequence goes on along the minus strand of NZ_JBVIOL010000004.1, from coordinate 291,396 downwards.
TGGTCGCCAACCAGAAGGGCGGGGTGGGCAAGACGACGACGACCGTCAATCTTGCGGCTTCCCTGGCCCTGCACGGCGGCCGCGTCCTGGTGATCGACCTTGACCCACAGGGCAACGCATCCACGGCGCTGGGGATAGACCACCATGCAGAGGTCCCTTCCATCTACGACGTGCTGGTCGACAGCAGGCCTCTGGCCGAAGTCGTCCAGCCGGTTCCCGACGTGGAGGGTCTCTTCTGCGCTCCGGCCACGATCGATCTCGCCGGTGCCGAGATCGAGCTGGTGTCCCTGGTGGCACGGGAGAGCCGACTGCAGCGGGCGATCCAGGCGTACGAGCAGCCGTTGGACTACATCCTCATCGACTGCCCGCCCTCGCTCGGCCTGCTGACGGTCAACGCCCTGGTTGCCGGCCAGGAGGTCCTCATCCCGATCCAGTGCGAGTACTACGCGCTGGAGGGACTGGGCCAGCTGCTGCGCAACGTCGATCTGGTGCGGGGTCACCTCAACCCCACCCTGCATGTATCGACGATCCTGCTCACCATGTACGACGGCCGGACGCGTCTCGCGTCCCAGGTCGCGGACGAGGTGCGCACCCACTTCGGTGAAGAGGTGCTGCGGACGAGCATTCCCCGCTCGGTCCGTATCTCCGAGGCACCGAGCTACGGACAGACAGTGCTGACCTACGATCCAGGATCGAGCGGCGCCCTGTCCTATCTTGAGGCGGCACGAGAAATCGCGCTGAAGGGTGTCGGCGTCTCCTACGACGCGACACACGCGCACATCGGCGCACAGAGCGACCCGAGCATGGTGGAGGGCATCCAGTGAGCGAGCGACGGAGGGGTCTGGGTCGTGGTCTCGGCGCACTGATCCCTGCTGCCCCGACGGAGAAGTCGGTGGCCGCAGCCGCGATGGGAGGCAATGCCTCGACGTCCCCGGCGGCGGTGCCGGTGCTGACCGCCGACCGTGGAGTGGCCGCGGCGAAGGTGACCGCGCTGCCGCCTGTTTCACATGAAACCGACGAGCAGGTGCTGAACGGTGTGGCGGAGGTGCCTGCACCTCCCCTCGGTGCCTACTTCGCGGAACTGCCTCTCGACTCCATCAAGCCGAACCCGCGGCAGCCGCGTGAGGTCTTCGACGAGGACGCTCTTCAGGAGCTCGTCACCTCCATCAAGGAGGTAGGGCTCCTCCAGCCCGTCGTCGTACGCGAGCTCGGTCCCTCGGGCTACGAGCTCATCATGGGCGAGCGGCGTTGGCGGGCCTGCCGGGAGGCGGGGCTGGAGGCGATCCCGGCGATCGTCCGGGCCACGGACGACGAGAAGCTTCTCCTGGACGCCCTCCTGGAGAACCTGCACCGCGCCCAGCTGAACCCGTTGGAGGAGGCGGCCGCCTACGACCAGCTGCTGAAGGACTTCAACTGCACGCACGATCAGTTGGCGGACCGTATCGGGCGTTCCCGTCCTCAGGTCTCCAACACCTTGCGTCTGCTGAAGCTCTCACCGGCGGTCCAGCGGCGGGTGGCCGCGGGAGTTCTCTCGGCCGGTCACGCCAGGGCGCTGCTCTCCGTCGACGACTCGGAGGAGCAGGACCGCCTGGCTCACCGGATCGTGGCCGAGGGGCTCTCGGTACGGGCCGTCGAGGAGATCGTGACGCTGATGGGGTCTCGGCCCCAGACGGCTCAGCGCTCCAAGGGGCCGCGGGCCGGTGCCCTGGTCTCGCCTGCCCTCAGCGATCTCGCGACCCGTCTCTCGGACCGGTTCGAGACGCGGGTGAAGGTCGACCTGGGCCAGAAGAAGGGCAAGATCACCGTCGAGTTCGCCTCGATGGAGGACCTTGAGCGGATCCTCAGCAGCCTCGCCCCCGGAGAGGGGCCGGTTCTGCAGAAGAGCCTTCTGGACGACGACTCCGAGGAGTCGGAGGACTGATCGTTCGGCGGCGGGGTGGTCTCGCTCGGCTGTAGGAGCGGGCTGTGTCCGGTGTGTATCGGACACAGCCCGCTCTTTGCTTTCAGGCGGTATCGGTCGAATCGCATCGTGGATACGATGCGCTCGGGGAGGGTGTACATCCACCCGGCAGCACCTGTGAGGGGAGTGACAGGGGCCATGCGAACGGTGAGCCGTAGCGGATTGGTGAGCGCGGGCCTGGGGCTGGGCGCGGTCGGCGGCTTCGTCGGCAGCCTCCTCAGGGAACGAAGCGCTCTGACGGCCGCCCGCGATGTGGCGGGCGAGGGAAGCGAGGAACAGCCTTCATGGGGCGCCGGCTCGTACCGCTCACGCTGGACAACCTTCAGGACCTTCCCAACCGCTGTCGCACGTGCGTCTTCTGGGAGCTGGACCCAGTCAGCGGCGAAGCCGCGGTAAAAGCGGGAACTCCTGCCCTGGAGAAAGAGTCCTGGATCTCCGCCGTCCTGCTGGACTGGGGGTCCTGCGGCAGGGTCGTGTATGTCGACGACGTACCGGTGGGCTTCGTGCTCTACGCCCCTCCGGCCTATGTGCCCCGCGCGACAGCTTTTCCCACGAGCCCTGTCTCGCCCGATGCCGTGCAGCTGATGACCTCGTTCATCATGCCGGGCTATCAGGGGCAGGGGCTGGGCCGGGTGATGGTCCAGACGGTTGCCAAGGATCTGCTCCGACGGGGCTTCAAGGCGATCGAGGCATTCGGGGACTCCCGCTGGAAAGAGCCCGCCTGTCTGCTGCCCGCCGACCATCTCCTCGCCGTGGGCTTCAAGACGGTCCGTCCTCACCCGACGTACCCGCGGCTGAGGCTGGAGCTGCGGACCACGCTCTCCTGGAAGGAAGACGTGGAGATGGCGCTGGACCGCCTCCTGGGCGCCGTGCAGAAGGAGCCGGCGCTGAGGCCGCTCTGAAACACGGAGGGGCCGACCCCTGCGGGCCGGCCCCTCCGTGTTTCACGTGAAACCGTGTTTCACGTGAAACGTCACTCTGCGATGAAGTCCTCAAGGTCACGGACGATCGCGGCCTTCGGCTTGGCACCGACGATGGTCTTGGCGACCTCGCCGCCCTGGTACACGTTCAGGGTCGGGATGGACATGACGCCGTACTTGGCGGCCGTGCCCGGGTTCTCGTCGATGTTCAGTTTGACGATCTCGATCTTGTCGCCGTACTCGGCGGCGATCGCCTCAAGGGACGGCGCGATCTGGCGGCACGGACCGCACCAGGCAGCCCAGAAGTCCACCAGGACGGGCTTGTCGCTCTTGAGGACGTCCTGCTCGAAGGAATCGTCGGTCACGTTCTTGAGGGTGCCGGCCACGGCGGGCTCCTTAACTGGTTGGTGCGGTGGGGCGAATGGGGGTCAGACGGAGGTCTTCTCGGGCTCGGCCTTCTCTTCGTCCGCGAGGGCGGCGAGGAAGCGCTCGGCGTCGAGGGCGGCGGAACAGCCGGTGCCGGCCGCTGTGATCGCCTGGCGGTAGGTGTGGTCGACCACGTCACCGGCGCCGAAGACACCGGTCAGGTTCGTCCGCGTGGAGGGTGCCTCGACCTTCAGGTAACCCTCTTCGTCCAGTTCCAGCTGTCCCTTGAAGAGCTCGGTGCGCGGGTCGTGGCCGATCGCGATGAACAGGCCGGTGACCGGGAGGTCCGAGAACTCACCGGTCTTGAGGTTGCGCAGCTTCAGGCCCGCGAGCTTCTGCTCACCCTGTACCTCGGCGATCTCGCTGTCCCAGACGAACTTGATCTTCGGGTCGGCGAAGGCGCGCTCCTGCATCGCCTTGGAGGCGCGCAGGGTGTCGCGGCGGTGGACGATCGTCACGGACTTGGCGAAGCGCGAGAGGAAGGTGGCCTCCTCCATGGCGGTGTCACCGCCGCCGATCACGGCGATGTCCTGGTCCTTGAAGAAGAAGCCGTCACACGTGGCGCACCAGGAGACACCGCGGCCGGAGAGGGCGTCCTCGTTCGGCAGGCCGAGCTTGCGGTGCTGCGAGCCGGTCGTGACGATGACGGCCTTCGCCCGGTGGACGGCGCCGGCGGTGTCGGTGACGGTCTTGATCTCACCGGACAGGTCGACGGAGACGACATCGTCCGGGATGAGCTCGGCGCCGAAGCGCTCGGCCTGGGCACGCATGTTGTCCATGAGTTCCGGGCCCATGATGCCGTCCTGGAAGCCGGGGAAGTTCTCCACCTCGGTGGTGTTCATCAGCGCACCACCCGCGGTCACAGCGCCCTCGAACACCAGCGGCTTCAGCGACGCGCGCGCGGTGTAGAGCGCCGCCGTGTAGCCGGCGGGCCCGGAGCCGATGATGATCACGTTTCGGACGTCGCTCACGGCTTGGTTCCTCGTCTCTGGACTGCGTCGTAGGACCGGGGGAGCCCCTTTCAGAACTCTCACCCCACCCAACGGATCCTAAGGGGCGTACATTCCCGCTGTGGCCGGGCACACGGGGATGCGCCACCGCACGGGATGCCGCGCAGGACAAAGACGAAGCGTCCGCACTCAGGAGTCGCCGTAGGACCGCTTCAGCAGAACCTCGGCCGTGGCGGTCGACGACTGCCCCAGGCAGGTCGCATCCATGAGGTAGGCGGTGACGCTACGGCCGTCCGGAGTATCGAGCAGCACGACAAGGAGAGTGTCCGTTCCCTTGTAGATGCCCTTCTCGGTCGCGAGCGCCGTGTCGCTCCGGCCGATGCCCTTCCGGATGCAGTCGGGGACCACAGGGGCCTTGAAGACCTTGGGTGCGTTGCTGCCCGGGACGGACTCCGCCCCGACGCTGTCCGGCGAGCGTGAACCGCTTCCGGAACTCTGACTCTGGGAGAGGAGTTCAGAGACCTGCTTCTCCAGCTTGTCCGCGGCGAAGGTGTCCGCAGAGGTCGAGCGGGCCTCAGGGGCGGACTTCTTGCCGTCGTCGAGCGAGGACAGCAGCACGGATCCGAAGCCCAGCGCGGCAGCCGTGAACACAGCGCCGAGGACGACAGCCCGGCGGCGGCCACCCCTCCTGGGTTCCTTGCGGCCCGGACCGGTGGTAGAGACGCGCGCGTGGCCCGCCGGGCGATCCGTGGTGGCCGATGTTTCACGTGAAACAAGCACGCTGTCGTCCGAGCCGGACGTGGAGTCGTCCGACGCGTCGGACGGGGACTGGGCACCGACGGGTGCCGGCACATCCACGGCATCGGGTGCGGTGGCTTGCAGCAGGGCCTCGGCGGCGAGCGCGGCGTCGATCCGGCAGGCGACTTCGGCGGGCATGCGCGGGGGACCGGGAAGGGTTCCGAGGAGCCCGCGGATCTCCTCCAAAGACGCGTGGACGTCCGCGCAGAGTTCGCACTCGTCCAGATGCTGTCGTACGTCCGCGGTCCGGGACGGCGGGAGCAGGCCTTCGGTGAGGTCGGAGATCTCCGCGACGTCCGGGTGCCCGGCTGTCTCAGTCGTGGATGTCACGCTCGCCCACCTCCGCCCTTCACTGCGGCTGAATCGCTTGGTCCCGTGTCCGGCGGACCCGCTTGACGCGGTCCCGCTGCGGGTGGGACGGATGTCCCCTGCGTCCGGTTCCGCCCCGCGCCCGCTTCTCTGGCGATACCGGTGTTTTCCGGCCGCAGATGCTTGAGCAGGGGCAGGAGTCTGGCTCTGCCTCGGGCACAGCGGCTCTTCACCGTTCCGGTCGGCACGTCGAGTACGCGGGCGGCCTCGGCGACCGGGTAGCCCTGCATGTCGACCAGGACGAGCGCGGCTCGCTGGTCGGGCGGGAGGGTGCCGAGTGCTTCCAGGAGCTGACGGTGCAGGTCATTGCGCTCGGCCGGAGCCGAGGCCGACTCGTGCGGCTCCAGCAGTTGTTCCAGCCGCTCGGTGTCGTCGACCGGTGACGTCTTGCGGGAGGCCGCCTTGCGGGCACGGTCCAGGCAGGCGTTCACCGTGATCCGGTGCAGCCAGGTCGTGACCGCCGACTGGCCCCGGAAGGTGTGGGCGGCCCGGTAGGCGGAGACCAGTGCGTCCTGGACGGCGTCAGCGGCCTCCTCGCGGTCCCCCAGCGTCCGCAGGGCCACCGCCCAGAGACGGTCCCGGTGCCGGCGCACGAGTTCACCGAAGGCGTCGGCATCGCCCTCGACATGACGGGCCAGGAGGTCCTGATCGCTCGTGTCGCCGTATCCGGTGCCGTCTGCCATCGGGCCCCCTCCCCCTCGTCGTCCTTAGCTGGTCACCTTGATGTCCGCCACCCGGCCGCGCCACTCACCGTCGATCTGCGGCAGCTTGGTCAGCCAGACCAGAAGGTAGCGGGACTTGAGGGTCTTGTCGGGGGTGAGGGTCACACTCGTCCCGGATCCCTCGGTCACCTTGCTGTACGCGTCGAAGGACGTGGGTTCCGACGTCGCGTCACTGGAAGCGGCGCGGAGTTCGACGGATGTGTTTCCTACGAAGGAGACGGTCACCTTCCCGACGTCCTGGACCTTGCCGAGATCGAGGATGACACCGACACCGGACTTCAGGCGGCCGAAGTCGGAACTCAGGTAGTAATCCGTCTGCCAGTACGAGGTGGTCGAGTTGTCGTAGACCTTGTCTATGTCGCGGGGCTTCTCCGAGCCGTCGGCGCCGAACGGGTCGAAGTCGCGAGCGCCGCTGATCGCGATCGGCGTGCTGACCGGCTTCGCGGGGCTCTTGTCGTCCCCGTCCGTCGTCTGCGTCTGGTTCGTCTCTTCGGACTTGCCGCCCCGGTCCATGAGCGCGTCCGCCAACTGCCAACTGCCTAGCCCCAGCGCGGCGATGAGGAGGGCCGAGACGGCCCACTTGAGCGCCCTGCCGGTACGGCTCTGGAGCGGGGCCGGCGGAGTCCGCATCGGCTGGGTGAGACCCGGACGGGGCGCCTGGCGGCCGTACGTGCCCTGCTGGTACGTCGTGCGCTGGTAGTCCGGTGGAGCGGTGAACGCCGGCTCGGGCGGGCGGATGCGGGGCATCTCGCCGATCGCCTTCACCAGCTCCTCCGGCGTGGTGCACGGGGACTCGTGACGGGACGCGGTGGCACCGTCGTTGGCGAGCGCCCGCATGGCCAGCTCGGACAGTCCGCGATGGACGCCGGCACGCACCTGGTCGGGGGCGATGAGACCGATGTCCTTGGGGAGACCGGACAGCCCGTAGGCGTTGTCCTCGTACGGCCAGCGCTGGGTGAGCGCCGCGTACAGCAGGGCTCCGATCGCCTCCGTGTCGGTGCGCTGCGGGCTCTCGGAACTGATGCCGCGCAGGGCGGCGTTCACGGCGAGCCCGCGTACGCGCCACTGGCCGGTCGACGTGCGCAGCACGGCGTTGGGGTTCAGGCGCAGATGGGCGAGGCCCTCGCGATGGGCGGCGGCCATGGCCGAGGAGATCTGGCTGACCAACTGGTAGGCGTCGTACACCTCCAGCGGGCCGGAGGCGAGCAGCGCGGTCAGTTCGGTGGCGTCTGGCAGCCACTCGTGAACGACGTAGACGAGGTCGTTCTCCTCGACGGCGTCCAGGACTTGGACGAAGCGGGGGTCGCCCAGCAGTGCGGAAGACCGGGCCGCGGCCAGCACCGAACGGGCGCGCGCGTGGTCCGCGGGCAGGAGATGGACTCCGACGGCGCGGCGCAGTTTCTCGTCCACGGCACGCCAACTGCTGAATCCGTCCAGACGGGTGACGCACTCCTCCAGGCGGTAGCGTCTGGCGAGCTTGTGTCCGCTGTGCAACTCCGGTGGTGACGCCTTCCCGGGACTCTCGGTCCCGCCACTCCCCTGTGCCTCGACGTCTTCCGTGTCCCGCTCCCGGTTCTGGGCCACCCCGTCGGCCGTGGACTGGTCCGCCTTGGCGGTCAGCGGCTCGTCACCGCTGTTGTCTGCCACGTCGACGGCAGCCGTGCTCCGTTCCGCCACCGTCGTCCCTGCCTCCCCATCCATTGCGCGTCATGCGACGCCGAAACCAATTGTGCCCACAGTCCGCCGCTATGCACGACACGCGATGGCGGACGATGGTTGTGCGCGTACCCCCGACTCAGCGCCCCAGGCGCCCACGAACCATGCCGACCAGTGAGTTCAGCTCCTCGATGCGCATCTTGCGGGCCGCGACGAAGAAGACTCCGAGCAGGACCGCTCCGCCGGCGATCAGCGCGGCGAAGGAACCGAGGACGCCCTGGCCGAGCGAGTGGGCGATGCCGTAGCAGGCGGCGCCGCTGAGCAGGGCCGCCGGTACCGAGGCGATGCAGAGCCGGGCGTACGTCCGCAGGACGCGCCCGCCGTCGAGGTCCCCACCGAGCCGCTTGCTCAGCCGGCGCCAGGCGACACCGACACCGATCGAGTAGGCCAGTCCGTAGGCGGCCGCCATGCCGACCACGGCCCAGCGGGGCGGCAGCAGGATGTAGCAGAGGGCCGAGGCGGCCGCGTTGACGGCTGCCACGATGACCGTGTTGTAGAAGGGCGTCCGGGTGTCCTCGTACGCGTAGAAGGCGCGCAGGACGACGTACTGCACCGAGTAGGGGATCAGGCCGAGGCCGAAGGCCATCAGCATGTACCCCATGTTGGTGGCCGCGCCGGTGCCCGAGGAGCCGAAGATCAGCGTGCACATCGGGATGCCGAGTGCGAGGAAGCCGAAGGCCAGGGGCACGATCGCGACCGCCGTCGTGCGCAGACCCTGCGAGATGTCGTCGCGCACCGCGCCGGCGTCGTCCTCCGCGGCCGAGCGCGAGATGCGCGGCAGCAGGGCCGCCATCAGGGAGACGGTGATGATGGCCTGGGGCAGGCCCCAGATGAGCTGGGCGTTGGCGTAGGCGCTGAAGCCGGTGCCGGGGATCTTGGTGTCGGCGACCGCCGCGGTGGCCAGCTGGGTGACGACGAGCGCGCCCGCCTGGTTGGCGAGGACGAACAGGATGGTCCACTTCGCGAGCATCGCGGCCTTGCCCAGGCCGTGGCCCTTCCAGTCGAAGCGCAGCCGCAGCCGGAACCCGGTCTCGCGGAGATACGGGATCATCGCGAGGGCCTGCACCACCAGCCCGAGCAGGATGCCGATGCCGAGCAGCCGCTGGCCCTCCGGCGGGATGTTCGTGACGCTCATGCCGGAGTGCTCGGAGGTTCCGTACACCCACAGGAACATGCCGAGTGTCACGATGATGACGATGTTGTTCAGGACCGGGGTCCACATCATCGCGCCGAACCGGCCGCGGGCGTTGAGGATCTGCCCCATCACCACATGGACGCCCATGAAGAAGATGGACGGCAGGAAGTAGCGGGTGAAGGTGACGGCGACGTCATTGGCCGCCGGGTCGCTCGCGACGGGGTTCGACAGCGCGCGCACCAGGAGCGGCGCCGCGAACATCGTGATCGCGGTCAGCGCGGCGAGCGCCACCATCACGAGTGTCAGCAGGCGATTCGCGAACGCCTCGCCGCCGTCGTCGTCGTCCTTCATGGCACGGACGAGCTGGGGGACGAAGACGGAGTTCAGTCCGCCGCCCACGGTGAGGATGTAGATCATGGTCGGCAGCTGGTACGCCACCTGGAAGGAGTCGCCCAGGAAAGCGGTGCCCAGGGCCGAGACGATCAGCGCGGAGCGGACGAAGCCGGTCAGGCGGGAGACCATCGTGCCCGCGGCCATGAGGGCGCTCGACTTGAGCAGTCCCGCGGCCTTCCCGCTCTTCTTCGCGGGGGGTGCCGCAGCGGTGGCGGGCGTGGTGCCGAGGTTCATGGTCTGGTCGGCCGCGGGCGAGGAGACCGCCGGGGCCTGGTACTGAGGTGTCGGGGCCGGTCCGCCGGGGGCCGCAGCCGGGCCCGGCACCGACGGTGTCCCCGACGGGGGGAGCCCGCCGCCCTGCTGCTGGTCCCGGAAGAGGTGTGCGAAGGCGTCCGGCTCGTGACGCTCCTCGCCGGCCCGGGTCACCAGGTCGTCGACACCCACGAACTGGGTGGTGCGCGGATCGTCGCCGTACGGCAGGTACTGGGTCGGCCCCTCCGGCTCCGGTGCCGGGGGCTGTGCCCACACACGCGGGTCGGGGGCATACGGCGACTGCGGAGGCTGGGCGTACAGCGGCTGCTGCGGCTGGAAGGCTCCCGGGGGCGGCGGAGGGTGCGCCGCCCGGTCGTAGAGCGCCTCGGCGACCGGGTCCTGGGCATAGAGATCCTGTGCCCGGTAGGGGTCCTGGTCGTAGGCGTCCTGGAGGTACATGTCCGCGGGGGGTTGCGGCGGCACCTGGCCCTGCTCGGGCGGCGGGCCCTCGGGGTCGCCCGAGTCGCCCGCGGCCCGGCCGCGGTCACCGTCGTACGGCGCGTTCATGGCTACCCCACCTCATCGTCCCCGGCCCACCGGCCACGACATCCTCAACGGTCCACTCTCTCACCCGTGCCGGACGGGTCTGCGCTTTCCGCTGGGGTGTCCGGTGCCGGGTCACTCGGCTGCTCGGGCTCGGCCGCCCGGGCGCCGGCTCCGGACTCCTCCTTGAGACGGTCCTCGGGACCCTCGGGGTTCTCCGGCCCGTCCACGCTCTCGTCCGCTGCGTCGGGGCCCTCCTCGGCCTCACGGGCGGCCGCGCGCTTGCGCTGCGTGTACATCCGGAAGCCGGCGAGTACGAGCAGGAGGACACCGCCGCCGATGACCAGCATCACCGTGGCCGTGAACTCCGTGACCTTCACGTCGAAGGTGACGGGGTCGCCGTACGCCTGTCCGTCCTCCGTGTACAGCTGGGCGATCACCGTGGCCCGGCCGTTGGCGTTGGCGGTCGTGGTGAACTTCACCGTCTCGCTGTGGCCGCCGGAGACCTCGACCTGCTGCTCGGAGTAGGACTGGCCGCCGATCTCCAGGCGCTTCGGGCTCAGTGAGGTGAGCCGCAGCACCAGGTGGTCCACGCCCTGCACCAGGTTGTTCTGCACGGTCACCGGGATCGTGGCACTGCGTCCGGAGAGCTTGGTCTCGGACTTGTCGATCAGCTGGACCTGGTCGGTCAGCCTTTCGAGGTACGCCTCCACGTCGTTGCGGAAGACGTTCGCCTCCGTGGCACGACCGCGCCAGGACGTGGACATCTCACGGTTCATGGCCCGCCCGAAGGGGGTCACGACCCGGGACTGGAGGGCGAGGATCACCTTGAAGTTGTCGAACTTCTCCCGTGTGCCGGCGATCTGCTCGAAGGCCGACCGCGGCAGCTCCTGCTTCCGCAGCGAGGAGGGGTACTTGGAGGTCGAGGGCACCCGGGTGGTGGCCGCCGGGTCCGGCTTGGCGGCGGCGGCCGCCGTGAGTTCCTGGGATTCGGACCAGTTCCCGCCCTGCAGGGCCGTCACCGCCTCGGCCATCGTCTGGGCCTGGCGGGCCGACGGCATCCGCTGCGGGGCGACGACGACGCTGCGCTGCTTGTCCGTCTGGAGGTTGAGAGCGAGGCTCTGCGCGAGGAACTGCTGGACGGCGAGCGTGGAGGCGGAGGCCTTCGTCAGATCGCCCTGGAAGGCCGTGGACAGCCGCGCGTCCGCGACGACCGCCGTGGTGCCCCCACCGATGGGCCGCGCCGCCGAGGGGGTGTACGACAGACCGTTCGCCTCCTGGAGGCTGTCGCTGCGCGCGATCACCTTGTCGGCGCCGGCGGAGGTGGCGACCTTCACGATCGACGGGTCCACGGCCCCCTCGACGGGCCAGGCGAAGTCGGTGGTCGGTTTCACGTGGAGGATCGTCTCCACCGTGTCCGAGACGACGTCCGTGGCCTCGTTCAGATGACTCAGGGAGCCGGTGACGCTCGTGCCGTTGTGGGCGAGGGAGGCGAGGTCCGGGTCGGCGAAGGGCAGGGCGACGATGTCCTTGTCCGCCACCGCGTCCTGCAGTTCGAGGAGCCACTTCTTGGCGACGTCCTGAGTCTGCTGGGTGCCCGCCCTGGTGGTTTCACCCGACTTCACCCGGTAGGAGCGCGTCATCGCGTCGACGGACGCGATGAGGTCGGGGTCGATCACCCAGGTGACGTCGAGGTCCTTGCCCAGTGTCAGGAGCTGGTCCAGACGGCCGCCCGGGGAGACCTCCTTGGCGAGGTCGTCGTTGAGGAAGACCGGCGTCTGCTGCTCGTTGGATCCTGTCTCCGCCGTCATGTGGACGGTGGAGATGAGGGGCCACAGGTACGTCGTCCTCGTCTTCGTGTCGGCCTCGCCGGACTGCCACGGCAGGACGGTGCTCCGAGCGCCGAGCACCTGCTCCCACGGCTGTGCGGCCGTCTGGCCGGAGAGCGAGACGGCGAACGGGTAGACGCCGCTGCCGCCGAGGTCCAGCTCGTCGACCGGTACCGAGAGGGAGAAGTGCTCGGCGACCCCGGGGATGAGCTTGGGGAACTTCTCGACGTACTTGCCGCCGACCTCCGGGGCGGTGGCGGCCTGGGTGTCGCCGCTGTTCCTGGCGGCGCTGTCGATGGCCGAGCGAGTGGTCAGCTCGGTACCCACCCTGAGGCCCACGTGGGCGTCGGTGACGTTCTGCTTGCCGTTGTTGGTCACCGTGCCGGACACGGTCAGCGTGTCGCCGTCCGTGGGGGCGCTGGGGGTGAGTGTGTCGAGCGCCACGGACACCGTGCCCGAGTCCGCGGCTGCCTGAGGAGAGGCCTGTACGGCGGCGTGCGCGGACGTGGCGGCCGGAAGCTGGCACAGTCCGGCCAGGAGAGGCGCCCCGGCGAGCAGCGCTCCGGTACGCCGCAGCAAGCGGCGGGCAGGTGAGGGACTCGTCCCCTGGAAGTCTGCCGCCTCGGCCACGCGCTCGCCCGTCCCTAGTCGTCGTCAGTGGTCGTCGGAATGTGCGTCCACGCATGGTAACGATGCGCGCTGAGGGGAAGTGCCGCGGACTGCTCCACAAGATCGGCGAAGACTGCCGTGCTGTCCCGAATATGCGCGTATAGAGGGGACCGCCCCTGCGGAGCTCACCGTCAGGCCTTGCGCAGGCCGGAGTGGAGAGTCTGTGGGCGTTCAATGGAGGAGCCCCCGGGCGCCCGGGCCACGTACCCTCTTCTGTTGTGCCGAACGCCAACGAAGACAACTCCAGTACCCTGAATCAGGTGCAGCACCGCGCGGTGAGCGAACTGCTGCGCGTCGCTCCTGTGGCCGACGATCTCGCCCGCCGTTTCCAGGAGGCCGGGTTCTCGCTCGCCCTGGTCGGCGGCTCGGTCCGGGACGCGTTGCTCGGCCGGCTCGGCAACGATCTGGACTTCACGACCGACGCCCGCCCGCAGGACGTACTGAAGATCGTGCGGCCGTGGGCGGACGCGGTGTGGGAGGTCGGGATCGCCTTCGGCACGGTCGGGGCACAGAAGGACGGCTACCAGATCGAGGTCACCACCTACCGGTCGGAGGCGTACGACCGCACCTCGCGCAAGCCCGAGGTCTCGTACGGCGACTCCATCGAGCAGGACCTCGTCCGGCGCGACTTCACGGTGAACGCGATGGCCGTCGTGCTGCCGGAGAAGGAGTTCATCGACCCGCACGGCGGGCTCGAAGACCTCGCGGCGCGGGTGCTGAGCACCCCGGGCACTCCCGAGGAGTCCTTCTCCGACGATCCGCTGCGGATGATGCGCGCCGCGCGCTTCGCGGCGCAGCTCGACTTCGAGGTGGCTCCCGACGTGGTCACGGCCATGAAGGAGATGGCCGGACGCATCGAGATCGTCTCGGCCGAGCGGGTGCGGGACGAGCTGAACAAGCTCGTCCTGTCCGCGCACCCGCGCAAGGGCCTCACACTGCTGGTGGACACGGGGATCGCCGATCATGTCCTGCCGGAGCTGCCCGCCCTGCGGTTGGAGAGCGACGAGCACCACCGGCACAAGGACGTCTACGAGCACTCGCTGATCGTCCTGGAGCAGGCCGTCGCGCTGGAGGATGACGGTCCCGACCTCGTCCTCCGGCTGGCTGCCCTGCTGCACGACATCGGCAAGCCGCGCACCCGGCGCTTCGAGAAGGACGGCGGGGTCTCGTTCCACCACCACGAAGTGGTCGGAGCGAAGATGACCAAGAAGCGCATGACCGCGCTGAAGTACTCCAACGATCTGGTGCGGGATGTCTCGCGCCTGGTCGAACTTCACTTGCGCTTCCACGGGTACGGCACCGGAGAGTGGACCGATTCCGCGGTCCGTCGCTACGTCCGGGACGCGGGACCGCTTCTCGACCGTCTCCACAAGCTGACCCGGTCCGACTGCACGACCCGCAACAAGCGCAAGGCGACCGCGCTGTCACGGGCCTACGACGGTCTGGAAGAGCGGATCGAGCAACTCCAGGAGCAGGAGGAGTTGGACGCGATCCGTCCGGACCTCGACGGCAACCAGATCATGGAACTCCTCGGTGTCGGACCCGGGCCCGCCATCGGTCAGGCCTACAAGCACATGCTGGAGCTTCGTCTGGAGAACGGGCCGATGGGGCACGACGAGGCGGTGGCCGCGCTCAAGGAGTGGTGGGCCGAGCAGAGCTGAAGCCGTGAAACCGGGGTCATGTTTCACGTGAAACATGACCCCGGCGCGCGCGGAGAAACACTGTCGGGTGCTCCCACCCGGGTGCGGTGTTTCACGTGAAACATTGCGGACCGCGCCTCACCGGCGTTCACGGTGAGCCAGAGCGAAGGCGACCGCTCCGTAGATGACGGCGATGGTGATCACCAGCGGCACCGACCGGCCGTCCGGCGGCAGCATCAGGGCGGCGACCGCGGCGGCACCGACGAAGGCGACGTTGAAGAGCACGTCGTAGACCGAGAAGATCCGGCCTCGGAAACCGTCGTCGACCGAGGACTGGACGATCGTGTCCGTGGCGATCTTCGCGCCCTGGGTGGTCAGGCCGAGCACGAAGGCGGCGGCGAGCATCGGAGCCGTGGCGAACGGCAGGCCGAGCGAGGGCTCCAGGATCGCGGCGGACGCGGCGCACACGACGATCCAGTGGCGGGGCCCGATTCGCCCTGCGGCCCAGGGCGTCAGGACGGCCGCCATGAAGAAGCCGGCACCGGAGATCCCCAACGCCAGCCCCAGCAGGGCGAGTCCGTCGTCCGTGTTCGAGGAGAACTCGTACCGGCAGAGCATCAGGACCATGACCAGCAGGGCGCCGTAGCAGAACCGCATCAGCGTCATCGCGCCGAGCGCTCTGGCAGCCTCCCGGCGGGACGGGGCGGCGAGGTGGCGTACGCCGGCCATCAGGTCGCGAGCGGTGCCGGCGACGGCCGAGGAGAGCCGGGGCCGCACCAACGCCCGGTCGGGTCCCAGTAGTTCCGGTGCCATGCGCAGTGCCGCGAGTGCTCCGCACAGATACAGCACGGCTCCCAGCAGCACCACGGCCGCGTCGGAGTCCGAGACCACCAACCGCACCCCGAAGGCGAGGCCGCCGCCCGCGGTCGCGGCGAGTGTTCCGGCGGTCGGGGAAAGGGAGTTGGCGATCACCAGTCGCTCCCCGTCGACCACACGGGGCAGTGCGGCGGACAGGCCGGACAGGACGAAGCGGTTGACGGCGGTGACGCACAGCGCGGAGACGTAGAAGAGCCAGTCCGGGACCTGGCTGACCATCAGGACGGCGGTCAGCGAGGCCATCAGAGCGCGCAGCAGGTTGCCGTACAGGAAGACCTGGCGGCGGCGCCAGCGGTCCAGCAGGACGCCGGCGAAGGGACCCACCAAGGAGTACGGGAGCAGCAGGATGGCCATCGCGGAGGCGATCGCGGTGGCCGAGGTCTGCTTCTCCGGTGAGAAGACGACATAGGTGGCGAGCGCGACCTGGTAGACGCCGTCGGCGCCCTGTGAGAGCAGGCGTATCGCGAGGAGGCGTCGGAAGTCCCGGAAGCGGAGCAGGACCCGCAGGTCACGGACGACGGCCATGGGGCACAGCCTCACATACGGGAAAGGTCCCCGGGGTGGACACCCCGGGGACCTTCAAGCCCTGGCAGGAGCGGGCTCAGACATGCTGGTCGGGCTAGCGCTCGACCTCGCCCTTGATGAACTTCTCGACGTTGGCGTAGGCCTCGTCGTCGAAGTACTGAACCGGCGGGGACTTCATGAAGTACGACGACGCCGACAGGATCGGGCCGCCGATGCCACGGTCCTTTGCGATCTTCGCGGCGCGCAGTGCGTCGATGATGACGCCGGCGGAGTTCGGGGAGTCCCAGACCTCGAGCTTGTACTCCAGGTTCAGCGGGACGTCACCGAAGGCACGGCCTTCGAGGCGGACGTACGCCCACTTGCGGTCGTCGAGCCAGGCCACGTAGTCCGAGGGACCGATGTGGACGTTCTTCGATCCCATGTCGCGGTCGGGGATCTGCGAGGTGACGGCCTGCGTCTTCGAGATCTTCTTCGATTCGAGGCGGTCGCGCTCCAGCATGTTCTTGAAGTCCATGTTGCCGCCGACGTTGAGCTGCATGGTGCGCTCAAGACGGACACCGCGGTCCTCGAACAGCTTCGCCATCACCCGGTGCGTGATGGTCGCGCCGACCTGCGACTTGATGTCGTCGCCGACGATCGGGACACCCGCCTCGGTGAACTTGTCCGCCCACTCCTTGGTGCCGGCGATGAAGACCGGGAGAGCGTTGACGAAGGCGACCTTGGCGTCGATGGCGCACTGGGCGTAGAACTTCGCCGCGTCCTCGGAGCCGACGGGCAGGTAGCAGATGAGGACGTCGACCTGCTTGTCCTTGAGGATCTGGACGATGTCGACCGGGGCCTCGGCGGACTCCTCGATGGTCTCGCGGTAGTACTTGCCGAGGCCGTCGAGGGTGTGACCACGCTGAACCGTGATGCCCTTGTTCGGGACGTCGCAGATCTTGATGGTGTTGTTCTCGCTGGCACCGATGGCATCCGAGAGGTCGAGCCCGACCTTCTTCGCGTCGACGTCGAAGGCGGCGACGAACTCGACGTCACCGACGTGGTAGTCGCCGAACTGGACGTGCATCAGGCCGGGCACCTTCGACGCCGGGTCGGCGTCCTTGTAGTACTCGACTCCCTGCACAAGCGACGCGGCGCAGTTGCCCACGCCGACGATGGCTACGCGAACCGAACCCATTCCGGTTGCTCCCTGTGTGTACGAGTGAGGCCCTGGCAGGGGCCTCACGTGGTGGTGTCGCCGGGCGTATCCGGTCCGGGGACGTCCCCGGACCGGGGCAGAACGCCCGGCGCTCCCTCTGTGGTGTCGCGAGTGGACTCTCCGTGGCCGGGCCCTTTGAGGTCCCGGCCGGCCCGCTCGCTCTCGATGAGCTCGTTCAGCCAGCGCACTTCGCGCTCCACGGACTCCATCCCATGGCGCTGGAGCTCAAGCGTGTAGTCGTCGAGGCGCTCCCGGGTGCGTGCCAGAGAGGCACGCATCTTCTCCAGGCGCTCCTCCAGGCGGCTGCGGCGGCCCTCAAGGACGCGCATGCGCACATCACCGGAGGTCTGCCCGAAGAACGCGAAGCGAGCGGCGAAGTGCTCGTCCTCGTATGCGTCGGGCCCCGTCTGCGAGAGGAGCTCCTCGAAGTGCTCCTTACCTTCCGCCGTCAACCGATAGACGATCTTGGCGCGACGCCCTGCGAGTGGTGCGGCGAGGGCGTCCTCAGTGGTGTTCCCCGGTTCTTCGATCAACCAGCCGTTGGCGACCAGCGTCTTGAGGCAGGGGTACAGCGTTCCGTAGCTGAACGCACGGAACACGCCCAGTGACGTGTTGAGTCGTTTGCGCAGCTCGTACCCGTGCATCGGGGACTCGCGGAGCAGGCCGAGTACGGCGAACTCAAGGATGCCGGAACGCCGGCTCATCGTCGCCCCCTCTCTGCCGAGCCCCGCCGAGACGGGTGCCGTGACGGTCTTTATGCCGAGCTGATGTATCGACTCGATACATCCAGACGATAGAACGGCCTTCCGGATGCGGCAAGGGAGGAAACGGTGAACGGGATCACATCACTGATTCATGGGGAGCAAGTTGCCTGATTTGAGGTGAACTTCTGGACTAGGCAGGTTTTGACGGTGCGTAGTCTGTGCGCCATGCACACCACCGGGAACCGAGTGACGCCTGGGGGGCGTCATCGCCCTCGGTGCAGTACGGATGAATGCAGAACCGACCACATCCGTACTTCGGGGGGACCGGAAACCAGCTGCCGTTTCCAGGCGCGCAAGGTGCGCCTGCCCGAGGAGTAGTCGTTCGATGAGCGAGCACCGTCGCAAACTGCCGCCGCCGCAGGGAGGCGGACGTGCCGCAGCCCGACGCGGCCAGTCCGGCTCGTCCTCCGGCCGCCGCGCGGCACCGCGTGGCGCCACCGGGTCTTCTTCCGACTCCTATGGGACGAGTTCCCATGAGTCGGATTCCTACGGTTCGGGAGGCGAGGAGCGGCTGCCCGGCGGCCGTGCCGAGGCTCGCCGGGCGGCACAGAGAAGCAGTGGAGGCCGGCGCAGAGCAGCCGAGCCCACCGGCCGCGGTGGCGGACGGGGCGGTCCGAACGGCCCCGGCCGGGGCCGCGGTCGCGCAACGGCTCCCGACAAGAAACGGGTCATCGACTATCCGCGTGCCGGCAAGTACGGCGTGGCGCGCTGGGTGCCGTCGTGGAAGCTGGTGTCGGGCCTCTTCATCGGCTTCTTCGGAGGCATGGTGGCTGTCGCGGGCATCGCGTACGCCATGGTGGATGTTCCGGACGTCGCGCTGACCGCCAAGGCTCAGAACAACGTCTACTACTGGTCCAACGGCACCGAGATGGTCGCGACGGGTGGTGAGACGAACCGCCAGGAACTCAACCTCGCGCAGATTCCCAAGGCGATGCAGTACGCCGTCATCTCGCAGGAGAACAAGACCTTCGAGACCGACAGCGGCATCGACCCCAAGGGCATCGCCCGCGCCGTGTTCAACATGGCCAGGGGCGGCGAGACGCAGGGTGGCTCGACCATCACCCAGCAGTACGTGAAGAACGCGAGGCTCAACGACCAGTCCCAGACGATCTCGCGCAAGTTCCAGGAAATCTTCGTCTCCATCAAGGTCGGCGCCACGGTCCCGAAGAACGAGATCATGGAGGGCTACCTGAACTCCGCGTACTACGGACGCGGGGCCTACGGGATCCAGGCGGCCGCCCGCGCGTACTTCGACAAGGACGCCGTCAAGCTGAACGAGGGACAGTGCGCCTTCCTCGCGGCGACACTCAAGGGCGCCACGTACTACGACCCGGCGGGCGCGCAGTCCATCGACCCGACCAACGCCAGCCCCGAGGCCAACACCAAGCGGGCCACGAGGCAGATGCAGGACACGCTCAACAAGATGGTCGAGTACGGCCACCTGAGTCAGACGGAGCGGGCCAAGTACAGGACGCTTCCCAAGGTGCAGAACCCTCGCTCGAACAACGAGCTGAGCGGTCAGGTCGGCTACCTCGTCGACCTCGCCAAGGCGTACCTCATCAACAACAAGGTCATCAGTGCCGACCAGTTGCAGCAGGGCGGCCTCTCGATCTACACGACCTTCGACAAGAAGAAGGTCGACGAGCTGGAGAAGTCGGTAAAGAAGGTCCAGAAGGCGAACATCAAGCCCAAGCAACGCCCGGACACGGACAAGTACGTCCAGTTCGGCGGAGCTTCCGTGGACCCGACGACCGGCGCCATCAAGGCCATCTACGGCGGCGAGGACGCGACGAAGCACTTCACCAACAACGCCGACGCGACCGGTGCCCAGGTCGGATCGACGTTCAAGCCGTTCGTGCTCGCCGCGGCCATGAAGTGGGGTGTGCGGGATCCTGACGGCCCGGAGTCCCAGCCGCAGGACGAGCGCACGGTCGTGTCCCCGAAGAGCCTGTACAGCGGCGAGAACGATCTGAAGATCAAGACCTACGACGGGGCGATCTGGAAGAACGAGAAGGGCAAGGAGTGGCTCCAGGAGAACGACGGCCAGCAGTCGTACGGCAGCGCACCGAACTACGACATCGACCTGCGTGAGGCGATGCGGGAGTCGGTGAACTCCGCGTTCGTACAGCTCGGCATGGACGTCGGCCTGGACAAGGTGAAGGAGTCGGCCATGGACGCCGGCCTCAAGGAGAACAGCCTTGCGGGCACGAGCTTCCCGTCCTTCTCCATCGGTATCTCCGACCCGAGTGCGATCCGGATGGCGGGTGCGTACGCCACGTTCGCGGCCAGCGGCGAGCAGCGCGAGCCGTTCTCGGTCGAGAGGGTCACGAGCAAGGACGGCCAGATCTACGCCCACAAGGACGAGTCGGTCGAGGCGTTCGAGCCGGAGGTCGCCGACAACGTCACCGACGTCCTGAAGACCGTGGTCGAGGACGGCACGGGTACCAACGCACAGCTGACCGGCCGTGAGGTGGCGGGCAAGACCGGTACCACCGACGGCAACAAGTCGGCCTGGTTCGTGGGCTACACCCCGCAGCTGTCCACGTCGATCACGATGTTCCGGATGGACGACGACGAGACCAAGAAGAACCGTCAGTTCCTGGAGATGTTCGGAACGGGTGGTCAGGAGAAGATCCACGGTGCCTCGTTCCCGTCCGAGATCTGGCACGACTACATGGAACAGGCGCTGAAGGGACAGAAGGCGGAGAAGTTCCCGACTCCGGAGCCCATCGGCAAGATCATCAACGACGTTCCGAGCCCGACACCCACTCCCACGCCCAGTGACACCCCGTCCGCCACTCCGACGCCGAGTCCCTCGCCCAGCGAGTCGCAGACGTCCGCGT
Source organism: Streptomyces sp. NPDC032822 (assembly GCF_055578825.1). Lineage (NCBI taxonomy): Bacteria > Bacillati > Actinomycetota > Actinomycetes > Kitasatosporales > Streptomycetaceae > Streptomyces > Streptomyces sp. NPDC032822. The sequence goes on along the minus strand of NZ_JBVIOL010000004.1, from coordinate 270,868 downwards.
CCCCGACGCCCACCGACTCCTGCCGGTTCGACTTCCAGTGCGACGGTGACGACACGGGTGGGACGGACAGTGGGGGTACGGACGGAGGGGTGACGTCGACACCGACACCGACGGAGACGGACGGGAACGTCAGTAACGGGAACGGCAATGGCAATGGCGGCATCTTCGGAGGCCCAGCCGGTTAGCCGCCATATCGCCCGCCATGGGTGTTTCACGTGAAACATGGGGCCGCCGCATCCACCAGGGTGCGGCGGCCCTCGGCGTACACCTAGGCGCGTACGGCAGGATGTGCGGCATGCCCAGCGCAGAATCGACGCCAGCGAGCGTGCACGAGCCGGACGTGGTGCGGCCGACCAAGGACGACGAGATCGCCAGGAGCGGCAGTGAGCTGATCGGCGGTCCCGTCGGACGACGTGCTCTGCTCGGGACGTCCTGGTGGACTCCCGTCCGGATCATCGCTCTCGTGGCGATCGGCATGTTCGCCCTCGGCCTGATCCAGAAGGCGCCCTGCTACAACGGCGCCTGGTTCTTCGGTGCCAGTTCGCAGTACACGCACGCGTGTTACTCGGACATCCCGCACCTCTACCAGGGGCGCGGTTTCGCCGACGGACTCGTTCCGTACTTCGACAAGCTCCCCGGCGACATGCAGTACCTCGAATATCCGGTGCTGACCGGTGTGTTCATGGAGGTGGCCAGCTGGCTCACGCCCGGCAGCGGCAGTATCCAGCACCAGGAACAGTGGTACTGGATGGTCAACGCCGGGATGCTGATGGTGTGCGCCGCCGTCATCGCCGTCTGCGTGACCCGTACGCACGCCCGCCGGCCCTGGGACGGTCTGCTGGTCGCCCTGGCACCCGCCGCGGCGCTGACCGCCACCATCAACTGGGACCTGCTGGCGGTCGCTCTGACGGCCGCCGCGATGCTGATGTGGTCGCGGGGCCGCTCCCTCGCCTTCGGCGTCCTGCTGGGGCTTGCCACGGCCGCCAAGCTCTATCCCTTCCTGCTGCTCGGCCCGCTGCTCGTGCTGTGCTGGCGCGCCGGCCGATGGCGGGAGTACGGGATGGCGTTGGTGGGCGCGATCGTCGCCTGGCTGATCGTGAACCTGCCGGTGATGTTCTTCGCCTTCGACGGCTGGTCGAAGTTCTACACGTTCAGCCAGGAGCGGGGCGTCGACTTCGGTTCCTTCTGGCTCATCTGGTCCCAGAACTCGACCGACCCGCCCAGCACCGACACCGTCAACACGATGGCCACGCTGTTGATGCTGCTGTGCTGCGGTGGCATCGCGGTGCTCACGTTGACCGCCCCGCGCCGTCCGCGCTTCGCCCAGCTCGCCTTCCTGATCGTCGCGGTGTTCATCCTCACGAACAAGGTCTACTCGCCGCAGTACGTCCTGTGGTTGGTGCCGCTGGCCGTGCTGGCCCGGCCCAAGTGGCGGGACTTCCTGATCTGGCAGGCGTGCGAGGTGGCGTACTTCCTGGGCATCTGGTTCTACCTCGCGTACACGACCAGCGGAGACGCCCACAAGGGCCTGCCGACCGACGGATATCACTGGGCCATCGCCCTGCATCTGCTGGGCACGCTGTACCTGTGTGCGGTGATCGTGCGGGACATCTTCATGCCGGAGCGGGACGTGGTGCGCCGAGCGGGCGACGACGACCCCTCGGGCGGTGTGCTCGACGGCGCGGAGGACGTCTTCGTGTTCGGTCCGGCCGCCCATCCGCCGCGGCACGCGGCCCACTTCGACGTGCCTCAGGTCGAGTGGGGCAGCGGGACCACGGTGTCCTCTGCCGAGCCCCCCAAGGGCGGTTCGCTCTGAGCGAACACGCTGGAGGCGATCCGGACGAAAGGCCGTACACGGAGTTCCGTGTACGGCCTTCGGCTTGTTCCTGACCAGGCTCAGCGGGCGGCGATCCGGTGCTCAGCGGTCGACGATCCGGTCGAACTGCGTGGTGGTGTGCCGCAGGTGGGCCACCAGTTCCTCGCCCACCTTCGGTTCCGCGGCTTCGGTCGGCACGAACAGGATGGAGACCTGCATGTGCGGGGGCTCGGCGAACCAGCGCTGCTTGCCGGCCCAGACGAACGGGGCGAGGTTCCGGTTGACCGTGGCGAGGCCGGCCCGGGCGACGCCCTTGGCACGAGGCATGACGCCGTGCAGCGCCTTGGGGGCCTCCAGGCCCACCCCGTGTGACGTACCGCCCGCCACGACCACCAGGTAGCCGTCCGAGGCCGCCTTCTGCTGGCGGTAGCCGAAGCGGTCGCCCTTGGCGACGCGCGTGACGTCCAGGACGGCCCCGCGGTACTCGGTGGCCTCGTGGTCCCCCAGCCACAGCCGCGTGCCGATCCGGGCGCGGAACCGGGTCTGCGGGAACTGTTGCTGCAGCCGGGCCAGGTCCTCGGCCTTGAGATGGCTCACGAACATCGTGTGCAGCGGCAGGCGCGCCGCGCGTAGCCGGTCCATCCAGCCGATGACCTCCTCGACGGCGTCCGAGCCGTCGGTGCGGTCCAGCGGCAGGTGGATCGCGAAGCCCTCCAGCCGCACGTTCTCTATGGCGGCGTGCAGCTGCGGAAGGTCCTGCTCGCTGATGCCGTGCCGCTTCATCGAGGACATCACCTCGATGACCACGCGGGCGCCCACGAGCCCGTACACGCCGTCGATCGACGACACCGAGCGGATGACCCGGTCGGGCAGCGGGACGGGTTCCTCACCGCGCCGGTACGGCGTCAGCACCAGCAGGTCACCGCCGAACCAGTCCTTGATCCGGGCGGCCTCGTAGGTCGTGCCCACGGCGAGGACGTCCGAGCCGAGCCGAGTGGCCTCCTCCGCCAGCCGCTCGTGCCCGAAGCCGTAGCCGTTGCCCTTGCAGACCGGGACGAGTCCCGGGAACTGCTCCTGCACGTGCTTGTGGTGCGCCCGCCAGCGCGCGGTGTCGACGTAGAGGGTGAGCGCCATGGCCGGACCTGGAACCTTTCTCGTGGCTGCGGTGTATCAGAGGTATGAGGACTGTTGAAGCGAAGAACGCTTGGTCAGCGGCGCGACATGTAGATGTCGAGCGCCTTGTGGAGCAGCTTGTTCAGCGGGAAGTCCCACTCACCGAGGTACTCGGCGGCCTCACCGCCCGTGCCCACCTTGAACTGGATCAGGCCGAACAGGTGGTCGGTCTCGTCCAGCGAGTCGGAGATGCCCCGCAGGTCGTAGACCGTGCCGCCGAGCGCGTAGGCGTCGCGCAGCATCCGCCACTGCATCGCGTTCGAGGGCCGGACCTCACGGCCGATGTTGTCGGAGGCGCCGTAGGAGTACCAGACGTGTCCGCCGACGATGAGCATCGTCGCGGCCGACAGGTTCACGCCGTTGTGGCGGGCGAAGTAGAGCCGCATGCGGTTGGGGTCCTCGGTGTTGAGGGCCGTCCACATGCGCTGGAAGTACGCGAGCGGGCGCGGTCGGAAGTGGTCGCGCACCGCTGTGATCTCGTACAGACGCTGCCATTCCTCAAGGTCGTTGTAGCTGCCCTGGACGACCTCGACACCGGCCTTCTCGGCCTTCTTGATGTTGCGGCGCCACAGCTGGTTGAAGTTCTTGTGGACCTCTTCGAGCGAGCGGTTGGCCAGCGGCACCTGGAAGACGTAGCGGGGCTGTACGTCGCCGAAGCCGGCGCCCCCGTCCTCGCCCTGCTGCCAGCCCATGCGACGCAGCTTGTCGGCGACCTCGAAGGCCCGGGGTTCGATGAAGTCGGCCTCGATGTCACGCAGTCGCTTCACGTCCGGGTTCTGGATGCCCCCCTTGATGGAGGTGGCCTCCCAGCGCCGGATGATGACGGGCGGGCCCATCTTCACGGAGAAGGCGCCCTGGTGCTTGAGGTGCGCCAGCATCGGTTCCAGCCACTCGGTCAGATTCGGCGCGAACCAGTTGATGACCGGGCCCTCGGGCAGATAAGCGAGGTAGCGCTTGATCTTGGGCAGCTGACGGTAGAGGACGAGGCCCGCGCCGACCAGCTCGCCGGTGCGGTCGTCGAACCAGCCGAGGCTCTCGGAGCGCCACTCCGCCTTGACGTCGGCCCAGGCCGGAACCTGCATGTGGCTCGCCGACGGCAGGCTCTGGATGTACGCCAGATGCTGCTCGCGACTGATTGTCCTCAGGGTCAGGCTCATTCGGGGCGCTCCTCGGGCTGGTGTGTCCCCATGGGTACAGGGGCTCCGGCTCTCGCGCCGAAGCCTACTGCGCCTTTCGAGCGCCCCGACTGGGCGTACGGCACCTTCGCCCCGGCCTGTCGGCCGCCGAGGCGTTCCGCCGTGCTTTATGTGGTGTTCGGTGGACAGTGTCCGTGGCGTCAGCCGACGACCCCGCCGAAGAGACCGCCGTGTGCCATGCCGAGGAAGAAGCCGATCGCGGACGCTCCCAGGCCGAGGATCAGCCCGAAGCGCTCACGTGTCGTCTCCGAGATCCACTGCCCGTACGCGCCGGCGAGGATTCCCACCAGGCCGGTCCAGGAGCTGAGCAGATGCAGACTGTGGAACATCGCCGTGACGAACGACGTGATGCCCAGTACCAGTGTCACCGCGAGCAGCGTGTCCTGGACGGGGTGGGGCTTGCCGTCCGTGGCGAACAGGCCTCCGACGGTGTTGGGTCGCAATGCTTGTGCCATAGGGCACCTCCTGCGGAAGACGGCGCATCGTAGCGCCATGCACACCCGATGTGTACAGACTGACGGTCCTCGGGGCCGGATTTCAACCGGAAGCCGCTGTGCGGGTACTCTGTACCGTCTGCACCGGTGTCTGCCCATGTCACAACAGGCGACTTCCCTCGGGAAACCTCGATTGTCAGTGGCGGCGGATACCGTGGCGTACGCATAAACAACCCTCCTGCCACGGAACGACCGTGGCCGCTGAGTCCAAAGGAGGTGGGTTCCACATGCGTCACTACGAGGTGATGGTCATCCTCGACCCCGATCTGGAGGAGCGCGCTGTCGCCCCCCTGATCGAGAACTTCCTCTCCGTCGTCCGTGAGGGCAACGGAAAGGTCGAGAAGGTCGACACCTGGGGCCGTCGTCGTCTCTCGTACGAGATCAAGAAGAAGCCCGAGGGCATCTACTCGGTCATCGACCTGCAGGCCGAGCCTGCGGTCGTCAAGGAGCTCGACCGCCAGCTGAACCTGAACGAGTCGGTCCTCCGGACCAAGGTCCTCCGCCCCGAGACCCACTGAGCTCTCCCGCTCAGCTGATTTCGGGATCCGAGTAGCAGCACCAAGCAGCCAGCAGCAAACCCGCCGAGAGGTTCCCCCATGGCAGGCGAGACCGTCATCACGGTCGTCGGCAATCTTGTCGACGACCCCGAGCTGCGTTTCACCCCTTCCGGTGCGGCGGTCGCGAAGTTCCGTGTCGCGTCCACTCCCCGCACCTTCGACCGTCAGACCAACGAGTGGAAGGACGGCGAAAGCCTGTTCCTGACCTGCTCGGTCTGGCGTCAGGCGGCGGAGAACGTTGCCGAGTCGCTCCAGCGAGGCATGCGCGTCATCGTGCAGGGCCGGTTGAAGCAGCGGTCCTACGAGGACCGTGAGGGCGTCAAGCGCACGGTCTACGAACTGGACGTCGAGGAAGTCGGTGCCAGCCTGCGCAGTGCCACGGCCAAGGTCACCAAGACCGCCGGTCGCGGTGGTCAGGGTGGTTACAGCGGCGGTGGTGGCGGTGGCGGCGGCCAGGGTGGCGGCAGCTGGGGCGGAGGCTCCGGCGGCGGCCAGCAGGGCGGCGGCGGTGCTCCCGCTGACGACCCGTGGGCGACCGGCGCTCCCGCCGGTGGCAACCAGGGCGGCGGCGGTGGCGGCGGCTGGGGTGGAAACTCCGGCGGCGGTGGCGCTGCCAGCGGCGGCGGCTACTCGGACGAGCCCCCCTTCTAGGCCTTCGGGCCGAGGGACGGGTCGTACCCAAACTTCTTGATCACACAGGAGATACACCATGGCGAAGCCGCCTGTGCGCAAGCCGAAGAAGAAGGTCTGCGCATTCTGCAAGGACAAGGTCCAGTACGTGGACTACAAGGACACGAACATGCTGCGGAAGTTCATTTCCGACCGCGGCAAGATCCGTGCCCGCCGCGTGACCGGCAACTGCACGCAGCACCAGCGTGACGTCGCCACGGCTGTGAAGAACAGCCGTGAGATGGCGCTGCTGCCCTACACCTCCACCGCGCGATAAGGGAAGGGTGACCGAAAAATGAAGATCATCCTCACCCACGAGGTCTCCGGCCTCGGTGCCGCGGGCGACGTCGTCGACGTCAAGGACGGTTACGCTCGCAACTACCTGATCCCGCGGAAGTTCGCTATCCGCTGGACCAAGGGTGGCGAGAAGGACGTCGAGCAGATTCGTCGCGCTCGCAAGATCCACGAGATCCAGACCATCGAGCAGGCCAACTCTGTGAAGGCCCAGCTCGAAGGTGTCAAGGTTCGTCTGGCCGTTCGCTCCGGCGACGCCGGTCGTCTCTTCGGTTCCGTCACCCCGGCCGACATCGCTTCGGCGATCAAGGCTTCCGGTGGCCCCGAGGTCGACAAGCGCCGCATCGAGCTCGGTACGCCGATCAAGACGCTGGGCGCCCACGAGACGTCCGTGCGCCTGCACCCCGAGGTTGCCGCCAAGGTCAACATCGAGGTTGTCGCGGCCTGATCGCCGCACTCGGCCAGGACTGCTGAGAGGAGGGGCCGCACCCACTCGGGTGCGGCCCCTTCCGCGTGCCGGAGATCCGCCAGGGACCATGTTTCACGTGAAACGCCGGTTTCACGTGAAACAGTCAGCGCGTCGCCCCCGTCACCAGCCAGCGTCCGGAGCGGGTACGCAGCCACAACGTCACCATGCGCACGGTCATCATCAACGTCATGGCCAGCCAGAGCGCCGTGAGCCCGCCGCCGAGTGCCGGAACCAGGAGGGCGACGGGGATGAACACCGCCAGAGTGACCAGCATGGCCCCCGCCAGGTACGGCCCGTCGCCCGCGCCCATCAGGACTCCGTCCAGGACGAAGACCACGCCGCAGATCGGCTGCGACAGAGCGACGATCACGAGAGCGGGCAGGGCGGCGTCCTTCACCACGGAGTCACTGGTGAACAGGGACAGGAACACCGGGCGGCTGATCACGACCAGCACGCCGAGCACGATGCCGACCGCGATACCCCACTGCACCATCCGACGACAGACGCGGCGGGCGCCTTCCGGGTCGTCGGCACCGAGGTACCGGCCGATGATGGCCTGCCCGGCGATGGCGATGGCATCGAGCGCGAAGGCGAGCAGGCTCCAGAGCGACAGGATGATCTGGTGCGCGGCGATGTCGGCGTCACCGAGACGGGCAGCCACGGCGGTGGCGATCATCAGGATCGCCCGCAGCGAGAGCGTACGGACCAGCAGAGGGACGCCGGCCTGTGCGGAGGCCCGGATCCCGGCAAGGTCGGGGCGCAGTGAGGCATGGTGCCGACGGGCGCCGCGGACCACCACCACGAGGTAGGCGCCGGCCATACCGCACTGGGCGATCACCGTGCCCCAGGCGGATCCTGCGATGCCGAGGCCGGCGCCGTAGACGAGGATCACGTTGAGGACGGCGTTGGCGATGAAGCCGGCGCCGGCGACGTACAGCGGGGTCTTCGTGTCCTGCAATCCGCGCAGAACACCGGTGGCAGCGAGCACGACGAGCATGGCCGGGATGCCCAGGGTCGAGATCCGTAGATACGTGATCGCGTACGAGGCCGCGGCGTCGGAGGCGCCGAAGAGGTCCACGATGGTCGGTGCCGTCGGCACGACGACGGCGATGACGGCGATGCCGAGCAGCAGGGCCAGCCAGACACCGTCCATGCCCTGGCGGATGGCGGCCTGAAGGTCGCCCGCACCGACACGCCGGGCGACGGCCGCCGTGGTCGCGTAGGCGAGGAAGACGAAGATGCTGACGGCGGTCATGAGGACGGCCGAGGCGATGCCGAGTCCGGCGAGTTGGGCTGTGCCGAGATGGCCGACGATCGCGCTGTCGGCCATGACGAAGAGCGGCTCGGCGACCAGCGCGCCGAAGGCCGGAACGGCCAGCGCGACGATCTCACGGTCGTGTCGGCGGCGGGTGGCCTTGAGGGCCGCGGGAGCCTGTGTCATGAGCACCAATCTAATCGTCCACAGGTAAGAGATGCAATGACTTACTGACCCTTACTCGTTGTTGCGTGGTGCGCACGCTTGTGCACCGTTCGATGTGATCTTGGTCTGAGTGGGAAAGTTTTTCTTCTGCACAGCCGGTGGACGGGAAATTCGCAGGTCAGGGCATTTGTGCTGAGAGGAGTCCCAGCTTGTTCACAGGGCTGTCCACCGTGTCGTGCACAGGTTTTGCGGAGTTCTCCACAGCATCCGGGCCGTCGTCCACATGGCCTGTGGATAACCAGATTGGCTGACGGTGCCCGCGGGCCTACCGTGGACCGGCGCCCACTCCGTCCGTCGGCCTGGAAACCATCACAAAACCGACGCGCCTGAACCGGAGTTGGGCGCCTCATTTGTCAGTGCCGTGCCGTAGAAATGAGGGGCACGGCTAGGTCCGCTCTGCGGACGAGAGGAGGTGGCTCGGTGAGTATTTCCGAGCCTTTGGACGACCCCTGGGCCGACAGCGGTCCCAGTGATCGTCTGCCCTCCTCACGCCGACGCGGCGACGGAGCCCGGGGCCGCGACGAGCAGCACGACAGAGGCGGGGAGAACGGCGCCTGGGAGGGCGGCGGAGGTTCGTCCTTCGAACGCGTTCCGCCACAGGACCTCGATGCCGAACAGTCCGTCCTCGGCGGCATGCTTCTGTCCAAGGACGCCATCGCCGACGTCGTCGAGGTCCTCAAGGGCCACGACTTCTACAAGCCCGCCCATGAGACGGTCTTCCAGGCGATCCTCGACATCTATGCCAAGGGCGAGCCGGCCGACCCCATCACGATCGCCGCCGAGCTCACCAAGCGCGGCGAGATCAACAAGGTCGGCGGGGCCTCGTATCTGCACACTCTCGTCCAGACCGTGCCGACGGCGGCGAACGCGGAGTACTACGCGGAGATCGTTCATGAGCGCGCCGTGCTGCGCCGCCTGGTCGAGGCCGGCACCCGCATCACACAGATGGGGTACGCGGCCGAGGACGACGTCGACGAGATCGTCAACCGGGCCCAGGCGGAGATCTACGCGGTCACCGAGCAGCGCACCAGCGAGGACTACCTGCCGCTGGGCGACATCATGGAGGGCGCGCTCGACGAGATCGAGGCGATCGGCTCGCGCAGTGGCGAGATGACCGGTGTGCCCACCGGCTTCACGGACCTCGACTCGCTCACCAACGGCCTGCACCCGGGCCAGATGATCGTCATCGCGGCCCGCCCCGCCATGGGCAAGTCCACGCTCGCGCTGGACTTCGCGCGGGCCGCGTCCATCAAGCACAACCTGCCGAGCGTCATCTTCTCCCTCGAAATGGGCCGCAACGAGATCGCGATGCGTCTGCTGTCGGCGGAGGCGAGAGTGGCCCTGCACCACATGCGCTCCGGCACGATGACGGACGACGACTGGACCCGCCTGGCGCGCCGGATGCCCGAGGTGTCGTCCGCGCCGCTCTACATCGACGACTCCCCGAACCTGTCGATGATGGAGATCCGCGCGAAGTGTCGTCGGCTGAAGCAGCGCAACGACATCAAGCTCGTGATCATCGACTATCTGCAGCTGATGCAGGGCGGTGGCTCCAAGCGTTCCGAGAGCCGTCAGCAGGAGGTCTCGGACATGTCCCGTAACCTCAAGCTCCTGGCCAAGGAGATCGAGGTCCCGGTGATCGCGCTCTCGCAGCTCAACCGTGGTCCCGAACAGCGCACCGACAAGAAGCCGATGGTGTCCGACCTGCGTGAGTCCGGCTCCATCGAGCAGGACGCGGACATGGTGATCCTGCTGCACCGCGAGGACGCCTACGAGAAGGAGTCGCCGCGCGCGGGCGAGGCGGACATCATCGTGGGCAAGCACCGTAACGGCCCGACGGCGACGATCACGGTCGCCTTCCAGGGCCACTACTCGCGCTTCGTGGACATGGCGCAGACCTGAACCACTCCCACCGGGTCTTATGCGTTCGACGCCCGGGCTTCCCGCGGGATGAACTGGGGTCATGACGACACCTCAGGAAGAGTTGCTTCCCGGTACCCGCCGGGCGCTGTTGCACCGGATTGCCGTGGCCCAGGCCGAAGGACGTGCGCCGTCGCTGGTCGCCGCGGTCGTCCGGGGTGGGCGGGCGGTGTGGCACGGTTCGCGGACCTCGGTGGAGGGGCACGGTCCCGACGAGGACGTGCAGTACCGGATCGGGTCGATCACCAAGACCTTCACCGCTGTTCTGGTGCTGCGGCTGCGCGACGAGGGCGTGCTCGACCTGAGTGACCCGTTGGAGAAGCACGTGCCGGACACCGGTGCGGGGGAGGCCACGATCGCCGAGCTGCTCGCCCACACGAGCGGTCTGGCGGCCGAGTCACCTGCGCCGTGGTGGGAGCGGACTCCGGGCTCCCTACGCCCCGAACTCGCCGACGTGCTGGGGGAGCGACCCTTCCGGCATCCGGTCGGCCGCCGCTTCCACTACTCCAACCCCGGCTACACCCTCCTGGGCGCGCTGGTCGAGAGGCTGCGCGGGGCCCCGTGGGAGGAGGTTCTGCGGCGAGAAGTGCTCGCACCCCTGGGGCTCGACCGTACGAGTACGCAGGCGCGGTCCCCTCATGCCGGTGGCTGGGCCGTGCACCCCTGGGCCGACGCGATGCTGCCGGAGCCCGTCGAGGACCTCGGACTGATGGCGCCCGCCGGTCAACTCTGGTCGACCACCGGGGACTTGGCGAGGTTCGCCGTCTTCCTGGCGAAGGGGGACGATCGGGTGCTGAGCGCCGAGACCCTGCGGGAGATGCGGACGCCCGCGGCGCCGGCCGAGACCGCGGATGTCATGGACGGCGCCGCGTACGGTCTCGGGCTGCAGATCCAGCAGCGGGACGGACGCCTGCTCGTGGGGCATTCGGGGTCGTTGCCGGGCTTCCTCGCCAACCTCACCCTCGGTGTGGCGGACGACGTGGCGGCCGTGGTGCTCGCCAACTGCACCTCCGGCCCGTCGCTGTCGGTCGTGGGCGCCGATCTCGTACGGATCGTGGCCGAGGCCGAGCCGCGCATCCCCGATCCGTGGCGGCCCTTGGCCGAAGTCGACGCAGCCGTACTTGAGTTGGCGGGTCAGTGGTACTGGGGGACGCATGCCTTCGCCCTGCGGCTGACAGCCGACGGGCTCCTCTCGCTGGAGCCCCTCTCCGGCAAGGGCCGCCGTTCGCGGTTCCGGGCGAACGGCGACGGTACCTGGACGGGACTGGAGGGCTACTACGCCGGGGAGCTCCTGAAGGCCGTACGGAGCCCGGAGGGGATCGTGAGCCATGTGGACCTCGGGTCCTTCGTCTTCACGCGTCAGCCGTACGGAGAGGAGGCTTCCCTGCCCGGTGGGGTGGATCCCGAGGGCTGGCGAGGCATCGGCTAGCCGTGCTCGCGTGGAAGCGGTCTGTTTCACGTGAAACAGACCGCCGCGTCGTCATGTCACAGCTGGAGCTTGAAGCCCGTGTGTGAGGCCGTGAAGCCGAGCCGTTCATAGAAGCGGTGGGCGTCCGTGCGGGTGTTGTCCGAGGTCAGCTGGACCAACTGGCAGTCCTGGCGACGGGATTCCTGGATCGCCCACTCGATGAGCAGCGTCCCCAGGCCGCTGCCTCGTTCGTCCGCGTGGATACGCACGCCCTCGATGATCGACCGGGTGGAGCCGCGTCGGGACAGCCCGGGAATGATCGTGAGCTGAAGCGTGCCGACGACGCGGCCTTCGCGGACGGCGACCACCAGATGCTGGTGCGGATCGTTCGTCAGACGTTCCAGTGCCGCCAGGTACGGCGTCAGGTCGTCCGGCGACTCACGCCGGGCACCCAGGGGGTCGTCGGCGAGCAGGGCGACGATCGCGGGAACGTCGTCCGCGGTGGTGGGCCGTATCTCAAGATCTCCCATGCCCGCACCCTACGCAGTGGCGCCCTTGCCTAAGCGGGGGTGTGGAGGGTTTCGACGGCTTGCACGAGGGGGGTGAGCTGGGGGTTGTCGGCGGCGTTGTCGAGGGCTTGGCGCAGGGCAGTCTCGTTGGTGGGGCGGGCTTGTTCGAGGAGGGCGAGACCTGCGGGGGTGACGTTGGTGTAGATGCCGCGGCGGTCGGTGGGGCAGAGGTAGCGCGTGAGCAGGCCACGGTCCTCGAGGCGGGTGACGAGGCGGGTGGTGGCGCTCTGGCTGAGGACGACGGCGTCGGCGACCTGCTTCATCTGGAGGTGGCCGCCTTCGCCGTCGTGCTGGCGGCTGAGGACGTCGAGGAGGGAGTACTCGCGCACGCTGAGGTCGTGCCCGCTCTGCAGGGCCCGCTCGATGTGGGCCTCGATACTGCCGTGCAGCAGGGAGAGGGCGCACCAGCCCTGGGCGAGGGCGGTGAGTGCAGGGTCTGTGGCGGTCATCGACGTTCTCCTCCGTCCGGGAGTGGCTGTCATCAGGGTATAACGACATCGAAATAGTCAGCGTTTGCATATATAGAGCGTCTGCAACTAATGTGTCTGTGCGTAACGCGCTCCTGCAATCGTCTGGGAAGGTGTCATCCCCCTATGCCGCTCGCTCTTCTCGCCCTCGCGATCGGGGCCTTCGGAATCGGAACGACCGAGTTCGTGATCATGGGTCTGCTGCCCGAGGTCGCGGGCGACTTCGGTGTCTCCATTCCCACCGCCGGGTTCCTGGTGACCGGATACGCCCTCGGCGTCATGTTCGGCGCCCCGCTGATGACCGTGCTCGGCACCAAGATCTCCCGCAAGCGGATGCTGATGCTGCTGATGGGGCTGTTCATCGCCGGCAACCTGCTGTCCGCCCTCGCCCCCGCCTTCAGCGTCATGCTGATAGGCCGGGTCGTCGCCTCACTCGCCCATGGGGCCTTCTTCGGCATCGGCTCGGTCGTCGCTGCCGACCTGGTAGCCCCCGGTAAGAGGGCCGGGGCCATCGCGATGATGTTCACCGGTCTGACCGTCGCCAACGTGGTCGGCGTTCCGCTGGGCACGCTCGTCGGGCAGTCCGTCGGCTGGCGCGTCACCTTCGCGATCGTCGCCGCCCTGGGCGTGATCGGTCTGCTCGGCATCGCCAGGCTCGTCCCCGAGATGCCCCGGGCGGAGGGCGTGAGCCTGCGCCATGAACTGGCCGCCTTCAAGAACGCGCAGGTCCTGCTCGCGATGGCGATGACCGTCCTCGGCTTCGGCGGCGTCTTCGCGGCCATCACCTACATCGCGCCGATGATGACGCATGTCGCCGGTTTCGCCGACGGCTCGGTCACCTGGCTGCTGGTCCTCTTCGGCCTCGGTATGGTCGCCGGCAACCTCGTCGGCGGCAAGTACGCCGACCGCGCCTTGATGCCCCTTCTCTACGTCTCGCTGGGCGCGCTCGCCGTCGTTCTCGCCCTCTTCACGCTCACTGCCCACCACAAGGTTCTGGCGGCCGTCACGATCGTGTTGATCGGTGCCCTGGGCTTCGCGACCGTCCCGCCCCTCCAGAAGCGTGTCCTCGACCAGGCGCACGGTGCCCCGACCCTGGCCTCGGCCGTGAACATCGGCGCCTTCAACCTCGGCAACGCGCTCTCCGCCTGGCTCGGCGGTCTCGTCATCTCGGCCGGCCACGGATACACCGCACCCAACTGGGTCGGCGCCGCCCTCGCCGCGGGCGCCCTGCTCCTGGCCTTCCTGTCGGCCGCTCTGGAACGCCGGAACGGCGTGCCCGCGGTGGTCGCGGAGGCCCTGCCGACGGACCGGAGGGCGGCCGTTCACCACTGAGGCGTACGGCTTTCCCGGCACGGGCCACACACGGCGGCGCCCGTTCCCGCATCCCCGGGAACGGGCGCCGCCGTGACGTCGTCCTGGCTCTCGAACCTCAGCCCGCCGCCACCGTCAGCGGCGCGAAGCGGCGCGTCCAGTCCCCGGGGAGTTCCGCGACGCCGTAGGTCATGACGGCGTTGAAGGCGGCGGACGAGAGACCGTGCTCCTTCGCCCACGCCACCAACTCCTCGTGGCGCACGTCGATGTCGGTCCGCAGCGGGCGGTCGGTGTGGGCGGCGAGTGAGGCGATCAGCGCCTTGGCCGTCTGCGTGTCGCGGGCGATCAGCGGGCCCACGACGTGGGTGTCCATGTTGGGCCAGGCCGCCGCGTAACCGATGATCCGGCCGCTCTCCTCGGCGACACGCAACTGGTCGGCGAAGGCGGGCAGCCGGGTGACGACGTGTGTGCGGTCGGCGCCGAACACCTCCTCGTCGAGCCGCAGAATGTCGGCGATGTCCTCCGCGGTCGCCGCACGGGTGGCCACGTCGGGAAGCGAGCCGCCCGGGGAGAAGCGGCCGCGCAGCATCTCGGCCCGGCCGGTGACCTTGAAGCCGAGTTCCTCGTAGAGCGGCCGGCCGTTCGGTGTCGCGTGCAGGGTCAGCGGCGTGGTGCCCATCGCGGAGAGGATGTGCTGCATCAGCCGGCGTCCGACGCCCTGGCGGGCATGCCGCTCGGCGACCAGCACCATGCCGATCGCCCCGAGATCGGGCTGGTCCAGCGATCCGTACTCGGTGACCACGCAGGCGCTGACGAGTCCGCCCTCGGGGTCGTCGATGCCGTATCCCTTCCCGGCCGAGAGGAGGAGGCCCCACTTGTGCTCCTCGCGTGGCCACCCCCGGTCCTCGGACAAGTCGGCACAGGCGCTGAGGTCGCGCCGCGTCAGACGGCGGATGGGCAGGTCAGTGGAGGAAGGAGTCGGCACGCAGGTCAGGCTGTCTGACCGGCACCCTCGGCGTCCACCTGTTTCCCGAGCGACGTACGAGCTTTTGGCCATGTCGTGGCCGAGCACACAGCCCACGAACAGACGCTGGTCGTTTCACGTGAAACATCGGCGAACGATGACTGTCCGACCGCCGACCGCCGACCGAGAGGCCGGACAGGAGTCCCGCTAGCCTCGGCGACATGGCCAGACTTCACCTCTTCGACCTCGACGGCACGTTGCTGCACGGAAGTACCGCGCCTGTGGAGATTTCACGGCAACTCGGCTTGGAGGCCGAGGCGGTGGCGCTCGACCAGGCGATCGGAGCGGGGCTGATAGGGCCGCCCGAGTATGCGGCGGAGGTGCACAGGCTCTGGGCCGAACTCACCGACGCCCATGTGACAGCGGCCTTCGAAGCCGCCCCCTGGCTGGCACGCATCCGTGAGGTCTGGGCGGAAATCAGGGCCGACGGTGACTACTGCGCCGTGGTGTCGCTCTCCCCCTCGTTCTTCGTGGAGCGTCTCATCGGTTGGGGCGCTCACGCGGCGCACGGATCCCGTTTTCCCGCGCTGCCGTTCGTCCAGCCCCTGGACCCGGCCGGGGTGCTCAACGCGGCGGCCAAAGTCGTGATCGCCGACCGGCTGTGCGAGGAGTTCGGCGTGGTGCGGGCCGACTGCGTCGCGTACGGGGACTCGCTGTCGGACAAGGACCTGTTCGGGGTGGTGCCGATCTCCGTCGCGGTCAATGCGGACAGCTATCTCGCCGGTCTCTCGACCCACTCCTACACGGGGCGTGATCTGTGGGAAGCCTATGAATTGGTGCGGCACGCCCGGTAGTTGAGGGAATTGATGGTTCGCCACCCCGTCGTGTTCGTGGCGGAGGAGGCGGGACTTGTCTGGGCGGCGGCGGCCGGTAGGGTCGACTCCGGTTCGTGTCCGGCCGGGAATCCTTCTGTAGGCCCTGAGCGGGCCGAGAGCAGGGCAATGCAGCCTAACGGGACGGAGAGATCGAAGAACCGAATTTCCGGTTATGCGGCCCGGGCATCCAGAGCGGGTGTGACGCTGCGATGAGAGCACTGCGGCCAATGTCACACTCTCGCCTTACTTGTCCGTACGGAGCCGGAACACGGGTTGAATGTGGCCGCATTGGCCGCGACGCCGGACACGAGAGCAAGCCGTCTGCGGGGGAAAGCAGGCACCTTCCGAACCGAGGAAGTGCGCAGACCGACCGAAAGATGTTCGAGGCGAGGCACATCATGGACGCTCCGACCACCACGTCGGCCGACAACGGCACTTCCGGCGGCGGGAGCGGCTGGTTCACGCCGCGCACGCAGCCGGAGACGACAGCGGGCGGCGAACAGGAAACCGCCGACGGAAGCCGGCTGGCAGCGATGCGCCCGGTGGGCAGGACCGAGACAGGCACCGGCACGCACACGCCGACACAGGAGACCGCCCCGCCCGCCACCACAACCGGCGCTGTACCGACCCTCGGTGCGACCGCGGACGACACACCGCCCACAGAGGCGACAGCGACGGCAGCAGACGTACCGCCCGTCACAGCGTCCGACATACCGGCCGCCACCACCACGGGCACCACTGCCACCGGCAGGCCGGCCGCGCTACAGGCTCCCGAGGCATCACCACCGCCTCCCCCGGCAGCCCCTCTACCGGCTCCCACCCCGGATCCGCCCGCCCAGGCCCCGCTGATCCACGCTCCCCTCGCCCAGGCCGCGCGCGAAGAGGCCCCCTTCCTCACCCGGACCGCTGCCCCCGAAGCACCGCCCGCCCAACAGCGCGTGCCCGCTCAGCGCTTCGCCGCACAGCAGGACGCCTCCGCGGCAGCCACCCCGGCCCAGGCAGCCTCTCCGGACGCCGTCCTCGTCCGCCGGACCATGGCCGAGGTCGGCCCCGTGGCCGAGAAGGTCACCTCGTACTTCTACGCGTTGCTCTTCGTACGCCACCCGGACCTGCGGTCGTTGTTCCCGGCCGCGATGGACACCCAGCGGGACCGGCTGCTCAAGGCGCTCCTCACCGCGGCCGAGCACATCGACAACACCGCTGTCCTCGTCGACTACCTGCAGAACCTCGGCCGCGGCCATCGCAAGTACGGCACCCGGGCCGAGCACTACCCGGCCGTCGGCGAATGTCTGATCGGCGCCCTCAGCAAGTACGCCGCCGCCATCTGGAACCCCGAGCTGGAAGCGGCCTGGGTCCGGACCTACACGACGATCTCGCAGGTCATGATCGACGCGGCGGCGGCGGACGAACTCCGGGCCCCCGCCTGGTGGTACGCGGAAGTCGTCGCGCACGACCTCAGAACGCCCGACGTCGCCGTCGTCACCGTCCGCCCCGACCAGCCCTATCCCTTCCTCGCAGGCCAGTACACGAGCGTGGAAACGCCCTGGTGGCCAAGGATCTGGCGGCACTACTCCTTCGCTTCGGCGCCCCGCTCCGACGGTCTGCTGTCGTTCCACGTGAAGGCCGTCCCCGCGGGCTGGGTCTCCAACGCCCTGGTGCACCGAGCCCGGCCCGGCGACATCATCCGGCTCGGCCCGCCCGCCGGTTCGATGACCGTCGACCACACCACCGACAGCGGGTTGCTCTGCCTCGGCGGTGGCACCGGCATAGCCCCCATCAAGGCACTCGTCGAGGATGTCGCCGAACACGGTGAACGGCGACCGGTCGAGGTGTTCTACGGCGCCCGTACCGATCACGACCTCTATGACATCGACACGATGCTCAGGCTCCAGCAGTCCCACCCCTGGCTCTCGGTTCGCGCGGTCATCGACCAGCAGGCGCACCTTCACCTCCCGGACGCGATACGCGAGTACGGCCCGTGGAACGAGTACGACGCCTATCTCTCCGGTCCGCCCGGAATGATCCGCAGTGGTGTGGACGCGCTCAGGGACATCGGCATGCCGTCGGAACGCATCCGCCACGACTCGGTGGAGGAGCTTGTGGCCGCCGCTCAGTGACCCGTCCGGGGCCCAGCCGGGTGGGGTCGGACTCAGGCCGGGGGCGTCAGCCGAGATCCGGGGCGTGCATGGCGAGTACGCCCTCGATGTTGCCGTCCAGGTAGTGCCGTAGAGACAGCGGTACGAGGTGCACGGTGGCGATCCCGACGCGAGTGAACGGCACCCGGACGATCTCGTACTCGCCGACGGGTTCGTCCATCTCGGGCCCGTGCCGCAGCGACGGGTCCATGGACTCCAGGTGGCAGACGAAGAAGTGCTGCACCTTCACGCCGGTCGAGGCGGCGTCCTCGCCGATGTGCTCGACGGTGTCGACGAAGCAGGGCACCACATCGGTGATCTTGGCGCCGAGTTCCTCGTACACCTCGCGGTGCAGGGCGTCGACGACGGTGGTGTCGTCCGGCTCGACCCCGCCGCCGGGAGTGAGCCAGTAGGAATCCATGCCGGGCTTGGTGCGCTTGATCAGAATCAGGTCGGCGCCGTCCAGCAGAACAGCACGGGCGGTGCGCTTGACCACAGGTCGGACGGTCATGGGAGGAATGTGGCCCGGCTGGTTCCACGTGAAACATCGCGAGACGTCATCGCTCTGGATCACCGGGGGATCGGTTCGGGGCGAGGGAGGGACGGGCCGACGAACGAGCCCGTGACCGGGCGCGGAGCAAGGTCGTGACCAGCGGATTTACGGGGCTCAGCTCCACTCGCCCGCAGCCCGCAGCAGCCACTCGTGGGCCCGGGTGATGTGCGGCATGGCGAGCGTGCCGGTGCGGACCACCAGAAAGTACGTACGCAGGGGTGGCACCGCCGGATCGCGCAGCGCGACGACCTCGCCCCGTTCCAGGGCCGCTGCGCACAGATAGCGGGGCAGCACGGCGAGCCCCGCCCCTGCCACCGCACAGGCGAGAACCGCGCGCAGGTCGGGGACGATCACGGTGCCCGGCGCGGCCGGGAGGGAGTCGAAGACCGAAACCCAGTAACGGGAGACGAAGGGCAGCGACTCGTGCACCTCGATCACCGGGATGTTCTCCAGCGCGGGTGCGGATCCAGGTGGGGAGACGTCGTGCGATGCCCGCTCTCCCCTGGCCGCGGAGACGCCCTCCGCTACACGCCTCTCCCGGGTCCTGGGCACCCCCTCCGGCCCCCGCCCTCCCTTCACCGAGGTGACGTTCTCCAGGACCCGCGCTTCCCTGTGGCCCGGTTTTCCCGAGCCGGGCCGTTCGGCCCAGCTCGGGGCGGCGACCAGGACGTGCTCCTCGTCGCAGAGCGCAGTCGCCGTGAGCAGGGCGCCGCGTGGACGGGCCGTACAGATGGCCAGATCGTGATGCCCGGCGGCCAGTCCTTCCAGGACTTCCTCGGCGTTGCCGAAGGAGGCGCGCAGGGCGAAGCCCTGGCCGTCCTCGCCGGTCAGCTCGGTGAGCGCGGGCAGCGCGCGCTCCGCGGTGAACTCGGGAGGGCCGGCCAGATGCAGCGTCCGTAAGGACGACTCGTCGTCGAGGCCGGTCTCGGTGATCTCGACCAGGGCGTCGAGATGCGGCGCGGCCTTGTGGGCGAGTTCGTCGCCGATGCTGGTGGGCGTCACTCCACGGGCCTGCCTGAGGAACAGGGGGCGCCCCAACTGCCGCTCCAGCGTGCGGATCTGCGAGGTGACGGCAGGCTGGGACAGGCCGAGCAGGGCGGCGGCGCGAGTGAAGGAACCGGCCCGGTGCACCGTCACAAAGGTGCGCAGCAAGGCCAGATCCATGGCGACGCCCTTCCCTTCCCTGCCCTTCTTCCGGCCGAGGCAGGGCCCAACTATAAATATGTCGATAGGTCTCTGTCGCTACGGTGATTGGACACTGACACAGAGTCAACTAGCCTTGCTTGCGCGGTTCTTCGCGCGCAGAACCGAGGACGGTCCGAGCCACGAGGGGGGAGGCTCGGACCGTCCGTCGTCCGTGGACGGGTCCCGCCCGCCCAGCCGTCAGCCGGCCGATTCGTCCAGCGCGCGCAGCACATCCGCCACCAGGTCCTCGGGGTCCTCGGCACCCACCGAGAAGCGGATGAAACCGTCCGGCACGGCATCCCCGCCCCAGCGTCCGCGGCGTTCGGCCGTCGAGCGCACCCCGCCGAAACTGGTCGCGTCGTCGACGAGCCGCAGCGCGTCGAGAAAACGGTCGGCACGCGCGCGCGTGGGCAGCGTGAAGGAGACCACGCACCCGTAGCGCCGCATCTGCTGCGAGGCGACCCGGTGGGAGGGGTCGTCGGGAAGCCCCGGATAGCGCAGCCAGGTCACTTCCGGGTGTTTCCGCAGCGCCTCAGCGAGCACCAGGGCGGTCGCGTTCTGCCGGTCGACCCGCAACTGGAGCGTGGCGATCGAACGGTGGGCGAGCCAGGCCTCCATGGGGCCCGCGATGGCGCCGACGATCTTCCGCCAGCGGCGTACGGCGTCCATGGCCTCGCCGGCGCGGCCGGTGACGTACCCCAGGAGGATGTCCCCGTGCCCGGTGAGCTGCTTGGTGCCGCTGGCCACGGAGAGGTCGGCGCCGAGCTCCAGCGGGCGCTGTCCGAGCGGCGTCGCGAGCGTGTTGTCGACGGCTACCAGGGCGCCACGCGCGTGTGCCGCCTCGGCGAGCCTGCGGATGTCGCACACGTCGAGCCCGGGGTTCGAGGGCGTCTCGATCCATAGCAGCTTCGCCCCGTCGAGGACGTCGAGCTGGGCGTCGCCGCCGGTGGGCGCGGTCCTCACCTCGATGCCGTACGCCTCCAACTGGGTACGGACCAGGGGCAGCACCTGGTAGCCGTCGCCGGGCAGGACGACCGCGTCCCCGGCCCGCAGCTGTGAGAACAGCACCGAGGAGATGGCGGCCATGCCCGAGGCGAACACGAGCGTCTCGACGCCGTCCTGCCCGGGCGCCTCCAGCTCGCCGATCGCGCGCTCCAACAGGGTCCAGGTCGGGTTGTCGTCACGGCCGTAGCCGTACGGACCCGTCACCTCGCCCGGCAGATGGAAGTGGGCGGCGAACACCGGACCGGGCAGGGTCGGCTCGTGCTTGACCGGCTCGGGCAGCCCCGCCCGCACCGCGCGCGTGCCGTCACCGCTGTCCACAGGGAGCCCCTGCCCACTCGTAGCGCTCATGCCGCCCGTCCCTCCACGTTCTCGCGTACCGCCGCGAGCAGCCCCTCGCTCGCCGCCTCCACCATCTCAAGGCACTCCTCGAAGCCGTCCGTGCCCCCGTAGTACGGGTCCGGTACGTCGAGGTCGGCGCCCGCGGCGGGATCGTAGGAACGCAGCAGCCGAACCTTCTCCGCGTCCTGCGGGGTGGGCGCGAGGCGGCGCAGCGCCTTGAGGTGGCCGGTGTCGAGGGCGATGACGAGGTCGAGGCGGGCGAACCACGACGGCTGGAACTGCCGGGCCCTGTGTACGCCGTCGTAGCCGCTGTTCTCAAGGACGGTGACGGTGCGCGGGTCGGCACTGTCACCCTCGTGCCAGCCGCCCGTGCCGGCGCTGTCGACCTCCACGCGCCCGTCGAGCCCGGCCTCCCGCACGCGGACCCGGAAGACCGACTCGGCCATCGGCGAGCGGCAGATGTTGCCCGTGCAGACGAAACAGACGCGGTAGGCCATCGGTCTAGTCCTCGTCGGGCAGCACGACGTTCAGCGCCCAGGACACGATCGAGATGATCAGGCCGCCCAGGACGGCGGTCCAGAAGCCGTCGACGTGGAAGCTCAGGTCGAGCTGGTCGGCCAGCCACGAGGTGAGCAGCAGCATCAGGGCGTTGACCACCAGGGTGATCAGGCCGAGAGTCAGGATGAACAGCGGGAAGGTGAGCACCTTCACGATGGGCTTGACCAGGAAGTTCACCACGCCGAAGACCAGGGCGACGAGGAGGAGCGTCCAGATCTTCTTGCCGGTGCTGTCGCCGGTCAGGGTGATCTTGTCGAGCAGCCATACGGCAACCGCCAGGGCGCCCGCGTTGGCGATCGTCTTGACTACGAAATTCTTCATGTGTCTGATCGTGGCAGACGAGATCGGTAACGAGCACGGCGAGGGCGGACTAAGTCGATGAAGGCATTCCGGTTGGACGAGCTGGAGGCGGAGCGCGCCGCCAATGACGGCGCCTACCTGCAGTTCCTGCGGGAGCGGACCATGTCGGTCGGCCTGTACGCGCTCGACGCGGGTGATCACGACCCGCAGCAGCCGCACCACCAGGACGAGGTCTACTTCGTCGTGAGCGGTCGCGCGGCGATCACCGTCGGCATGGAGACCACCCAGGTGGCGCGCGGCAGCGTGGTGTACGTGCCCGCGGGCGTCGCGCACAAGTTCCACCACATCAGCGAGGACCTCAGGGTCATGGTGGTGTTCTCTCCGCCCGAGAGCTGACCTGCGACCTCGGGGTTCCCTAGGGGATCAGTCAGGGGCGGACAAGGGCTGCGAGGCCCCCGTTCGCCCCGTCCCGGCCCTAGCATCGAACGCAGGACACCAGAAGATCCGGCACCACAGGCGCCGGACACCAGGGAGGCAAAGGCGATGCGAGAGATCTTCACGGGAATGCCGTGGTGGGTGAAGTGGGTCGCGGTGCCGGTCATCGCCCTCGTCGTGTTCGGCGGGCTGATAGCCAGTGTCGTCGGCTTCGTCATCGGCCTGCTCTTCAAGCTGCTGGTCTTCGTCGCCCTGGTCGGCGGACTGATCTACGTCGTAAGGAAGTTCACGACGAGCTCCTCGTCACGCAGCGAGTGGTGAGCGGTCACCTCGGGGCAACCGGTGATCGGTGACAGGAATCACCGGTTCCCTCGGGCGGGGGAAGTTTCCCGGGGAGACCGTCTGCGAGCGGTGACAGGCGGTTAGAGTCCGGAACTCGACGCGGGGACGACCCCGCGAGCGGCGTACACCCCCTCCCGTGTTCCCCGCACGGGCTGCCCCCTCGCGCTTCGGGAGTGACCCTTGGCCACGGTTGACACCGCACCCGTCCCATCCCCCCTACCCACCGCCCCCACCCAGCCCCACGGCCCCACCGCGGCCGGCCGGGCCTCTTTTCCGACTCCGGGAGCCCGCATCCGGCCCCCCGAGCAGCCCGTCGCACCGCCACAGCCGCCACCGCGACCTCGCCCGGGAACGCCTCCGACACAGCGCCAGGCAGCCCCGACCGCGCCACCCCACCCCGCGACCCTCATCGGGTCCGTGCAGCGCGCGATGCGCCTGCTGGAAGCCGTCGCCGAGCACGAACACGGAGCTCCCGCCAAGCAACTGGCCCGCGAGACGGGCCTGGCGCTCCCCACGGCGTACCACCTGCTGCGCACCCTCGTGTACGAGGGCTATCTGCGCCGCGACAAGGGACTGTTCTTCCTCGGCGAGGCGGCCGAGCGGCTGAGCAGCAGGGGAGCCCAGCAGAAACGTCGCAGCACGGTCGCGGAGACGCTCGCGCAGTGGCGCGACGCGATCGGCGCCCCCGTCTACTACGCCGTGTACCGCGACGGCGAGATCGAGGTCATGTGCGTCTCCGACACCCCGGGAAACCCGGCGGTCGAGGAGTGGGCCGACTTCCGGGAGACCGCGCACGCGCACGCCATCGGCCAGTGTCTGCTGGCCCAGTTGGACGACGACGCACGCCGAGACCACCTCGACCGCTACCCCGTGCAGTCCATCACCCCGTACACGGTGCGCGACCACCACTCCATGCTGCGCCGGCTCGAACGCATGCGCCGATCGGAACCGGTGACGGAGCGACAGGAGTACGCGCTCGGGACGGTGTGCGCGGCCATCCCGATCACTGTGGGCAACATGGCGGCGACCGTGGCCATCTCTCTGCCCGCCCATCAGGCCGACCGACTGCAGGCGTCGACCCAGCAATTGCAGGGTGCGCTGGGGTTGTTCCTCGGGTCGCTAGCGATCTCTATCAGTATCTGAAAACTCACTCCTTGTGATCTGCCGTGTACTTTAAGCAAGATTTCCCCAGTGTCAGAGGGATGATTCCCAGCCAGTCGACGTCAAGTGACGGGGTAGGCGATGCGCGAGTCCGTGCAGGCAGAGGTCATGATGAGTTTTCTCGTCTCCGAGGAGCTCTCCTTCCGGATTCCGGTGGAGCTGCGCTACGAGACTCTCGATCCTTACGCCATCCGGCTGACCTTCCATTTGCCGGGCGATGCCCCGGTGACCTGGACTTTCGGCCGTGAGCTGCTGATCGACGGGGTGGGGCGGCCGTGCGGGGACGGGGATGTGCGGGTCTCGCCCGCCGAGCCCGACGTCCTGGGTGATGTGCTGATCCGCCTTCAGGTCGGCAGCGACCAGGCGCTGTTCCGTTCGTCCACGGCTCCGCTCATCGCCTTCCTCGACCGCACCGACAAACTGGTGCCGCTGGGCCAGGAAGGCGCGCACGCCGACTTCGACGCCCACCTCGACGAGGCGCTGGACCGCATCCTGGCGGAGGAACAGAGCACGGGCTGAAGGGTTTCGGCGGCCGGGTGGTGGAGCGCTCCGACGCGGACGCGGGGTTGTGCAGGAACGCTCCTGCGCGGTGTGGCAGGGGCGGAGAGGGAAGTGCGGTGGGATGGCCGGGAATCGCTGGGAGTTCAGCGCTCGCGGTGGTGCTGAGAGCTCAGCACCCGTGCTGGGGCTTCCCCCGGCGGTCAGCTCCGGCTCGGTGTCAGCGTCGGCTGACACCGCTTGGTGCCGCCTCGGACCCGGCTGCGCCTCCTGCCCGGCTCCGCCTCGGACCCGGCTGCCTCTTGCCCGGCTCCGCCCCAGCCCCGGCTGCGCCTCAGACCTCGTTCCGCCTCAGCGCCTGCGGCGTCGGCCCTTGCCGCCGCGCGGCGGAGTCGGTCGGGAACCG
Source organism: Streptomyces sp. NPDC032822 (assembly GCF_055578825.1). Taxonomy (NCBI): domain Bacteria; kingdom Bacillati; phylum Actinomycetota; class Actinomycetes; order Kitasatosporales; family Streptomycetaceae; genus Streptomyces; species Streptomyces sp. NPDC032822. The sequence goes on along the minus strand of NZ_JBVIOL010000004.1, from coordinate 246,289 downwards.
GTCGCTGCCGCTTCCCCTCCCGGCGCTCCTGCCGGTACCCCGGCCGTCGCCGGCTTCCCCGCTCCCGTCCGGTCGGCCGAGACGACCAGTGCCGCGAGAGCCGTGGTGACCGGCACCGAGGCGACCAGTCCGATCGAGCCCACCAGCGTGCGCACGATCTCCTCCGCTACCAGCTCGCTGTTGGCGACCGTCCCCACGCTGCTCTGCGCGATCGAGAAGAGCAGCAGCAGCGGCAGCGCGGCACCGGCGTAGGCGAGGACGAGTGTGTTGACGACGGACGCGATGTGGTCGCGGCCGATGCGGATGCCCGCGCGGTACAGCCCGCGCCAGCTCATCGTCGGATTGGCCTCGTGCAGCTCCCAGACCGCCGACGTCTGGGTGACCGTCACATCGTCTAGGACACCGAGCGAACCGATGATGACGCCGGCGAGCAGCAGACCGCTCATGTCGATCGTCGGATACAGGCCGTGGATCAGACCGGTGTTGTCGTCCGTGTTGCCGGTGAGCGCGGCCCAGCCGATGAACAGCGAGCCGAGGACACCGATCAGCAGCAGCGAGATCAGCGTGCCGAGCACCGCCACGGACGTGCGGGCCGACAGGCCGTGGCACAGGTACAGCGCGATCAGCATGATGGCGCTGGCCCCGACCACGGCCACGACCAGCGGATTCGAGCCTTGCAGGATCGCGGGCAGGACGAAGAAGTTGAGCACCAGGAAGCTGATGGCCAGCGCGACCAGGGCCATGACACCCCGCAGCCGTCCCACGACGATGACGGCGAGGGCGAAGATCCCGGCGAGCAGGGCCATCGGGAGGCGGCGGTTGACGTCGGTGACCGAGTACTGCAGGTCCTTCGGCGCGGAGGGTTCGTAGGCGACCACGACCTTCTCGCCCTCGTCCAACTGCCGTGACTGGTCCGGCTGGACGATCTCGGTGAACGTGCGGCCCTTGTCCTTGCCGGTGTCGACCCGGATCGTCGCCTTCTTGCAGGTGCCGTTCGCCTGCTGCTGCGCGGACGAGCCCTCGGCGGTGGAGGTGTCGCCGGTCGGGGTCTCCCCCGAGGCGTTCACCGACGAGCAACTCAGCCTGACGACCTTGGTGACCGTGGCCTGCTGGGTCTGCCGGTCGAAGCCGACGCCCGTGCGCTCGTGGGCCGGCGCGCCACCGGGCCACAGCACCACGAGCCCGACCAGGACGGCCGCGCCGAACGGGATCAGGATCGCCGCGATGACCTTGCGCAGGTGCCGGGAGACGGGTGCCGCCGGCCCGTGGCTGTGCGAGTGGCCGTGGCCGCCGCCGGACGCGGGACCTTCGTGCCCGTGCCCGCCCCCCGAACCGTTGCCGCCGTCACCGCCGTTGCCGTCACCCTGCCCGCCGCCGGAACCGTGTCCCGGACCGCCACCAGAGCCGTGACCCTGCCCGGCGTCGTGTCTGTCGTCATGGCCGTGCCCGTCGGCGACTCCGGCGCCGTGAGTCCGCCCGCCCCGGGCGGCGAAGAAGTCGTGGCCGCCTCTGTGGTCGCCGCTTCCCGGACCCCTGCCTCCGTGGCCGCCCCCAGGGCTGTCACCACGGGCATCCCCACGACCGTCCCCACGTCCGCCGTCGTCTCCGTCGCCGTTCCTGCCGCCCGGTCCGCGGGGCGGCTCGGATGGCGGGAACGGGAACTGCTGTGTCGTGGTCACCGACCGATCATCGCAAGAACGACAGGGGCCCCCTGTTCACCGCGCCCGAATTGACGCTAGCGTGGAGGCACCTTTGAACACGCGGGAGCTCGGAGCACCGGGCTGAGAGGGCGCTGACCTCCGTCCCAGTCATGTTTCACATGAAACATCGCCACAAGCGAGTGATGTTTCACACGAGACATCGGCAGACGGACATCGCTGCGTCGACCGCCGAACCTGTTACCGGGTAATGCCGGCGTAGGGAGTAGGTCTCATGACCAACAAGGACGCACGCACGCCTGCCTCCACGCAGGACACGAGGATTCCGGCGGCGGCGCCGACGGAGACCGTGTCGAGCGAGGAGACCGGAACGTCCATCGGCTGGCACAAGGCGTACGTCGAGGGCACACGCCCCGATCTGCGGGTGCCGGTCCGTCAGGTGCACCTCACCAACGGGCAGTCGGTCACGCTGTACGACACATCGGGCCCGTACACCGATCCCCACACCCCGACCGATGTCCGCAGGGGCCTGTCGCCGCTGCGGGAGAACTGGATCGTCGCGCGCGGCGACACCGAGGAGTACGCGGGCCGTCCCGTCCGCCCCGAGGACGACGGGGTCAAGCACACCTCGCCGCGGGGTGGACTGCGCAATCTCGACGCGGTCTTCCCGGGGCGACCGCGCCTCCCACGACGCAGCCGCGACGGCGACGCGGTCACGCAGCTCGCGTACGCCCGCCGGGGCGAGATCACACCGGAGATGGAGTACGTCGCCCTCCGGGAGAACGTTCCGCCGGAGGTCGTCCGCGAGGAGATCGCGGCAGGCCGGGCCGTGTTGCCGGCCAACGTCAACCACCCGGAGATCGAGCCGATGATCATCGGCAAGCGGTTCCTGGTGAAGGTCAACGCCAACATCGGCAACTCCGCGGTGACGTCCTCCATCGAGGAGGAGGTCGAGAAGATGACCTGGGCGACCCGATGGGGCGCCGATACGGTCATGGACCTGTCCACCGGCCGCAACATCCACACCACCCGTGAGTGGGTGCTGCGCAACTCCCCCGTCCCCATCGGCACGGTGCCGCTCTACCAGGCGCTGGAGAAGGTCGACGGTCGGGCCGAGGAGCTGACCTGGGAGATCTACAAGGACACGGTCGTCGAACAGGCCGAGCAGGGCGTGGACTACATGACGGTCCACGCGGGCGTGCGCCTGCCGTATGTGCCGTTGACCGCGAACCGCAAGACCGGCATCGTCTCCCGCGGCGGCTCGATCATGGCCGCGTGGTGCCTCGCGCACCACAAGGAGAGCTTCCTGTACGAGAACTTCGAGGAACTGTGCGAGATTCTCGCCGCCTACGACGTCACGTACTCCCTCGGTGACGGCCTGCGGCCGGGCTCGATCGCGGACGCCAACGACGAGGCGCAGTTCGCGGAGTTGCGCACGCTCGGGGAACTCAACCGGATCGCGAAGCGTTTCAACGTACAGACCATGATCGAGGGCCCGGGACATGTCCCGATGCACAAGATCAAGGAGAACATCGACCTTCAGCAGGAGATCTGCGATGAAGCTCCGTTCTATACGCTCGGCCCGCTGACGACGGACATCGCTCCGGCGTACGACCACATCACCTCAGGCATAGGCGCCGCGATGATCGCGTGGTGGGGCACTGCGATGCTCTGCTACGTCACGCCCAAGGAGCACTTGGGCCTGCCCAACCGTGACGACGTCAAGACGGGCGTCATCACCTACAAGATCGCGGCCCATGCGGCGGACCTCGCCAAGGGACACCCTGGCGCACAGGAGTGGGACGACGCGTTGTCGGACGCCCGCTTCGAGTTCCGCTGGGAGGACCAGTTCAACCTGGCTCTCGACCCGGACACGGCACGGGAGTTCCATGACGAGACGCTGCCGGCCGAGCCCGCCAAGACGGCACACTTCTGCTCGATGTGCGGGCCGAAGTTCTGCTCGATGAAGATCTCCCAGGACATCCGCCGTCGGCACGGCGGCAGTCAGATGGAGATCGAGGAGGGCATGGCACAGAAGTCGCAGGAGTTCGCGGCGGCGGGCAACCGCGTGTACCTGCCCATCGCCGACTGACGGAACCGGGCCGTACCTTTTCCTGCTGTCCTGCTGTCCTGCTGTCCTGCTGTCCTGCTGTTCGGCGACGACCGGGTCGCGCTCGGTCGGTCGGGCGGCGGCCGGACGGCGGTCGGGCAGCCGGAGCACGGCCGGATCTCCGGCTTGCGCTCCCCTCGTCGGGGGCGCAAGCCGAGGGGCCGCGCCGGACCGGCCCTAGTCCGGCTGGTGTTCCGGCCCCCCGAAGTCCGGACTGGAGTAGTCCGGGCTGGAGAAGCTGGGGCGGGGACCGCGGGAGCCCTCGTCCGGGCTGCTGAAGCCCGGGCGGCCGTAGCCGAGGTTCGGCATGCGGCTGGTCGGCGCCGGGGGTGGCGTACGGTGCAGGGCGGTGCTGCCGGGGTCGGCGAGCGCCTCCCTGAGGAACGGCAGGACACCGCGTTCCAGAAGTGCTTCGCACCAGGCCTCCCTGGCCCGGTTCACCTCCTCGCTCATCACGCCGTACGGCCCGGCTTCGAGCGAGGGCCGGTTGCGCAGCGCGGTGAGCAGCAGTCCGACGGCGGCAACGAGGATCGCGGCCGCGGTCATCGCGCCGAACACCCATCCGGTGGTGAGCATGGTCTGGGCGATCGCCGGCTCGGGACTGAGCATCTTCAGGATGTAGCCCACGAGCAGGAAGAGCGCCGCGGCCGTGCCGGCGAGGACAGGCGCCAGGACCGCGGCGACGGCGACGGCGCCCGCACCGGTCTCGGCGACCTCTCCCATGGTGGTGGCGAGCCCCATCGTGCTCGTGCCCGGCTCAGGGGAACCGGTTTCACGCGTGGACGACGGGGTGGACGGCGCCGGATGGCGCAGTTCCTCGCGGACCTTCACATAGTGCTGGTACTCGGTCGCCGCGGCCGCCGTGACGAGAGCGGTGGCGTTGAGCGCCATGGTGCGCAGCTGTTCGGGGTTGAGTCGCTGGCCGACCTCGGCCAGTTCAGGGCGGTGTGGGGCGGAGCGCAGCGCCTCATCGAGGATCCGCTCGTACTCCTGGCGGTCCTCGCTCAGCAGGTGCTGCGGAACGCTGTTCATGTGCATCCCCCGATGCTCCGTAGGGCTTGGGGCTCGCACGCTGACGAGCCGTCGGGCAGAAACGGAGGGGAGCCTGCTACGGATAAGCCGATGGTAGAGCGATGAAGGCACGCCGTGACAGGGGGTTTACCGAAAATGGCCACTGGCCGGAGCTGCCATCGACCGGTCCATTGCCAGGAACGCCTGCCCTGGGAACGTTCAGATATCCAGGGGAAGTTGCTGGACCAGTAGCTTTCCGGCCATGGTCACGCCGCCGTCCATCGCGATGGCGAGTCCGTCGGCGTAGAGGTGCGGCCCTTCGACCAGCGGAGTTGCCGGATCCTCGCCCTCTTCGGAGCCGACCTCGCCGAGGAGATACGGAATGGGACTGTGACCGTGAACGATACGGGTGCCGCCATACGTATCGAGCAGCGAGCGCACGGCGTCCGCGCCGCCCTCGTCGCGGAAGGAGAAGCGCTTGGTGAACTTGCGGAACAGATCCCACACTTCGTCCGCGTCGTTGCGCGTGATCGTCTCGCGGACGGTGTCGTTGACCTCTTCGATGGACCGGCCGTAGTCGAGGTACGCGGTGGTGTCGGAGTGGACGAGCAGATGCCCGTCGACCTCCTCCACGGCGTCCAGGCGGGCCATCCACTGGAGGTGGTGGTCCTGGAGTCGGTCCATGTCGCTCTTCTGGCCGCCGTTGAGCAGCCAGGCGGCCTGGAAGGTGGCGGTGCCCGCACCGGAGTTGACGGGGGTGTCGCCGAACCGCTTGGCGCCGAGCAGCAGCAGCTCGTGGTTGCCCATGAGGGCCTTGCAGTAGCCGCCGGCCGCGGCGGCCTCCGCGGACAGCCGCATCACGAGGTCGATGACGCCGATGCCGTCGGGGCCGCGGTCGGTGAAGTCGCCGAGGAACCAGAGCCGGGCGGTGCCCGCGCACCAGTTGGCCGCGGAGTCGATGAGGCCCTTCTCCTGGAGGGCGGCCACCAACTCGTCGATGTAGCCGTGCACGTCTCCGACGACGTACAGCGGTCCGGGGCCGGCCGTCCCCTGCGGATCCGTCGCCACCGCGGGGTCGATGTGCACCTGGAGCGTGTCACCCCGGTTGATGACGGGCAGGTCGCGCTCGGTCGGCGTGTACCCCTCGGGGAGGTCCACCGTCTCCTCGACCGGCTCGACGGCCTCGCCGACGGGCGCGGCGTGGGGTGACGGACCGGTCTCGTGGACGTACGCGGGCACCCGGAAGTCGCGCAACGTAGCCGTCCGCTCCACCGCGGGTCCCTGACCGGCCCCCTGAGTCATCAGACCCCTCCACCATCACGCCGCATCTGCACCGCTTCGGACTGCCTGGTCGCAGCGGCCCGCGGTGTCGTGGGCCCATCATAGGAATGCGGATCGCGCCATGTGATGACCCAGGGGTGGTGAATCGGAGCAAGAGTCCAGTTCACCGCGGCTTTCGCCCCGATTGGGCAGGGCTTCGACCTCCTGACGATCGTTGCCGCCCTGCCCCTGGGAACGCGCTTTCCCGCTCCGGCCGCCCTCGTTCTACTTCTCCTCGGGTGAGCGCGGCGGGCTGACGGTCGTACGCGGAGGACGTCGCTGGGACGAGGTACGCACGATCAGTTCGGTCGGTATCACCTGCTCGACCGGTTGGTCCGATTCGAGCCCCTCGATGGCGTCGATGAGGAGCTGGACCACCGCGGTGCCGATGCGACGCGGCTTCAGGGAGAGTGTGGTGACGGGCGGCTCGGTGCTGGCGTACACGGTGGACTCGCTGCAGCAGACCAGAAGCAGGTCCTCCGGTACGCGGAGTCCGTAGCGGCGGGCGGCGGCGAGCAGGTCGGTGCCGTTCGGGTCGAACAGTCCGTACACGGCGTCGGGACGGTCGGGGCGGGCGAGCAGCCGGTCGGCTGCGACGGCGCCCGCGCACGGATCGTGCGCCGGATAGGCCTCGTACACCGGATCCTGGCCGACACGCTCGCACCAGCGCAGGTACGCGGTGGTGGACAGATGGGTGTACGTGTCGGTCGTCGTGCCCGTGAGCAGGCCGATGCGGCGGGCGCCGGCGTCGGCCAGATGGTCGAGGATGCCGAGTACGGCGGCCTCGTGGTCGTTGTCGACCCACGCGGTGACCGGAAGCGAGCCGGCCGGGCGGCCGTCGGAGACGACCGGTAAGCCCTGGCGGACCAGTTCACTGACGACCGGGTCCTGGTCGGACGGGTCGATGACGACCGTGCCGTCCAGGGCGACGTTCGACCACACGTCGTGGCGGGAGGTCGCCGGGAGGATGACGAGGGCGTAGCCGCGGGCGAGCGCGGCCGAGGTGGCGGCGCGCGCCATCTCGGCGAAGTACGCGAACTCGGTGAAGGTGAAAGGTTCATCCCCGTACGTCGTCACGGTCAGGCCGATGAGGCCGGACTTGCCGGTACGGAGGGTTCGGGCGGCGGCCGACGGGCGGTAGCCCAGCCGGTCGGCGACTTCGCGGACATGGCGTCGGGTGGCGTCCGGGAGCCGCCCCTTGCCGTTGAGGGCGTCGGAGACGGTCGTGATGGAGACTCCGGCGGCGGCGGCCACGTCTCTGATGCCTGCCCGTCCCGGCCGACTTCCTCGGCGTGCGGTCTCCGCGCGGCTCACCTGGTGCTTCCCTGCTGCTGTCATGGCGAGCCGATAGTAGGGCTCATGCGGTGGGGTAGGGCGGACGCATATGCACGCGTTGACAGGCACGTTTCTGCAAGGTCACCAACCGTCAAATGCCTTGGAAAGCAAGGGGTTTGAACCATTCAATGGCAAGACGTGACTTGTCGGCCCGTGCAAGCCTGCCAAGTGGTCCATGTTTCGAAGAGGTCTCAACTCACCTCTACGAGGGATGCGCGCCAGGGCGTGAGCCACCGGCGCGTAGATATATGTGACAGCGCCCCCTGATTCGTACGCCTTCGTGTGGTGATGCCCCTGATGCGGGTGTGACGGACGAGGCCGACTGCCACGGCGGACGAGGCCGACTCCTGTGACGGACGAGGCCGACCCCGACCTGTACGCAGCCGCGCGGAATCCTCATAGGGTGAGGAGCATGGAAGCCGGCGGTGATGACGGGCCGCCGGTGGTCGCGAGGAGGACTGCGGTGAGCGAGACGAGCCCCAAGCTGCGCGCCGAGCTGGAGGGGATCCCCACCTACAAGCCGGGGCGGCCCGCGGCGGCCGGCGGCCCGGTGGCCTACAAGCTGTCCTCCAACGAGAACCCCTATCCGCCGCTGCCCGGTGTGATGGAGTCCGTGACGGCCGCCGCCTCCTCGTTCAACCGCTACCCGGACATGGCGTGCACGGGTCTGATGAACGAGCTGTCCGAGCGCTTCGCCGTCCCGCTCTCCCACCTGGCCACCGGCACCGGCTCGGTCGGCGTGGCGCAGCAGCTGATCCAGGCGACCTCCGGCCCCGGCGACGAGGTGATCTACGCCTGGCGTTCCTTCGAGGCCTACCCGATCATCGCGCAGGTCAGCGGGGCGACGTCGGTGCAGGTGCCGCTGACGCCGGCCGATGTGCACGACCTGGACGCCATGGCGGACGCGATCACCGACTGGACCCGGCTGATCTTCGTCTGCAACCCCAACAACCCGACCGGCACGGTCGTGCGGCGGGCCGAGCTGGAGCGTTTCCTCGATCGGGTGCCGGGCGATGTGCTGGTGGTGCTGGACGAGGCGTACCGCGAGTTCATCCGCGATGCCGAGGTCCCGGACGGCGTGGAGCTGTACCGCGACCGGCCGAACGTATGCGTGCTGCGTACCTTCTCGAAGGCGTACGGGCTGGCCGGCCTCCGTGTCGGATTCGCCATCGCCCACGAGCCGGTGGCGGCGGCGCTGCGCAAGACGGCCGTGCCCTTCGGTGTGAGCCAGCTCGCGCAGGAGGCGGCGGTCGCCTCACTGCGGGCCGAGGACGAGCTGCTCGGCCGGGTCGGCTCGCTGGTGGGCGAGCGGGTGCGTGTGGTCGAGGCGCTGCGCGGCCAGGGCTGGACCGTGCCCGAGACGCAGGCCAACTTCGTGTGGCTGCGGCTGGGGGAGCACGCGGCCGGGTTCGCGGCGGCGTGTGAGCAGGCGGGTGTGGTGGTCCGGCCGTTCCCGGGGGAGGGCGTGCGCGTGACGGTCGGGGAGACCGAGGCGAACGACATCTTCCTGAAGGCGGCGGAAGGGTTCCGCAAGGAGCTGTAGCGGCTTGAGGGGTTTCCAGGTGCCGGTGTGGTGAGGGGGGTCCCCCAAGGGGGACCCCCCTTGGCATGTCGAAAATCGGTAGGTCATAATTGCTTGTGAATGTGAACGCGTTCACAAGCGTGTCCCGGTTGCTCCCATGACGCGTGTGACAAAAGGGGCAAACTGCCGCTGTACCACGGCGACATAAGGAGGCTGACGACGTGGAATTGGCTCTGGCGCCGGAGACATTGGCGCGCTGGCAGTTCGGCATCACCACCGTCTACCACTTCCTGTTCGTTCCCCTGACGATCTCGCTCGCCGCCCTCACGGCCGGCCTGCAGACCGCATGGGTGCGCACGGAGAAGGAGAAGTACCTCAGGGCCACCAAGTTCTGGGGCAAGCTCTTCCTGATCAACATCGCGATGGGTGTCGTCACCGGCATCGTCCAGGAGTTCCAGTTCGGTATGAACTGGTCCGACTACTCGCGCTTCGTCGGTGACGTCTTCGGCGCCCCGCTCGCCTTCGAGGCCCTGATCGCCTTCTTCTTCGAGTCGACGTTCATCGGGCTGTGGATCTTCGGCTGGGACAAGCTGCCGAAGAGGATCCACCTGGCCTGCATCTGGATGGTCTCGATCGGCACGATCCTGTCGGCCTACTTCATCCTCGCGGCCAACTCGTGGATGCAGCACCCGGTCGGCTACCGGATCAACGAGGCCAAGGGCCGCGCCGAGCTCACCGACTTCTGGCTGGTCCTGACCCAGAACACCGCGCTCGCCCAGGCCTTCCACACCCTCACCGCGGCCTTCCTCACCGGCGGCGCCTTCATGGTGGGCATCTCCGCCTTCCATCTGCTGCGCAAGAAGCACATCCGCGAGATGAAGACCTCGCTGCGGCTCGGCCTGGTCACCGTCGCCGTCGGCGGCCTGCTCACCGCGGTCAGCGGCGACACGCTCGGCAAGATCATGTACGAGCAGCAGCCGATGAAGATGGCCGCCGCCGAGGCGCTGTGGGACGGCGAGGCGCCCGCGCCCTTCTCCGTCTTCGCCTACGGCGACGTCGACGCCGGCCACAACAAGGTCGCCATAGAGATCCCGGGCCTGCTGTCCTTCCTGGCCAAGGACGACTTCAGCTCGTACGTCCCCGGCATCAACGACGTCAACAGGTCCGAGCAGGAGAAGTTCGGTCCCGGCGACTACCGGCCCAACATCCCGGTCGCCTACTGGGGCTTCCGCTGGATGATCGGCTTCGGCATGACGTCCTTCGCCATCGGACTGGCCGGGCTCTGGCTGACCCGCAAGAAGTTCCTGCTGCCGCGGCACCTCAGGGTCGGCGACGACGAAGTGCCGCATCTCGTCCTCTTCGGGAAGAAGCCCCTCGGCCCGAAGCTCACCACCTGGTACTGGCGCATCGCCATCTGGACCCTGGGCTTCCCGCTGATCGCCAGCTCCTGGGGCTGGATCTTCACCGAGATGGGCCGCCAGCCATGGGTCGTCTACGGCGTCCTGCAGACCCGGGACGCGGTCTCCCCCGGCGTCTCCCAGGGCGAGATCATCACCTCGATGATCGTCTTCACCAGCCTGTACGCCGTCCTCGCCGTCATCGAGGTCAAGCTGCTCGCGAAGTACGTCAAGGCCGGTCCACCCGAGCTCACCGAGGCCGACCTCAACCCGCCCAAGAAGATCGGCGGCGACTCCCGTGACGCCGACAAGCCGATGGCCTTCTCGTACTAGGCCCAGGGAGCTCAAGTCATGGAACTTCACGACGTCTGGTTCGTCCTCATCGCCGTCCTGTGGACCGGCTACTTCTTCCTGGAGGGCTTCGACTTCGGAGTCGGCATCCTCACCAAGCTGTTGGCCCGCGACCGGACCGAGAAGCGGGTGCTGATCAACACCATCGGCCCCGTCTGGGACGGCAACGAGGTCTGGCTGCTGTCGGCCGGCGGTGCGACCTTCGCCGCCTTCCCCGAGTGGTACGCCACGCTCTTCTCGGGCTTCTACCTGCCCCTGCTGCTCATCCTGGTCTCCTTGATCGTCCGTGGCGTGGCCTTCGAGTACCGGGCGAAGCGGCCCGAGGAGAACTGGCAGCGCAACTGGGAGCACGCGATCTTCTGGACCTCGTTGCTCCCCGCGTTCCTGTGGGGCGTCGCCTTCGGCAACATCGTGCGCGGCGTGAAGATCGACCAGAACTTCGAGTACGTCGGCACCTTCTGGGACCTGCTCAACCCGTACGCGCTGCTCGGCGGCCTGGTGACGCTGACGCTGTTCACCTTCCACGGTGCGGTGTTCACGGCGCTCAAGACCGTCGGTGACATCCGGACACGGGCGCGGAGGCTGGCGACCGGAGTCGGTCTCGCCACGGCCGTGCTGGCACTGGTCTTCCTGCTGTGGACGCAGGCCGAGAGCGGTGACGGCAAGAGCCTGGTCGCGCTCGTCGTGGCGGTCGCGGCTCTGGTCGCGGCACTCGTGGCGAACCAGCTCGGGCGCGAGGGCTGGTCGTTCGCGCTGTCCGGGGTCACCATCGTGGCCGCGGTGGCGATGCTCTTCCTGACGCTCTTCCCGAACGTCATGCCGTCCTCGCTCAACGCCGACTGGAGCCTCACGGTCACCAACGCCTCGTCCAGTCCCTACACCCTGAGGATCATGACCTGGTGCGCGGCGATCGCCACCCCGGTCGTCATGCTCTACCAGGGCTGGACCTACTGGGTGTTCCGCAAGCGGATCGGCACGCAGCACATCGCCGAAGCCGCTCACTGAGTCCGACCGGGGGTGCGGGTCATCGTGGTGCGCGATGTTTCACGTGAAACACGGTGAACCGGACCCCTTGGACCGAAGGGCATGTTTCACGTGAAACCGATCGATCCGCGTCTCCTCCGCTACGCCCGTGCCACCCGGCTCTTCCTGGTGGCAGTCGTCGGCCTGGGTGTCGTCGGCGCCGGGCTCGTCATCGCGCAGGCCATGCTCATCGCCGACGTGGTGGTGGGTGCCTTCCAGCACGGCATGGCGGTCGGTGAACTCAGGACTCCGCTGCTGCTGTTGACAGCCGTGGCCCTCGGCCGCGCGTTCGTCGCCTGGCTCACCGAGCTGGCCGCGCACCGGGCTAGCGCCGCGGTGAAGTCGGAGCTGCGCGGGCGGCTGCTGGAGCGGGCCGTCGCGCTGGGCCCCGGCTGGCTGAGCGGACAGCGGACCGGCTCGCTGGTCACCCTCGCCACGCGGGGCGTCGACGCCCTCGACGACTACTTCTCGCGCTATCTCCCGCAGTTGGGGCTCGCGGTGGTCGTGCCGGTGGCGGTGCTGGCCCGGATCGTCACCGAGGACTGGGTCTCGGCGGCCATCATCGTCGGCACCCTGCCGCTCATTCCCGTCTTCATGGTGCTCATCGGCTGGGCCACGCAGTCCCGGATGGACCGGCAGTGGGAGCTGCTGTCCCGGCTCTCCGGTCACTTCCTCGACGTGGTCGCCGGGTTGCCCACCCTGAAGGTGTTCGGCCGGGCCAAGGCGCAGGCCGAGTCGATCCGGCGCATCACCGGCGAGTACCGGCAGGCGACCATGCGGACGCTGCGGATCGCCTTCATCTCCTCCTTCGCCCTGGAGTTGCTCGCCACGCTGTCGGTGGCCCTCGTCGCCGTGACGATCGGCATGCGGCTCGTCCACGGCGAGATGGATCTGTACATCGGTCTGGTCATCCTCGTCCTGGCGCCGGAGGCATACCTGCCGCTGCGCCAGGTGGGGGCGCAGTACCACGCGGCGGCGGAGGGACTCGCCGCCGCCGAGGAGATCTTCTCGGTGCTGGAGACTCCGGTACCGCAGACGGGTGCCGCGGCCGTACCGCCCGGGGGTCTGTCCTTCGAGGGGGTTTCGGTGCGCTACCCCGGGCGGTCCGGGGACGTCGTGGCGGACGTGTCGTTCCGTGTCGAGCCCGGGGAGACGGTCGCGCTGGTCGGGCCGAGCGGTGCGGGCAAGTCGACGTTGCTGAATGTGCTGCTGGGTTTTGTGCGGCCCATCGAAGGACGGGTTCTGGCCGGGGGAGTCGATCTCGCCGACGCCGACCTGGAGCGCTGGCGGGCACGGATCGCGTGGGTGCCGCAGCGGCCCCATCTGTTCGCCGGGACGATCGCCGAGAACGTCCGCCTCGCCCGGCCCGACGCCGACGGCAACGCCGTCCGGCGGGCGTTGGGGGACGCGGGCGCGCTGGAGTTCGTGGACGCGCTGTCCCAGGGCGCCGACACCGTGCTCGGTGAGGACGGGGCCGGACTGTCCGCCGGGCAGCGGCAGCGGCTCGCACTGGCCCGGGCCTTCCTCGCCGACCGGCCCGTGCTGCTGCTCGACGAGCCGACGGCCGCGCTGGACGGGGCCACCGAGGCCGAGGTCGTCGAGGCGGTACGGCGGCTCGCGGTGGGCCGGACGGTGCTGCTGGTCGTGCACCGGCCGGCGTTGCTGTCGGTCGCGGACCGCGTGGTGCGGCTGGCGCAGCCCGTGTCCCCCACCGTGCCCACCGAGCCGGACGGTTCGACATCTGGGGCCGCTGGTTCGGTCTCCGAGCCCGCTCGCCCGGTCTCCGAGACCGCCGAGACGGAAGAGCCGGTTGTCACCAGAGCGCCTGAACAGGGCGACTTGGGCGCGGTCCCGTCGGAGAAGGACCGCGGACGTACGCCGGACGCGGCCCACGTCCTGGCCCGCGTCCGGGCCATGTCCGGCGCCCGGCGCGGTCGGCTCGCGCTCGCCCTGCTGCTCGGGAGCCTCGCGCTCGGCAGTGCCGTGGGGCTGATGGCCACCTCCGGCTGGCTCATCTCGCGGGCCTCGCAGCAGCCGCCCGTGCTCTACCTGATGGTGGCCGTGACGGCGACGCGGGCCTTCGGGATCGGGCGGGCCGTCTTCCGGTACGGGGAGCGGCTCGTGTCGCACGACGCCGTACTGCGGATGCTCGCCGACACCCGGGTCGCGGTGTACCGGCGCCTTGAGCGACTCGCGCCCGCGGGGCTGCGGCAGACCCGCCGGGGCGATCTGCTGTCGAGGCTGGTCGCCGACGTGGACGCCCTGCAGGACTACTGGCTGCGCTGGCTGTTGCCCGCGGGTGCCGCCGTGGCCGTGTCCACCGGGGCCGTGGGCTTCGCGACCTGGCTGCTGCCGGAGGCCGGCGCGGTGCTCGCCGTCGGACTGCTGGTGGCAGGCGCCGGCGTCCCGCTGGTCACCGGTGCGGTGGCCCGGCGGGCCGAGCGCAGGCTGGCCCCCGCCCGAGGTGTACTGGCCACCCGCGTGACCGATCTGCTCACCGGGACCGCCGAGTTGACCGTCGCGGGCGCTCTGCCCGGACGCGCCGCCGAAGCGCGGCGGGCCGACGGGACGCTGACCCGGATCGCCTCCCGCGCCGCCACCGCCACCGCCCTCGGCGACGGCCTCACCACGCTGCTCTCCGGCCTGACCGTCACCGCCAGCGCCCTCGTGGGCGCCCAGGGGGTCGCCGACGGCAGGCTGAGCGGCGTGGCGATGGCCGTCGTCGTCCTCACCCCGCTGGCCGCCTTCGAGGCCGTACTGGGCCTGCCGCCGGCCGTGCGGTACCGGCAGCGGGTGCGCAGGAGCGCGGAGCGCGTGTACGAGGTGCTGGACGCACCCGAGCCCGTACGGGAGCCGGAACGGCCCCGACAGGCGCCCGTGTCGCCGTTCCCGGTCGTGGTCAAGGGGCTTGCCGCCCGGCACGCCGGACAGGACCGGGACGCGCTCGCCGGGCTGGACCTGACTCTGGAGCAGGGCCGCCGGGTCGCGGTGGTCGGGCCGTCCGGGTCCGGCAAGTCGACGCTCGCGCAGGTGCTCCTGCGCTTCCTGGACACCGAGGCGGGCTCCTACACGCTGGGCGGGGTGGACGCGTACGCGCTGGACGGCGACGACGTACGGCGGCTCGTCGGACTGTGCGCGCAGGACGCGCACCTCTTCGACAGCTCGGTGCGCGAGAACCTCCTGCTGGCCAGGAAGGACGCCACCGAGGACGAACTGCGCGACGCGCTGCGGCGGGCCCGGTTGCTCGACTGGGCCGACTCACTGCCCGACGGACTCGACACGCTGGTCGGCGAGCACGGGGCACGGCTGTCCGGCGGGCAGCGGCAGCGGCTCGCGCTGGCCCGGGCGCTGCTGGCCGACTTCCCCGTCCTCGTCCTCGACGAGCCCGCCGAGCATCTCGACCTGCCCACCGCGGACGCGCTGACCGCCGATCTGCTGGCCGCCACCGAGGGCCGTACGACACTGCTCATCACCCACCGGCTGGCCGGCCTGGAAGCGGTGGACGAGGTGGTCGTCCTGGAGGCGGGACGTGTGGTGCAGCGAGGTTCGTACGGAGAGCTGGTCGCGGTGGAAGGGCCGTTGCGGGGGATGGTGGAACGGGAGACGGCGGCGGACCTGTGGGTGAGCGGGGGTGCGGTGGTCGGCTGAGCCGCACGTCTTCGCCGGGAGCGGCTCGACTTTCTGTATCAAAGCGGACTAATTAGGCTCGGTGCATGTCCGCCGCATCCCTTCCCGGTCCCGCGTCGCCCGCCCATGGTCTGTCGGCCGAACTGGCCGCCCGGCTGCCGCAACTGCTGGAGGCGATGCGGGCCGTCGGCAGCGGCCTGGAACTGCACTCCACTCTGGAGCGGATCTGTGAGACCGCGGCGGCCCTGACCGGTGCCCGGTACGCGGCGATCGGCGTGGTCGCCGAGGACGGCGTGGGACTCGTCGACTTCGTCTTCGTGGGCGCCGACACGGCGACCGCCCGGCGGATCGGACGGCTGCCGGACGGGCGCAGAGGGCTGCTGGGAGCCCTCATCCGCGAGCCGGAGCCGGTCCGGGTCGCGGACCTGACCGCCGACCCGCGCTCCTGCGGCTTCCCCGAACACCATCCGCCGATGCGGGGCTTCCTCGGCGTCCCACTGCGCGTCCAGGGCGAGATCTTCGGGAACCTGTACCTGACGGAGAAGGACGGACGGGCGCCGTTCGACGACGACGACCTCAACGTGGTCCGCGTACTGGCCACGGAGGCCGGCATCGCCATCGGCAACGCCCGGCTGTACGAGGCAGCCGGGCAGCGCGAACGCTGGATCGACGGATCGGTCGCCGTCACCACCGCCCTGCTGTCCGGCGGTGACACCGACGACGCCCTTCAGGTGGTCGCCGAACAGGCCCGTCGGCTGTCGGGTTCGGCGGCCGGGATCGTTCTGCTGCCCGCCGACGAGGGCGGTCTGGAGATCGTCGCGGTGGCCGCGGACCGGCCGTCGGACGAACTGGGGAGGGTCATCCCGCCCGAGAGCGAGATCGTCGCCGACCTCCTCGACGGGCAGGCCGTGTTCGTGGAGGACGCGGCGGTGGATCCGCGCATGCTCAGCCGTCTCGCACGGGACTACGGGCCGATCATGATGCTGCCGCTGCGGAGCGACGGCCGGGTCATGGGCGGTCTCGTCATGCCCCGCGCACGGGGGGAGCGTCCGTTCTCGGAGGCGGAGCGCGGTCTCGCGGTCCAGTTCGCCGCGCAGGCGGCGCTGGCGCTGGTGATGGCGGAGGCGCAGCGCGACCGGGAACGGCTCGCGGTGTACGAGGACCGCGACCGTATCGCCCGCGACCTGCACGATCTCGTCATCCAGCGGCTGTTCGCCACCGGGATGATGCTGGAGAGCGCGCAGCGCCGGTCGGGGGTCCCCGAGGTGCGGCGCGGGGTCGGCAAGGCCGTCGACGCCCTCGACGTCACCATCCAGGAGATCCGCACCGCGATCTTCGCGCTCCAGCGGGATCCCGGCGAGCCGCCGTCCGGGCTGAGCACGGCCGTGCTGCGGGAGATCAAGACGGCCGCCGTCCCGCTGGGGTTCAGGCCCTCCCACCGTTTCGTCGGTCCGGTCGACACCGTGGTCGGCGAGCTGACCGGCAAGAACCTGATCGCGGCCTTGCGCGAGGCGCTCTCCAACGCCTTCCGGCACGCCGGGGCTTCCCGGATCGACCTCGTCGTCGACGCGACCGTGACCCTGCCGGACGGGCGACCCGGCGTACGGCTGACCGTCGCGGACGACGGCGTCGGCATCCCCGAGAACGGCCGGCGCAGCGGTCTGCGGAACCTCGAACGGCGCGCGGAATCCCTCGGCGGCGACAGCCGGCACGGCCCTGGTATCGGCGAGAACGGTGCCGGTACGACCGTGGTGTGGCAGGCGCCGCACTGAGCTCCGGGTGCGCCGCACGAGGCGCGGGGAAATGCCTGTCCGACGGCACGGAACCAACCCGTCTGCGCCACCATGTCCCCCAGCTGTACGACTTGAACAGGACCGCGGCCCTGGACCGGGGTCAGGATCGCTGACATGCGCTCATCTCGCCGCCACCCGCTGCTCGTTCCGGCGCTGCTGTGTGCGCTGGCCGTGCTCGCGGCCGGTCCCACCGACACCTCCGACGCCGCCGACGACGGCGAGGCCACGCACGGTGTCGCCGACGTGGGGATCAGCGCACAGGTGGACCGGCTGTACGAGGACGCGGCCGTGGCGAGCCGGCAGTACGAGGCGGGCCGGCAGGAGGCCGAGGTGCAGCGGGCGCAGGCCGAGCGCTTCGAGGCGCTGCTGGAACGGGAGCGGCAGGGGATCGCCGTTCTGCACGAGGGCCTGGGCCGGATCGCCCGCGCCCAGTACCGGAGTGGCGGTGGCCTCCCGATCACCGCGCAGATGATCCTGGCGGACAGCCCCGACGACCTGATGCGCGGTCAGCGGGCCGTGTGGCGGGCGGATCTCGCCGTCAACAACGCGATCGACAAGAGCCGCCGGGCGGAGGCGCGGCTCACCTCGGACGAGGCGAAGGCCGCGGCGGCCTGGCAGCAACTGGACCGGCGGAGCACCGAACTCGCCGCTCTGAAGAAGGACATCGAGGCCAAGCTCGAACAGGCCCGGTGGCAGTTGCAGGGGCAGGCGGACGCCTCCGTCGCGGCCGGCGCCTGCCGTGGTGCCGTCCGGCTGGACCAGACGCAGGCCGGCCTCACGAGCACCTGGGTCGCGCCGGTGCAGCACTACGAGCTGTCCGCGGGGTTCGGCAGCGGCGGTGCGCGGTGGGCGAACCGGCACACCGGGCAGGACTTCGCGGTGCCGATCGGTACGCCGGTGGGAGCGGTGGGCGCCGGGCGGGTGGTGAAGGTGTCGTGCGGGGGCGCCTTCGGCATCGAGGTCGTGCTCCAGCACGAGAGCGGCTACTACACGCAGTACGCCCATCTCGCCGCCGTCACCGTCGACCAGGGCCAGCAGGTGGGGCCCGGACAGTGGATCGGGCAGTCCGGCACGAGCGGCAACTCCACCGGCCCGCACCTGCACTTCGAGGTGCGGGTCACTCCGGAGATGGGCTCGGCGGTGGACCCGGTGCCGTGGCTCTCGGCGCGAGGGGTGCCCCTGGGGTAGGAGCGTGGGGTGGCAGCCGCCGCCACGGCAGCGGCTATGCGCGCCCGGTCAGCAGCTGCTCGATCACGACCGCCACCCCGTCCTCGTTGTTGGCGACCGTGCGCCCCGACGCCGCCGCCAGCACGTCCGGGTGGGCGTTGCCCATCGCGTACGACCGTCCCGCCCAGGTGAGCATCTCCACGTCGTTCGGCATGTCCCCGAAGGCGACGACCTGCTCGTGCGAGATACCGCGCTCGGCACAGCACAGGGCGAGTGTGCTGGCCTTGGAGACGCCGGGGCCGCTGATCTCCAGCAGGGCGCTGGGGCTGGAGCGGGTGACATTGGCCTGGTCGCCGATCGCGAGCCGGGCCAGGGTGAGGAAGGCGTCCGGGTCGATGTCCGGGTGGTAGGCGAGGATCTTGAGCACCGGCTCGCCGGCCCCGGGGGCGTCCGGCGCCAGCAGGTCCTCGGCGGGCGCGAGCGAGTCCGGGACCTCCATGTGCAGCTTCGGATAGTCCGGCTCCTGGTAGAAGCCGTACGTCTGCTCGACCGCGTACACCGTGCCCGGCGCCGCGTCACGCAGCAGCCCTACGGCGTCCAGCGCGTTCTGCCGGGCCAGCTCCCGCACCTTCACGAACCGGTGGGCGCCGGGGCCGCCGTGCAGGTCGACCACCGCGGCGCCGTTGCCGCAGATCGCCAGGCCGTGCCCGTGGACGTGCTCGCTGACCACGTCCATCCAGCGGGCCGGGCGGCCGGTGACGAAGAAGACCTCGATACCCGCCTCCTCGGCGGCGGCCAGGGCCGCGACCGTGCGTGGGGACACCGACTTGTCGTCGCGCAGCAGGGTGCCGTCGAGGTCGGTGGCGATCAGCCGGGGCGGGAGGGCTGCGGCCGGGGTCTCGGGCTCTCTAGTCGCTGAGGTCACCCGGCCATTCTCCCGCAGGCGCCCGCACGCCCGTGCGGCGGCCCGCACGGATGAGACGCGGGCGAGGCGCGGAAGAGGGGCGGGCGGGACGCAGACGGGCCCCTGGTCCGGCGCGGACGGGGCACGGGCGACGGTGGGTCCGGGTCAGCCCAGCTGACGTGGGGCCTCCATGGCGATCTGCTCGAAGACCTTCTCGTCCGCGGCGAAGTCCGAGTCGGGGATGGGCCAGTGGATCACGATCTCGGTGAAGCCCAGCTCCCGGTGGCGGCCCGCGAAGTCCACGAACGCGTCCACGGACTGGAGCGGGCGGGCGCGGTCCGGGGTGAAACCGGTGAGCAGGATCTTGTCGATCGTGGTCGCGTCACGGCCGATCGCGGCGCAGGCGTCGGCCAGTTTCTCCGCCTGTCCGCGAAGGGCCTGAACCGACTGTTCCGGGGTGCCGTTCTCGTACAGCTTGGGGTCGCCGGTGGTCACCCATGCCTGCCCGTGGCGGGCGGCGAGCCCGAGTCCGCGAGGCCCGGTCGCGGCCACCGCGAAGGGCAGTCGGGGCCGCTGCACACAGCCCGGGATGTTGCGTGCCTGGTGCGCCGAGTAGTGATCGCCCTCGTACGAGACACCACGCGGGCCGTCCTCGACGAGGAGCCGGTCCAGGAGCTGGAGGAACTCGGCGAAGCGGTCTGCGCGCTCGCGCGGGGTCCACGGATCCTGTCCGAGCACGGTCGCGTCGAAGCCGGTGCCGCCCGCGCCGATGCCGAGTGTCACCCGTCCGCCGGAGATGTCGTCGAGGGAGATCAGTTCCTTGGCGAGGGTCACCGGGTGCCGGAAGTTCGGCGAGGTCACCAGAGTGCCCAGGCGAAGCTCGTCGGTGACGGCCGCGGCGGCGGTCAGCGTCGGGACGGCACCGAACCAGGGGCCGTCCCGGAAACTGCGCCAGGACAGGTGGTCGTACGTGTACGCGGCGTGGAAGCCGAGCTGCTCGGCGCGCGTCCAGGTCGAACGGCCGCCTTCGTGCCAGCGGCGGTGAGGGAGGATCACAGTGCTCAGACGCAGACTCATGTGTCCGAGCGTATGCGGATGACCGTGTTTCACGTGAAACAGTCACCGACCGTCATCGCACCCGGCCGCTCAGCCAGGGGCTGAGGTGGAGCATCGGCACGTACTCCTTGTGGGTGCGGTCGCCGGGCAGCGGCACGATCAGGAAGTAGCCGGGCGGAAAGCGACGGCCCCGGACATGTGCGAGGCCGCCGAAGACGGAGCGGAGGAAGGCCGGCACGTCGTCACGCGCGATGT
Organism: Streptomyces sp. NPDC032822; assembly: GCF_055578825.1. Classification (NCBI taxonomy): domain Bacteria; kingdom Bacillati; phylum Actinomycetota; class Actinomycetes; order Kitasatosporales; family Streptomycetaceae; genus Streptomyces; species Streptomyces sp. NPDC032822. Next base: position 225,760 of record NZ_JBVIOL010000004.1, on the reverse strand, counting down.
CGGGGCACGCGACGCCCTCGACCTCGATCAGCGCGTCGTCCTCCGGGTAGAGCCGCACGCTCACGCGGGGGAGCCCGCCGAACTCGACGAAGGCCTCGTGGGGCAGGGATCCGTCCTCGTCCGTGGTGACGCCGACTCCCGCGGCGCTGCGGCGGGAGGTCCGGTCCGCGCCGATGTCGTGGGTGACCTCGATCTCGCGTGCGTACTCCGCGGCGAGGGCGCGCAGGGCGGTGACGGCGGCCTCGGTGCTGGGCAAGTGGTCCATACCACCGATCATGCAAGGGTCAGCGGGGTTCGGGGAACCGCAGGTACGTCGGCGGGACCGTCTTCGTCAGCCACACGCCGTTGGCGCTGACGTGGAAGACATGGCCGTCGTGGTGCATGGCGCCCGCGTCCACCGACAGGACGACGGGTCGGCCGCGGCGGGCGCCGACGCGCGTCGCGGTCTCCCGGTCGGACGAGAGGTGCACGTCGTGCCGGTTCATGGGCCGCAGCCCCTCGGTACGGATCGCGTCCAGGGACTGGGCCACGGTCCCGTGGTAGAGGTACGACGGCGGGGTCGCCGGCGGCAGGCCGAGGTCCACCTCGACGCTGTGGCCCTGGCTGGCGCGGATCCGGGTGCCGTCGATCGCGAAGCGCCGCTTGTCGTTGGCGGCGACCACGTGGTCCAGCTCGTCCCGGGTGAACCGGAACCCGTGCGTGGCGGCGGCGCCGATCAGCACGTCGATCTCGACCCAGCCGGCCTCGTCGAGGGAGAGCCCGATCCGTTCGGGCTGGTGGCGCAGGTGCTTCGAGAGGTACTTCGACACCTTCACGGTGCGTCTTTCATCCATGCTCCCAGGGTGCCGGGAGAGACGTGGATCACGCGATTGATTTTGTTCGCGATGTTTGATCCACAACCAAGTCCAGTTATCCACAGGGGAATTGGCAATTCTGTGGACAACCACCCGTCGATTCAGGGACTTTCGTCAAGATCGACTGACGGGGAGTGAGTTGAGGAGAGATGGTCCAAAGCCCTTGCCCGCACCTCGCGTTCGGCGGCCAGGGTGATGAACTCGGCGGCCCGCTCCGATCCCACCAGCCTTTCCACCGCCCGCATCGTCTCCGCCGGGATCGGCACGGAACGCGTCCGATCCGGTGCCGACGAAGGTTCCTCCGCCCCGAGGTGCTCCCGCAGCTGCCGCACGGCCAACAGCCGCATCGCCCGGGCGAGTTCCGCGTCCACCGTCTGCTGCGCGAGTGGCCGCAGTCGTCGTACGAGAGAGGCCGCTTCCGCCGCGTCCGCCTCCGTCGGCCGGTGCGGTCCGTCCAGGTAGCGGGCGAAGACGTGCTCGGTCGTGAACTCCAGGAAACGGGCGGCGATGTGCTCGACCCGCCCCCTCAACTCCCGCAGATGGCCCGAGATCGCGGACAGCGGAACCCCGGCGGCATGCAACTCGGCGGCCACCGCCAGTTCTTGGGGGCTCGGCACGAGAAAGGACTCGTCGTCGCCGGGCACCGGCTCCAGCACGCCCAGCTGCACGGCCTCCGCGACCGCGGTGTCGTCGGGGACGCCGCCGAACCGCTCGTGCAGTTCGGCGCGGGAGATCCGTACCGCCTCCTCGTCGGTCCACGGGCCGTCGACCTCGGCGGCCAGCCCGAGCACCCCGCCCAGACCCCGGCCCGCGTCCCACGCCTCCAGGAGCTCCTTGATGGAGGCCAGGGTGTAGCCGCGGTCGAGGAGATCGGCGATCTGGCGCAACCGGACGAGATGGGTGTCCGCGTACACGTTGGCCCGGCCACGGCGTTCCGGGCGGGGGAGCAGCCCGCGGTCCTGGTAGGCGCGGATCGTGCGGACCGTGGCGCCGCTGAGGTGCGCCAGGTCCTCGATGCGATGGGCGGGACGGTGGGCCCCGCTGCCTCCGGCCTCACCGCCGGTCCCCCTGACCCCGCCCCCGGACCTCCCGCCCCCGTCCGTCACGAGGCCTCCCTGGCCGCCGGTGACCTGCTCAGGTACTCCACCGCCCGGCTCAACGACCCTTCCCGCGAGGGGTGGTAGGACCGCCGGAGGTACCGGGGTATCGCCGCGCCCAGATCCCGCCACGCGGGCAGCAGCCCTTTGCGTACGGCCTTCTCGTGCTCGGCGAGGGAGTAGCGCAGGCGGCCGGCGAGGTGGGGGTCGTGGCGCATGAGGTAGGCCGTGCCCCATGTCCACAGGTACAGCATCACGGGGGCGGTGACCGCCATGCCCGCGATACGGCGCGCGTAGCGGTGTGTGCCGGTACCGCCGCAGTGCTGGTACATGTCGAAGGCGACCGCGCGGTGTTCGACCTCCTCGGCGCCGTGCCAGCGCAGCAGGTCGAGCATGACCTCGTCGGCGCCGGCCCGGTCCAGGTCCTCGGCGGCCAGGATCCAGTCACCGAGGACGGCCGTGAACTGTTCGATCGCCGCGACGACCGCGAGCCGGAAACGCAGCCACTCCCGCTCGGGTATCGGCACACCGAGCGGCGGTCGTTCGCCCAGCAGCCGCTCGAAGAGGAAGTCGACATACCGGGTGAACTCCGCGGTGTCGAGCCGCTGCGCCCTGAGATGGTCCAGCACGTGCGCGTGCTGGACGCTGTGCGTGGCCTCCTGGCCCATGAAGCCCTTGACCTGGGCCAGCAGTTCGGGGTCCCGGACCAGGGGCAGGCCCTCCTTGAAGACCTGCACGAACCACCGCTCCCCCGCCGGCAGCAACAGGTGCAGCACATTGATCACATGGGTGGCCGTCGGCTCGCCGGGGATCCAGTGCAGCGGTGTGCGCGACCAGTCGAAGGAGACCCGGCGCGGGACGATCCGCGCGCTCACAGCGGCGGCTCCATCCGCGCGATCACCCGCAGCGCCCTGGGGGCGAACCGGGACATGAGGTGGGCGCCGCGTGCCTCGGGCGTCACCGGGACCACCGCCTGACCCCGCACCACCGCCCGCAGGATGGCGTCGGCGACCTTCTCCGGCGGGTAGTTCCGCAGCCCGTACAGGCGCGAGGAGCGCTTCTGGCGCCGTTTCTCCTCGGCGGCGTCGACCCCGGCGAAGCGCGCGGTCGAGGTGATGTTGGTGTTCACGATGCCGGGGCACACGGCGGTCACGCCGATGCCCTGCCCGGCCAGCTCCGCGCGCAGGCACTCGCTCAGCATCAGCACGGCGGCCTTGGAGGTGCTGTAGGCGGGCAGCACCTTGGAGGGCTGGTAGGCCGCCGCCGACGCGGTGTTGACGATGTGGCCGCCCTGCCCGCGGTCGGCCATCTGCTTCCCGAAGAGCCGGCAGCCGTGGATCACGCCCCACAGGTTGACGTCGAGGACCCTCTTCCAGTCCTCCGGGGTGGTGTCGAAGAAGGACCCGGACAGGCCGATGCCGGCGTTGTTCACCAGGACGTCCACCACGCCGTACTCGGCGGCGACCTTCTCGGCGAGCTTCTCCATGGCCTGCTCGTCGGAGACGTCGACCGTCTCCGCCCAGGCCTTCGGAGCGCCGAGCAGCCGGGACAGCTCGGCGGTGCGGACCGCCGCCTCCCCGTCCCGGTCGACGGCGACCACGCGCGCGCCGGCCTCGGCGAACGCGAACGCCGTGGCCCGCCCGATGCCGCTGCCCGCACCGGTGACCAGCACCAGCTGCCCGCCGAAGCGTTCGGCGTACTTCCCGGTCGCCTGCACCGCGGCGGGCCTTCCGCCCTCCACGGAGGTCACGAACTCCGAGATCCAGGAAGCCAGTTGGTCGGGCCGGGAGCGGGGGACCCAGTGCTTCGCCGCGATGGTGCGCCGGGTCAACCGCGGCGCCCACAGTTCCAGTCCGTCGTAGAGCTTCTCCGAGAGGAACGCGTCCCCCAGGGGCGTGATGAGCTGCACGGGCGCGTGCGCGTAGGCGTCCGGACGAGGGCGGCGCAGCCGCGCGCGGACGTTGTCCCGGTACAGCCATGCTCCGTGCGCCGCGTCCGTCGGCAGTGACGAGGTCGGGTAGCCCTCACCGGGGACCTTCTCGACGCGCTCCAGGAGCTTTGGCCACAGCGTGCCGAGAGGGCCGCGCCAGGCCAGTTCGGGCAGCGCGGGGGTGTGCAGCAGGTACACGTACCAGGACTTGGCGCCCTGGCCGAGCAGCTGGCCCACCCGGCGCGGGGTGGGGCGCTTGACGCGCTGGTCGATCCAGTGGCCGAGGTGGTCGAGGGACGGCCCGGACATGGACGTGAAGGACGCGATCCGGCCCTCGGTGCGCCGGACCGTGACGAACTCCCAGGCCTGCACCGAGCCCCAGTCGTGCCCCACCAGGTGCACCGGCCGGTCCGGACTGACCGCGTCCGCCACGGCCAGGAAGTCGTCCGTCAGCTTCTCCAGCGTGAACCCGCCGCGCAGCGGCCGCGGCGCCGTGGAGCGTCCGTGGCCACGGACGTCGTACAGCACCACATGGAACTCCTCGGCCAGCCGGGACGCGACCCCCGACCACACCTCCTTGCTGTCCGGATAGCCGTGCACCAGGACGACCGTCGGCCTGGAGGGGTCCCCCAGCTCGGCCACGCACAGCTCGACCCCGCCGGTCCGTACCCGGCGCTCCCGCACACCCTTCGGCAACGTCACTTGTCCTCCGCCCAGCGCCGCACGTGCGGCAGATCGTCGTCCAGCCAGAAGGCACCCTGCTCGGGGTCCGCGGAGTCGGTGACGACAAGGATCTCCTCGAACTTCGCGCCCGTACCCCGGAAGCCGAGGTGCGGTTCGACCGCCCACAGGCCCGGCCGGGGTGGATGGTCGGAGAAGCGGTAGGGCGACCACAGCGGGGACCAGCCCTCGCGGTGGCCGTGCAGCGCGTCGGCGGCCAGGCCCTTCAGCGACTGGGTGCCGAACCCGAGGACACGCGGTGACCAGCGGCGCTCCCGAACCCGGTCCACTTTGTGCGCGATCACGCCGAAGGGGTAGGCGCGATGCCGGTTGGCGTAGCCCTGGCGGACCATGAGGCGGTCCACGTCCTCGTAGATCTCCCGCAGCGGGCGGCGCTCGCGCACCTCGCTCAGGATCAGCTCGCGGTGCGCCTCCAGGTCGTCCATCAGCCGGTCCTGCACCGGGTTGGCGCCCAGGGAGCCCGAATAGCCGATGTCCGCGGTATGGCCCTCGTGGACGGGAGCCATGTCGAGGATGAACGGCATCCCCTGCTCCAGCCGGCGGTCGGTCGGGAAGAACTGCAGCGGTACGCGGAAGTTCACGAACGCGGTGCGGTCGCCGAACCAGGCGAAGGGCAGATGGAACCAGTCGCGCACACCCCGCTCGCGCAGCCACACCCGCTGCATCCGGGCCGCCTCGCGCTCGGTGACGCCCGGTTCCAGCCGCGCCGCGACCGCCTCCGCGCAGGCGTAGGCGAGGCGCTGGACCTTCCTGAACCCTCGGAGCTCCGCGGTGAGTTCACCTGCTGCCGTCGTCATGCCAACGCCCCACCCGTCCCCGTCGACCGCGGTACGTGCCCGTAACTTGACACTGGTGAATGTGACAGTCGTTAGAGGCTGCGTCAATAGGGGGTGCGGCGGCCTGTGGACAACCGGGCCGATGTGGATACGCGGCCTCGCGTTGTTCGACCTCAGGGTTGGACCCCTAGGGCCCCGTAATACTCCAGACTGATACCAAGACGGCTCTGCGGGGTGACGTCCGGCGTGGTCCAAGTCACTACCGTCGAGGACGTGACTGTGATCGCGACCGAAAGCCTGAGCAAGCGGTACCCCCGGGTGACCGCGCTTGACCGGCTCTCCGTGGACGTCGGGCCCGGTGTGACCGGACTCGTCGGAGCCAATGGAGCCGGCAAGTCCACACTGATCAAGATCCTTCTGGGTCTGTCCCCCGCCACCGAGGGCCGTGCCGAAGTGCTCGGCCTCGATGTCGCCGCCCCGTCGTCGGGTGCCGCCATCCGCGAGCGGGTCGGCTACATGCCGGAACACGACTGCCTGCCGCCCGACGTCTCGGCCACCGAGTTCGTCGTCCACATGGCACGCATGTCCGGCCTGCCGCCCGCCGCCGCCCGCGAGCGCACCGCCGACACCCTGCGCCACGTCGGGCTGTACGAGGAGCGGTACCGCCCCATCGGCGGCTACTCCACCGGCATGAAACAACGCGTGAAACTCGCGCAGGCCCTCGTCCACGACCCGCAACTGGTCTTCCTGGACGAGCCGACCAACGGCCTCGACCCGGTCGGCCGCGACGAGATGCTCGGCCTGATCCGCCGCATCTACACCGACTTCGGCATCTCCGTCCTGGTCACCTCCCACCTGCTGGGCGAGCTGGAACGCACCTGCGACCACGTGGTCGTCGTCGACGGCGGCAAGCTCCTGCGCTCCAGCTCCACCACCGACTTCACCCAGATGACGACCACCCTCGCCATCGAGGTCACCGACACCGACGACCACCCGGACGGCACCCGTGCGGTGCGCGACGCGCTCCACGCGCGCGGGGTGGACGTCCTCGACGGCGCCGGCGGCCTGCCGGGCGCCGGCCACGTCCTGCTGCTCACCGCGCGGGGCGAGGAGACCCACGACCTCATCAGGGACGTCGTCGCCGACCTCGGCCTCGGCCTGGTCCGCATGGAACAGCGCCGGCACCACATCTCCGAGGTCTTCAACGACCAGGACGAGCAGCGGAAGGAGGCGGTCGGCCATGGCGGTTGAGCAGCCCACGCGGACACCGGCGACACCTTCGGGTGACCAGACCCGCATCCACAACATCGGCTACCGCGCCTACGACGGCCCGCGTTTGGGCCGTTCCTACGCCACCCGCTCCCTCTACTCGCAGTCCCTGCGCGGCTCCTACGGCCTCGGCCGCTCGGTCAAGTCCAAGGTGCTGCCGATGCTGCTGTTCGTGGTGATGTGCGTGCCCGCGGCCATCATGGTGGCCGTCGCGGTCGCCACCAAGGCCAAGGACCTGCCCCTGGACTACACGCGCTACGCGATCGTCATGCAGGCCGTCATCAGCCTGTACGTCGCCTCGCAGGCACCCCAGTCCGTCTCGCGCGACCTGCGCTTCAAGACCGTTCCGCTGTACTTCTCGCGGCCGATCGAGACCGCCGACTACGTGCGCGCCAAGTTCGCCGCCCTGGCCTCGGCGCTGTTCATCCTGACCGCGGCGCCGCTGCTGGTGCTCTATGTGGGCGCCCTGCTGGCGAAGCTCGACTTCGGCGACCAGACCAAGGGATTCGCTCAGGGACTGGTTTCCGTGGCACTGCTCTCCCTGCTCTTCGCCGGCCTCGGCCTGGTCATCGCCTCGGTCACCCCGCGCCGCGGCTTCGGCATCGCCGCCGTGATCGCCGTCCTGACCATCTCCTACGGCGCGGTCTCCACGCTCCAGGCCATCGCCGACGCGCAGACCAGCTCCGGATCCATCGCCTGGATCGGCCTGTTCTCGCCCGTCACGCTCATCGACGGAGTGCAGTCCGCGTTCCTCGGCGCGAGCTCGGCGTTCCCCGGAGGGGTCGGCCCGACGAACGGGGAGGGCGTGGTCTACGTCCTCGTCGCGCTCGGCCTGATCGCCGCCTGCTACGGCCTCCTGATGCGCCGCTACCGAAAGGTCGGACTGTGACCACGCTCAACATCGACCACGTCTCGCGCTGGTTCGGCAACGTGGTGGCCGTCAACGACATCACCATGACCATCGGCCCCGGCGTCACCGGCCTCCTCGGCCCCAACGGCGCCGGAAAGTCCACCCTCATCAACATGATGGGCGGCTTCCTGGCCCCCTCCACCGGCACCGTCACCCTGGACGGCCAGCCGACCTGGCGCAACGAACAGATCTACAAGCACATCGGCATCGTCCCCGAGCGCGAGGCGATGTACGACTTCCTCACCGGGCGCGAATTCGTCGTCGCCAACGCCGAGTTGCACGGCCTGGGGGCCAGGGCCGCCCAGAAGGCGCTGGCCACCGTCGAGATGGAGTACGCGCAGGACCGCAAGATCGCGACGTACTCCAAGGGCATGCGCCAGCGCGTGAAGATGGCGAGCGCGCTCGTGCACGACCCCTCGCTGTTCCTGCTGGACGAGCCCTTCAACGGCATGGACCCGCGCCAGCGCATGCAGCTCATGGACCTCCTCAGGCGCATGGGCGACGAGGGCCGCACGGTCCTGTTCTCGTCCCACATCCTCGAAGAGGTCGAACAACTCGCCCGGCACATCGAGGTCGTGGTCGCCGGCCGGCACGCGGCGAGCGGGGACTTCCGCAAGATCCGCCGTCTGATGACCGACCGCCCGCACCGCTACCTGGTGCGCTCCAGCGACGACCGCGCCCTCGCGGCCGCGCTGATCGCCGACCCGTCCACGTCCGGCATCGAAGTCGACCTGGCGGAGGGCGCACTGCGCATCCAGGCCGTCGACTTCGGCCGCTTCACGGCCCTGTTGCCGCGGGTGGCCAGGGACCACGGCATCCGGCTGCTCACGGTCTCGCCGTCCGACGAGTCCCTGGAGTCCGTCTTCTCGTATCTCGTCGCGGCGTAGGAGGCCAAGATGTACGACCCCACAGTCGCCCGACTCACCTACCGGGCCCTGCTCGGCCGACGCAGGGCCCTGATCCTCGGCGCCCTGCCCCTGCTGCTGATCGCCATCTCCGTGGTGGTGCGCGGCCTGGCCGGCGCCGACGACCAGACGGCGTCCGACCTGCTGGGCGGGCTCGCGCTCGCCACCATGGTGCCGATCATCGGCGTCATCGCGGGCACCGGCGCGATCGGCCCGGAGATCGACGACGGCTCCGTCGTCTATCTGCTGTCCAAGCCGATCAAACGCCCGACGATCATCTGCACCAAGCTGATCGTCGCGATCGCCGTGACGATGGTGTTCTCCGCGGTACCCACCCTGATCGCGGGCTTCATCCTCAACGGCAACGGCCAACAGATCGCCGTCGCCTACACGGTGGCCGCGCTCGTCGCCTCCATCGCCTACGCGGCGCTCTTCCTGCTGCTCGGCACGGTCTCCCGGCACGCGGTCGTGTTCGGGCTCGTCTACGCACTGATCTGGGAGGCGCTGTTCGGCTCCCTGGTGGCCGGCGCGCGCACGCTCAGCGTCCAGCAGTGGTCGCTGGCCGTGGCCCACAAGGTGGCCGGCGGAGACCTGGTCACCTCCGACGTCGGGCTGACCACGGCGACGGTGCTGCTGGTCGCGGTCACCGTCCTCGCCACCTGGTACGCGGGGCAGAAGCTGCGCTCGCTGACGCTCGCGGGCGAGGAGTAGACACGACGCTTATTGACAGGGGCTTCACCCCTGTCCCGGCACACTGGACAGACGGAGACGTACGGCCAGGAGGACGGGGATGACGGACGAGGCGTCACAGCACGAGGGCCACGGCCGGTCCGAGGACGAGGTCTGGAACGACCTCGTCCTGGACGAGGACTTCATACGGTCCGCCGAGACCGCCGAGCCGTCCGCACGGGCCCGGATGCTCGCCGCGCGCTGGCGAGGAGAGCAGCCCGAGCCCCAGCCGTGGCGTTCCGACGAGCCGCCCGCCGGATGGTTCTTCAGCAAGCGTCGTCGCAGATGGCGGCGGCGCTGAGGAAGTCCGCGGGCCACCCGTTAATCGGTGGCGCCGAACCCGGCGTACCGGCACAGTGGTGGTGTCGAGGACGCCGGGTCGAGCCGGCGCCACCTACGGGGAGAGGAGCCGGGCGATGTCGATGCACGACAGTACGTCCAGCTCCCGACAGGGCAGCCCGCGGCGGAATCCGGAGTAGTCACCTCTCCGCGAGACCGCCCCATTCGGGGAGCTGCCCGGGGCGGCCGCTTCGAGCACGCGACGCACCGCGTTCGCGTGAGGCCGCCCACCCGGAGGATTGGCCGAGTGGCAAGGCACCGGCTCGCCGTGTTCCATGAGCGGCGAGTCGCGGTCGGGGGGAAACCCCGCGCACGTTCGATTCGTGCATCCTCCGCACGGAGCGAGGTGTTCCCGCCCCGCGGGAACACCGACGCTCAGCCGAGCAACCGCTCCAGCACCACGGCGATCCCGTCCTCCTCGTTCGAGGACGTCACCTCGTCCGCGATCGCCTTCAGCTCCTCGTGGGCGTTGGCCATGGCCACGCTGTGGGCGGACCAGGCGAACATCGGGATGTCGTTGGGCATGTCGCCGAAGGCGATCGTGTCGGCCGCCTTCATGCCCAGGCGGCGGGCCGCCAGGGAGAGTCCCGTCGCCTTGGAGAGGCCGAGGGGGAGAAGCTCCACGATGCCCGCGCCGGCCATCGCGACGCCGACGAAGCCGCCGGCGGCCAGGCGGGAGGCCTCGGCCAACTCGTCGTCCGACAGCGTGGGGTGCTGTATGTAGATCTTGTTCAGGGGGGCGGTCCACAGGTCGGACGCGTCCGTGAAGGGCGTCGAGGGCAGTTTGCCGGTGACCGCGTAACCGGGACCCACCAGTACCTCGCCCTCCAGGCCGTCCCGGCTCGCCGCGAGGTACAGCGGGCCGACCTCCGCCTCGATCTTGGCCAGTGCCACCCCGGCCAGCTGCCGGTCCAGCGTCACCGATGTCAGCAGGCGGTGCTCGGCGGCGTCGTACACCTGCGCGCCCTGGGCGCAGACGGCCAGGCCCTGGTAGCCGAGGTCGTCCAGGATGTGGCGCGTCCACGGGGCCGAGCGGCCCGTCACGACGATGTGGGCGGCGCCCGCCGCGGTGGCCGCGGCGAGCGCCTCACGGGTGCGCCGCGAGACCGAGTCGTCGGAGCGCAGCAGCGTCCCGTCGAGGTCGGTGGCGATCAGGCGGTAGGGGAACCCCGGCGCGGCGGACGTACTCACTTGGCGACCGGCTCCAGGACCTCACGGCCGCCCAGATACGGACGCAGCACCTGGGGCACACGCACGGAACCGTCGGCCTGCTGGTGGTTCTCCAGGATCGCCACGATCGTGCGCGGTACGGCGCACAGCGTGCCGTTCAGCGTCGCCAGCGGCTTGACCTGCTTGCCGTCGCGGAAGCGGATCGACAGGCGGCGGGACTGGTACTCGGTGCAGTCCGAGGTCGAGGTCAGCTCGCGGTACTTGCCCTGCGTCGGGATCCACGCCTCGCAGTCGAACTTGCGGGCGGCCGAGGAGCCGAGGTCGGCGGAGGCGACGTCGATGACCCGGAACGGCAGCTCCAGCGACGTCAGCCACTGCTTCTCCCACTCCAGCAGGCGCTGGTGCTCGGCCTGCGAGTCCGCCGGGTCGACGTACGAGAACATCTCGACCTTGTCGAACTGGTGGACGCGGAAGATGCCCCGGGTGTCCTTGCCGTGCGAGCCGGCCTCGCGGCGGAAGCAGGGCGAGAAGCCCGCGTAGCGCAGCGGCAGCCGGTCGGCGTCGATGATCTCGTCCATGTGGTACGCGGCGAGGGCGACCTCGGAGGTGCCGACGAGGTAGAGGTCGTCCTTGTCGAGGTGGTAGACGTCGGCGGCCGCCTGGCCGAGGAAGCCGGTGCCGGCCATCGACTGGGGGCGGACCAGCGCGGGCGTCAGCATCGGCGTGAAGCCGGCCGTGGTCGCCTGCGCGATGGCCGCGTTCACCAGGGCGAGTTCCAGCAGCGCGCCGATGCCGGTGAGGAAGTAGAAGCGCGAGCCGGAGACCTTGGCACCGCGTTCGACGTCGATCGCGCCGAGGAGGGTGCCGAGTTCCAGGTGGTCCTTGGGGTCGAAGCCCTCGGCGCCGAAGTCGCGGATCGTGCCGTGCTGCTCCAGGGTGACGAAGTCCTCTTCGCCGCCCACGGGCACCTCCGGGTGCACGAGGTTGCTGAGCCGGAGCGCGAGCTCCTGGGTCTCGGTGTCGGCCGCGTCGCGCTCGGCGTCGGCGGCCTTGACGTCGGCGGCGAGCTGGCCCGTCTTCTTGAGCAGCTCGGCCCTCTCGTCTCCGGAGGCCTTGGGGATGAGCTTGCCGAGTGCCTTCTGTTCGGCACGCAGCTCGTCGAAACGGACGCCGGACGACCTGCGCCGCTCGTCGGCGGACAGGAGGGAGTCGACGAGCGCGACGTCCTCTCCACGGGCGCGCTGCGACGCACGCACACGGTCGGGGTCCTCACGGAGCAGGCGAAGGTCAATCACGTGGCCAAGGCTACCGGTGCGGGGTGACGGCTCACGACTCACTATTGCGCGGCATACGGATTCGCGGCTTACGTTCCGTTATGCCGCAATTGCCGAACGTGTCAATAAAAAGAGTCCCACTCCCTGGGATGGGGCAGGCGACGGGCGTCGTGTTGACTCGATTCCCTTGCGGGAAACGGGACTTGGGACGGCCTTCGTCCACAGAAATCCACAGCGCCGAAAAGTTATCCACAGGCTGTGCGAAAGATCTGTGGATGGCGGAGGCGATCATTCCCGGCCGGGTCCACGAGGCGATGAATTCCCCTCCCAAACCGGCATCACACCCACTTTCGGGTGGAAATGGGTCGCTCCAAAGGATGGCGCAAGGGAAACAGGTGGACGAAGGGTGACCTACGGGACTGTGGACGAACTTGTGGCCCAGAGGGCGATTTGTCGACTGAGTGGCGGTTCGTTGTCGACTTGTCCCCAGGTCGAGAAGCTCGCCTGTGGACAACTCCTGTGGATAACGAAAATATGCAGGTAGGAGCGGCTGGAAACGCCCTAGAAACGTCCGTCCTGGCATCGCGCCACCCAGTCCGCCGCCGACACGAACTCCGCGTCCGAGGTGCCCGGGTACGTAGGACGTACGTCCGCCACGTCCACGTCCGCACGCGGGTACGAGCCGAGGAAGCGCACCTGGAGGCAGATCCGCTTGAGCCCGGTCAGGGCCTCGGCGACCCGGCGGTCGGAGATGTGGCCCTCGGCGTCGATGCAGAAGCAGTAGTTGCCGATGCCCGCTCCGGTGGGCCGGGACTGCAGCAGCATCAGGTTGATGCCCCGGCCGGCGAACTCGCCGAGCAGGTCGCGCAGACCGCCGGGATGGTCGTCGCGCTGCCAGAGCACGACGGACGTCTTGTCCGCGCCGGTCGGTGCCGCGGGCCGGGCGGGCCGGCCGACCAGCACGAACCGCGTCTGGGCGTTCTCCGCGTCGTGGATCTCGGTCTCCAGGGCCGTCAGACCGTACCGGGCGGCGGCGAACTCGCCCGCGAAGGCGGCGTCGTACTGCCCCTCCTGGACCAGGCGGGCGGCGTCCGCGTTCGAGGCGGCCGACTCCCAGTGGACGTCCGGGAGGTTCTTCTTGAGCCAGTTGCGCACCTGGGGCTGGGCGGCCGGATGCGCGGAGACCGTCTTGATGTCCGAGAGCCCGGTGCCGGGCCGGACCAGCAGCGCGAAGGTGATCGACAGCAGTACCTCGCGGTAGATCATCAGGGGCGCGCCCGCGACCAGTTCGTCGAGGGTCGTGGTGATCCCGCCCTCGACGGAGTTCTCGATCGGCACGAACGCGGCCTCGGCCTCCCCGGTGCGCACCGCGTCGAGCGCGGACTGCACGGACACGTAAGGGATCAGCTCACGGGTGGCCGCCTCGGGAAGCGTGCGCAGGGCGACTTCGGTGAAGGTGCCCTCAGGGCCGAGATACGCATAGCTCGCTGGCATGGCCTCACCCTAATGGGCCTTGCGGAACCCGGGACACGCGTCCTGGCACTGCCCCTCGCGTGAGTGAACCTGCGTGACCTCAGCCCTCCAGCAGCCGCTGCCCCACGTACTCCCCCTCCGCCGCCCCGCCGGGCACCGCGAACAGGCCGCTCGCCTCGTGGCGGATGAACCGGGACAGGGCGTCGCCCCGGTCGAGCTTGCGCTGCACCGGCACGAAGCCGCGCACGGGGTCGGCCTGCCAGCAGACGAAGAGGAGCCCGGCGTCGGGGACCCCGTCGCCGTCGAAGCCGTCGTGGTAGGAGAAGGGCCGCCTGAGGATCGCCGCGCCCCCGTTCTGGTCGGGGCGGGTGATGCGGGCATGGGCGTTGATCGGGACGACGAGGTCGCCCTGGGCGTCGGTCTTCTCCAGGTCCATGTCGGTGGTCTCGGTGCCCCCGGACAGTGCCGCCCCGTCGGACTTGCGGCGCCCGACGACGTCCTCCTGGGCCTTGACCGAGAGCGCCTCCCAGTCGTCGAGGAGCATGCGGATACGGCGTACGACGGCGTAGGAGCCGTTCGCCATCCAGGACGCGTCGGCCGAGCCGGAGGCCGGTACGAAGATCCGCCGGTCGAAGTCGGACTCGCTCGGCTTGGGATTGCGGGTGCCGTCCATCTGTCCCATGAGGTTGCGCGCCGTCATGGGATGGGAGGTGGCGCCCGGCGAGCGGTTGAAGCCGTTCATCTGCCAGCGGAGGCGGGCGGCGGCGCCGGCGCCGGCGTCCTTCTGGATCGCGCGCAGGGCGTGGAAGGCGACCAGCGCGTCGTTGGCGCCGATCTGCACCCACAGGTCGCCGTCGCTGCGCTTCTTGTCGAGCTGGTCGGAGGAGAAGTCGGGCAGCGGATCCAGGGCGGCGGGGCGTTGCTTCTCCAGCCCGGTGCGGGCGAAGAAGCTGTGGCCGAAGCCGAAGGTGACGGTCAGGGTGGAGGGGCCGGCGTCCCGGGCCACGTCCGTGTCGTCCTGCGTCGCCGCCTCGCCCGCCATCAGCCGCCCGGCCGTCCCAGACCAGCGGCGCAGCAGCGCGACGGCCTCCTTGCGGCCTGCCCCGGCCGCGAGGTCGAAGGCGACGAGATGGCCGACGGCCTGGAGGCCCTCGGTGATGCCGGGCTGGTGTTTCCCGTGAAACATCACCCGGCCGGCGCCCACGGAGGTGAGCGGGGTGGCCTCGGCCGGGCGGGCCGTGTATCCCACCGCGCCGCCGGCCGCGCCGAGGACGAGCCCGGTGGCGCCCGCGGTGCTCAGCAGCTTCCGCCGGGAGAGGCCCTCCAAAGAGGAGCCCTGGTGGGAGGCGGCCTCCTCCGGAGGCGCATCAGGAGTGCGGGCCTCCGGAATGGACTGGTCAGGCATGGTGTCGTTCAGCCGATCTGCGCGTTCTTGGAGACGGTCGTCTGGTCGATGTCGGAGGTCCGCACGGTGACCGCGACCTTCCAGTCGCCCGCCATGGGGATCTGTACTCCGTTCGCCGCCCAGTGCCCGGTGGTGACGTGGTCGGGGACGACGGGCAGCGGCCCGATGTCCTTGGACTCCAGAGTGAAGGCGACCTTCACCTCCGGGGGGTCGAAGGCACGCCCGTTGGGGCGCTGGACGTAGACGTGCATCTCGTTGGCGCCCACGCGCGCGGGGTCGAGATCCACCGTCACGACGCCCTTGCCGTCCTCGCCGCCGGTGTCGAACGACATGGCCAGGGTGACCGCCCCGGCCGACGCGTCGGAGCCGGAGGAGGCCGACGAGGACGAGGTGGCGGCCTTGGCCTCCTCCTCCGTGCGGCCGGGTTCGGTCTGCGTCAGCACGGTGGTGACGGCGAGCAGTACGACGGCGACCCCGGCCTCGGCGAGCACCGAGCGGCGCAGTCCGAACCGCTGGGGGTCGGCGTCCCGCTCCCGCTTCTGCCGCGCCGCGTCCACCGCGGCCCGCTGCCGGGCGAGTTGCGCGTCCCGCTGGGAACCACCGGCGCTCTTGCCGCCACCCGTGCTCCTGGAACCGTCCGCGCTCTTGGCACCCCCGGCGGCGACGCGCTCCTTCCGCGGAGCGTCCTCGCTCTCCTGGGCCACGGTGTCCACCAGCCGTGCCGTCCACCGCCGCGAGATGTAGGCGATGCCGACGAGCAGTGCCACCAGCCCGATCTTGACGAGCAGCAGCTGCCCGTAGCGCGTGTCGGTGAACGCCGTCCAGGAGCCGAGCTGGCGCCAGGACTGGTAGGTCCCGGTCAGCACCAGCGCGACGACGCTGCCGAAGGCGACGGTCGAGAAGCGGCGTACGGCGGCCGTGTCGACGGGCGACTCCGCGGGCGCCCGGTACAGGGCGACGAGCAGGGCGGTGAGGCCGCCCAGCCAGGCCGCGACGGCCAGCAGGTGGACGACGTCGACCGGCATCGAGATACCCGCCTGGAGCCCGACCGAGGCGTGCTCGGACATCGCCCAGCTCGCGGCGAGCCCGGCGGACACGACGAACCCGCCGACGGCGAGCCCGAAGGTCAGGTCCCGCTTCTCGTCCTCCTCGCGCTTGTCGTACGCCCCGAAGAGGACGGCGATGAACAGCGCGGCGGCGGCGAGCAGCAGCAGCCGGGACACCAGCGCCGCGCCCGTCTTGGTCTGGAGCACCTGGCCGAGCAGGTCGAGGTCGAAGACGTCGCCGACCTTGCCGGAGCTGGTGTACGAGCCGCGCAGGAGCAGCAGCAGGAGGGTGGCCGAGGTGAGGGCGAGCCAGCCGGAGACGACGAGCCGCTGCAGGGGCCGTACACCGGAGCCGCGCTGCCAACAGGCGAGGACGAAGGCCGCGCCGCCGACCAGGACGACGAAGCCGGCGTACGACAGGTACCGCCCGAAGCCGTACAGCCAGCCGACGACCCCGCCGCCCACGGTCTCCTCGGAGACCGAGACGGAGGTGGCCGAGGGGGCGCCGACGGAGAAGGTGTAGGCGCCGGCGACGGGATGGCTGTCCGCGGACACCACCTGGTAGGTGACGGTGTAGGTGCCGTCGGGCAGGCCGCTGTGGAGTTGGACGGCGTACGTCGTGCCGGTCACGTTGGAGGGTTTGCCGCGCTGGACGGCCTTGCCCTTGGGGTCGAGCACGCGCAGCGAGTCCGCGGACAGGGAGACCGCCTCGGAGAAGGTCAGCGAGACCTGGGTGGGAGCCTTGTCGACCACCACCCCCTGCTGGGGGTCGCTGCCGGTCAGTGCGGCGTGCGCGGAGGCCGGGACGGCCCCGGCGAGGAGCAGCCCGGCCGTGGCCAGGAGCAGCAGCACCAGGGTCCGGACACGGGGGGCGATGGTCGGCGTCAAGGGGGTCCCTCCGTCAGTGTCCGGTCTTCGGGGTGTACGTCGCCGACTTCACCGGCATCTTCACGAGGACCGGGTCGGCCTGGGCGAAGCGCAGTTCCACGGAGACCGTCTGGCCCTGTTCGGGCTTGTGCTTCAGCTTGTCGAACATCAGGTGGTTGCCGCCGCTTTTGAACACGAGTTGACCGTGCGGGGGGACGGCGAGGTCCTCGACCTCCCGCATCGCGCCGCCGACCGTCTCGTGCACGGTGACCTCGCCGACATCGCTGGTGACCGAGGTCAGTTCGGCCTTCGTGGCGCTGTCGTTGACGATCGTCAGGAAGCCGGCCGCCATGTCGGCGGAGACCGGCTGCGGCATGTAGGCGCCGGAGACGGAGAGGTCGGCGCCGGAGTCCGAGCCGCAGCCGGCCAGCACCAGGGCGCCGGTCAGCAGCGCGGCGGGCGCGGCCAGCTGCCTCGGCCTCACGGCTTGGCTCCCTTGACGAGCTGGGGGAGGTCCTTGGTGTAGTCGTCGACCGTGGCGTCCTCGCCGTACAGGACGTACCCGGCGTCGGTCTTCGGGGAGAAGGCGACCACCTGGGTGCCGTGCACGGAGACGGTCTTGCCGGTCTTCTTGTCCTTGTGTGTCGGCTCGATGGAGATGCCGAGGGTGCGGGCGCTCGCCTGGATGGTGGCGAAGTCACCGGTCAGGCCGACGAACCGGCTGTCGATGCCCTTGAGCCACTTGCCGAGCTCGGACGGGGTGTCGCGGTCCGGGTCGGTGGTGACGAACACCACGCGCAGCTCGTCCTGTTCGGACTTGGGCAGCGCCTTCATGGCGACGGCGATGTTGTTCATGGTCAGCGGGCAGACGTCGGGGCAGTGCGTGTAGCCGAAGTAGATCAGCGTCGGCCTGCCCGCGGTCTCCTTGCGGAGGTCGTACTTCTCGCCCCGGGAGTCGGTGAGGACCAGGTCCGGCTTCTCGAACGGCTGGTCGAGGACGGTGGCTGCCTTGTCGGAACCGGGCTCCTCGGAGATCACGGAGACCGGCGAGCCGGTGTCGTCACCGCTGCCGCACGCGGAGAGGGTCAGGGTGGCGGCGGCGAGCAGCGCCGCCGCGGCGAACGTCTTCTTGCGCATAGAAAAATGTCCCAGATGTGATGGTGCCGGACCGCACCGGGGTCGCACGGCGGTGCCGCGCGTGCGAACCCCGGCGCCCGGCCGGGCGGTCCGGACCTCAGGCGTCGGTACGCCGGCGTCCGGCGAGCACGCCGTACGCCACGCCCACCACGCCGACGACGATGCCGACCACGCCCAGGACGCGGGCGGTGGTGTCGCTGCTGTCGGCGGGGGCGGCGGTCTCCGCGGCGGCGGGCTCGGCGGAGGCTTCGGCGGTGGCCTCGGAGCCGGCCGCCGAGTCGTGGTGCCCGTCCTCGGAGGCGGCGGACAGCGCCAGCACGGGCGCCGGGTTCTCGGGCTCCTCCGCGCCGTCCTCCTGCTCCTCGATCCAGCGCACGACCTCCTTGTTGGAGTACGTCTGGATCGCCTTGAAGACCAGCTTGTCGGTGTCCTCGGGGAGCGCGCCGACGGAGACGGGGAACTTCTCGAAGTAGCCGGGCTCCACGCCCTTGCCGTCGGCGGTCCAGGTGACCTTGGTGACCGCCTCGGTGAGCTGCTTGCCGTGCGACTCGACGGGCTTGTCGAGCTTGGACTTGGTGACCTTGATGTCCCAGCCGGCCATCGGCTCCGGCATCACGGAGGCGAGCGGGTGGTCGGCGGGGAAGTTGACCTCGAGCTTGGTGGTCGAGGCGTCGTCGCGCTCGTTGGGGACCTTGAAGTCGATGACCGCGTAACCGCCCTTGGCGGCGGTGCCCTCGGGCTGCACGCTGACGTGCGCGAACGCGGGCGAGGACAGGACGACGACGGCAGAGGCGGCGACGGCGCCGGCGGCGGCGAGACGAGAGGCCTTCATGGGGAGCACTCCACTCCGAGTGAGGTATCCGGGGTTCCGGTAGGGAACCCGGTGATGAGTCCGGTGATGGTTCCGGCAATGAAGAGGGGTACGCGGGCGCAGGCGTCAGCGATCACTTGTCTCGGCGATCACTCGCGAAAAGGACGTGCACGCGCGCGTGCCGCGCGACGGCGGCCCCTCCACACCGGTGCACGGCGGTGGAGTGCTGGTCGCGTCGCGTCAGGCGGCGAGGGACAGCGCGTCGGCGGGCGGGCCGCGCCGGATCACCGTGTGCTGGAGTGCGGTGGTCCGGAGTGCGGGACGCGGGAGACGGGAGGTGCGCGGGATGCGCGGAGCTGCCGTGGGCACGCCCGGCAGCCCGGCACGCAGGGCGCGCACCAGCGCGAGCGCCCCGCGCAGGGATCGTACGAGCGCCCCCTCGGCGACCGAGTGCGCCGACAGGGCGGACACCTCGGCCAGCCGCAGCAGGGCCAGGTCCCCGCGGCGCAGCAGCCAGCCCGCGGCGACGGCCGCGAGAACGTGCCCGAGCAGCATCGGCAGGGACGGCAGCAGCGACATGGAGGAGCCCGCGGTGCCGGACAGGGCGTCCGCGGGGTGGTGCATGGAGCTCATGTCCGCGGCCGTGCTCGTCGCCGCGCCCGGGTGGAGCCGGGCGTCCACGAGGATCCGCTGCGCCTGCGCCGGGCTGATCGCCGCCGCGGTGGCCCCGCAGACGAGCCGCGCGGCCTGCGCGACCAACGAGGCGTCGGAGACCGAGGAAGCCGTCGAGGCGGTGGTCACGGCCGTGGTCGAGGCGCTGCCCACCGCCGTGGTCACGGCCGTCGTCCCGTGCTGCCCCAGGCCGAACAGCACGTGCAGCACGGTCTGTCCGAGCGCGAGCAGCGTGGCGATGCCCGGCAGTGAACGCTCGCGTCCGGCGAGCGGCGCCACGACCAGGACGGCCCCCGCGAAGCCCGCGCCCAGCGTCCACAGCGGAACCGTGGCGCAGGAGGCGAGGGTGTGACCGGCCGCGGCCAGCACGACGCAGACCGCGGCGAACACCGCGGCCCGCAGCACCCGGAGATCGCCTCCGGAGCGCGCCGTACGGGGGTGGGGGGCAGTCATGGCGGGCTCATCATCGCACTGGCCTTATGACCGCCATACGGCAGGTCCACAAGATGACGTACATGACGTACGGCCGGAACGTCACCTTCTGTCACAAGGCGCCCCACATACACCGGTGGCTGCCCCCGGCACATCCCCCGTATGGGCGGCATCACGTCAACTGCGTGCTTACAACCGGGCCCTTGCGGCAATACGTAACGGTATGTCGAGCCGCGGCCTGGAGGCTGGAGCATGAGCATCTGGTGGTCACTCCATCTGCGCCGCGAGGCTGCGAGCGTTCCGCTCGCCCGGCGGCTGCTGCTCGGCACCATGGAGACGGCGGGCGTCGATCCCGACATCTCCTACGACCTCTCCCTGGCCCTCAGCGAGGCCTGCGCGAACGCCGTGGAGCACGGCGGGGGCGGCGAGGGCGGGACCGGGGGCTCGTCGCAGGCGTATCGCGTCACCGCCTATCTCGACGGCGAGAAGTGCCGGATCGAGGTCGCCGACTCGGGTCCCGGTTTCCCCGGCGTACGGCCCCGGCCGGCGGTCCGCGCGGTGCCCGTGGAGGACGAGAACGGCCGCGGACTGTGTCTCATCCAGGAACTCGCCGACCATGTGCACATCGGCAACAAGCCCGGCCGGCGGGGTGCGGTGGTGAGCTTCGACAAGATCCTCAAGTGGCGGGAGGACGCGCCGCTCATCGCTGTGTAGCGCCCTCGGGACGTGAGGAGGGCCGCACGGGGTGTGTGGGGCGTGCAGGGGGCGTGCACGGGCGGGGGCGCCAACGGCCCGGACGTACCCGAGGATTCGCCGCCCACATTCTCAGCTTGCGCACAGCGACGGCTCAGGTTCCTGACGGACGCCGTCCCTAGGTTCATGGACATGACGGGAAACCACGAAGACACCTCGATCACCCGGCGCCGCGCCCTCGTGGTGACCGGCGGCACGGTCGCCGCCGGCGGCCTCGCCGTGGCCGGGTACCAGTCGGCCTTCGCCGACGACGCGACGACCACCGCCGAGTCCACCGCCACCGCTTCGGCGACCTCCACCGGTGGCGCGTGCATGACGCTGATGTCGAGCGTCACCGAGGGGCCGTACTACCTGGACGGCGCCCTGGTGCGGAAGGACATCACCGAGGGCAAGAGCGGTGTTCCGCTGACCCTGCGTCTGACCGTGGTCGACGCCACCGACGGCTGCACCCCGGTGCCCGGCGCCGCCGTGGAGATCTGGCACTGCGACGCCTGGGGCTACTACTCCGGCTACACCACCGCCAACCCCGGCGGCTCCGCGCCCGCGGAGAGCGAGGACGGCTCGACCGCGAACGACAACACCTACCTGCGCGGTTACCAGGTCGCCAACGCCAACGGGGTCGTCAAGTTCGAGACGATCTTCCCGGGCTGGTACACCCCGCGTACCTGCCACATCCACCTCAAGGTGCACATGGGCGGCGAGAAGGAGGACGGCACCTACGAGGGCGGCAAGGTCAACTACACCGGCCAGCTGTTCTTCGCCGACGACATCGCCGAGGAGATCTTCACGCTGGAGCCCTACGCGAAGCACTCCGGCAGCTACACCGAACTGGCCGACGACATGGTGTACGACGGTGGCGGCGCCTCCAGTGGACTGATTACCCTCAAGGCCGTGCACAAGAAGGACCCCTCCAAGGGCTACAAGGGCTTCCTCACCCTCGGCGTCGACCCCGACGCCGAGAACACCGGTGCGGGCGGCGGCGGTGGCGGTACGCCCCCGAGCGACGGCCCCACGGGCACGCCGCCGAGCGACAGCGCCTCCGCGTCGGCCTCGGCGTCCTCGTAACGGATGAACAGCCGCGAGGACGACGCGCTGGCCCTGGCCGCCGTGGAAGCGCTCACCGGGCAGCTGGCGCTGGCTCCCAAGCCCGGTCTGCCCGACCCACGCGATCTGGGCGCCCGTACGACCCGGGTGGACCACAGCGCCCTGCGCTGGTCCGCCAAGGCGCTCGCGCCCGGTCTGACGGCGATGGCCGCCGCGGCCCGCCGCACGGGCGAGCCCACGCTCCAGCTCCGTACGGAACTGGGCGCCATCGGCCGGTGCACCGAGCACTCGGTGGGCCTGGCCGGCGGCGGCCACCGCGGCGCCCTGTGGGCGCTCGGCCTGCTGGTCGCCGCGGCCGCCCTCGATCCCCGTGCCGGGGCGAAGGACGTGGCCGCGGCCGCCAAGCGGATCGCCGCGCACCCCGACCGGCAAGCCCCGCGCAGGCCCTCGCGCGGCTCGTCGATCTCGGCGAAGTACGGCGCCGCCGGGGCGCGCGGCGAGGCACGGGCCGGATTCCCGCACGTACGGCGGGCGTGGGACGCCCTCGGCGTCGCCCGCTCGGCCGGCGCCGACGAGAACGACGCCCGGCTGGACGCCCTGCTCACCGTGATGTCCACCCTCCAGGACACCGAACTCCTGCACGCGGTGGGCCCGATCGGCCTGCGGCACGTCCAGGCGGGCGCCCGCGGGGTCCTGGAGGCGGGCGGTACGGCGACGGACGCGGGCCGCGCGGCCCTGTACGCCCTCGACGCGGATCTCCACGCGCGCGCGTGGAGCCCGCGGGGGAGCGCGGGCCTCCTGGCGGGGGCGCTGTTCCTGGACGCGCTTCCGGTACGGGTCAGTTCACCGGCGCGGGCTGCCTGACGTCCGGCCGCCGGACACCGGAGCCCGGGGAGGGGCGGGCGCCCTGGGAAGCAGGTGAGCCGTGGGCAGCACGTGAGGCCAGGGCCCGGCGCGTCGCCGGGCCCATCGCGTAGGACGCCACCAGCGTCGCCCCGCCCAGCAGCAGCCAGCCCGTCGTCCCCCACCCGAGCAGCAGCGAGGTCAGCACCAGCGGGCCCAGAGTGCGGGCCACGGTCACGCCCGCGCCGAAGAAGCCCTGGTACTCGCCGACCTGGTCGGCCGGCGCCAGGTCGAAGGAGAGCTGCCAGGAGCCCGCCGACTGCCCCATCTCGGCGACGACCTGGAGCACCGCCCCGACGACCAGCGCCCCGACGGCCACCCACGGCGACGCGCCCGCCGACAGCGCGAACACCGCGCACGCGGCCAGCATCACCCACCCCGACCGCCGCACCGCGCGCGTGGCCGACGCCGCCCCGGTGACGCCGCGCGCCATCCGCACCTGGAACACCATCACCGCCCCGGTGTTGAGCACGAACAGCGCGGAGACCAGCCACGTCGGCGCGTCCGTGCGCTCCGCGATCCACAGCGGCAGCCCGAGGCTGAGCAACGGCATGCGCAGCAGGAGCACGGTGTTGAGGAGCGTGAGGAGGGCGTAGGGGCGGTCGCGCAGCACGCCGGCCGCTCGGCGGCCCTCACGTACGACCGGTGCCGGCGCCACCGCGGGCAACCGGGCCAACAGCCCCGCACACACCAGGAAACCCACCGCGTCCAGCGCGAACACCCCCAGATACGCGGCCTGCGTCCCCGCGTGCAGGGCGAGCCCGCCCAGCCCGGCACCCGCCGCCAGACCGGCGTTGAGCGTCGACTGGAGATGCGCGAGCAGCCCGGTCCGCTCCCCGGCCGGCACCAGCCCCGCCAGCAGCGCCTGCCGGGCCGCGGCGAGCCCCGACTGGGCCGAGGCGTAGGCACAGGCGGCCAGGACGAACGGCACGAAGTCCCGGACGACCAGGAAGGACGCCACCGCGAGCCCGGTCGCCAGCGCCAGCAGCACCGCCGTGCCGCGCGCCCCGCGCCGGTCCGCGAGCCGCCCGAGCGGTACCCCGACGAGCGACCCGACCGCCCACGCGAGGGTCAGTCCGAGTCCCACGCGCGCGGGGGCGAGCCCGACGACATGGGTGAAGTAGAGCGCCGACGTCACGTAGTAGGCGCCGTCACCGACGGAGTTGGTCAACTGGGCGAGGGCCAGGACGCGTTGCGGACCCGCGGGCGGGACGAGTGAGTTCGTCATGGGAACGACACTAGAAGCGCGGTGGACCCTTATTAAGGCCCAATCGGCGCACCTTTCAGTGGCCCACTTCCGGGCGTCCTCCCCGGCGCCTACCCGTCCGGCACCTGGTCCAGAACCTCCCCCAGCGCGTCCAGCGCCTGCGGATACACCCGCTCCCGAGGCGTCCCGTACCCCACGACCAGCCCCTGGGGCCGTCCCTGGACGCCCGGTGTGTGCCAGTGG
This sequence comes from Streptomyces sp. NPDC032822, assembly GCF_055578825.1. NCBI lineage: Bacteria > Bacillati > Actinomycetota > Actinomycetes > Kitasatosporales > Streptomycetaceae > Streptomyces > Streptomyces sp. NPDC032822. The sequence goes on along the minus strand of NZ_JBVIOL010000004.1, from coordinate 201,773 downwards.
TCCCCCAGGTGTCCCACGGCGAGCCCCGCCGCCTCGGCGCGTGCCAGCGCCCGCGCCTCGTCGTCGACCTCCACCAGGGCGTGCAGTCCGGCCGCGATCCCCCGCACCTGCCGACCGGCTCCCAGCCGCTCCAGGAGCTGGTCCCGGCGCCGCCGGTAGCGCAGCCGGCAGGCCCGCACATGACGGTCGTAGGCGTGGCTCCCGATCAGCTCCGCCAGCGCCAGCTGACCGATGGACTCGGTGTGGTGGTCGCTGTGCAGCTTGGCGTCGGCGACCGCGTCGACCAGGTCGGGCGGCAGCACCATCCAGCCGAGCCGCAGCGCGGGCCCGAGCGTCTTGGAGGCGGTGCCCAGATAGGCCACGTGCCCGGGGGCCATCCCCTGGAGCGCGCCCACGGGCTGCCGGTCGTAACGGAACTCCCCGTCGTAGTCGTCCTCGACGATCAACGCCCCACGCGCGCGTGCCCAGTCGGTCAGCGCCCGTCGGCGTTCCGGATGCAGGGTCACGCCGGTCGGGTACTGGTGCGCGGGCGTGACGACGACGGCCGAGACGTCCCCCGAGGCGGCCAGGTCCGCCACGACGGCGCCCCGTTCGTCCACCCGGACCGGCACCACCCGGCCGCCGCCGCGCCGCACCACCTCACGGTGGAAGGGCAGCCCGGGGTCCTCCATGGCGACCGTGGCGCCCTCCAGCACCCGGGTGAGCAGCGAGAGCCCCTGCACATACCCGGAGACGACCACGATCCGCTCCGGCGGCGCGATCACCCCGCGCGCCCGCCCCAGATACTCCGACAACGCCGTCCGCAGCTCGATCCGCCCGCGCGGATCGCCGTACTCGTACGCCTGTGTCGGCGCCGCCGCGACGGCCCGCCTGAGCGCCCGCAGCCAGGCCGCCACCGGGAACGTCCCCACGTCCGGGCTTCCCGGGCGCAGATCGAGACGCGGCGCCCGCGCTCGGGCGGCCGTCTCCGGCGGTTCGGTGTCGACGGGGGGCAGCGCGGCGACCCGCGTCCCCGACCCCTGCAGCGCGGTCAGATAGCCCTCGGCGACGAGCTGGTCGTACGCCGCCTTCACGGTCCCCCGGGAGACCCCCAACTCGCCCGCGAGCCGCCTGGTGGCGGGCAGCCGGGCCCCGGGGGCCAGCCGTCCTTCCCGCACGGCGTCGCGCAGGGCCCGTTCGAGCCCGGCACGACGCCCTTCGGCAGGGCTCGCCTCTACATGCAGGTCCACACCAACCCCGCCAGGGGCGCGGGACTGTGCCTTGTGCGGCTCCGCCGCGTGGGCGCGACCGGTCACCGCGTGCCCGCTGTCGAGACTCAGCCCTGGGACCCCTTGAGCGAAGCCATCCAGGACTCGACCTCGTCGGACCGGCGAGGAAGCCCGTCCGACAGGTTCCGGTTCCCGTCCTCCGTCACGAGGATGTCGTCCTCGATCCGCACGCCGATCCCCCGGTACTCCTCCGGCACGGTGAGGTCGTCGGCCTGGAAGTACAGCCCCGGCTCCACCGTCAGCACCACACCGGGCTCCAGCACCCCGTCGACATACGACTCCACCCGCGCGGCGGCGCAGTCGTGGACGTCCATGCCGAGCATGTGCCCGGTCCCGTGCAGCGTCCACCGGCGCTGCAGACCCAGCTCCAGCACCCGCTCGACCGGCCCTTCGACGAGCCCCCACGCCACGAGCCGCTCGGTCAGCACCCGCTGCGCCGCGTCGTGGAAGTCCCGGTACTTGCCGCCCGGCTGGACCGCCGCGATGCCGGCCTCCTGGGCGTCGTACACGGCGTCGTAGATCTTCTTCTGGATCTCGCTGAACCGCCCGTCCACGGGCAGCGTGCGCGTGATGTCGGCGGTGTAGTACGTGTGCGTCTCGACGCCCGCGTCGAGCAGCAGCAGGTCGCCGGAGCGCACGGGTCCGTCGTTGCGCACCCAGTGCAGCGTGCAGGCGTGCGGACCGGCCGCGGCGATGGTGCCGTAGCCGACGTCGTTGCCCTCCACACGCGCGCGGAGGAAGAACGTGCCCTCGATGTACCGCTCCGAGGTGACCTCGGCCTTGTGGAGGACCTTGACGACGTCCTCGAAGCCGCGGACGGTCGAGTCGACCGCCTTCTGCAGCTCGCCGATCTCGAACGCGTCCTTGACCAGGCGCGCCTCGGAGAGGAAGACCCGCAGTTCCGCGTCGCGCTCGGCGGTGACCTTGTCGGTCAGCGCGGCCTCGACGGCGGCGTCGTACCCGCGCACGACCCGCACCGGACCGGTGGCCTCGCGCAGCAGGCCGGGCAGCTCGCGCACGTCGGCGGCGGGAATGCCGTACAGCTGCTCGGCCTCGGTGAGGGAGTGCCGGCGGCCGACCCACAGCTCGCCCTGGCCGGAGAGCCAGAACTCGCCGTTCTCGCGGTCGGAGCGCGGCAGGAGGTAGATCGTCGCCCTGTGGCCGTCCGCGGTCGGCTCCAGGACGAGGACGCCGTCCTCCGTCTGGTTGCCGGTGAGGTAGGCGTACTCGACGGAGGCCCGGAAGGCGTACTCGGTGTCGTTCGAGCGGGTCTTCAGGTTGCCCGCGGGGATCACCAGACGCTCGCCCGGGAAGCGCGCGGAGAGCGCGGCGCGGCGGGCGGCGGTCTCGGCGGCCTGCGCGATCGGCTCCAGGTCACGCAGCTCGGTGTCGGCCCAGCCGGACTTCATGCTCTCGGCCAGCTCGTCGGAAACGCCCGGGTACAGGCCGTTCTTCCGCTGCTTGATCGGCTCTTCGGTCTCCTCCGGGCCGGCTGCGTCAGCAGCAGAATCGGATACTGCCGGATTGAGCTCGTCGGCCACGGTCATCCTCCTAGATACGGCACTGGACCCCGTCCATCGTACGGTCGTACGGAACGGGGCCCAGGGCCGAAGGACCTGATCGGTGAAGGGTCACTCGAAGTGAGCGGCGAGCAGCACGACGTCCTCCTCGGAGTCCGCCCCGTCCCGTCCGTCCGGCAGCACGGTCCGCAGGACGTGGTCGGCGATGGCCTCCGGGTCGTGCCGCAGCGCCTTGGGCACGCCGGCCGCCGCCGCGTGCAGCCGGGCGAAGGCACGGTCCGTGGGGTCGCCGGTGCGGTGCAGCAGTCCGTCGGTGTAGAGCAGGATCGTCTCGCCCGCCTCCGCCTGGAACTCCACACTCGGCGCCTCCCAGCAGGCGAGCATCCCGAGGGGGGCCGACACGGAGGTCTCCACGAACTCGGTGCGCCGCTCGCCGACCAGCAGCGGCGGGCAGTGCCCGGCACCGGCCAGCGTGATCTTGCGCAGCGCGGGCTCGCAGTAGGCGAACAGGGCGGTGGCCGAGCGGGCCGGCTCGGTGAGCCGGAGCAGCAGTTCCAGGTCGGACAGGACGGCGACCGGGTCCTCGCCCTCCATCACGGCGTACGCCCGCAGCGAGGCTCTCAGGCGTCCCATCGCGGCGATCGCGCTGGCCCCCGAGCCCGTCACCGAGCCCACCGCGAGGCCGAGCGCGGCGTCCGGCAGCGGCAGCGCGTCGTACCAGTCGCCGCCGCCGCGCGGGCCGGTGCGGTGCCGGGCGGCGAGCCGCACTCCGGCGACCCGGGGGAGCCGGGACGGCAGCAGCTCCTCCGCGATCGTCGCCATGCACGCGCGCGTGCGCTCGACTTCGAGCAGCCGGGCCAGGTGCTCGCCCGCGTACCGGGCGTACAGGCCGACCAGGTGGCGCTGGCGCTCGGTGGGCTCGGCGGGCTCGTCGTAGAGCCATACGGCGGCACCGAGGCGTGCGGCGCACTCGGTCGGCGCACCCACGGAGAGCACGGTCAGGGGCAGCGCGTAGCTCGCGGCGTAGCCGAGGCGGGCGGCCACTTCGCGGTGGCGGGGGTCGAGGCCGTCCTCGGCGAAGAGGTCGGGCTCGGCGATCTCGGCGTCCCCGCCCGGCAGTCCGTCGAGGATCCTGCCGTACGCGAGGGAACCGCGCGGCACGGTCTCCAGGTGCCCGAGGTCGGCGCGGGTGAGGCCGAGGCCGATGGTGGTGTCGGGGCCGAGTCCGTCGCCCGGTTCCAGGACGACGAGTCCGCGGCGGGCGCCCACCAAGGCGGCTCCGGCGCGCAGGAGTTCCTGCAGCGCGTCGGGCAGCGCGTCCGTGCGGGCCAGGCGTTCTGTGAGTTCGTGGAGGGTCGTGAGGTCCGAGACCCAGCCGGCGAGACGGTCCTGGAGCAGGGCGCCCGGTGCGTTCGGCGAGAGCACCACCGGGGTTGCCGAGGCGCCGGGCGCGGGCGCGACAGTGTGTGCGGGCGAGGGAACCGTTGAATCGATTCCGGCCACTTTCGGAGGGTGAGGGGCGTTCATGGTGTCCGGCTTTCCGACCGGTGCGTATTGCTCAAAAGCATCGCAAACCCCCATGTCATTCTGCGCCGCCAGCGGTGTCTCCACATGTACACGCACTCGTAAGGGGATGTCCAGCATTGTCCTGCCGGGATTCCTGGTGTCCATGGGTCACCGGCGCCCCACTTGCCAAAAGGTAAAGTTGGCCTAAAACTGACTCGGGTAACGGGTTATTGCGGTCGACTGGCCTTGCTCCACAGAGCGTCACAACGGTCGTGATGGGTACGTACTCGGTGAAGACCAGGGGTGGTTGGGAACTGCCCGGAACCTGGCGACGGACCCGGGCGTCTTAGCCACCGACGACCGAGCCCCATCCTCCCGTGGCGGAGGCGAAGAGAAATACGCGCGACAGCAAAACGCCAGACTTCGCCACCCCTACGCCACGCCCAAGCTTTTGATAGACCGCAGTGTGGGCGAGGCTGCCGCGGATGCAGCTCAACGTTCGACCCATAGGGGTTCCCCTTGTCATGGACAAGGGTGTGATGCGCCAACAGGTACGCACAGTGAAGTGATCGACACATGGTGTGATGTGGTCCTCGGTGTTGCCAGCGGTGCAACGGAAAGGAACGAGCGCTCATGCGCGAGATCCTCGGAAAGCGACGCAGGCTCCTGTCCCAGCGCAGTGACGGAAGGCCTGAGTTGATCAGCGCGGCCCTGACCTTCGCGACTCAATGGCAGTGGCCCGTACTCCCGGGTGTGGCGTTGGACTCGCAGGGGCACGCCCGCTGCGGGTGCCCCGACCCCGAGTGCACGGTGCCCGGTGCCCACCCCTTCGACCCCGGACTCCTCGCGGCCACCACCGACGAGCGCATGGTGCGCTGGTGGTGGACCAACCGGCCCGCCGCGCCGATCGTCCTGGCCACCGGCGCGAGCGCGCCCTGCGCGGTCAGCCTGCCGGCGCTCGCGGCCGCCCACGCCCTCGCGGTACTCGACCGCAAGGGCATGCGTCTTGGCCCGGTCGTCGCCACGCCCACCCGCTGGGCGCTGCTCGTGAAGCCGTACTCCATGGAGCAGTTGGGCGAACTGCTGTACGCCCAGGACCACGTCCCCGGCTCGCTCCGCTTCCACGGCGAGGGCGGCTATCTCGCCCTGCCGCCCTCGGAGACGGGCCACGGCGAGATCCGCTGGGAGCGCGCGCCGCTGCCCGGCTCGGCCTCTCCGTGGGTGCCCGACGTGGAGGCCGTGGTGGACGCGGTGGTCGAGGCCCTCACTCGTACGGGTGTGAGCGCACCCGAGTTGTAGGGGTGTCGGGCGCGGGCGGACCGGACGCCCGCGCCGGCTCGTTATCTTCCGGTCTATGCAGCGTCATTCTGGGGGACGGCCCCCAGACCCCCGAAGAGTTCGTCTGTTCGCCCTCGTGGGCGTCGTGGCATGCGCGGTCGCGCTGCCGCTGGCCATGGCGTCCGCGGAACAGGTGAGCGGCGAGGGGCACACTCCCGTGCGCGGCTCTTCCGCGCGGGACGCGGAACATCCCTCCCAGAGCGGTGCGCCACGCCCTTCCGGGCCGCCCGGCGACGCCAAGGCCCCCTCCGCCGTACCGACCGGCTCCCCGCTCCTGCTGGGCCTCGGTCTGGCCACGGCCGCCCGCTGCGGTCCCGAACTCACCTCCCCCGACGGCATCGAGGCGCAGACCTGTGTGCTGACGCAGGGTGAGGAGACCTGGGCGCGCACCTACTACCGCAACGCGACCGGCGACGCGCTGGACTCCGTCCTGAGCCTGATGGGTCCCGAAGGGCGCACCGTGCGGATGCACTGCGGGGTGGGCGCGGAGGACGAGCCGGGAACCTGCGAGACACCCCGGGAGCGGACCCGCGGGCACCTGGACGGGTACACGGCGGTCGCGGAGTTCGCGGGGCGGGCCGACGACGGGCCGCTGTTGCTGAGGTCCGGGAGCAACTCCGGTGCCGCTACAGGCGGTTGACGCGCGACGCCGGTGTGTAAAGGCACGGCGTGCAGGTGCGGCGGGCAGATAAAGACCCGGTTGCTGGCGACGGGGGATGCACCAGCAACCGGGCTACTCGAACGGTAACAAGAGATCGGCTGTTCGCAAATTCGATCCCGAGTCGTGCTCGGCTATTCGGACATCGACTGGCTTGTGTCGAGCGGGAGTTGTGAGCGGGGTCACCGGCTCCGGAAGCGTCCGTGCGGCTGACCGACCGGTCAGCCGCACGGTCTTCGTCAACTCAGCGTGACCTGCCGGTTGGTCAGTCCGCCGCGCGCGCGGCGCTCGTCCCCGGTGAGCGGCGCGTCCGTGGCCAGCGCGCCGGCGAGACGCTCGGCGAACTCGGCGGCCGGCTTCTCGATGTCCTCCGCGGTGACCGCGCTCGGCAGGTCCCAGACCGGCACGGTGAGCCCGTGAGCGCGGAAGGAACCCACGAGGCGGGTGCTTTCACCGAGGTTCGACCCGCCCGCCGCGTGCAGTCGTGCGAGGGCGTCCAGAAGTTGCTCCTCCGGGTGCGGCATCACCCAGCGCAGGTGGTTCTTGTCCGGCGTCTCGCACCAGTAGGCGGCGTCCACGCCGGTCAGTCGCACGGTCGGGATCGCCGCGGCGTTGGCCCGCTCCAGGGAGGCGGTCACCTCCGGTGTGGCGTTCTCCGCGTCCGGCACCCAGAACTCGAAGCCCGGATGCACAACTGGCTCGAACGCGCCTTCGGGATCGAGCAGTTCCTGCAGCCGCGGACCGTCCGACGGGGCACGGCGGGACTGGACCGGAGTGCCCGGGTCCGAGGTGAGCGCGCGCTGGAGGGTGTCGGCGAGGTCGCGGCTGATGTCGCCCGACGCCGTGTCGTTCTGCAGGCCGAGCAGGACCGCCCCGTCGTCGCGGCGCAGGGCCGGCCAGGCCATCGGCAGGACCGTGGCCAGCGTGACCGACGGGACGCCCTCGGGGAGGCCGCCCTTCAGTGTCAGCTCCACCGTGGCGGCGGGGACCAGCTCGCGCAGCGCCACCCAGTCGCACTCGCCCGGCAGCCCGTCGAAGGGGCGCTGCACCAGCTCGGTCACCGCGTGCTGGGCGGCCCGGCCGTGACAGGCCTTGTAGCGGCGGCCGCTGCCGCAGGGGCAGGGCTCTCGGGCACCGACGACCGGAACGCTCCCGTCGGCGCTCTTGGCCCGGGCTCCGTCGCTGAGCTGCGGCCGCTTGGCCTTCGTCTGAGGTCGCTTCTTGGCCATGGTGGGTGTCTCCCGGTTACGGCTCGTCTCGTACGGGCGCGAGCCTAGCCCGTTGTGCCGTCAACGACCGGGGCCTGTGGACAACGCGGTCCGTGTGTGCGCCTGTGGACAACGCGCCGTGTCCTTCGGGGAGCGGTCGTTCAGTCCCGGTCGTCGAAGGCGTCCGCGAAACTCAGACCGGACATCTCCGGCATCGCCGAGACCGCCGGGGCCGCGACGCGCGTAGCGAAGCCGTCGCGCCGGTGACCCGAGTCCGAGTGACCGGCGTCCGGGTGGCCGGCGTCCGGGTCGTGCACGTCCTCGTGGACGACGACCCACACCGTGACCTCGCCGCGGGTGTCGTCCCGTACACCCCAGTCGTCGGCCAGCGCGGTGATGATGTTCAGCCCGCGGCCGCCGTGTGCGGTGACCGAGGGCGTGGCCGGAGCCGGGCGGGTGGGCCCGCCGCCGTCCGTCACCTCGACCGTGAGCCTGCCGCCCGTGTCCACCTGCCAGGCGGCCCGGACGTCGCCGTCACCGGCCAGGGCGTCGCCCAGCGGCCGGCCGTGCTTGCAGGCATTGCTCAGGAGTTCGGAAAGAATCAACACGGCGTCGTCGATGACCGTTTCCGACACGCCACCGCTGCGCAGCTGAGTGCGCATCCGGTGCCTTGCCTTGCCCACGCCCGCAGGGCCGTGGGGTACGGCCATGCTCGACGACGCGGGCACCTCTTGTGCCACCACCAACGCCACCCCCGAGACCTCCTTTGCCCCACGCCACGGTGTGGATGCCCCCTTGGCCTGTACCGGAAACCGGCCACCGCAGGGACGGTGACGCATTCGCGGCGATCGAATACGGACCGAACGCGCCGGAGCACTCCCTGTAGCGACGTGGCCGGATTTCGATGGTGTGGCCGAGTTCGGAGGATGGGGCCAGAGGGGCCACCGGGTCAAGAGTCGTGTGCCGCGCGCGTGGTCCCCCGGGCCGGTTCGGTGGCCGCTCCCTCGGTCGGCTCAGCGGCCGAGGCGGTCCAGTACCGCGCGCGGGCGGTTGGTGATGATGGCGTCGACGCCCAGGTCGACGCAGAGATCGACGTCCGCGGACTCGTTCACCGTCCACACGTGCACCTGGTGGCCGGCTCGTTTCAGGCGCTCGATGTACGCCGGGTGATTGCGCACGATCCGGATCGAGGGGCCCGCGATGCCGACGCCCACCGGCAGCCGCCCGTCCCGCAGCCGGGGTGAGACGAACTGCAGCAGATAGACGGTCGGCAGCGACGGCGAGGCGGCCCGCACCCGGTGCAGCGAGCGCGCCGAGAAACTCATCACACGCACCGGCGACTCCTCCGCCGACGCCGGGGCGTCGAGTCCGAACCGCTTCAGCAGCACCAGCAGCCGTTCCTCGACCTGTCCCGCCCAGCGGGTGGGGTGCTTGGTCTCGATGGCCAGCTCCACCCGGCGCCCCGCGTCGGCGACGAGTTCGAGCAGCCGCTCCAGGGTGAGGACGGAGGTGTCCTCGTGGTCCTCGGGGCGGAACTCCCAGTCGGGCTCCTCGTCGCGCGTGCGCCAGAACTCCCGGGTTCTGCGGGAGCCGAAGTCCAGGGCGGCGAGGTCGGCGAGCTCCAGGGCGGAGACCGCTCCGCGGCCGTTGGACGTACGGTTGACGCGACGGTCGTGGACGCAGACGAGATGGCCGTCCGCGGTCAGGCGTACATCGCATTCGAGGGCGTCGGCGCCGTCCTCGATCGCTTTTCGATAAGCGGCCAGCGTGTGCTCGGGGGCCTCTTCCGAGGCTCCGCGGTGGGCGACGACCTGGATCCGGTGCTGTCGTGCGAGGGTCACCGCGTCATGGTGCCACCGCGCGGGGGTACGTGTGCGAACGGAGGCCCTGGCATTGCGCCCTAAATGTCCAGCATGGCCTATATAAAGAATGGCCGCGTACACACAGCCACCGCTTATGGTGCTCTGACGGCCCATAGGAAAAGCTGACGGCGTACAAGTACACATGCACAGCTGCATCGCGCCGGACCGTTCGACCGACCCGAAACGCGAACGCGTGACCGCGTGCGACCGACAACAACAGCCGTGGATCTGAGGAGAGAAGCTGTGAGCACCGAGAACGAGGGCACCGCGGTACCCCCGGCCCCGTCCGCACCCCCCGTGCCGGTGGACACTGCCGCTGCTTCGGCGTCCCAGGAGCCCGCCGCTCCCCACGCGGGCGCCCCGACGACCCCGCTCCCGCCGACGCCGCCGAACACGGGCGGCGCCCCGGAGCAGCTGGTGCACGCGGGCCAGGCACCGGCCTACGCGGCGCCGGGCTCCGGCGGCGCACCGCACGGACACGAAGGCGCGGCCCCGCAGGGCGCCTGGCCGCCTCCGCCGCCCCCGGCCACCCCGTCGTACGCCGACGGCTCCACCGGCCCCGTGCCGTACGCCGGCGAAGGCTCCGGTGGCTCGGGAACGGTCTGGGGCGCCGCCTATCAGCAGCCCGAGCCGAAGCCCCGCAGCGGGCGCGGCGGCCTCGTCGCCGCGATCCTGGTGGCCGCGCTGGTCGCGGGCGGCCTGGGCGGCGGCCTCGGGTACACCCTGGCCAAGAACGGCGACGACAACTCCTCCACGACGGTCTCCGCCTCCGACAGCGGCGGCTCCGTCAAGCGCGACCCCGGCACCGTCGCGGGCGTCGCCGCCAAGGCGCTGCCCAGCACGGTGACCATCGAGGCCGAGTCCACCAGCGGCGAGGGCGGCACCGGCACCGGTTTCGTCTTCGACACCGAGGGCCACATCGTCACCAACAACCACGTGGTGGCCGACGCGGTCGACGGCGGCAAGGTGTCGGCGACCTTCCCGGACGGCAAGAAGTACGACGCGGAGGTCGTGGGCCACGCCCAGGGCTACGACGTCGCCGTCATCAAGCTCAAGAACGCCCCCTCGGACCTCAATCCGCTCACCCTCGGCAACTCCGACAAGGTCGCGGTCGGCGACTCGACCATCGCGATCGGCGCCCCCTTCGGCCTCTCCAACACGGTCACGACGGGCATCATCAGCGCCAAGAACCGCCCCGTGGCCTCCAGCGACGGCACCGGCAGCAACGCGTCCTACATGAGCGCCCTGCAGACCGACGCCTCCATCAACCCCGGCAACTCCGGCGGCCCGCTGCTGGACGCGCAGGGCAACGTCATCGGCATCAACTCCGCGATCCAGTCCAGCAGCAGCGGCGGCCTCGGCGGCACCAGCCAGTCCGGCTCCATCGGCCTCGGCTTCGCCATCCCGATCAACCAGGCCAAGTACGTCGCCCAGCAGCTGATCCAGAACGGCAAGCCCGTCTACGCCAAGATCGGCGCGTCCGTCTCCCTGGAGGACGGCACCGGCGGTGCCCAGATCACCGACAAGGGCGCCAGCGGCGCCGACCCGGTCGAGGCGGGCGGCCCCGCGGCCAAGGCCGGCCTCAAGCCCGGCGACGTGATCACCAAGCTCGACGACCGGGTGATCGACTCCGGCCCCACCCTCATCGGTGAGATCTGGACCCACAAGCCCGGCGACAAGGTCACCATCACCTACGAACGCTCCGGCAAGACCGACACGGTCGAACTCACCCTGGCCTCCCGCACGGGCGACAGCTGACCCCCACCGACCCACGCCACCCGTTACTCTTGTCCCGCGCTGCCGGTGGCGGCGCGGGGTGGGTTGCCCGAGCGGCCTAAGGGAACGGTCTTGAAAACCGTCGTCGCAGCGATGTGACCGTGGGTTCAAATCCCACACCCACCGCAGGTGTTCGAAGGGGCGCCCCGATCCGGGGCGCCCCTTCGTGTGTGTGCCGGCCGTGTCCCTTCGCGGGTGGTTCCGGTGGCTAGGCCGCCGCTCGCAGCAATCGCAGCTGGCCGATCTCCGCCGCGTTCTTCATCAGCTCGGCGTTCGCCCAGGCGAGCATGTCGGCGACGGTGTGTTCGGGGTCGTGCTGCCAGGGGAAGGGGGCCGGGGCGGAGAGGTCGGTGTCGGTGAGGCGGGCCAGGGCGGTCAGCCAGGCCGCGCGGAGGTCGCGGAGCCATTCGACCGTGGGTTTTCCGGCGCCGGGCCAGGTGACCTCGGTGCGGGCGCGGGGTGGACGGTCCTCGATGTGGTCGAGGGTGGTGCCCCACCACCAGCCGATGTGCCAGCTCAGCCAGCCGATGGTCGGGACCGGGACCGGGTCGGGCTCGGTGTCCGCCCAGTCCGGGGTCCAGGTGCCGTCGGCGCCGCGGCGTACCGTCCAGCAGTGGGGCACCGGTTCCCACAGGAAGTCCTCGGGTTCGAGCCGGTCGAGATGGTATTCGAACAGCGCCCAGGTCAGGTCGAACTGTCGGCGCAGCAGGTCGGATTGGGAAACGGTCACTCGGCGACACTGGCACAGCGAGGGCCCGGCCGAAACGGGATTTCTGAAGGCGGCGGGGGAGGCGGGCCAGGGGGCTACTGCTCGTGGTCCCGTGCCAGTTCCTCCCAGGCCAGGTCCCGCAGCGCGGCCTCCGCGGCGCAGTGGGACGGCATCTGTGTCGTGGGCTGGAACCAGACGACCGTGAGGGCCGAGCGGAACAGGACCGGGTCGTGGGCGGGATCGAGCGCCGTGGAGCGGAAGGAGCCGACGCAGGCCACGGCGGGCAGCAGTTCGACGGGGCCGAGGCCGCCGGCGTACTGGTCGGGGTACTCGCGCGGCGGCGGGACCAGGTGCACGGGGGTGGCGGGGAAGGTGTGCTCGGCGCTGCGCAGGAGGCTCTTGATGCGCATCTCGTTGACCGGCTTGCAGGGGTAGCCCTCCAGCATCGCGCCGTACGTGGAGGAGAGCCTCAGCTCGGAGAGGTCGAGTGAGCGGCCGGAGGTGAGGACCATGCGGGTCAGGGCGGACATGGTCGGCGCTCCTGGGCGGTGGTGGTGCATCGTGCTCCCGTGGATGTCCGGCTCCCCCGGGATTCTCTTCGCGTTCCCCGGTGCTCTTCGCTCCCCCTGGTCCTCCTCGGCCTCCGCCCGTTACGGCTGGTGGCCCGTCATCCGGGCCGCCGACGCGATCGTCGCGCGGGCCTCGTGTTCGCTGAGCCCGGTGTTGAGGGCCGCGTCGACCAGGGGGTCGACGAGGGCGGCGCCGATGCCGTCCTCGTAGGCGCGGCAGGCCGCCCAGAACAGGCGGGTGTTGCGCTGGCCCTCGTGGGCGGCGAGGACGAACTGGACGAGGCCCTGTCCGTGTCCGCCGGCCGACGGGGGTGTGGGGTGGTGGCTGCGGGGCGGTGGGAGCAGGAGGCGGAGCAGGGCGGCCGGGCAGGCCGCGGGGGCGAGGTGGGCGGTGCCGGGGGCGGTGGCGTACGTGCCGCGGTCGGTGCGGGAGCCGGGGCCGACGAGGTAGCCGCCGGCGCCCCGGATGTCGATGCCGGGGGCGAGCCGGCCGGCCGAGTTGGGGACGACGACGTCGGGCGGGCCGCTGAGCCAGAGGTGGCGGCCACCGCTGGGGGTCAGGACGACGACGGTGTCGGGGATCGTGAACAGGTGGCGGAGGGCCAGTTCGCGCAGGGCGGCCGAGGAGTCCGTGTCGGACTTGGTGTCGAGGTCGACGCCGATCAGATGGTGCGGCGGGAGGCCGCACGCGATGCCGTAGCCGGTCGCCCAGGGTGCGGCGGTGAACAGTTCGCGGATGCGTGCCGGGTCGGTGGCGGCGTCGTAGACCCCGTGGCCCGGCTGCCCGCACTCGCCGTGGCAGGGCGGGGCGGTGGGGTCGTCGCGGTGGGGGGAGCGCAGGGCCGGGAGCTTCGTCCGGGACAGGGGGATGACGGCCAGTCCGCGTTCGGCGGCTGACAGGGCGTGTGCGAGGGCCAGCGTCGTGGCCTGCCGGTCGGTGGTGGCCATGGCTCTATTTTCGTACATGTGTTCGAGAAAGGGAAGGGGTGAGAGGGGCGACGCGCCGGGCGGGCCGGATTGGCCGGAAATGTGCCGGAACGCTTCACCTCTTGCGGCTCTTGAGAGGAGCTGCCCGAGGGTGTCCTGAACCATCCTGGGCTGACACGGAAGGTCACGAAAGGGGTTTATCGACTTGTCATCACGCTTGAGGGCGAATAACGGCTTCCGGGGTGGTTCGCCGGGGATTCGGTGGGCAACTCTGATCTCGCGACGTCAGCACCACACCGGGGCGGTCGGCCAACTGCCCTGGTAGAAGCCGTATTTCACGTACGACCGGCTCCACGGCCGGTGCGTACATGTTCTGGAGGAACAACATGGCAAGCATCCGTACCGCCCGCGTCATCGCCGCCGTCTCCGCCCTCCCGCTCGCAGCCGCGCTCTTCACCGGCGTCGCGACGGCGGACAACGGTGCGATCGCGGACGACGGATCGAATGCGTCCGTGGCGAACGCCGTCGCGGGCATCGTCGGCAGTGGCGTCGGCGGTGACAACAACGGCAACTCGTCCACCACGCAGCAGCAGGCGGTCGGCTCCGGAGCCTCGAACCAGAGCAACACCGCCCAGGTCAACGGCTCCGCGTTCACGGCCGTCAACCAGGGGAACAACAACACGTCCGTCAACTTCACCCCCCTGTGGTGGTGATCTGAGGGAGTCGGCCCTCTGGCGCCGACTCCCTGAACTCCCGTGCGTGGGGTGCTGTGTGGGGTGACCAACGTCTGCGCGGCGGTGCTACGGCATCGCCGCGCAGACGTTTTCGTGCCGTCGTGCGGGCGTCCCTTGACACCCCCGCATATCTGACGGACAGTCAGAAATCTTCGTGAGACGGGTGGGAACCGGTCCGGCGGCCGCGGTGTACCAGAAGTGTGCAGACGAGTGCGGCACGGATCGACGGACCGACGGACCGACGGACCGACGGGATGACGAGACCGACGAGGGGGCGATGGTGAACACCGAACAGGAGGTGGGGGGCGACCTGGGCGGCTCGGACGACCAGGACGGCTCGGACGCCTTGGCGGACCTGGAGAAGAGGCTGAAGGCCTACGAGGGCCGGCCCTCCGCGATCGCCGGCATCGGCAAGGACCCCGTCAACGCGCCCATGATCCGGCACTGGTGCGAGGCGATGGGCGACACCGACCCGGCGTACACCGGCCCGGACGCCGTCGCACCGCCCACCATGCTCCAGGTGTGGACCATGGGCGGCCTCTCCGGCCACACCGGGCGGACCGAGGCGTACGGCGAACTCCTCGCCCTGCTCGACGAGTCGGGCTGCACCTCGGTGGTCGCCACCGACTGCGAGCAGGAGTACCTGAGAGCCCTGCGCCCCGGCGACGAGATCACCTTCGACGTGATGATCGAGTCGGTGTCGTCCCGCAAGACGACCAAGCTCGGCACGGGGTACTTCGTGACGACCCGCATGGACGTCCGGGTGGGCCAGGAACTCGCCGGCACCCACCGCTTCCGCATCCTCAAGTACGCCCCCGCGAGCCGCCCGGAGAAGCGCCCCGCACGCCCAGAGCGCCCCCGGCCCGTCGTCAACCGCGACAACGCCGGCTTCTGGGAGGGCGTCCGGCAGCACCGGCTGCTCATCCAGCGCTGCACGGACTGCGGCACCCTGCGCCACCCCTGGCTGCCCGGCTGCAACACCTGCGGTTCCCCCGACTGGGACACCGTCGAGGCGAGCGGCGAGGGCACGGTCCATTCGTACGTCGTCATGCACCACCCGCCCTTCCCCGCCTTCGACCCTCCCTACGCGGTCGCCCTGGTCGAGCTGGCCGAAGGCGTCCGGATGATCAGCAACGTGGTGGGAGTGCCGCACGACGAGGTCCGGATCGGCCGCCCGGTCCGGCTCGAATTCCAGCGGTACGACGAGGAGTTGGTGCTGCCTGTCTTCCGCGCCCGGGAGGGGACCGCATGAAACCCGGTGACACACTGCCGCCCCTGGAGATCCCGATCACCCGCACCCTCGTCGTCGCCGGGGCCATCGCCTCCCGCGACTACCAGGACGTCCACCACGACCCCGAACTGGCCCGCCAGAAGGGCTCCCCCGACATCTTCATGAACATCCTGACGACGAACGGACTGGTGGGGAGGTACATCACGGACCACTTCGGTCCGCGCGCCGCACTCCGCAAGGTGGCCATCCGGCTCGGCGCCCCCAACCACCCCGGGGACACGATGGTGTTGACGGGCACGATCGAGGACGTGGCGGGTGACACCACGACGGTCCGTGTGACCGGGACCAACGGCATCGGCAGACATGTGACCGGCACGGTGATCGTCACCCTCCCGCCGGCCGACCCGGCGGAGGAGGGTGAGGCGGGATGAGCGTGCGTACGCGCGACACCCTCGGTGGACGGGCGGCGATCGTCGGCATCGGGGCGACGGAGTTCTCCAAGGACTCGGGGCGCAGCGAGCTGCGGCTGGCGGCCGAGGCGGTGCGGGCGGCGCTCGACGACGCCGGGCTGCGGCCGGCCGACGTGGACGGGATGGTCACGTTCACGATGGACACCAGCCCGGAGATCAGCGTGGCCCAGGCCTGCGGGATGGGCGAGCTGTCCTTCTTCTCCCGCGTCCACTACGGCGGCGGCGCGGCCTGCGCGACCGTCCAGCAGGCGGCGCTCGCCATCGCCGCGGGCGTGGCCGAGGTGGTGGTCTGCTACCGCGCGTTCAACGAGAGGTCGGGGCGGAGATTCGGCTCGGGTGTGCAGCACCGGGAGCCGTCGGCCGAGGGGGTCGCGCTCGGCTGGTCCCTCCCCTTCGGGCTGCTCACCCCGGCGTCCTGGGTGGCGATGGCCGCCCAGCGCTATCTGCACACGTACGGCCTGACCCCGGAGGCCTTCGGGCAGGTGGCGGTGGTGGACCGCGGGTACGCGGCGACCAACCCGGCGGCGTACTTCCACGGCCGGCCCATCACCCTCGCCGACCACGCGGCCTCCCGCTGGATCGTCGAGCCGCTGCGGCTGCTGGACTGCTGCCAGGAGACCGACGGCGGCCAGGCGCTGGTCGTCACCTCGGTGGAGCGGGCCCGCGATCTGCCCCACCCGCCCGCCGTCGTCGTGGCGGCCGCCCAGGGCGCGGGCCGGGCGCAGGAGCAGATGACCAGCTTCTACCGCGACGACCTGACCGGCCTGCCGGAGATGGGCGTGGTGGCCCGCCAGCTCTGGCGGACCTCGGGATGCACACCGGCCGACATCGACGTGGGGATCCTCTACGACCACTTCACACCGTTCGTGCTGATGCAGCTGGAGGAGTTCGGGTTCTGCGCAAGAGGGGAGGCGGCGGACTTCGTACACCGGGCGGAGCTGCCGATCAACACCCACGGCGGCCAGCTCGGGGAGGCGTATCTGCACGGTATGAACGGCATCGCGGAAGGCGTACGACAGCTACGGGGCACGGCGGTGAACGGGATACCGGGGGCGGAGCGGGTGCTGGTGACGGCGGGGACAGGGGTGCCGACGTCGGGACTGGTGCTCGGCGCCGACGGATGAACCGGGCGGGCGGCGGTCTCCACCCTCCCGGGTCCACCCCTCCCGTCCACTCCACCAGGTCCACGAGGTCGTCCAGGTCCTCCAGGTCCACGAGGCCGTTCAGGTCCACCAGGTCGTCTAAGTCCCTCAGGTCCTTCAGGTCCCTCCAGGCCCCCTCGGATCAGCCTTCGGGTCGCTTTCCGGGTCCGCCCCCCAGGGGTAATCCCGCAGTAGTCCCGGGGCGCTCGTCCACCTTCAGGAGGTGCAGCCAGCACCACCCCTACAACCTGAGGCGGACCTGTCTTCGGGACCTGCGGCCGATGAGCCGGAGGCGCCCTCACTCTTAGCGTGGAGCCATGACCACACTCGTCTGCTCCAGCGCTTCGAAGGCCGCCACTCCGGCGACGCAGACCCTTCCGTACCCGTCGTTCTCGTCGTACGTGAAGGCACGCCAGCCGGTGCTGCTGCGTACCGCCCGGTCGCTGACCGCGAACCCGAGCGACGCGGAGGACCTGCTGCAGACCGCGCTCACCAAGACGTATGTCGCCTGGGAACGCATCGAGGACCACCGTGCGCTGGACGGCTATGTGCGCCGCGCGCTGCTGAACACGCGGACGTCGCAGTGGCGCAAGCGCAAGGTCGACGAGTTCGTGTGCGACGAGCTGCCCGAGCCGGAGCCGGTGGCCGTCGGGGACGACCCGGCCGAGCGACAGGCGCTGCACGACGCGATGTGGCGGGCGATCATGAAACTGCCCGCCCGGCAGCGGGCGATGGTCGTCCTCAGGTACTACGAGGATCTCAGCGAGGTACAGACGGCCGAGGTGCTCGGGGTGTCGGTGGGCACGGTGAAGTCGGCGGTGTCCCGGGCCCTGGGCAAGCTGCGCGAGGACCCGGAACTGGTGCTGGCCCGATAGCGGAGCCGGTCGCTCCCTTTGTGGGGCCGTTCCCTATCCTCTTCACGTGGTGAACGCAACGTGATGTGATCGATCACTCTTCCCTAGTGACATACCGAGCGGTATGCGCGCAGACTTTGCGCAACCCTTACCACCGCGTAGGCAATGTCGCCCCGGGAGGATTCCGTGCTGAGCACCATGCAGGACGTACCGCTGCTGATCTCCAGGATCCTGACCCACGGGTCCAGGATTCACGGCACATCACAGGTGATCACATGGACCGGCGAGGCCGAGCCGCACCGGCGCTCCTTCGCCGAGATCGGCGACCGTGCGGCCCAGTTGGCACACGCGCTGCGGGACGACCTCGGCGTCACGGGCGACGACAGGGTTGCCACGCTCGCCTGGAACAACGCGGAGCATGTCGAGGCGTACTTCGCGATCCCGTCGATGGGCGCGGTCCTGCACACCCTCAACCTGCGGCTGCCTCCCGAGCAGTTGGCGTGGATCGTGAACCACGCGGCCGACCGGGTCGTGATCGCCAACGGCTCGCTGCTGCCCCTGCTCGCCCCGCTGCTCCCGCATCTGAAGACGGTCGAGCACGTGGTGGTGACGGGCCCGGGCGACCGTTCGCTGCTCGCGGGCGTCGACGGCGTCCAGGTGCACGAGTACGAGGAGATCGTCGCCGGCAAGCCGACCACGTTCGACTGGCCGGAGCTGGACGAACGCCAGGCGGCGGCGATGTGTTACACCTCCGGCACCACGGGCGACCCCAAGGGCGTGGTGTACAGCCACCGTTCGATCTACCTGCACTCCATGCAGGTCAACATGGCCCAGTCGATGGGCCTGACGGACCAGGACACCTCGCTCGTCGTGGTCCCGCAGTTCCACGTCAACGCCTGGGGCCTGCCGCACGCGACCTTCATGACCGGCGTGAACATGCTGATGCCGGACCGCTTCCTCCAGCCGGCCCCGCTCGCCCAGATGATCGAGTCGGAGAAGCCCTCGCACGCGGCGGCCGTGCCCACCATCTGGCAGGGCCTGCTCGCCGAGTTGACCGCCAAGCCGCGTGACGTCTCCTCCCTCACCCAGGTCACCATCGGCGGCTCGGCCTGTCCGCCCTCGCTGATGGAGGCCTTCGACAAGCTCGGCATGCGGGTCTGCCACGCGTGGGGCATGACGGAGACCTCCCCGCTCGGCACCATCGCCCGGCCCCCGGCCCATGTGGTGGGTACGGAGGCGGAGTTGGCGTACCGGCTGACGCAGGGCCGGTTCCCGGCGGGCGTCGAGGCCCGCCTCACCGGCCCCGGCGGCGAACGCCTCCCCTGGGACGGCGAGTCGGCCGGCGAACTGGAGGTCCGTGGCGCGTGGATCGCGGGCGCCTACTACAACGGCCCCGACTCCGAACCGCTGCGCCCCGACGACAAGTTCAGCGAGGACGGCTGGCTGAAGACGGGCGACGTCGGCACCATCTCCACCGACGGCTTCCTCACACTCACCGACCGTGCCAAGGACGTCATCAAGTCCGGCGGCGAGTGGATCTCGTCGGTGGAGCTGGAGAACGCGCTGATGGCCCACCCGGACGTCGCCGAGGCGGCCGTCGTCGCCGTCCCCGACGAGAAGTGGGGCGAGCGCCCGCTGGCCACGGTCGTCCTCAAGGAGGGCTCCACCGCCGACTTCGACGCCCTGCGTGCCTTCCTCGCCGACGAGGGCCACATCGCCAAATGGCAGCTCCCGGAGCGCTGGACGATCGTCGAGGCGGTGCCGAAGACCAGCGTCGGCAAGTTCGACAAGAAGGTGCTGCGCCGGCAGTACGCGGCCGGGGAACTGGACGTCACCCAGGTCTGAACCCGACGCCGTGGGTACGTCCGATGCCCCCGGTACGCCTGGAGTCCCGGGTACGTCCGACGTCCTGGGTACGCCCCACGTCCCGCGTACGCCGGGTGGTTCGGGTACGCCGGTCACCCCGGGTACGCCGGTCATCCCGGGCGGCGCGGGGCGGGTGGGCCCTCTGAGGTCCCCCGCCCGGCGCCGTCGCCGTCACGGCCCGGCGCACCCGCCGGGGTCGTCGCCCCGCGCCCGTCCACGTCACTGCCCGGTGCAGGCCGAGTTCCACTCTTCGACGCCGGGCGACGTCACCGCCCGGCGCCGCTCGTCGAGCAACGCACCCGGCGTGCCCCGTCGAGTTCTCAGCCCGATGACCAGCCGAGGCGGGACAGCCCGGCCCCTCGCCAACGCTCTGTCCTGCGCCCACCGAGCCCATTGACCGGCGACCGGCGGCTGACGACCGGTGCCCCATCAATGTCGTCGCCCGGCCGCCCGTCCACCGAGCCCGCGCCCCGGCGTCCCCCAACGCCCCCGCCATCGCCCTGAGTCCGCCGGACTCACTCCCCGCGCCCACCGACCTCACCGCCCGGCCTCCGCCGAACTCACCGCCGTACCCCCGTAGTAACCCAGCCCAGCACCAGCCACGCCCCGCCACCCCGCACACCCCGTCCCACCCGAAGTGGGTGAAGGCCGAGCCGGCGAGGGCCGATGCGGTGGCGCCGCCCGCGAATCCCGCGACCACGTAGGCGGTGTTGGCGGTGGCCGGGGTGGAGGTGGTGGTGAGGGCGAGGGTCTGGTTGGCGACGTGGGAGGCGACCAGAGCGGCGTGGACGGCTATCGCGGCCACGAACAGCGCCACCATCACGTGCCCGCCGAGCCAGAACAGCGGTACGGACACGGCGGCGAGAACGTACGCGGACCGTACGACCCTGGCGGCGCCGAACCGGTCGACGAAGCCGCCGGCCAGGGGCGCGACCACGCTTGCCGCCAGCCCGAACAGGCCGAAGAGCCCGGCGGTCGCGGTGGTGAGACCGTAACCTCCCGCACTTCCCGAACCGCCCACCCCTCCCGCGTCGTTCGCCGTGAGCAGCAGCGCGAGCGAGGTCCACAGGGCGCTCCAGGCGCCGTACATCCCGGCTTGGCGCACGCACGCGCGCCACAGGTCGGGCGAGTGGCGGACGACGGACGGCAGGGCGGCGTACGGACGCCCCTCGTTCCGTAGCGCACCTCGTACCGCTGCGCCCCTCGTACCGTTGCCCCGCGCGGTGCTAGTTGGTCCCTATCCGGGCCAGCAGATCGACGATCCGTGCCTGGACATCCTCGCTGGTGGAGCGCTCGGCGAGGAAGAGGACCGTCTCGCCGGACGCCAGCCGCGGCAGGTCCGCCTGGTCGACGGCGGCCGTGTAGACGACGAGCGGGGTGCGGTTGAGCTGCCCGTTCGCCCGCAGCCAGTCGACGATCCCGGCCCGGCGCTTGTGCACCTGCATCAGGTCCATCACGACGAGATTGGGCCGCAGTTGCCCGGCCAGCGTCACAGCATCCGCGTCACTCGCGGCCCGCGCCACCTGCATCCCGCGCCGCTCCAGCGTGGCGGTCAACGCCAGCGCGATCTCCGCGTGCTCCTCGATCAGCAGCACCCTCGGGGGGTGCTGCTCGGTGTCGCGCGGCGCGAGCGCCTTCAGCAGGACGGCGGGATCGGCGCCGTACGCCGCCTCCCGCGAGGCCTGTCCGAGCCCGGCCGTCACCAGCACGGGCACTTCCGCGGCGACGGCGGCCTGTCGCAGCGACTGCAGCGCGGTCCGGGTGATCGGCCCGGTCAGCGGGTCCACGAACAGCGCGGCGGGGAAGGCCGCGATCTGCGCGTCGACCTCCTCGCGCGAGTGCACGATGACCGGCCGGTACCCACGGTCGCTCAGCGCCTGCTGCGTGGTCACGTCCGGGGCCGGCCACACCAGCAGCCGGCGCGGGTTGTCGAGCGGTTCGGGCGGCAGCTCGTCGTCCATCGGCTGTGGTCGCGGGGTGTTCGCGATCTCGACGGCCCCACCGGGGCCGTCCAACGGCTCGGGCCCCTCGGCCGCGTTCTCGTCGGGGGCTCCTATGGCGTACGAGCGCCCGTTGCCCTCGGTCATCTGCGCCAGCCGCGACTGCCCGGCGAGCGAGGGCTGCGGCTGGGGCTGCCCCTGCGTGTTCGCCTGGGTTGCCACGGCCGCCTGCTCGGGCGCCGCCGCGCCGGCCGGGTCGGGCCGCGTACCGAGCTTGCGACGCCTGCCGGAACCGTTCGGATGGTTCGGGGGAGGCGTGGCCGACGGCAACGGCCCAGCCGGCTGCTGCACCTGCGCCGCCTGCCGGTTGAACGGCACCCCCTGCCCCAACGTCCGCACGCTGATGGCCCGTCCCTGCGTGGAGTTCGGGTCCACGGCCGGGGGCGCGGCCGCGGGCGCCGCCGCGGCCTCGGCGGGCAACGGCTGGGCGGCACGGGCCCCGGCGGCCTCTGCCGGGAGGGGCGTGCCGGGGGCGGGAGTACCCGGGTGGGGCTGCGCCGCCTGCGCGGCCTGCGGGTTCTGCGCGGTTGCCGGTTGGGGGGGTACGGCGGTGGCGACGCCGTTCGACCGTACGGGCAGGCCGGCGCCCGTGGTGTCGTCGACGGGGGGCCATGGCTGGGGGACCGGGACGCCCGGCGCTCCCTGGGCCGGGAGGGCCTGACCGGCGGGTGCCTCGGCGGGAAGGGGCTGGCCGGGGGCGGTGCCCTGCGGGGGAATGGGGACCCCGGGCTGAACGGGCTGTTGCACGTGCTGCTGCCCCGCCGTACCCCCCGGAGCGACCGCGCCGCCCTGCCCGACCGCGCCTGCCTGGCCCGCACGCGCCTGCGGCACACCGGCCGCCGGAACGGGCGCACCCTGGGCGGGCACCTCCTGCGCGGCCACTGCCTGACCGGGCACTCCTCCTTGTCCAGGTACTCCTTGTCCGGGCACTCCCTGCCCGGCCACACCGTGCGCCGGAACTTCCTGAGCCGGCGCGCCGGTTGCCCCGGGCACCCCGGCGGGCTCCTCCTCCATGGGCTGGCCGACGGCCCGGCGACGACGCCCGGTCGGCGCGCTCGTGGGATGCGGCTGCGGCGGGGTGTGGTCGTCGGCCTGGCTGTGCGGTACGGCGTCGTGCTGCCCGTCGTCGACGAGGGCGCCACCGGGACCACCCTGCCCGGGAACCGGAACCTGTCCGGGAACCGGAACCGGCCCGGCGGCCGGAACCGGCCCGGCGGCCGGGATCTGTCCGGGAACCGGAACCTGAACGGGCGCCTGCTGCTGCCCGTGAACCTGTCCCGGGGCCTGGGCCTGGGCCTGCTCCGCCCGCGCCCCCTGCTGTTGCTCGGACCCCCGGTCCGCCTCCGCGGGCGGCAGGGCGAACACCGCACGGGGCCCGGCCTCCTGCGCGGCGGCCCGCTCCGACGCGGCGGCCAGCGCACGCCGACGCCGGCCGGTCGGCTGCCCACCGTTCTCACCGGTCCCGCCGTTGCCACCGGTGTCACCGGCGTCATGGTTCTCGGCACCCTGCCCCGCACCGCCGGAGGCCAACGCGGGCAACGCCGCCGGCAACGCGGGCTGTTCGCCGCCGTCGTTGCGGGGACGCCCGCCGGCGGGCACCGGCACGCCCTGCGGAGGCACGGTCCCGCCCAGCCCGGAACCCACGGCCGCGGTACCGGCCGCATGCTCGGCGGCCGTCATGACGGCACCCTCGGCGACACCGGCGACCGAGCCGCCGAGCACTCCCTGACCGGCGGCCGTGGCCGCCCCGTCCCCCGGGGCCGAGGCCGCGATCTCGGCGGGACGTCCCCGCCGCCGTCCGGTACCGCCGCCGGAGACCTCACCGCCGTCGCCCGAAGCCTGCGCCGGAACCGGTGCGATCTCCGCGGGCGCGCCCGCGGCCCGACGCCTGCGGCGCCCGGTCGGGGCCGAGGGGTCCGCGTCGGCCCCGTCGGCCCCGTCGGCGCCTTCGGCGTCGGCCGGTCCTTCGCCGGCGTCCAGGAAGGCGTCGGTCGTGGCCCGCCGGGCCCGCCGTCGCCCGCCGCCGCCCGCCTGCTCGGGCAGCACGGCTTCGCTGGGGCCGGCCTCCAGCGCGGCCGGTCCGGGAACCGCGACGGCCCCGGCCCCTCCACCGATCGGCACCTCCAGGACGTACGCACTGCCGCTCATGCCCGGGACCTCGTGCGTCTGCAGCACGCCACCGTGGGCGCGCACGATCCCGCGCACGATCGGTTCGTGCACCGGGTCTCCCCCGGCATACGGGCCGCGCACCTCGATCCGTACGACCTCACCGCGCTGGGCCGCCGCGACGACGACCGTGTTGTCCATGTAGCCGCCCGCCGAGACGGGCGAGTTGCCGGTGGCGTCGACGCCGGCGACGTCCGCGACGAGGTGCGCGAGGGCCCTGGCGAGAAGCTGGGCGTCGACCTCGGCCTCTATGGGCGGCGCGTGCACGGCGAACTGCACGCGGCCGGGCCCGATGAGCTCGACGGCCCCGTCCACACCCGCCGCGACGACGGCGTCGAGCATCACTTTCGTCCGGGTGATGCCACCGGTCCCGGCGTCGAGCTGCTGGTATCCGAGGACGTTGTCGATGAGCGTGGTGATCCGCGAGTAGCCCGCCGACAGATGGTGAAGCACCTGGTTCGCCTCGGGCCACAGCTGCCCGGCGTCGTCGGCGGCCAGCGCGGCCAGCTCGCGGCGCAGTTCGTCGAGGGGCCCGCGCAGCGACCGTGCGAGCAGCGTCAGCAACTGCTCGTGCCGGCCGGAGAGAGCCTCGTAGCGGTCCTTCTCGCGTTCGCCGAGCGCCGCGTACCGCTCCTCGCCGGCGGCGAGCTCCTCGTCGTGCTGCTCCTGGAGTTCCTCCAGCTCGGTCACGTGCTTCTGGCGGAGCGAGGTGAGTTCGGAGGCGTGCTCCTCGGCGAGCCGCTCCAGTTCCTCCGCGTGCCGCTGCTCGGCGGTGTCCTTCTCCTCGGCGAGGGCGTCGTAGGGCCGCCGGTCGGTGAAGGTCAGCACGGCGCCGACGAGCTGGTCGCCGTCGCGTACGGGCGCGGTCGTCAGGTCGACGGGGAGCTTCTCGCCCTTCTTCGACCAGATGACCTGCCCGCGCACCCGGTGCTTGCGCCCGGAGCGCAGGGTGTCGGCGAGCGGCGACTCCTCGTACGGGAACGGCGTCCCGTCGCCACGGGAGTGGAGCACGAGGTCGTGCAGCTCGCGCCCGCCGAGGTCACTGGCCCGGTACCCCAGTATCTGAGCGGCGGCCGGATTGACGAGGACGATCCGCCCGTCGGTGTCCGTCCCGACCACACCCTCGGACGCGGCCCGCAGGATCATCTCGGTCTGCCGCTGCGACCGGGCCAGTTCGGCCTCGGTGTCCACGGTTCCGGTCAGGTCCCGTACGACGAGCATCAGCAGCTCGTCGCTGCCGTAGCCGTAGCCGTCGTAGGCCTGCTGGCCGTTCTCCAGGTTCGCGCTGGTGACCTCGACCGGGAACTCGGTCCCGTCGGTCCGCCGGGCGATCATCCGGGTCGGCTTGGTCCGCCCGCGCGGATCCATGTGGTCGGGCCGGCGCATCGAGCCGGGGATGAGCTTGGAGTCGAACTGCGGCAGCAGATCGAGCAGCCCGCGCCCCACCAGCGCGGTCCCCGGCGCCTCGAAGGCCTCCAGCGCGATGGTGTTGGCGTTGACGACGGTCCCATTGGCGTTGACCAGCACCAACGCATCGGGAAGCGCGTCGAGTATGGCTGCGAGGCGAGCAGCGCCTCGGGATGGCCTGCTGCTCACGAGACGCTTCCTCCCTGTTACCGCACCTTGCCGACCGCTCGGACCATCTTGCCAACCGGCCCGCGACGTGTCACGCGAGGGAGTCTAAGGGCAGCGGTTGTGCCCGCGACGCCGGATGAGAGGGAGGTCGCACGACGAAGTGACGTAGAACGTGTGACCGCATCGTGCGACCAGGCATCCGTGCCACGACACGGTCTTCCGGAGTCGGGGCGTCCGCCATGAACGACCTGTGCCCCCGGGAGCTCCCCTCGCGGGGATGCCCTATCCCCGTCGTCCGACCTCGGGCAGCAACGGCACGAGCCGGTCCCACCGCCCCATCTCGCAGCCGTTGCGGCGGTCGAACCGCGCGTCGACGGGGCGCCCGGCCCACGTCCCGGTGACATGCGCGGTGGCCGACCCGCCGTACTGCATGGTGCAGACGCTGTCCCCGGGCACGGGAGCGAAGGCGTCCTTCCCCCACCGGGTGTTCCGGTCGACGACGGCACACGCCCCGCCGGCGTCGGGGTGACTGCCCCCGTCGGGATGACAGTCCACCTCGTACGTCCCGTCCGCACCGCGGCCCGCGTTCCGCACGGTGACGGTGAGATGGTCGCCGCCCGCGGCCCGGTCCTCGTCACGGACGGGCGGGGGCGCGAGGGAGGGAAGGGAGGGAAGGGAGGGAAGGGAGGGGGCGGCGACCGCGGGCACCGCGGACAGCGGGACGGCGGAGACGGCGGAGCCGACACCGAGGACGAGAGGGGCGAGGCGCGCGAACCGGCCGAGCCGGGTGACCTGCAACATGACCTGACTAACGCCGCCCGCCCCAGGACGTTGCGCCCCCGCCCTCGCCGCTTAGTGCTTTGCCCTGTGGCCTGCCTGCCTAGTACCGTGGGACGCGATTGGTGACACCGCGCTCGACTGTGTCATCATCTGCACGCACCACTCGCGCTCGCGCGGATGGCTGTGCTGGAGGCGTCGCCTAGTCCGGTCTATGGCGCCGCACTGCTAATGCGGTTTGGGACGCAAATCCCATCGAGGGTTCAAATCCCTCCGCCTCCGCACGTGATCACGAAGCCCCGGTCCCACAGGCCGGGGCTTCGTCGTCCCCAACCCCCTCTGAAGCCCGTTTCCCCAGGTCACAACGGCTACAGCAAACGGATTTCACATGGCGGCGGCAGTCATGTAATGTTCTTCCTGTCGCCGCGAGCGGGCCGGAACAGCCGCAAACGGCAGAAAACAAAACAAGCACTCGTAGCTTAACGGATAGAGCATCTGACTACGGATCAGAAGGTTGCAGGTTCGAATCCTGCCGAGTGCACACAGGTGAGAGGCCCCGGAGAGATCCGGGGCCTCTTGCGTTCGTGGGGGCGGGCGTACACGGGTTCATGCCGTAGCCATGCGGTGGAACGCCTCGGTGGTGCGGGGGTTGGCGATCTCGTCCAGGAGGTGCCGCCACTCGGGGTCGGCGACGGTCGGGTGCGCCAGGTCCCAGGCGGTGAGCAGCGGGGCGAGTTCGAGGTCGTGAGGGACCTCGGTCAGGGTGTCCACGGTGGTGCTCGCCTTTGAGAGCGGCAGCGTCTGCATGGCAGTTCCTTCCGGATGAGGGCGGTGGACCTCTGGGATCCCGCTGGATTCAACGATGCCGTGGCCGCCCGGCCTGAACCATGGAGTGGCCTACCGGATCGAGGGTGGGGGTGGTTACACCCCGGAGGGACTGTTGTCCCCCTCATGCTCAGGCGACGAGTGGATGTGGTCCACCGTGATCAGTCGACGGATTGCGCGGCAGGCGAATCCTCGTAGGCGCGCTCGAAATATTTTGCCAGTTGGACATCTCGGTCTGATATCCGGTGACCGATATCCCATGTGGTGAGAAATATTCGAACGGTGCGCCAGATATTTTCCCAGACCGGATGGTGAATGGCGATGTCGCAGCCTGGTGCAGTCCCATGCATGAAGGAAACAGCTTCCTGGAAACTGCGGAAGCGATACTCTCGGTACAGGCCGATCTGTTCCTGCGTGGGGCCCTCCGCGTCGGCCGGGGCTGCTTCGAGCGGGCGTCGCCGCAGGTTCCAGTGGCGCAGGCTGCCTCTCAGCGCGACTTCGATCTTTTCCTGACTCAGTGGGTCGGGCACCTCCGGAGCGGGGCGTGGGTAGAGGCCCTCTGACCCGTCCGGTCGTGTGTCGCCCAGCAGCCCGACGAGGTGGTTCACGATCCGGTCGATATCGACGGCATTGCGAAATTCGATGGCCTGTCTTGACGCAAGGGACGCGATGGATTCCGGAAGGGATTCGACAGGAGGCATCTCGGTGCCACGGACCAGGATCGGGAGGACGAGCTTTTGGGAGTTCAATGACGTCGCTATCTCCAGTCGAACCCAGTCGTCTTCCTGGTCGATCCGGCGCCTGGACCACTTGTCGGCCGCAGTGATCCAATTCGGGCCGATCACCACGAGTACGGCTGACGCATTGTCCAACGTCTGTCGCAGCCGGTCGGGCCAGACCGTTCCTGGTGGGATGTCATAGGCGTCCAGGAAGACGGCTGCACCGCCCAGTTGGGCACTCAGTTTCTCCCGCAGCAGCCAGGCCTCGGCCGCACCGTCTTCCCTGCGATAACTGACGAAGATCCGTTCCATGCGTCTGCCCCCAACATCCTGCCTGACAAGGCTAGTCCGGAGCCGTCGAGGGGGGCCAGCACTCCGTCGGCAGCGCCGAAGGCGAACGCTTCCTGTCAGGTGCCGACCGGGTTGTGGAACTGAGTACAGGTACTCACGACGGGCGCGAGGCGACGACCGAGCATGGAGGCAATCAAGGCACACGCCGACTGGGGAGACACCGATGAATGCCGGCTCCGTTCGCACGCTCGTCCGTCTGACCTTCGCCAACCGCGCTTCGGCGGTCTATCTGGGGCTGGTCGCGGTCGCCGTCGTGGTGGCCGTGGTCGAGCCGTTGTTCGGGGAGGGGGCGGACGCGTCGTTCATCTGGGTGTGGCCCGCGCTGTTCACCTTCCCCGTGTTCGGGATCGTCGCGGGGATCGGTGAGGCCGTGTTCGGGGCGGAGGCGCCCGCTTGGTTCTTCGTGGGCGGGATCGTGGTGGCCGCGCTGGCCCAGTCGCTGGCCCTCGGGGCGATGTCGGACTCCCTGCGCCGGTGGCAGCGGCAGCGGCGGCAGGTTCCGCGTACGCACGGCGGCTGAAGGGCGAAGCCGGAATCCGGAACAGGGGGGTACGGGCGGCGCAAGAGCTACGAGGGATACGAGGGATACGGGAGATACGAGGGCTCGCGCGGGTCCTGTTTCCTACAGCTCCGAGTCACCCCACGCCCCGACCGTCACGTCGTCGCCCACGGACAGTTTGCCGGGACGCAGTACGGCGTACTTCGCACCGAAGGCGACTCCGCCCTCCCTGGCCCTGCGGTAGGCGGCGAGGGAGCGGAGGGGTTCGGGGCCCGTTCTCGTGCCGAGGGACTGGTCGACCGTGGTGACGGCGCAGCGGATGGCGAGCTTGGCGTAGCCGAGTTCGGTGTCGCCGATCGTGAGGTGGTGGGCGCGGTCCTCGGTGTGGGGGTCGGGCCAGCCGTCGATCACGATGTTGGGCCGGAAGCGGTCCATCGGCAGGGGGTGGGCGCCGCGTTCGGTCATCGTGCGGTTCAGCAGGTCCAGGCTGGAGCGGGAGATGACGAGGAGCGGGCAGCTGTCGGCGTAGGCGGAGGTGCCGGGGGTGCGGCCGTCGGTCACGCGGTCGTGTTCCGGCGGTACGCGGACGAGCCGGCCGGACGTGCCGAGCACGTCGGTCAGCCAGGCGGCCACCTCGTCGCCCTGGTCGATGCCGAGGTACGGGTTCCCGAACAGGGTCACGTCCCGGCGGGCGCCGGCCGGGTCGACGTCGACGCTCACCGTGCCGTGGCCCGGCGCGGTGAGGGTGAGCCGTTCGCCGTCGGCGCCGATGGCGGGGCGGATCACGGCCAGTCGTGGGTCCCGTCGCTGGGTTCTGCCCGCCCCCTCCGCGTCGACGACCATGAAGCCGCGGTCATGTGCGAGACCGGCCGGCGTCAGGGGCACCTCGCTCGCCGGTGTGCCGGCACATCCCTTGACGGGGTAGTACGTGAGCTCGACGACCTGGGCCATGTCCGCTTCCTTCCCCCACTGCTCAAGCTGCTCTGGCTGTTGAAGCTGTCCAAGCTGGTAAAGCTGCCGAGCGACAGGGGAACGCTAGCCCGCCGGTGATCCGTCACGCGGCGAACGCCTCGGCCCTCACAAACGGAGGGTTCCAGTCGATCGCCGCGGTCTTCGGGGCCTGCGTCCGGGGCCGCGCCAGGGTGTGGGGCAGGGGCAAGGACAGAGGCAGGGGGGTGGGCAGGGGGTGCGTGCGGGGCTGCGTCCGTCGGCCGTCGTGGTTGCCCGCGAAGACAAACAGCCGCAGGACCAGGAACCGGCCGATCCCGGCGAGACCGGATGCCGAGAGGTAGACCGCCTGCTCCCGGAGCATGCTCGGCGACGACTGCACGGTGTGCAGGACGAGCATCGCGACGCAGGTCGCCACGTACGCCGCCGTGGCCGAACCCGCCGACTGCAGGTGTTGGCGCCACCCGGGGCGGCTGCCGGTGCCGAAGGTGAACAGGGCGTGCAGCTCGGTGCAGAGGAGCGTGGAGGCGACGGTGATCACCGCGTTCGCCACCGCCCACGGCATCGTCATGGCCACCAGCGGTACGGCGAAGCTGGAGAGGACCCCGATGCCGCCGCCGCACAGGAC
The DNA here is from genome assembly GCF_055578825.1 of Streptomyces sp. NPDC032822. Classification (NCBI taxonomy): domain Bacteria; kingdom Bacillati; phylum Actinomycetota; class Actinomycetes; order Kitasatosporales; family Streptomycetaceae; genus Streptomyces; species Streptomyces sp. NPDC032822. Next base: position 171,647 of record NZ_JBVIOL010000004.1, on the reverse strand, counting down.
GAAGCGTGCGAAGGAGGCGAGAGGGCCCGGCGCCGACTGCGGCTTCGACGTGAGCTGCGACTCCATGACGTTTCCTTCCGAGCGGCGGGCGAACCCTTGAACCTCTGTGAACTGCAGAGATCCGCTGCGAGATCGGCTGCGAGGTCCGCTGCGAGATCAGTTGCGATCAACTGGGTTCAACGATGTCGTCGCGCGCCGTCGGAAACGATGGAGTGGTCTACCGAACCGGTGGTAGGGCTGGCTACACCATGGCCCGGTGGTCCCCCGGGGGAGGACCGGATCGGGGCAGGTCAGACGGGCAGTCCCACGAAGCCGCCGTGAGCCTTGCCCGAGCCCAACAGGTCGCTCCAGTCGAGGACTTCGGGCAGCCGGTCGAGAGACAGCACGACCGCGCCGCCCGCCTGCTCGGCGTCACCGCGCCAGGCCGCCATCGCCGCCGCGCCCTTGCCGCGTACGCCTGTCCCGTCCAGGACCGGCGCGGCGATGGCGGGCACGACCAGCCCGTGGTCCCCCGGCCCGGCCAGCACACACCGGGTGAGTTTCGGGAGGATGCTCCAGCCTTCGCACGGCGGCACCGTGCCGTCCGAGGAGGTCAGGGGTGGCAGGACGGCGTGGACGGGGACGTCGGCCAGCAGCAGTACGGGAGTCGTTCCTCGTACGAACAGGGCGTTCTCGGGATTCAGGAGCACCGGCGCAGTGTCGCAGGCTCACGCCCCCGCCCACACGCCCCGCCCCCGCTCACGTCCCGCCCCCGCTCCCGCCGTCACCGACATTCCCGTCCTCGCCTTCGCCTTTGCCCTCGCCCTCACCCTTCGAGTCCTGGATCCGTAGCTCCTCGATGTACCCGTGCGCGAGGGTCGTCGTGCGGGTGAACCAGTCGGTGAGTACGGCGATCTCGTCGGCGGAGTAGTCGGCGAAGTGGGCGTTCAGGCGGGCGTAGTACGGCTCGTAGAGGGCGTGGACGCGGGCGACGGCGGACGGGACGGCGGCCACGCGGACGCGGCGGCGGTCGGTCGGGTCGGGGACACGGGTGACGAAGCCGGCGCGGACCAGACGGTTGAGGATGCCGGTCACCGCGCCGGTGGTGACGTGGGCGTGCTCCGCGAGGTCGCCGGCCGTGAGCAGGTCCTCGCCCGCCTTGAGGACGCAGCCGAAACAGAGCAGGTCGGTGACGTTCAGGCCCAGTCGCTGGGCCATCTCCTGCTGTCCGAGCAGATGGGCGGCGACGAGGGAGTCCATCGCCGACAGCGCCTGGGCCGGCGTGGCTGCGGGGCGCGGCTTGGCTTGCATCCGGATACTTCCTGATTCCCTTAGCATCTAAGAGGTTGTTGCGGTAAATTTCTTACGTCGTGAGAGACCTTGAGCGGGGAGGCCGTCGCGTGAGTGCACATCAGTATGACGAGGGGCACACGGTCGCAGGGTGGACCGGTTTCGGGATCGCGACCGTCGGGACATCCGTCCTCGGGGTGGGCGTGTGCCTGGTGTCGGTTCCGTTCCTGGTCGGAGGGGCGGCGATCGTGGTGGTGAGTCTCCTCGTCACCTGGGCCCTGCACCTCTCCGGCTGGGGCAAGCCGCCGGGGCGGCGGCCCCGGGAGGAGTGGGGGACGCGGGTGCGGGACCGGTCCGCGCGGGGCGGGCATCCCGGGTGCGTCGGGTGCCGGCTGGCGGGGCGGGGAGCACGGCGTACGGCGATGGCGGATCTGCCGGGCGCGGCCGACCTGCCGGATTGGCCGGACCCGGTGGTTCCCGCGGGAACCGTGGTCGGGGAACCCGGGACCGGCACCACCCGCCCGGCCACTGCCCGTCCCGCCACCACCCGTCCCGGCGGCTGAGCGCAGGTCGTCCGGCCCTGTTGTCAGTGCCGCGCTCTACGCTCGTGAGCGATGGGACAGGCATGGAGGTGCTCGGGGCTGCGCTGGTCGGCGGAGGGTCCCGTGCTGGTGTGGGACGGGGGTCGGCGCAGTGCGCTGGCCCGGGGGAAGCGGGTGGCCTTCGGGGTCGCGGAAGGGGGCGGGCGGACATGTGTGGGAGCGCGCGGACACGCGTGTGCGGTGCGGGCCGCCGTGTCGGGGCGGAGTACGGGGGCGCGGTGCGAGGAGTGCGCGCGGCTGGACCGGGCGCACTCCGTCGCCGCCGACACCATCGCGGACGATCCGCGGCCGTACCGGGTGTATCTGGCGTGGTTCGGGCCGGGGATGGTCAAGGTCGGCATCACCGCCGAAGAGCGAGGCTCCGCGCGGCTGCTTGAACAGGGCGCGGTCTGCTTCACCTGGCTGGGCACCGGCCCCCTGATGGCGGCGCGGCGCACGGAGGAACTGCTGAGGGCCGCGCTCGGAGTGCCGGACCGGATTCCGTACGCCGAGAAGCGGGCGGTACGGGCCGAGTTGCCGACGTCGGTGGAGGAACGGGCCGCCGAGATCACGGAGTTGCACGCGCGGGCCGTGACACTCGCCGCGTGGCCCGAGTCGCTGGAGCGTGCCGCCTGCCAACCCGTCGATCACGTGGGCGTGTTCGGCCTGACCGGCCTGCCGCCCGCCGTCGGCGCGGTGAGCGAGCTGGTCGCGGGCGGGGTGGTCGGTGGCCGGCTGGCGGCGACGGCCGGACCGGATCTGCACCTGGAGACGGGTGGCGGGGTGGTGGTCCTCGACACCCGGTTGATGACGGGGTGGGGCCTGGTTCCCGCGCCGGGCGGCGAAGGCACTGCGAGTACCGCGAACACCGTGCCGATAAGGCAGTTCAAGGCGCCCCCGGGGGTGCAGGGCGGGCTGTTCTGACGCGAAGAAGCCGCGAAGCCGCGAAGCCGGGGAGGCGGGAAAGGACCACCGCCTCCCGCTCGGCGGCGGGCACGCCCGGCGCACGGTGACCACGGCCGACGGCGACACGTGCCGACGGCGAGACGTTCCGGCGGTGACATGGTCCGGCTGCGTTCGGCCGTCGGCCCGGCCCTCCTGCCCGACTCCGGCGTCAAGGTCTAGGTCAAGGTCAACTGCACCGGATACCACCGGGCGCAGGGCTTCTTCCTCGCGTTCTGTGCCCTTCCCGAGGGTGTCGTCGTGGGCGCCCCCATTTCACCGGGCCGCACCCGACCACGCCCGACCGCACTCGGCCACGCCCGACCACCCTCGACCACATCCGGACTCACCCGGTCCGCCCAGTCGTCCCACAGGCTTCTCATCGAAAGCGCAGGCGTGTCGAGGGGTGTAACGGATCGCACAGATGCTCCGTGGCCTCGGCAGGGGTGCCAATCCATGCGGTTCCCCAGGCTTCCCTGAGAGTCGCCTGTGTGTTTCTCAGGAAAATCACAGGTTCTCGAAAGCTCGCTCTCAGAGGTCCCCGACATGGTGTCCAGCATGACCACGACCTCGCCCCAGGGGCGCACCGAACTGCTGAGGCCGGACGGGAGCCCCGTCCGAGTGCTTGTGGTGGACGACGAGCTGTCGATCACCGAACTCCTGTCCATGGCCCTCCGATATGAGGGCTGGCAGATCCGGAGTGCCGGCGACGGCACCGGCGCGATCCAGACCGCCCGGGAGTTCCGGCCCGACGCCGTCGTGCTGGACATGATGCTTCCCGACATGGACGGGCTGACCGTCCTCGGACGGATGCGGCGCGAGCTGCCGGACGTGCCGGTTCTCTTCCTGACCGCGAAGGACGCGGTCGAGGACCGGATCGCCGGACTCACCGCCGGCGGTGACGACTACGTCACCAAGCCGTTCAGTCTCGAAGAGGTGGTGGCCCGGCTGCGCGGGCTCATCCGCCGTTCCGGCGCGGCCGACCGACGGTCGGACTCCGTGCTGGTCGTCGGCGACCTCACCCTCGACGAGGACAGCCACGAGGTGTCGCGGGCCGGGGACGGCATCCACCTCACCGCGACCGAGTTCGAGCTGCTGCGGTTCCTGATGCGCAACCCGCGCCGGGTGCTCAGCAAGGCGCAGATCCTGGACCGCGTGTGGTCGTACGACTTCGGCGGCCAGGCCAATGTCGTCGAGCTGTACATCTCCTACCTGCGGCGGAAGATCGACGCCGGTCGCGAGCCGATGATCCACACCCGCCGTGGCGCCGGCTACCTGATCAAGCCAGCGGTGTCATGAGCGGACGACGACGGCCGCGTCCGCAGAAGCGAGCAGGTAAGCCGCGCACCCTGCGGACCAGGCTCGTCGTCGCCTCCGTGGTGCTGATCGCCGTGGTGTGTGCGGTGATCGGCACGGTGACGACGCTCGCGCTGCGCTCGCATCTGTACGACCAGTTGGACGGCAAGCTGCACGAGACGTCCACGCGCGCGGTGGGCGGCCGTCTGGACGGCAAGCCGCCGCCCGACGGCGGGGGCAGGAAACCGGGCTCCGTGTCGGACGACACCCCGGCGAGTGCCAAGGCCCAGAGGTTCGTCACACAGGGCCCCACGCAGGCCCAGACCGTCGCCGCGTATGTGAAGAGCGGCAAGATCGTCAGCGCCGCCATCGCCGAGCAGGCACGGGACAGCAACGGCGTCTTCCAGAACATGACGTCCGGCGCTCTCACCACGGCGCAGAAGGCAGCCCTCGCCTCCGTGTCCAAGGACGGCAACCCCCATTCGGTGGACATCCCGGGCCTCGGTGAGTACCGCGTCGAGTACGTCACCAGCCTGGACGGCAGCGACGCGTACTACATCGCCCTGCCCACCGACGATGTCGACAGCACCATCAACACCCTGATCCTCGTGGAGGTCAGCGTCACCGCCGCCGGCCTCGGCGCAGCGGTGATTGCCGGCTATGTGTTGGTCGGTCTCGCCACCCGTCCCCTCCGCAAGGTCGCCGCCACCGCCACCCGCGTCTCCGAACTCCCCCTCCACACCGGCGAGGTCAACCTCAGCGAGCGGGTCCCCGAGTCCGAGACCGACCTGCACACCGAGGTCGGCCAGGTGGGCGCCGCGCTCAACCGGATGCTGGACCATGTCCACGGCGCGCTGCACGCGCGGCAGGAGAGCGAGATGCGGGTCCGGCAGTTCGTGGCGGACGCCAGCCATGAGCTGAGGACGCCGCTCTCCTCCATCCGCGGGTACGCCGAGCTCACCAGACGCGGCAGGGAGCAGATCGGGCCCGACACCCGGCACGCCCTCGGCCGTATCGAGTCCGAGGCGGGCAGGATGACGCTGCTCGTCGAGGATCTGCTGCTGCTCGCCCGGCTGGACGCCGGACGGCCGCTGCAGTTCGAGCAGACCGACCTGATCCCGCTGGTCGTCGACACGGTCAGCGACTCGCGCGCGGCCGGCATGGAGCACAACTGGCGCCTGGACCTGCCCGACGAACCGGCCCTGGTGACCGCGGACGCGGCGCGGGTCCAGCAGGTGCTGGTCAACCTGCTGGGCAACGCCCGCAAGCACACCCCTGCCGGTACGACCATCACCGCCCGCATCCAGCGGCGCGGCCCCTGGATGTGCGTGGACATCGAGGACAACGGCCAGGGCATCCCGGACGACCTGCTGCCGCGGGTCTTCGAGCGCTTCGCGCGGGGCGACTCCTCGCGTTCCCGTGCCTCCGGGTCGACCGGTCTGGGGCTCGCGATCGTGCAGGCCGTCGCGTCCGCGCACGGGGGCGCGGTGACCGTGGACAGCGTTCCCGGGCGCACCGTCTTCACCGTGCACCTGCCCGCGCTGGGTCCGGTGACCCCCCGTCCGGCGCCCGAAACGAACTGGCAATCGCACTCACAGGCACAGCACAGCGCTGCCATATGGGTGCAACAGGGCGCTTGACCACAGTCGTTGTCATGCGAACCGATTCTTCTCCCGGCACTCTGCCGGCGCGGGAGCACCTCCCGGCCGGAGACGCGGGTGCGCCTGTCCTGGACGTCGTGATCCCCGTCTACAACGAGGAGAAGGACCTCCAGCCGTGTGTGCTGAGACTGCACGATCACCTCAAGCGCACGTTCCCGTACGCGTTCCGCATCACGATCGCGGACAACGCGTCGACGGACACCACTCCGCAGGTGTCCGCACGGCTGGAGGCGGAGATCCCGGAGGTGCGGGCCTTCCGGCTGGAGCAGAAGGGCCGCGGCCGGGCGCTGCGGACCGTCTGGTCCTCCTCGGACGCCCCGATCCTCGCGTACATGGACGTGGACCTGTCCACCGACCTGAACGCGCTGCTGCCGCTGGTGGCACCGCTGATCTCCGGCCACTCGGACCTGGCGATCGGCTCCCGGCTGGCCCGTAGCTCGCGGGTGGTCCGCGGCGCCAAGCGGGAGTTCATCAGCCGCTCCTACAACCTGATCCTGCGCGGCTCGCTCCAGGCCCGCTTCTCGGACGCGCAGTGCGGATTCAAGGCGATCCGCCGCGATGTCGCCCAGGTGCTGCTCCCCATGGTGGAGGACAGCGGCTGGTTCTTCGACACCGAGATGCTCGTGATCGCCGAGCGGGCCGGGCTGCGGATCCACGAGGTTCCCGTCGACTGGGTCGACGACCCGGACTCCACGGTGCACATCGTGAAGACGGCGACCGAGGACCTCAAGGGGGTGTGGCGGGTGGGCAAGGCCCTGGCCGGCGGTTCGCTGCCGCTGGACCGGATCACCCGGCCGTTCGGCGACGACCCGCGCGACCGCGAGATCCAGGACGTGCCGAAGGGGCTGGCCCGCCAACTGGTCGGCTTCTGTGTCGTCGGCGGTCTGTCGACGCTCTTCTACCTGCTGCTCTACAGCGGCTTCCGTGAGTTCTCCGGTTCGCAGACCGCCAACGCGCTCGCGCTGCTGGTCTCGGCGGTCGCCAACACGGCGGCCAACCGGCGGCTGACCTTCGGGGTGCGGGGCCGCGGCGGCGCCGTCCGGCATCAGGCGCAGGGCCTGGTCGTCTTCGGTATCGGCCTGGCGCTGACCAGCGGCTCCCTCGCCGCCCTGAGCGCGGCGTCGTCCAGCCCCGCGCACTCCACCGAGCTCGCGGTCCTCATCGCCGCCAACCTGGCCGCGACGGTCCTGCGCTTCCTGCTCTTCAGGGCCTGGGTGTTCCCGGACCGGCGCGAGTCGACCGTGGTGGCCTTGCACCACCCGGAGTACCAGCCGGAGTACCAGCCGGAGTACCAGCCGGAGTACCGGCCGGGCCATCGCCCGGAGTACCGGCCGGAGTACGGCCCGGAACACCACCGGGAGCACGCTCCGTCCGCGCCGGCCCACCCGACGCAGCACGGCATGCCCCACCCGCCGCTGCCGCAGCGCCCGAACGCGCAGACGCAGACACCCCATTACGCCGCGGCGCCTCGATCGCCGTACGACACCGACCAGTACCGCGACCGGTACCGAGACCAGCACCACGACCAGTTCCGCGCCGGTGAAGCCGCGGACCGCACCCGGGGGGACGCGACCATGCACCTGCAGCCGGTGCGCCCGACCGACACCGACCCTAGGAACGTCCGATGACCACGCACACCGATCAGCCGACCCCGCAGGGTCCCTCGGCCTGGGGGCCGCCCGTGGCGAGCACCGGTACGGCCGGTACGGGTTCGGCCGTCCAGGAGCCGGTGGCCCCTCCGGCGCCGTCGGCCCCCGAGTCCGGTGAGCCCCGGCAGCCCTTCGTACGGAGACTGTGGCGGGGGCGGCCCGAGGACCCGAGCTGGGCGCGCCCCGCGTTCCTCGGCCTGCTGCTGGCGACCGCGGCGCTCTACTTCTACAACCTGAGCGCCTCCGGCTACTCCAACTCCTTCTACTCGGCGGCCGTCCAGGCCGGCACCAAGAGCTGGAAGGCGATGTTCTTCGGCTCGCTGGACGCGGGCAACGCCATCACCGTCGACAAGCCCTCGGCCTTCCTGTGGCCGATGGAGATCGCGGCACGGATCTTCGGCCTCAACTCGTGGACGATCCTCGGCCCCGAGGTCCTCATGGGCGTCGGCACGGTCGCGGTCGTGTACGCCTCGGTGCGCCGCCGGTTCAGCCCCGGGGCCGGTCTGATCGCGGGCGCCGTGCTCGCGCTCACTCCCGTCGCGGCGCTGATGTTCCGGTTCAACAACCCGGACGCGATGCTGGCGCTCCTGATGGCGCTGGCCTGCTACTTCGTCGTCCGCGCGGTCGAGGACGGCCGGACCAGGTGGCTGGTGTACGCCGGTGTCGCGATCGGTTTCGCGTTCCTCGGCAAGACCCTGCAGGCCTTCCTGATCCTCCCGTCCCTGGCCATCGTGTACGCGGTGGTCGCCCCGGTGTCGCTGAAGAAGCGCTTCGGACAGCTGGCCGCGGGGACGCTCGCGCTGATCGTCTCCGGCGGCTGGTGGGTCGCGATCGTCGAGCTGTGGCCGGCGTCCTCCCGCCCCTACATCGGCGGCTCGCAGAACAACAGCTTCCTTGAACTGACCTTCGGCTACAACGGTCTCGGCCGGCTGAACGGCGAGGAGACCGGCAGCGTCGGCGGAGGGGGTGGCGGTGGCGGTACCGGCCAGTGGGGCGAGACCGGCTGGAACCGGATGTTCAACTCCGAGATCGGCGCCCAGATCTCCTGGCTGCTGCCCGCCGCGCTGATCCTGCTCGTCGCCGGCCTGGTGGCCACCCGCAAGCTCAAGCGGACGTCCGTCACACGCGGTTCGTTCCTGGTGTGGGGCGGCTCGCTGCTCATCACCATGGTGGTCTTCAGCTACATGGCGGGCATCTTCCACCAGTACTACACGATCGCCCTCGCCCCCTACATCGCCGCCGTGGTCGGCATGGGCGCGGACGTCCTGTGGAAGAAGCGCACCGAGACGTGGGCCTCGCTCACCCTCGCCGCCTCGGTCGTGGCGGCCTCGGGCTGGGGGTACGTCCTCCTCGACCGCACCCCCGACTACCTGCCCTGGCTGAAGTGGCTGGTCCTCGTCGGCGGCCTGGTCGCCGCGCTCGGCCTGATCTTCGTGGCCAGGCTCGGCCGGCAACTGGCGCTCGCCGCGGTGGGCCTGGGCATCGTGGCCTCGCTGGCCGGTCCGGCCGCGTACACCGTGAGCACGGTGAACTCCGCACACACCGGCTCCATCCCGACGGCGGGTCCGGCGGGCGCGAGCATGATGGGCGGCCGGGGCGGCGGTCCCGGCGGCGGTGGCGGCATGGGCGGCGGGATGCCCGGCGGCGGCCAGAACCAGCAGAACGGCAACGGCAACACCCAGGGCCAGGGCCGGCAGAACGGCAACGGCTTCCCGGGCGGCGGGATGCCCGGCCAGAACGGCAACGGGAACAGCCAGGGCAACGGCAACACGCAGGGTCAGGGCCAGAACCAGCGGGGCGGCGCCATGGGTGGAGGCGGCATGGGCGGCGGAGGTGGCGGTGTCGGCGGGCTGCTCAACGGCGCCACCGTCACCGACGAGGCGAAGAAGCTGCTGGAGGCCGACGCCGACCAGTACACCTGGGCCGCAGCCGCCATCGGCGCCCAGAACGCGGCGAGTTACCAGCTGGCCACCGACGAGTCGGTGATGGCGATCGGCGGCTTCAACGGCACCGACCCGTCCCCGACGCTGGCCCAGTTCAAGCAGTACGTGACGGACGGGAAGATCCACTACTTCATCTCGTCCGGCACCGGCGGCGGCATGGGTGGCAGCAGCGACGGCACGTCCTCGCAGATCACCACCTGGGTCGAGGCCAACTTCAAGAAGGTCACGGTCGGTTCGTCCACCTTCTACGACCTGACGCAGAAGGCGTAGCGAACTCACCCGGAACGGAAGGGCGGTGGCCACGGCCACCGCCCTTCTCCGTTTCTCTGTTTCTCTGTTTCCGCGTTTCCCCGTCCTCCGTCCCCCTCCATCCCTTCGTCGCCCCGTCCCCATATCTCTCTTGTACGCCGTATGGGAACTGTTCTACGGTGTAGAGCATGACGACGTCCCCCCAGGAACAGGCCCCTGCGGTCCAGCAGCCCGGCGGCCACCCGCAGCGCTGGCTGATCCTCGGTGTCATCTGCCTCGCGCAGCTCACCGTCGTGCTCGACAACACCGTCCTGAACGTGGCGATCCCCTCGCTCACCCGTGAGCTGGGCGCGGGCACCGCCGACATCCAGTGGATGATCAACGCCTACTCGCTGGCCCAGTCCGGACTGCTGCTCACCGCGGGCAGTGCCGCCGACCGCTACGGCCGCCGGAAGATGCTGATAGCCGGCCTGGTCCTGTTCGGTACGGGCTCACTGATCGCCGGACTCGCCGACTCCACGGGCCAGTTGATCGCGGCACGGGCCGGAATGGGCGTCGGTGGCGCTCTCCTGCTGACCACCACCCTCGCCGTGGTGATGCAGATCTTCGTGCCCGAGGAGCACGCCAGGGCGATCGGCATCTGGGCCGCGGTCAACGCGCTCGGCTTCGCGACCGGCCCGCTGATCGGCGGCTTCATGCTGAACCACTTCTGGTGGGGGGCGATCTTCCTGATCAACCTGCCGGTCGCCGGGCTCGCCCTGGTGGCCGTGGTGGCGCTGGTCCCGGAGTCCAAGGCAGCGTCCTCCCGGGTGACGACCCCCGGATCCCCGGCACGGAGCGACCGGCCCGACCTGCTGGGTGCCCTGCTGTCGACCGTCGGCATGACCTCGCTCGTGTTCGCGATCATCTCCGGGCCGGAGCACGGCTGGACGTCCGGCCGGGTGCTCGGCACGGCGGCCGTCGCGGTCGTGGTCCTCGGCCTGTTCGCGTACTGGGAGAGCCGGATCCCGTACCCCATGCTCGACCTGCACTTCTTCAGGGACCGCCGGTTCACCGGTGCGGTCGCGGGCTTGGTGCTCATCACCTTCGGCATGGGCGGATCGCTGTTCCTGCTCACCCAGCACCTGCAGTTCGTGCTCGGCTACGGCCCCCTGGAGGCGGGTCTGCGTACGGCCCCGCTGGCGGTGGCGATCGTGGCGCTGAACTTCTCCGGACTGGCGGCGAAGTGGACGACCAGGCTCGGCCATCCCCTCTCCGTCGGGCTGGGCATGGTGCTGATGTCGGCGGGCCTGGTCTCGATCGCCACCCTCACCGAACACGGCTACGGCGGGACGCTGGCAGGGCTGTTGCTCATCGGCGCCGGAGCGGGGATCGCCAACCCGGCCATGGCTCACGCCATCATGAGCGCGATTCCCCGGGAGAAGGCGGGCGTCGGTGCCGGGATCAACGGCACGTTGGCGGAGTTCGGGACGGGGTTGGGGGTCGCCGTGCTCGGGGCCGTGCTCAACGCCCGTTTCGCCGCGCTGATCCCGGTGGCGGCGGTGTCCCTGCCGGGGGCGCTGGCCGAGGCGGGATCGGACCAGGAGAGGGCGCGGATCACGGACGCGTTCGCCTCCGGGCTGGAGAGCAGCCAGTTGGTGGGGGCGGTGGCCGTGCTGTTCGGGGGCCTGGTCGCGGGGGCGTTGTTGTGGCGGGCCGAGCGGGAAGACTCCGTCTAGGAATCCGGTCGGCCGCGCAGGAGGCGACCGCGGGTCGTCCGTTGTGGCTGGTCGCGCAGTTCCTCGCGCCTGTGGGGGCGCGCCTAAGCTGACCCGTATCACCCAGTTCCGAGGAAGGTGCGCCATGGCGGATGCGGCCCGGAGGCCGACGCGGACCAGCGTCTGGCTCGACGGCAAGGCGCGCCGGGGCGGGCGGGGTGGCGGGCAGCCGTCTGGCCTCGACCGGGACCGGATCACCGAGGCGACCGTACGGCTCCTGGACGCCGACGGACTGGCCAGGTTCTCGATGCGCCGGCTGGCCGCGGAGCTGAACGTCACGGCGATGTCCGTCTACTGGTACGTCGACACCAAGGACGACCTCCTCGAACTCGCCCTGGACGCGGTCTTCGGCGAGCTGGAGCTGCCCGATCCGGAGGCCGACGAGGACTGGCGCGACCAGCTGCGGATGCTGACCCGGGGCTACCGGTCGCTGCTGGTCCGCCACTCCTGGATGTCGCCGCTGGCCGGCACCTATCTCAACCTCGGCCCGAACCACCTGGCCTTCGCCCGCGTGGTCCAGCAGGTCATCCGCAGGACCGGGCTGCCGGTGCACGGCGTGACCGGGGCCATCTCGGCCGTCTTCCAGTTCGTCTACGGCTACGGCACGCTCGAAGGCCACTTCTTCGCCCGCGTCGCGGAGGCCGGAGTGACCCCGGACGAGTACTTCCAGCACGCCGTCAGCACGGCGACCCGGGCCCCGGATGCCGCCGAGATCATCCAGGAGTCCACCAAGATCATGGAGGCCCGCGGTGGCGACACGGTCGAGGAGATGATGGAACGCGACTTCACGTTCGCCCTGGATCTGCTGGTGGCGGGCATCGAGGCAATGGTGGCAAGAGGCTGACCCCACCGACGCGAGCCTGCCACCCGACCCGGTTGCCCGAGATCAACTACCCGAGGCCGGACCCGAATCGTCCCGCTCGCGGGCAACTGCCCGAGGTCGGCCCCGGACTGGCCTGCTCGCGGCCATCTGCCCGAGGTCGGCCACCCGAACCGGCCCGCTCGCGGCCATCTACCCGAGGTCGGCCCCGGACTGGCCTGCTCGCGGCCATCTACCCGAGGTCGGCCATCCGAACTGGCCTGCTCGCGGCCAACTGCCCGAGATCGGCTGCCCGAGTCGGCCGCCTGAGACCGGCCGCCCGACGTCGGCAGCCCGACCTCTCCCGCTCGACCTCAACCGCCCGAGCAGTCGCCCGACCTCTCCCGCTCGACCTCAACGGCCCGAGCAGTCGTCCGGCCTCCGACCCCGGCCTCCGCCCCCGACCTCAGTCGTCCGAGGCCAGTCGGGCCGGGAATCCGCCGGTGGCGACCGGGCCCCACCGCTCCGGTGTGACCCGGATGATCGACTTGCCCTGCTTCAGCATGGCCGCCCGGTACTCGTCCCAGTCCGGGTGCTCGCCGGCGATGTTCCGGTAGTACTCCACGAGCGGCTCGACGGAGTCCGGCGGGTCGATGACCTCGGCCGCGCCGTCGATCTGCACCCACGGCCCGTTCCAGTCGTCGCTGAGGACGAGGAGGCTGACCCGCGGATCCCGCTTGGCGTTGCGGGTCTTGGCGCGCTCGGGGTAGGTCGAGACGACGATCCGCCCGGAGTCGTCGACCCCGCAGGTCAGCGGCGAGCCCTGGGGGCTGCCGTCGGACCGGCGGGTGAGCAGGATGGCGTGGTGGCGCGGTCGTACGAAGTCCAGCAACTCGTCCAGTGATACGGCGGTGTTGGTCGCGATGTTCGGTGCCATGGTCCCAGCCTAGGACGCCGCCCGGCACACCGCGCGACGGCACCGGCGCCCGGCACACCGCGCGACGGCGGCAGGTGACGACACCCGCCCCGCCACCCCACGCCTCCCGCGGCGGCTCCGCCCTACGACTCCAGCGCCTCGGCGAGGTTGTCGTACACCGGGATGTCCCGCCGCAGCCCGGTCAGGCCCAGGACGCGGCAGGCCGCCCCGCCGGGTGCCGCCACCACGCGTATCCGCGCCCCGGGAGGCAGGTCACGGCACACCTCCTCGACGAGGCGGACACCCTGGGAGTCCATGAAGTCGGTCCCGGTGAGGTCCAGGACCAGCAGGCGCAGCCGGTCGGCGCGGGCGTCCACGGCGGACATCACGCGCCGGTGGAGGCCCACGGCGTTGCAGAGATCGATCTCGACGGGCAGGGCGATCACGGTGCAGCCGGGCAGATCACGCAGATCACGCAGCTCGCACGGATTCGGGAGGAAGGTCACGGCGCTCACCTGGCAGACGCTCGTCCGGATTCCGGGGAGGCCACTTCCTGACCTGTCGGCTCCATTCCACCATGCCGCGGAGCGCGCCCGAAAGTGCCTGTGGCCTTCGTCGGCCGGACCTCGGCCGAACGTCACCTCGACGCAACAGAGCAGATAAAGTGCTGTCCGTCCTGTGCTCGCAGTCGGGAATGTGCTGCGGAGCTCTCCTGCGCACGGCCAAAAGCCGTGCATGCCGAAGAGGTTCGTGGTGTCTGCGTTCGAGTTTCCTGATTTGCCCCATTTTCCCGCCGGTTTCGCGTTGGCGGAGGCCCTGACGGTGGCAGCTCAGCAACTGCACGACACGGTCACCCCGCACCACACGATGCGTACCGCGGTCCGGCTGGCCGTCCACGTCCTGCCCGGCGCCGACCACGCGGGCATCTCCGTCATCGAGCGCCCCCAGCACCGCCGTTCGGTCGCCTGGACCGACGAGGTCGTGCGCACGGCCGAGGCCGGACGCGAGCAGGCGGCGTACTGGGAGGGGCTGTGGTCCGCGCCCGTCGTACGGGTGGAGGACAGCGAGTCCGACGACGGCGGGGCGGTCCTCGCGGAACTGGGCCTGCGCTCGGCGCTCTCGTTGCGGCTGCGCGCCGACCGCCGCCGTCTCACCGTGCTCACCGCGTACGCCCGCAAGCCGCGCGCCTTCGACGAGTCCGCCACCCGCGTCGGCCGGCTGTTCACCGCGCACGTCAGCCTCGCCCTGGACTCCGCGACCGTACGGGAGCAGCTGACGGAGGCCATGCGCACCCGGGACCTGATCGGACAGGCCACCGGGATCCTGATGGAACGGATGGACATGGACGCGGCCGAGGCGTTCGAGTCCCTGGTCAAGGCCTCGCAGCGGGAGAACGTCAAGCTGCGCGACCTGGCCCGCCGGATCGTCGACGCCAACCGGACCGCATGAGAGGCACCACACGACGGGCGTCGCAGGACCCGGCACCACATGACCCGCGACACACGACCGGCGGGGGGCGCCCAGGCGTTAACGGGCGTCGACGGGATATCCGTACCTCCATGAGCCCTGACCCGTCCGACACGCTGGAGATGGCCATCGTGCGCAGCAGCGGCCTCGACACGCTGCTGCGCGATCTGACCGACCGAGCCGTCGAGGTGGTGCCCGGTGCCGCCGCCTGCAGCATCACCGTGCGCCGCGCCGACCGCCTGCTCACCCTGGCGGGGAGCCGTGGTCTGCCGGGCGGCCTCGACCAGCGCCAGTACGAGAACGATTCGGGGCCGTGTGTGGAGGCCGCCGAGACCAGCACCGAGCAGTACTCCGCCGACCTGGAGACCGAGACCCGCTGGCCGCACTACACGCCGTACGCCCTCTCCGCCGGAGTGCGCTGTGTGCTGGCGCAGCCGATCGCCGTCGAGGGCGAGCGAGGCGCCGCCCTCAACCTCTACGGTGTCGAGCCCGGGGCGCTGGGCCCGGGCCGGGACGCGGCCCGTGCCTTCGCCGCCCGGGTCGGCGACGCGATCAACGTCGCCCTGCGCGTCGAGCGGCGCCACGAGTCGGCCGCCGACGTGCGCACCGCCCTGCTCTCCCGCAGCGTCATCGACCAGGCGGTCGGCATCCTGATGGCCCAGGAGCGGATCGACGCCGACCTCGCGATGCAACGGCTGCGCCGGGTCTCGCAGGACCACAACGTCAAACTCCGGGACCTGTGCAACGACTTGGTGGCCCGGGTGGGCAGCGGCGACGGCCCGTCCTGAGCGGGAGGGGCGAGGTCCGGCCAGTTCGCCCGGACGCCTGCGCGGTCCGGCCCGCACCCCCTAGCGTGAGCCGCATGAGCGCGGAAGACCTCAGCCCCGAGGACCAGTGGCCGCTGCCACCCGCCTGGATGTGGGACTGCGCCGAGTGCATCCGCCGCTACGAGGCGATGAAGCACGTGCAGGCCGTCATCGCCGGGCTGACCGCGGAGGATCCCGGCGTCGACTGGGACGTCACGGACAGCGTCGTCGGCACCCAGATCGACCTCGGCCGGCACCTCGCCGAAGCCCACCGCGACGCCCTGCCCGACTGGGACGCCGGGTGCCGGGCCTGCGTCGACCACCGGGCCTCCGTGGAACGCACCGGGCAGCGCTCGCCCGACCGGCTGCCGGGGGCGGTCACGGCGGCCGAGGAGCACCGGGCCCGCCACCTGTTCGCCCCGCCCCGCATCGTCGGCCTCATGTGAGCCGGCTGGGCCCTGTCCGGCGGGCTCACACCGCAGACGCGGGGCTCACCAGCGAGGAAGGGGCGCCGCCGATTCCCTGCGGCCTGATCCGCCGGACAGGGTCCGGCCCGGCCTAGCCCTGCGGCAGCGACTCGCCCCGCACCGCCTGGATGTCCAGCTCCACCTTCAGCGTCGTACCGATGGCGGCGATGCCCGCCTGGACGACCTGGTTGTAGTTCATGGCGAAGTCCTCGCGGCGCAGTTCCGTGGTGGCCCGGAAGGCCGCCCGGGTTCCGCCCCAGGGGTCCGCGCCGGTGCCGAGGTAGGCGAGGTCGAGGTCGACGGGCCGTAGGACACCGTGCATCCCCAGTTCGCCGTGGACCCGCCAGCGGTCGGAACCGGCCGCCGTGAGCCCCGTCGACCGGTAGGTGATCTCGGGGTACCTGTCCACGTCCAGGAAGTCGGCGGACTTCAGGTGCCCGTCGCGCATCGTGTTGCCGGTGTCGATGGACGCGGCCCGGATGACCGCCTCCACCCGGGACTTGGCCACGTCGTCGGGGGCGACCTCGATCGAGGCCGTGAACTCGGTGAACCGGCCGCGCACACTGGAGATGCCCAGGTGCTGGGCGAGCGCGGCCACCCCGGAGTGCGCCGGGTCGACGGTCCAGGGCCCCGGCGGCGGAAGTTCGGAGCCGCCCTGCCGGGCCAGCGTCACCGTGCCGACCTCGGCCCGCCCGCTCGCGGTGACGAGCGCACTGGCGGCGGCGGGCGCGTACCCGACCGCCGTGACGATGACGGTGTACGCCCCCGGCGCGAGCGCTTCGGTGTCCCGCACCGCGCCTTCCTCGTCGGCCTCGGCACGCAGCACCTGCGTGCCGGTCGTGTCGGTCACCGTGACGACCGCGTGCGACACGGCCCATCCGTCCCGGGTACGGATCCTCGCGGTCAGTCCCATCTCGCTGTCACTCCTCACAAGAGACCGGCCCGCGGCGGTGCGCACCTCCGCTCGGAGTGCTCACCGCCACGGGCCGGAGTCGAACTACTCGCCGGGGTGGGCGAGTTCGATGTGGTGGTCGTCGACTCCCCGACCGTTCACGGTCAGCGCGGTCGCGACCGGCGGGTACCCGGTGGCGATCACGGTGTAGTCGCCGCCGTCCAGGTCGGTGAAGGCGTACGCCCCGTCCGTCCCGGTGGTGGAGGTGCCGACCACGTTGCCCGCCGCGTCCACGAGGGTGACCCGCGCGTCGGCGAGGGGCCCGTGCGGTGCCCGGACGACACCCTGGAGCTGGGCTCCGGCGTCGAGGTCGACCTCGATCCGGGTGACCCCCGTGCCGCCGATCTCGACAGGCAGGGCGCGCGGCCGGAACCCGGCCGCGTTCACCGCGACGGTCACCGTTCCCGGCACCAGCTCGGTGAGGGCGAACTCGCCCTGCTCACCGGTGGCGACGGTGGCCAGCAGGTCACCGCGCACGTCCGTCACGATCACCATGGCGTCCTTGACGGGCAGCGCTCCCTGCGCGGCCCGCACCACACCGGTCAGCCCGCTGGTGCCGCTGAGCAGGATGTCGTACGACACCGGCTCGTCGCCCACCACCACGGTGGACGCCTGCGGCTGGAACCCGTCGGCGGAGGCGATCAGGACGTAACTGCCGGCACCCGGCGCGTCCACCGCGTAGGAACCGTCGGCCTGCGCGACCGACCGGCCGAGCTGTCGTCCCGCGAGGGAGATCAGCGTGACGGCGGCCTGCGGCACCGGCGCGCTCTCGGCGCCGCGGACCTGACCGCGGACCGGGATCCCGCCGTAGCCGTTTCCGGTGCCGAAGGACGCCGCGGGAGCCTCCGACGGGGCGACGGCTCCGAGCCGCCGGGTGTCCTCGGGACCGGCCTCCGGGGTGGCGGCGGCCCAGCTCGGGACGCGCTCCTCGGCGGGGACCGCGACGGTGGCTGCCGCCGGAGCGGTCTCCTTGGCCTCCGCGGCCTGCGCCAGCCCGCCCGAGGTCCGCAGCGGGACCTCCTTGATGAACAGGGTGACGAGGAACGCGAGCAGGGCCAGCGGCGCGGCGATCAGGAAGACGTCCGCGATGCCGTGGCCGTACGCGCTCTCCATCACCGTGCGCAGCGGAAGGGGCAGGCTGTCCATGTCCGGGATGGTGCTGGTGGAGCTCGAAGAGGCGGCGGCGGCCGCGTACTTGGGGTCGAGGGTCGCCAGGCCGTCCTTGGCGTAGTCGGTGATCCGGTTGGCCATGACGGCGCCCAGCGCCGAGACGCCGACCGCACCGCCGAGGGACCGGAAGAACGTCACCGTGGAGCTGGCCGCGCCCAGGTCGGCGGGGTCCACCTGGTTCTGCGTGCACAGCACCAGGTTCTGCATCATCATGCCGATGCCGAGGCCCAGCAGCGCCATGAAGATCGCGATGTGCCAGTACTCGGTGTCGTAGCGGATCGTGCCGAGCAGGCCCAGACCCGCGGTCACCAGCACACCGCCGGCCAGCAGCCAGGCCTTCCAGCGGCCGGTCTTGGTGATGACCTGCCCGGAGACCGTCGACGAGACGAACAGGCCGCCGATCATCGGGATGGTCATGACGCCGGACATCGTCGGCGACTTGTCGCGGGCCAGCTGGAAGTACTGGCTGAAGAAGACGGTGCCGGTGAACATCGCGACACCCACGAAGAGCGAGGCGATCGAGGAGAGCGTGATGGTGCGGTTGCGGAACAGCCGCAGCGGGATGATCGGTTCGCGCGCCTTGGACTCGACGAGCACGAACAGCAGCCCGAGCACGACCGATCCGCCGACCATCGCGTACGTCTGCCACGACACCCAGTCGTACTTGTCACCGGCGAAGGTGACCCAGACCAGCAGCAGCGAGACCGCGGCGGAGATGAGGAACGCGCCGCCCCAGTCGACCTTGACGTCCCGCTTCACGACGGGCAGGTGCAGGGTCTTCTGCAGCACGATCAGCGCGATGACCGCGAACGGCACACCGACGTAGAAGCACCAGCGCCAGCCGAGCCAGCTGGTGTCGGTGATGACACCGCCGAGCAGCGGGCCGCCGACGGTGGCGACGGCGAAGGTCGCGCCGAGGTAGCCGGAGTAACGCCCGCGCTCCCGCGGCGAGATCATCGCGGCCATCACGATCTGCGCGAGGGCGGACAGGCCGCCCACGCCGATGCCCTGGACGACACGGCAGGCGATCAGCATGCCGGCGTTCTGCGAGAGTCCGGCCGCGGCCGAGCCCAACACGTAGATGATCAGGGCTATCTGGACGAGCGCCTTCTTGCTGTACAGGTCGGACAGCTTGCCCCACAGGGGAGTCGCCGCGGTCATGGAGAGCAGCGCGGCGGTGACGACCCAGGTGTAGGCGGACTGGCCGCCGCCCAGGTCGCCGATGATCTCGGGGAGGGCGTTGGAGACGATCGTCGACGACAGGATCGCGACGAACATGCCGAGCAGCAGCCCGGAGAGCGCCTCCATGATCTGCCGGTGTGTCATCTGGACGCCGTCGGAGGAGCTTGAGGAGCCTCCCCCGTGCTTGGCGTGAGCCCGCACACCGGCTGGTGTGGTCGTTGCCATGGGCTTCCTTCTCTTACGTGGTGATCGCTGGTGTACGGGGGGACTGTTCGGGGGCGGGAGGGGCCGGCGGCCGGGGTTCCACCGGCGGGGCGTGCGAGGCGTGCGGGACGCGGCAGTCGTCGAAGCTGGCCCGGAGCCGCGCCATCAGCGCGGTCAGCTGGGTCACCTCGTCGTCGCTCCAGTCGCTCAGCCGCTCGGAGAGCATCAGGCAGGTCCGCCGGGACATCTCCGTCAGCCGCGCCCGGCCCGAGGGCGTCAGGCGCAGGATGCGGGAGCGCTTGTCCGCCGGGTCGGGGGAGCGGTCGATCCAGCCGCGCTCGGCCACATGGGCCACGTGGCGGCTGGTCACCGACATGTCCACGGCGAGCAGCTCCGCGAGCTTGCTCATGCGCATGTCCCCGTACCGGTCGAGCAGGGTCAGCACGGCGGCGGAACCGCTCGGGCAGTCGGACGGCATGATCCGCCCTATCTCCCTCTTCACGGCCCCGAAGGCGCTGAACTGACGCATCAGCTCCTCGTACTGCGCCTGCTCGGCCATCACACCTCCCGTGTTCGTTGCTTAGGGCAACCGTATGAGAGGTTGGTTGCTACAGGCAAATAAATCGGAGGGCTCGCGGCCAAAAACTTGGCAAAGGCAAGTATTGCGAACGTAAACGCACAGGTGAGGTGATGCGGTGCGGACCCGGAGCCCCCACTTGGGCCACACCCCCGGATTCGCTAGGGTCTCGGTGCATGGCTAACACGCAGGGCCCCCAGGGCAACCACGACCCCGCCGGCAGCACCCAGATGTTCCGCGCGTTCGTCGACGAGGCCCCTCCGGGCCAACAGCAGCAGGCCGCCACCGCGGGCGGTCCCCGTCTCGGTCTGATCATCGGCGTCGTGGTCGCCGTCGTGATCGTCGCCGCCGTCGCCTGGCTCGCGCTGAAGTAACCCATCCCACCGGGGAGTGACCGCCCCGCCGGGAAGCGACCACTCCCGCCGGGAAGTGACTACTCCCACCGGACGGACACGTCCCGCGTCTCCACATGCATGCCCCACGGCACGCGCCACTCGTCGACGCACACCGTCCAGGTCTTCTTCTTCCGCGCGCCGGGACCGATCGGCGCCGGAAGCTTCTCGGTGGACTCGATCGTCGCCCAGTCGACACCGAGTGCGCCGATGACGTGCGCCCCGAAGGTCACGGTGCCCGAACGCACCGCGGCCGCCCCGGTGTTGTGGAAGGCCAGCGTCACGTCCTCGCACCACCGTTCGTCCACGGCCTCCCGCACGGGCTCACCCACCACGAGTGCGGCGGGACCGGTCGGCGGGGCCGTGGGGCGGGCAGTGGGCGCCGGGGGCGCCGGGGGCGCCGGTGAGGCGGGAGAGTGGGGCGATGGAGACGGACTCGCCGTCGTCGGACCGGAGTTGTCGCCCCCGGACGGGGGAGAGCCCGGACCGGCGCCGCTGCCGTCCGGTGAGCCGGATCCCGGCACGGCCCCCGAAGAGGTGGCTCCCGTAGGCGAGTTGTCGCCGCCACCGGACCGCCGAGCCCGGCCGTCGCCGTCACCACCACCGTCACGGTCACCATCGCCGTCGAGCGGCACCAGTGTCACGTCCCCCGTCGGCGCCACCGCCGTACCGGACACGAGAGGCCGGCCGCCCGCCGCGCCGGTGGCGACATGGCCGGCGCCCTCCCCGCCCCCGCACGCGGCCAGGGCGCCGCCCAGGCAGACGGCAGCCGCCGACGCGCCGATCAGGGCGCGCCGACGGCCGGAGGTCCATCCGGAGCGGGTCGCTCGAAGCATCGCGCCATGGTGGCTGACGCTCCGTCAAATGGAAACCCTCGTACCCGACTTCCGTCAGTCGGAGATCAGGCCTTCCCGCAGCTGCGCCAGTGTCCGGGTGAGCAGCCGGGAGACGTGCATCTGGGAGATGCCGACCTCGTCGCCGATCTGGGACTGGGTCATGTTGGCGAAGAAGCGCAGCATGATGATCCGGCGCTCGCGCGGCGGCAGCTTGGCCAGCAGCGGCTTCAGCGACTCGCGGTACTCCACACCCTCCAGGGCCGTGTCCTCGTAGCCGAGGCGGTCCGCGAGGGAGCCCTCGCCGCCGTCGTCCTCCGGGGCCGGGGAGTCGAGCGAGGAGGCGGTGTACGCGTTGCCGACCGCGAGGCCGTCGACGACGTCCTCCTCGGACACGCCCAGGACCGCGGCGAGTTCGGGCACGGTCGGGGAGCGGTCCAGTTTCTGCGCGAGCTCGTCACTGGCCTTGGTGAGGGCCAGCCGCAGCTCCTGGAGGCGCCGCGGGACGCGGACCGACCAGGACGTGTCCCGGAAGAACCGCTTGATCTCACCGACCACGGTCGGCATCGCGAACGTCGGGAACTCGACGCCCCGTTCGCAGTCGAAGCGGTCGATCGCCTTGATCAGGCCGATCGTGCCGACTTGGACGATGTCCTCCATCGGCTCGTTGCGGGAGCGGAAGCGGGCGGCCGCGTAGCGCACCAGCGGGAGGTTGAGCTCGATGAGGGTGTCCCGTACGTACGCGCGCTCGGGGCTGTTCTCGTCGAGTGCGGCGAGCCGCAGGAAGAGGGAGCGGGACAGGGTGCGGGTGTCGAGAGCTCCCGAGGTCGGGAGGGCCGGGGCCGGGGCCGGCGTGGCCTCGACGGTCGTTACGTCGTCGAGCGCTGGCACAGGCTCGCTCTTCATGAGCGTGAGCACCTTCGAGCTGCCCTGGTCTGCGGACATGCCACCCCCTTTGGGTCGCGGGACGGTCGCGGCGAACGCTCCCTTGCGGAACGTCGGCCTTCACCTGAATACCGGAGCCGAAGCCCCGGCAAACGCGCTTCCGGCAGAATGTCACATGTCGGCAACACGCTGTAGTGACATGTCGACACGCAAGACGCGAATACGCCCTGGAAGAAGGGGGTCTGACGGTATTTCGGCTCAGAAAGGCCGGGATCCGAGCTGGTGAGCGATTCAGTCCCGCGGGTGACAGCTCGATCGTTCATCCGGACGGGCGCCGGGTGGGCTCCTGCCAGGCGTCGGACGGGCGCCGGCAGGGCGCCGATCGGGCTTCTCTCAGGCTTCGATCCGGTTCGCGGACCGCAGCCGCTGGAAGCTGCGCGCGAGCAGCCGTGAGACATGCATCTGGGAGACGCCGAGTTCCGCGCTGATCTGCGACTGGGTGAGATTGCTGTAGTAGCGCAGCAGCAGAATGCGCTGCTCGCGCTCCGGCAGCTGGACCAGCAGATGCCGTACGAGATCCCGGTGCTCCACGCCGTCCAGGGCCGGGTCCTCGTAGCCGAGCCGGTCCAGCAGCCCCGGCAGCCCGTCGCCCTCCTGGGCGGCCTCCAGTGAGGTGGCGTGGTACGACCGTCCGGCCTCGATGCAGGACAGCACCTCCTCCTCGCTGATGCGCAGCCGTTCGGCGATCTCGCCGGTCGTCGGGGTGCGCCCGAAGGCGGTGGTCAGGTCCTCGGTCGCGCTGCTGACCTGCACCCACAGCTCGTGCAGCCGGCGCGGTACGTGGACCGTGCGGACGTTGTCGCGGAAGTACCGCTTGATCTCGCCGATCACGGTCGGCATCGCGAACGTCGGGAACTGCACGCCCCGCTCCGGGTCGAAGCGGTCGATGGCGTTGATGAGGCCGATGGTGCCGACCTGGACGACGTCCTCCATCGGCTCGTTGCGGGAGCGGAAGCGGGCGGCCGCGTAGCGCACCAGCGGGAGGTTGGCCTCGATGAGCGCCCCGCGCACCCGGTTGTGCTCCGGCGTGCCCGGCTGGAGGCCTGTGAGCTGGGCGAAGAGCACCTGGGTGAGGGCCCGGGTGTCGGCGCCACGGCTGCGCTGGGGTGCGGCTGCCGGGATTTCGGCGACCTCGGCGACTTCTTGGGGCGGCGCAGTACTGGCCGACACGGTCAACGCCACCTCTTCATCGGTCTTCATCGGTCAACTCATCCTTCAAAAGCGGTCATAGCATCACAAGACATGTGCACTGTGTGCAAGCACCGCATAACACCGTGTTGAGGGAAGAGTTGGGGCATAAGACGCGAAAAAGCCCCCCGCCGTTCCGGCGAAGGGCTTCGAGGGGAGGGGGTTCAGTACGCGTAATCGGCGATCACCCAGGTGGCGAACTCGTGCCACAGGGCCACGCCCGCCTGGTGGTCGGGGTGCTCCACGTACCGGCGCAGGGCGCCCGGGTCGTCGAAGCCCGAGTTGATGGCGAAGTCGTACGCGATGGGCCGGTCGCTGAGGTTCCAGCCCAGTTCCCAGAAGCGGATCTCGGGGATGGTGCCGTCGAGCGCGCGGAAGGCCTCGACGCCCTTCACGACCCGCGGGTCGTCGCGCTCGACGCCCTCGTTGAGCTTGAAGAGGACGAGATGGCGGATCATGTGCGCTCCCAGCTGCTCGGCCCTGTCGGTGCGTGGCCCCGGAGGGCTATTTGGCCCCGTCGGCGAGCCAGGTGAAGAAGTCGCCGATGGACTTGGCCGCGTCCGATATGCCCTCGAAGGCTATCTGGACGTAGTCGGCCGCCGTTTCCGGGTCCGTGATGATCACGTACAGCACGAAGACCACGACTGCGTAGACGGCGATCTTCTTCGAGTTCACCGCCATTGCGGCCTCCCCTGTCTCACCTGTGACGAATGCGCGCACATGATCGCACGAAGGGCCCCGTCTGACGACGGGGCCCTTCAGAAGCGGTAGCGGAGGGATTTGAACCCTCGGTGACTTGCGCCACACTCGCTTTCGAGGCGAGCTCCTTCGGCCGCTCGGACACGCTACCGAGACAGACCTTACAGCAAGGTGGCGCATGGTTTGAAATCCGTTTCCCGGGCCGTGGGGACGGCCGTTGGGCGGGACCTCGGACGTCATCCCGGCCCGGATCCCAGCCCGGATTCCGGCCGGGTTCCGGTCGGATCCCGGCCGGACCTCAGCGGCACCTCAGCGGGAACGGAAGAAGTCGGTGAGAAGCCCCGCGCACTCCTCGGCGAGCACTCCCTCGACGACCTCCGGGCGGTGGTTGAGCCGCCGGTCGCGGACGACGTCCCAGAGGGAGCCGGCCGCGCCCGCCTTCTCGTCACGGGCGCCGTAGACCACGCGGTCCACCCGGGACTGCACGAGCGCGCCCGCGCACATCGTGCACGGCTCCAGCGTCACGACCAGCGTGCAGCCGGTCAGCCGCCAGCGCCCGAGCCGCTCGGCGGCCCGGCGGACCGCCAGGACCTCCGCGTGCGCGGTCGGGTCGCCGGTGGCCTCGCGTTCGTTGTGCCCGGCCGCCAGGACGGTCGTACCGTCCTCGGCCAGCACGAGGGCGCCGACCGGGACGTCACCGCCCCGGCCGGCCTCTCCGGCCTCGTCCAGGGCGAGCCGCATCGCGGCCCGCCAGCGGTCGCGTACCGGGTCCGGCGGCGTTCCTGCGGTCGATGCGGTCAGCGAACGGCCTCCAGGACCTCGGAGGCGCCGAGGGCCTCGGCGATCTCGGTGACCGCGTCCGTGGACAGCGACTTCAGTTCCTTCTCGCCGACCCCGAGGTCGTCGAGGATCTGGATGTCGCCGACCGGGCCGTGCGGCACGATCTCGCCGGAGCCGCCTGCCTCGCCGTCTCCGTCGTCATCGTCGTCGTTCTCACCGTCCTCGGTGCCGTCGAGGTCGAGGGCGTCCAGGTCGGGCTCGTCGTCGTCGGGATCTCTGCCGAGCAGTTCGTCGGTCAGCAGGATCTCGCCGTACGAACTGCGGGCGGCGGCGGCTGCGTCCGAGACGTAGATACGAGGATCCTCCTCGCCGTCGATGCGGACGACGCCGAACCAGGCGTCCTCCTGCTCGATCAGCACGAGCACCGTGTCCTCGTCGGGAGCGGACTCCCGGGCCAGGTCGGCGAGATCCGACAAGGTCTCCACGTCATCGAGCTCTGTGTCGCTCGCTTCCCACCCGTCTTCGGTGCGCGCGAGCAGTGCGGCGAAGTACACCGTGACTCTCCCACTGGTCTTAGGCGTGCCGGTTGGGGGTCCCCCCGGCGGAGGCTTCGGGCGGGGAGAGCTGTGCTCCGAGCCCACCCACTCGGAATCGTGGCAGAAACAAGACGCTCAGGGGACGTCTTCGGCTCCCTGTGTCCTGGGCTGCCGCCGATCTCCTGGCGGCAAAGGGTCCGTCGAGGTCTCACCAGCGCACTCGTCGCCGCCAACAGCGGATCGTACGCGGCTTTTCCGAACGCCCGCGCAGGGCCACCGGTACGACGGCGAGGGTCCGCGATCTCCCAACTGGGCGGCCCTGTCAGCGTGTCCCCGCTCTTGACGGGCTCTTACCAGCGGAAGGTGCGCATCCGCATCGCGCGCCGCAGCCGGGCCGTCTTGGCGCGCCTGGGCTGCACCCGGTCGCGCAGTTCGCGGGCCTCGGCGAGGTCGCGCAGGAACTGTGCGCGGCGCCGCCGGCGCTCGGCGTCCGTCTCCCGGTCGTCCGATGCGCCCGGCGTGTCCGTCCGGCGCACGGTGTACGGCGTCCCCGGCTGCTCGCGCGGCGACGGATTCTTACGGGTTTCCCGGTCAGGCATAGGTTCACCACCCCAGTCCGTCTATCCCACCTTCCCTCGGACGGGCGGTTTGACGCCACTGATCGGGTGAGCGGGCGGTCCAGGGCTTGCGCGGCCCGGGGCTCACCCCGACTGGGAGCGCCGGGCACACCGGGCCCGGCTACTGTTGTGGACATGCGTCTCCACGTCGTCGACCACCCGCTGGTCGCCCACAAGCTCACCACGCTGCGCGACCAGCGCACCGACTCCGCGACCTTCCGCCGTCTCGCCGACGAGCTGGTCACCCTGCTCGCCTACGAGGCCACGCGTGACGTGCGCACCGAGCAGGTCGACATCACGACGCCGGTCGCCTCGACCACGGGCGTCAAGCTGTCCTACCCGCGCCCGCTGGTGGTGCCGATCCTGCGGGCCGGCCTCGGCATGCTCGACGGCATGGTCCGCCTGCTGCCGACCGCAGAGGTGGGCTTCATGGGCATGGTCCGCGACGAGGAGACCCTCCAGCCCTCCACGTACGCCACGCGCATGCCGGAGGACCTCTCCGGCCGTCAGGTGTACGTCGTGGACCCGATGCTCGCCACCGGCGGCACCCTGGTCGTGGCGATCCAGGAGCTGATCAAGCGCGGCGCCGACGACGTCACCGCCGTGGTCCTGCTCGCCGCCCCCGAGGGCGTCGAGGTCATGGAGCGCGAGCTCGCCGGCACCCCGGTCACCGTCGTCACCGCCTCGGTCGACGAGCGCCTGAACGAGCACGGCTACATCGTGCCGGGCCTGGGCGACGCGGGGGACCGGATGTACGGGGCGGCCGAGTAGGG
The DNA here is from genome assembly GCF_055578825.1 of Streptomyces sp. NPDC032822. Classification (NCBI taxonomy): domain Bacteria; kingdom Bacillati; phylum Actinomycetota; class Actinomycetes; order Kitasatosporales; family Streptomycetaceae; genus Streptomyces; species Streptomyces sp. NPDC032822. The sequence goes on along the minus strand of NZ_JBVIOL010000004.1, from coordinate 144,997 downwards.
CCCGGCCCGCCCGGCGGTACCGGGACGGGACGTCCTGCGACCCTCAGCAGCTCTTCTTCGACGAGGTGGCTGTCGGCCGGGGCGCGGCCAGTGCGGCCAGCGCCTTGTCGGCGGCCACCTTGTTCGTGAGGTTCTTGAAGCCGGTGCCGATGATCAGGTCGAGGGTGGTGCCCTTGCGGGCGGCGTCCGTGCGGCGCTCGGCCGTGGCGAGCTGGGTCGCGAGGACGGGCAGCGAGGTCTCCAGGGAGGGGGCCGGGCCGAGCAGTATCCCGGTGCCGTCGACCTTCTTGTCGAACTCCTTGGACGCGTTGCCCACGTCCCCGATCTTGAAGCCGCGCTTCTTCAGCTCGTCCGCCGTCTTCTTCGCGAGGCCGCTGCGGGCCGTCGCGTTGAACACGTTGACGGTGATCTGGGCCGGCCTGACCGCGGAGACGGGGGTGTCGGCGGAGGCGGACGCCGACGGGGTGACCCGGGTGCCGCAGTCCGACTTGGCACCGGCCGCCGCGGCCTTCTCGCCGCCACCGGTGAAGACGTCGACGAGCTGCAGGGTGCCCCAGCCCACCAGTCCCAGTGCGGCGACCGAGGCCACCAGCCCGAGGGCGAGCCTGCCGCGCCGCCGGGGCCGGCGCATGCGTGGGAACTTGTCTCCCGTGATCCGGTATTGGCCACCCATGCCGGGGGGAGTCAGCATGCTCATGAGCGCAGCGTAGTGCGCTCGGGCGGCGATGCCTACTAGATGATCATTGGACGCGGCGTAACCCGGACAGGAGAACCCGAAAGGGCCAACCCGGCACCGGGACGGCGCCCGCGGGACGGCGCCCGCGGGGAACGTGTCCGGGTGGAACGCGTCAGTCCAGTTCGAGCACGCGCGCGTGCAGCACCTGGCGCTGCTGGAGCGCCGCGCGGACCGCGCGGTGCAGGCCGTCCTCCAGATACAGGTCGCCCTGCCACTTCACGACATGCGCGAAGAGGTCGCCGTAGAACGTGGAGTCCTCGGCGAGCAGGGTTTCCAGGTCGAGCTGGCCCTTGGTCGTCACGAGCTGATCGAGGCGGACCGGGCGCGGCGCGACATCCGCCCACTGCCGGGTGCTTTCCCGGCCGTGGTCGGGGTACGGCCGGCCGTTTCCGATGCGCTTGAAGATCACACGGAAAGCCTACCGGTCAAGACCTTCCGGGCGCAGCCATGACGGCGGAGTGCGAGCCTGGAAAAGACGTGTCAAACCTGGGCGAACAGAGCAGGGGCCCGACATGAGTGACAGCGAAACCGTTCCGCAGGCCGCCGCTCCCGAGGCGCGGGGGAGCGCTCCCGCCCTCCCGGACGAGGCCCTGAAGATCGCTTCCGGGTACGCCTTCACCGGCCCCGCCCTCGATCTGGGCGCCCTGCTCTGGGACGGGGTATGTCTGCCGGACGCGCAGATCCGTATCCCGCTGCCCATGCTCAACCGGCACGGACTGGTCGCGGGTGCCACCGGCACCGGCAAGACCAAGACGCTCCAGCTGATCGCCGAGCAGCTGTCGGCCCAGGGCGTCCCGGTGTTCCTCGCCGACATCAAGGGGGACGTCTCCGGGATCTCGGCGCCGGGGCAGGCGAACGACAAGGTCGGCTCCCGCGCCGCCGAGGTGCACCAGACATGGACGCCCACCGGCTTCCCCGCCGAGTTCTACGCCCTGGGCGGCCTCGGCCACGGCATCCCGGTGCGCGCGACCGTCACCAGCTTCGGCCCGGTGCTGCTGTCCAAGGTGCTCCAGCTCAACCAGACGCAGGAGCAGTCCCTCGGCCTGGTCTTCCACTACGCGGACCACAAGGGCCTGGAACTGGTCGACCTCAAGGACCTGCGGGCCGTCGTCGCCTTCCTCACCTCGGACGAGGGCAAGGCCGAGCTGAAGGAGATCGGCGGGCTGTCCACGGCGACGGCCGGGGTGATCCTCCGCTCCCTGACCGCCTTCGAGGCGCAGGGCATGGCCGACTTCTTCGGGGAGCCGGAGTTCGACACCGCCGAGTTCCTGCGCACGGCCGAGGACGGCCGCGGACTGGTGTCGGTCCTCGAACTGCCCGCCGTCCAGGACAAGCCGCAGCTCTTCTCGACCTTCCTGATGTGGCTGCTCGCCGATCTGTTCCACGACCTGCCCGAGGTCGGCGACGCCGACCGCCCCAAGCTGGTCTTCTTCTTCGACGAGGCGCATCTGCTCTTCGACGACGCCTCGAAGGCGTTCCTGGACGCGATCACGCGGACCGTCCGGCTCATTCGCTCGAAAGGGGTCGGCGTCTTCTTCGTGACCCAGACCCCCAAGGACGTGCCGGCCGACGTCCTCGCCCAGCTCGGCAACCGCGTCCAGCACGCGCTGCGCGCCTTCACCCCGGACGACCAGAAGGCGCTGAAGGCGACGGTGAAGACGTTCCCGGACTCGGCGTACGACCTGGAGGAGCTGCTGACCGGGCTCGGTACCGGCGAGGCCGTCGTCACCGTGCTCAGCGAGAAGGGCGCCCCGACCCCGGTCGCCGCGACCAGGCTGCGCGCACCCGAGTCCCTGATGGGCCCGATCGAGGCGACGGCCCTGGACCGGGCGGTCGAGGCCTCCGCGCTGCACGCGCGTTATGCACAGGCTGTGGACCGGGAGTCGGCGTACGAGAAGCTGACGGCGCCCAAACCCTCCGGGGGTGCCAAGGGGCCGGACGAGATGACGGCTCCGAAGGCCGGGGCCGCACAGCGGAAGAAGAAGCCCTCCGCCGTCGAACAGGTCGTCGGCAGCGGCATGTTCCAGTCCCTCGCGCGCTCGATCGGCACCCAGATCGGCCGCGAGATCACCCGTTCGGTCTTCGGGACGGCGCGGCGGAGGCGGTAGGCCCCGAAGCCGGGCCGCCGCCTCCGCCCGCCGGTCAGCGGCCCGGTTCCTTCGGGGGCTGCTGCGGCTTCGCCTCCTCCATCCGGGGCAGCTGCGTCTTCGGCGCGTTGCGTGCGGCCTCGGCGCGCAGCAGGGCGCGCAGGACCGCGTACGGGTCGATGGGCATGGCAGGGTTCCTCACGTCGTGCCGACAGGCCTGGGAGCGGGCTCTGTCAGCAGCGCAGGACCACCGAGCGCCGGGTGTGCGGCAGCCGCGGAGCACCCGCCGGGGCGGGCAGGTGCCGGGCGGCCGGGGCGGGCGGCGGGGCCGGGAGGGGCGCGGGCCGCAGCGGTACGGCGGGCCGGCCGGAGCCGCGCGTCACCGGTCGCAGCACGGTGTCCAGGACGTCGTACTCGAAGACCGCCGAGCCGCTCTCGGCCACCGTCACGGAGGCGGGCAGCGCGTGCGCGCCCGTGTGCGCTCCCGGCACGGACAGGGCGAGCAGCAGGACGAGCACCCGCAGCCAGGCATGCCGACGGCCGGGGCCGGGGGCTGCTGGTGCGGCGGTGCTCACGGGAGGTCATCTCCCCGTGCGGAGTACGTCGTTCATCCCACCGGCGGCGAGAACCGCCCGCTCGGCCTACGGACCGCCCCGGCTACGGCTGTTTCCCGGCGGCCTTCGCGGCCTTCGCCGCCGCCTTCGCCTCCTGCTTGTGCGCGCGGACCTTGACCAGCGACTCGGGCCCAGTGATGTCGGCGACGGAGCGGAACGACTCCGGTTCGCCGTAGGCGCCCGCCGCCTCGCGCCAGCCCTCGGGGCGGACGCCGAGCTGCTTGCCGAGGAGGGCGAGGAAGATCCGGGCCTTCTGCTTGCCGAAGCCGGGCAGCGCCTCCAGGCGGCGCAGCAGTTCCGCGCCGTCGCCCACGCCCTTCCAGACGAGTTCGGCGTTCCCGTCGTAGTGCTCGACGAGGTACTGGCACAGCTGCTGGACCCGCTTGGCCATCGACCCCGGGTAGCGGTGCACGGCCGGCTTCTCCGACAGCAGGGCGGCGAAGGCCTCCGGGCTCTGGGCGGCGATCTCGTGCGCGTCGAGGTCGTCCGCGCCCATCCGGCCGGCGATGGTCGCCGGGCCCTTGAACGCCCACTCCATCGGAACCTGCTGGTCCAGCAGCATGCCGGTCAGCGCGGCGAGCGGGGAGCGGCCGAGCAGTGCGTCGGCCTCGGGGTCCTGGGCGAGGTGAAGGGTGACGTCCATGCCCCGATGATGCCGTCTGGGGCGGCGGCCCGCTCCTCGGGTCAGGGCCGCCAGTACCCGAGGGCGTGCATGCGCTGCTTGGGGACGCCCAGCTCCTTGCGGACGTACGACGACAGGGCGCGGGTGGTCGTGGTGTCGCAGGCGATCCAGACGTACGGGTCGGGGGTGCCCTTCAGCAGCTCGGGCAGGTCGGCCTTGACCCGGTCGACCAGGTGGGCGCCGGAGTCCACCCGCAGTACCCGGCGGACGTCGTGCCGGTCCGGGTCGGTGCGGAAGGGCAGGCCGTCGCCGTCGCCCTCGAACCAGATCGTGGCCGGCGCCCGGTCGATCGCCCCGAGCAGGGAGTTGAGGCCGGGCAGCGAGGCCGGGTCGGCGACGACGAAGACATGGGAGGGCGCGGGGGCGGGCTCCTCGAAGTCCGTGCCGTGCAGGGTCGCCTCGATGGTGTCGCCGGGCTCCACGGTCCGCGCCCAGTCGCTGGCGCACCCCTCGTGGAGGGCGAACTCCAGGCTGAAGGTGCCGGCCGCGGGGTCGGGGTCGACCAGGGTGTAGGCGCGCTGGTGCGGCTTGCCGGCGTTGTCGAACCAGAGCCGGACCCACATCGTCGGGTGGACGCCGGTCGCCGCGAGCATGCCGCCGTCGGTGAGGTGGACGCGCCGGTACTGCCCGGTGACGTCCTCCGCCCCGGTCACGGTGAACACGAAGTCCTTCGCCCGCAGCAGTTTGAGGACCGCGCCCTCCCAGCCGTGCCCCTGCCCCATCGCGTCTTCACCCTTCGCGTACGATTCCCCCACGATTACTTAGGCAAGCCTAACCTAAAAGCCGACCGGCTCGCAGGGCGGCCCGAAGAACAGCGCCACAGAACAGGAAGGGCACAGGGGTGATCACCGAGATCTACCGCGACGCCTGGGGGATACCCCACCTCCGCGCCGGCAGCGCGCGGGAACTCGCCCGTGCCCAGGGCCTGGTCACCGCCCGCGACCGGGCCTGGCAACTGGAGGTCGAGCGGCACCGTTCCCAGGGCACCTCGGCCGCCTTCCTCGGCACCGACGCCCTGCCCTGGGACCTCTTCGCGAGACGCTCCCGCCTCGACGACACGGCCCGACGCTGCTTCACCGCCCTGGAGGGACGGGACCCGGAGACCGCGGACTGGGTGCGGGCGTACGTCGACGGCGTGAACGAAGGACTCGCGTCGAGCCGCGCACCGGAGTTCGCCCGGGTCGGCCTCGCCCCCGGCCGCTGGGAGCCCTGGACGCCCCTCGGTGTCTGGCTCGGCGCGCACATCCTCTTCGCCGGCTTCCCCGCCAAACTCTGGCGCGAGCAGGCCGTACGGCATCTCGGGGCGGACGCGGTCCGGCTGTTCGCCACCGACGGCCCCGGCACCTCCGGCAGCAACGGCTGGCTGGTCGGCGGCGAACGCACCAGCACCGGCGCGGCCGTCATCGCGGGCGACCCGCACCGCTACCTGGAGGACCCCGGCGTCTACCAGCAGATCCACCTCTCCTGCCCCGAGTTCGACGTCGTCGGCCTCGCCGTGCCCGGCGTCCCCGGCATCGCCCACTTCGGCCACACCGGCACGGTCGCCTGGGCCATCACCAACGCCATGGCCGACTACCAGGACCTCTACCGCGAGCGGCTGCGTCGCACCGGCGCCGGCGTCGAGGCGCTCGGCCCGGACGGCGTCTGGCGACGGGCCGCCCGGCACACGGAGACCGTGACGGTCGCCGGGGAGGAACCGGTCGAGGTCGAGGTGATCGAGACGGCGCGGGGGCCGGTGGTCATCGGGGGACCGGAAGGGCTGGACGAAGGGGTGGACGAGGACGGAACCGGCGGTTCGGAGGGCGGCCCGGACGACGGCGTGCCCGGTGGCGGCTCCGCCGTCCCCCTCGCCGTCAGCCTCCGCTACCCGCCCCGCGTCACCGAGGACCTCGGCTTCGGCGCGCTGCTTCCCCTCCTGCGGGCCCGCCGGGTCGCCGACGTGGACCGCGCCTTCGACGCGTGGGCCGAGCCGGTGAACGTGGTCCAGGCCGCCGACACCGAGGGCGGCCTGCTGCACCGCGTCGCGGGCCGGGTGCCGCTGCGCTCCGACACCAACCGCACCCGTCTCGTCCCCGCCTGGGAACCCGGCCACGAGTGGCGGGGCTGGCACGGGACGCCCTACGCCGGCCTCACCGACGGCATCGCCGTGATGGCCAACCAGCGCGGCCCCGCGGCCCCGCTGGGCGTCGAGTTCGCCCCGGCCCACCGCGCCGACCGCATCACCGCACTCCTCCTGACGAAGGACCACTGGTCGCCCGCCGACATGCCGGTGATCCACATGGACACCCGACTCGCCTCCGCCGGACCGCTGTTGGACCACCTCGCGGCGCTGGACGGCCTGACCCCCGAGGCCGCCCGCATCAGGAACGCCCTGCTGGGCTGGGACCGCCACATGGACGCCGACAGCACGGACGCGGCCCGCTACGCGGCGGTGCGCGGTGCGGTCGTACGCCGTCTCGCGGCGCACCCGGCGTTCGCCGCACTGACCACCTCGCCCGCCTACCCCGAGGTGTTCCTGCCGTGGCTCGACCTCGTCCCGCGCATCGGTTTCGCGCTCGAACACCTGCTGCGGGCCGAGGAGTTGTACGGCATCGACCGGGCACGGGCCGTGCGGGCCGCGGTCGAGGAGGTGGCCGCCGAAGAGCAGACGAAGCCGCCCGCCACCTGGGGCGACACCCACCGCCTGTACGCCTGGCGGGCGCACACCGACGCGGTCGAGCAGGGGCCGGGTCTGTCCGGCGACCACGACTGTGTGCTGTGCACCTCCGCCGTGCCGGGCCGGACGGACGTGAGCGCGCGCGGCCCGGCGGCCCGTTACGTGTGGGACCTGGCCCGCCGCGAGGACAGCCTCTGGGTGGTGCCGTTCGGCGCCTCGGGAGTCCCCGGTTCACCCCACCACCGCGACCAACTCCCCTTGTGGCTCAAGGGAGATCTCGTCCCGGTCGTCACCGACTGGACCCTGCTGGAGAAGGAGACCGATGTCTGACCCGCACGCCCCCGCCCGTGAGCCGGCCTCCATCCGCGAGCCCGTCCACGAGCAGACCGTCGACGGCTTCGGCACCGTCCGCGTCCTGCCCCTCGACGCCCACGCCGACGCCGGGATCCTGCACGCCTGGGTCAGCGAGGAGCGGGCCTCCTTCTGGGGCATGAACGGCCTGGGCGAGGAGCGGATCGCCGAGATCTACGCCCACATGGACACCCTCGACACCCACCACGCCTTCCTCCTGGTGAAGGACGGCGACCCGGTCGGGGTCCTTCAGACCTACGATCCGGCGGCCGACCGGGTCGGCGAGTGCTACGAGGTGCTGCCCGGCGACATCGGCCTCCACCTGCTGCTGGCACCCGCCGAGCGGGGCGCCGGCCGCGCCGGCTGGTCCACGGAACTGCTGAGCGCCGTCGCCTCGTTCGTGCTGCTGGTCCTGGACCGCACCCGGGTCGTCGTCGACCCCGACGTGCGCAACGAGAAGGCGGTCGCCCGCTTCCTGAAGCAGGGCTTCGAGGCGGGCCCGACGGTCGTGCTGCCCGAGATCGACGTCCCGGACGTGTACCTGCCCGAGAAACGCGCTCAACTGGCCTTTCTGCGGCGGGAGGTAGTCTTCCCGGCGTGACGCCAGACGACCTCGTCGCCCACTACGGTCTGGAGCCCATCCCCCGCGAGGGCGGGCTGTTCCGGCGCACCTGGGCGGGACCGGAACTGCCGGACGGCCGCCCCCAGGGCTCGGCGATCGTCGCCCTGCTGACCTCGGACGACTTCTCCGCCCTGCACCGCCTGCCGCACGACGAGATCTGGCACTTCTATCTCGGCGCCCCGCTCGGCCTGCTGCTCCTAGCCCCCGACGGGACGTCGACGACCACCGTCCTCGGGCCGGACGTGCTCGCCGGTCAGCACCCGCAACTCACCGTCCCCGCCGGCACCTGGATGGGCGGCCGGGTCGCGGCGGGCGGGGAGTGGACCTTCTTCGGCTGCACGATGGCCCCCGGATTCACCTACGAGGACTACGAGCACGGCGACGCGAGGGACCTCACGGCGCGTTACCCGGCCGAGGCCGACCGGATCGCGGGACTGTGCCGTCCATGAGACCCCCCGAACCCCGCAGGCTCCTCGAAGGACAGGTCGCGCTGGTCACCGGTGCGGGCGGCGGCATCGGAGGAGGGATCGCCCTGCGGTTCGCCGAGGAGGGCGCGGCGGTCGCCCTGCACTGCCGTACGGCGGCGGAGCCGGCACGTGAAGTCGCCGCCCGCATCCGCGACTCGGGCGGGCGGGCCGTCGTACTGGAGGCGGACCTGCGCGACGAGGAGGCATGCCGGGGTCTGGTGCGGGAGGCGGCCGACTGGGGCGGGGGCCGTCTGACGGCCCTGGTCAACAACGCGGGCGTACAGCCGACGCGGTCGCTGCCCGGGATGACGGCGACCGAGTGGCGGGCGGTCCTCGACACGAACCTGTCGAGCGTGTTCGCCTGCACCCAGGCGGCGGTGGAGGTCATGCGGGCGGGGACGGGGACGGGGAGGGGAATGGAGGCGGGGATGGCCGTGAGGGCGGACTCGGCCCCTGCTTCCGCTTCCGGAGCCGGTTCCCTCTCCGGTTCCGGTTCCGTGACGCACATCGCATCCATCGAGGCGCGTCACCCGGCCGTCGACCACGCCCACTACGCCGCCTCCAAGGCGGCCGTGGTGATGCACGCCCGGGCGGCGGCCCTGGAGTACGGCCCGTACGGTATCCGCGTCAACACCGTCTCGCCCGGCCTGATCGACCGGGAAGGGCTGGTGGAGGCCTGGCCTGAAGGGGTACGGCGCTGGGAACGGGCGGCGCCGCTCGGCCGGCTCGGGACCCCGGAGGACATCGGCGACGCGTGCGTGTTCCTGGCGTCGCCGCTCGCGTCCTGGATCACCGGCCAGGACCTCGTGGTGGACGGAGGGGTGACGGCGAGGCCGACGTGGTGAGCGCCCGGGCCTCCGCGTCCGTACCTGGGGGGAAGTCGGTAAGTCCACAGACGGAGAATGACGTGGAGCGTGAGAGTGAGCGTGACGGCGAGCTCGGATCAGGTCTCGGGCAGGCGGGTCCCGGAGCGGGCCGGCGACGCCGGGGACTTCAAGGGCTGGTGCTGCTGGGCACCGTGCTGGTCCTGCTCCTCCTCGGCAGCGCGGGCCCAGCGTCGGCCCACGCCGCCCTCCGCGACACCGACCCCAAGGACGGAACCGTCCTCAAGTCCGCCCCCCGCGACCTCACCCTCACCTTCACCGAGTCCGTAAGTCTGCTGGAGGACTCCTTCCGGGTCCTGGACCCCGACAACCACCGGCTGCGCCTGGGCCGGGCGGGGCACGGGCCGGAGGGTTCCGACACGGCCCGGGTGACACTGCCCGCGAAGCTCGCCCAGGGCACGTACGTGGTGGCCTGGCGGGTCGTCTCGGCCGACAGCCACCCGGTGTCCGGGGCGTTCACCTTCTCGGTGGGCAAGGAGTCGGTGACCGCGGCGACCGTGGACAACGGCCCGGTCGAGAACCCAACGACGGCGAGCCTCTACTCCATCGCCCGCTACCTGGCCTATCTGGCCGTGGCACTGCTGATCGGCACGGCGGTCTTCGCGACGGCCTGCCGCCCCCCGGACCTGGCTCCCCTGCGCCGGCTCCTGTGGTCGGGCTGGTGGACGCTGCTGGCGGCCACCCTGGCCCTCCTGGTGCTGCGCGCCCCGTACGAGCTGGGCACGGCCCCGACCCTCGATCCCTCGGCCTTCACCCGCACCCTGAGCACCCGCCCCGGCCTGGTCCTGCTGACCCGCCTGGCCCTGCTCGCACCGGTGGCCTTCCTCGTCGTACGACTGCTGCGGCGGGAGTCGCTGTCGCGGGTGTGGCGCGCCGCCGGCACCGTCCTCGGTGTCGGTCTGGCGCTGACGTGGGCGGCCGGCGAGCACGCGTCGGCGGGCATCCAGGTGCCGGTGGCGATGACGTCGTCCGTCCTGCACGTGCTGGCGATGGCGGTGTGGCTGGGCGGCCTGACGGCCCTGCTGACCACGCTGTACAAGGCGGCGTCGGCGATTCCGCCCACCGTCGTCACGGCCTTCTCCCGGCTGGCCTTCTGGTCGGTGACCGTCCTGGTCGTCACCGGCGTCTACCAGTCCTGGCGCGGCCTCGGCTCCTGGAACGCCCTCACCGACACCGCGTACGGCCGCCTCCTGGTCGCCAAACTCGTCGCGGTGATCCTGCTGCTCACGGCGGCGGGCCTGTCCCGGGGGTGGACGGCGAGGCTGGTGGCGGGGGCGCGGGCCGAGGCGGAGACGGAGACGGTCGTGCGGGAACGGGTGCCGGAGCGGGTGGGCGGCCCGCCGCACCCCTCTCCGGAATCTCCGGAATCTCCGGAACCGGCCGGACAGGCCGGCCCCCCCGCCGCCACCGCGTCGGTCACCCACCACTCCGCCCTGCGCCGCTCCGTCCTGGCCGAGGTCGCCGTGGGGGTGGTGGTCCTGGTGATCACGACCGTGCTCACCGGCACCCTGCCGGGCCGAGCCGCCGACGAGGCCGCCGCGTCGGCGTCCACGGCCGGTCTGCCCCCCGCGTCCGTCACCTTCGTCCTCTTCGACGTGGGCACCCCCGGCGCCCAGGGCAAGGTGCAGATCACCCTCGACCCCGGCCGTACCGGCGACAACTCCGTGGAAGCCGTCGTCTACGGCCCCGACAACGGCCTCTCCACCGTCCCCGAACTCCGGATCTCCTTCACCCTCCCCGCCCAGGACATCGGCCCCATCGACGCCGAGCTCACCGACAAGGGCGGCTACTGGGGCACCAGCGACCTCAACCTCCCCATCGCCGGCGACTGGCAGATGAAGGTGACGGTCCGGGTGTCGGAGATCGACCAGGTGAGCGAGACGACGACGGTACGGATCGGGGGGTAGGCAGGGCGTGGGCACCGTCGCGTACAGGACACTGTGGTCATGACCGCACGGTGCCGCCGTCGGCACGGTGCCGGCAGGCCCTGACCCGGGAAGGACCCCGCATGATCATCTTCGGCACCAAGGGATACCTGTACCAGCTCGCGATACTGACGCTGCTGTGTGGCCAGTGCGGCAACCCCGCCGCGCACACCCTCAGGAAGCGCGTCACGAAGTTCACGCTGTTCTTCGTGCCCCTGTTCCCGTTCTCGACGAAGTACGCGACCCAGTGCACCTTCTGCGGCGCGGAGTCGAAGGTGACCCAGGAGCAGGCGGAGCAGCTCCAGGCGCAGGCGGCGGGCGGTCCGGGCGGACAGCAGCACGGGCAGCCGCAGCAGCAGCCGTACCAGTCCTGAACGCGCCCCTGCTGCTGTGCCCGCTGTCTCCGGCCGTTCCTGTTATCCCCCCGCCGACCCGTCCGGCGCGTAGTGCTCCGGCTTTCCGCGCTCGGACAGCGGCGGAAGGTTCCGTCGTGGCGTCTCCACCGGCTCGGCGTCCGCCGCGAGTTCACCGCGGGCGCGGCGCCAGCCCGCCCGGGCCCGGGGGTGGTAGCGGCGGTCGTGCGGGAGGAGCCCGAACAGCGCGCCGATCACCCGGCACGTCCCGCGATGGAGCCGGGCGTCCCGCGCCGACCACGTGAACCCGAGCAGCTCGCGGATCTCCGGGTCGTACAGCCCGACGGTGAACCAGACGAAGGCCCGCCCGATCAGTGCGCCGGCCGGACGCCACAGCACCTGCGGCAGCCACGGCAGAAACGGCGGCCGGGCGATCCCGGTGATGTCGAGCACGTCCCGGGTCGCCTTGTTGTCCTCCAGCACCTCCGCGCACATGTGCTTCCAGTAGCGCCGGAAGTCCTCCCAGCTCTCCGGCACCGGCCGCATGCTCAGCCCGTACATCCGGTACCACTGCACATGCTCGTCGAACAGCCGCCGCTTCTCCGCCTCCCCGATGCCGCCGCGCGTGAGGTGCTCCGCGATCAGGATCGTGAGGACGAAGAACGTGGAGTGCGCCCAGTAGTAGGTGTCGGGATCCAGCGCGTGGTAGGCACGGCCCTGGGCGTCGACACCCTTGATCCGGTCGTGGTACCCGCGCACTTCGAGCGCGGTCCGCCGGGCGCGCGGCCCGTCGTAGACGACTCCGCCGATCGGATAGAGCGAGCGGAACAGCCGCTGCCAGCGTTCCCCGAAGAACCCCGAGTGCTGCTCGACACCCGCACCCAGCCCGGGATGCATGTTCTGCATCGACCCGGCCCACAACGCGATGAGCACCCCACGCCAGTCCCCGAAATACTTCCAGGTCAACGAATCCGGCCCGAGCGGCACCGGGCCGCCGCCCGCCAACTCCGGTTTCCCGTCCGGTACTTCACCGATCGCTCGCATGTGCAGACCATGCCCGCCCGGGCCGGATTCCGGAAGACCGTGCCGGGCATCCGCGTGACGCGGTGGTCGGGCCCTTCGCCTCCGTGCCCGGTGAGGCACCGGCGGAGGATACGAGATCCGACCTCGTGAACGAGCTCTCAATGCCCCGTGTGCGCGTCGCGGCCGGCCTCTCGGGCCCGTTGCCCTTCCTCCTTCTCCACCACCACGAACTGGCCCATCATCCCCACGTCCTCGTGGTACAGCAGATGGCAGTGGTACATGTACGGCGCGTCCGGGTCGGCCGGGCCGTCGAAGCGAAGGGCCAGCTTCATCGTCGTCCCGTTGGGCACGAAGACCGTGTCCTTGGCACCCCGCAGATGCGGCGGCGGTGCCTTGCCGTTCACCCGCAGCACCCGGAACCGGACGTCATGGACATGGAAGTTGTGTGGCATACCGTCGCCGTTGCGGACGGTCCAGATCTCGGTCGTGCCCCGGACGACCGTTGCGTCGGTTCGGTCCATCGCCATGGCCCGGCCGTTGATGCCGGACACCTTGAGGTCGAAGTGCCGGCCGCGCGTCGCCTGCGAGCCGTCCGGCACCTCCGGTGCACCGAGCGCGGAAGGAAGTCCGGGTGAGGGCCGGAGCGTTGCCGCGGCCCTCAGTTCCAGTACGTCGAAGGAGTCGTCGCCGCCGGAGAACCGGGTGCTCCAGGCCTCGCCGTAGTCCTGCGGATGGCTGCGCAGCACCACGCGCTCGCCGGGACTCATCCGTACGACGGTCTCGGCTCGTTCACCGGGCGACAGCTGCAGACGCGTCATCGGCTCCGGCCGCGGCAGCAGCCCGCCGTCGGTCGCCACCTGGACGAAGCGGCGGTTGTCGTCGAACCCGAAGGCGTAGGTCCGGGACACGGAGGCGTTGAGCAGACGCAGCCGCACCAGCTCGTCCTTCACCTCCCGATACGGTTCCAGCGTGCCGTTGACCATGGTGCGGTCCCCGAGGAACCCGACGGCCTGCATCAGCCCGCGCCCGCGGTCGAGTTCCGCCCCGTCGAACCTCACGTCCTGCACGATGACCGGCAGATCGTCGACGCCGTACCTCCTCGGCAGTGCCAGGGCCGTGGACCGGTCGTCGTCGAGGAGGAACAGGCCGGCCAGCCCGCGCTGCACATGGTCCTGCGTCCGTCCGTGCGGGTGCGGGTGGTACCAGAGCGTGGCAGCGGGCTGGTCGATCTCCCAGCGCGGAGCCCAGGTGCTGCCGGGCCGTACCGTCTGGTGGGGCCCGCCGTCCATGCGCGCGGGCAGGTGCATTCCGTGCCAGTGCACGGTCGAGGGCTCGGCAAGGCGATTGTGGACGCGGACCTCCACCTTGTCGCCCCGATGGGCGCGCAGCGTGGGGCCCAGGTGACTGCCGTTGAACCCCCAGGTGGGTGTCTTCAGGCCGGCTCTGAACTCCGTCTCGCCCGCCTGCATCCGCAGATCGAAGACCTTGGTGCCGTCCGTCTTCACCCGCGAGGGTTCGGCGAGCGGAGGTATGGCGAGCTCGTTGCGGAAGGAGGTGCTGCCCACCGTGCTGGTGTCCGCGGTGGTCCACAGCCACAGAAAGCCTCCGCCCAGGGTGGTCAGCAGCACGCCTACGAGCGTGCTCACGCCGATGAGCACGCGCCGGAGGGTCCGCCGCTCACCGCGCCCGCCGGCGGTCCCGCCCTCCGCCTTCGCGGCGGCTCGACGGTCCCGGGCGGTCGGTGTGCCGGGCATCAGGTGGCTACCCCGTGGTCCCAGTCGATGTGGTGGTCGTACATCCAGGCATGCGACTTGGGGTTGGCGAAGAGTCTCAGTGCGACGGGCATCATGAGATCGCGGAAGACCCGGGCGACGGGGCCCGCGGTCTTGGTACCGGAGAGGGACTTGGAGTAGGCCACCACTTTCTCCACGCGGGGTCGCCGCAGCCGCTCGTACGTGGTGAAGGCGGTGGTGGCATCGGGTGCGTCCCGCAGACACCGGGCGAGCACGACGGCGTCTTCCAGCGCCATCGAGGCGCCCTGGCCCGCGGAGGGGGAGGTGGCGTGCACGGCGTCACCGATCAACGCGACGGGCCCGCGGTGCCAGACCGGGCTGGTCGGAATGTCGTACACCGGGTAGGCCCCGACGTCCGCGGTGGAGGTGTCGATGATGCGCCGGACGAGGGGCATGTCGTCGGCGAAGAGGTCGCTCAGCCGGCGCCGCCACTCGTCGGGCGTCGTCGCGCTCAACTCGTCCCGGTCCGGTTCGACGGGCTGGTGCAGGTTCGCGAACCAGTAGGTCTCGCCCGACTCCCGGACCAGGTAACCGAAGAAGGCCCGCCTGCCGAACACGAAGTGCTGGGTGCCGGTCGTGGGGGCCAGCCCGGTGCCGCGGCTGTACCCGCCGATGCTGAGGAGCCCGGTGAAGCGCGGTTCCGGCGCCTCGGGGTCGAGCAGCCGCCGGGTGCGGGAGTGGATGCCGTCGGCGCCGACGAGGAGGTCGCCGGTGGCCTCGGTACCGTCGGTGAACCGTGCGGCGACGCCCGTGGACAGGGTCCGGTAGGAGTCGAGGCGTTTGCCGTACTCGATGGCGATGCCGCGGGCACGGACCTCCGCGCGCAGCACCTTCAGCAACTCGCCCCGCCGGACGCACACGCTCACCGAACCGTCCGGGAGCGCGGTTCCGTTGGCCACTTCCCCGAGTCGCTTCCCCGTGCCGCTCCACATGATCATGCGCGGGATGGGGACGCCGTCGGCCTGGTGGGCGATGTCGATGTCGATGGCCCGCAGTGCGCTGAGGCCGTTGGACGCGGTGTTCAGGAACAACCCCGCGTAGTCGGCGGGCCGGCTGTACGCCTCGTGGACCACCGGTTCGATACCGGCACGTCGTAAGGCCAGGGCCGTGGTCAGGCCGCCGATTCCGCCGCCGATGAGCAATGCCTTCGTCATTGTGACCTCCGCCGCCGACTGATAGCATGATTACAGTCAGTTATTTAGTTCGGTCGAACGAAATATATGGAGGGGGTGGCTCGAGTGTCAAGGGACGCGGATCGACGCGGTGAGCTGCTGGCCGCGCTGCACCGGGCGGGCCGCGAACACAGCAACGCCGCGGTGATGTTCCACGCCGCCGTCGGCGCGCGCATGGGGCTGGGTCTCACCGAGGAGAAGACCCTCGACCTGCTGGAACGGGAGAAGGCGCTGACCGCGGGAGAGATCGCCGCGAGAACCGGGCTGGCGCCCGCGTCGGTGAGCGGACTGATCGACCGGCTGGAGCGCAAGGGATTCGTCCGTCGGGCGCGTGACCGTGACGACGGTCGCCGGGTGATCGTCGAGATCAACCGGGAACACGTGGCGAGCTTCGGTGCCCTGTTCGCGCCCTTCGTCGCCGGACTCGAAGCGCTGTACGCCGACTACTCCGACGATCAGCTCGACGTGATCCTCGACTTCCTGCGCCGGTCGGCCGCCATCCAGCAGGAGGCCACCGGCGAGGTGGCCGGGCACAGGTGACAGCGACCGGTGCCCTGGATGCCGTGTAGCGGTGCCGGCCGAGACGGAAAGTGAGACCGAGTACGTCGAAGGGCCCCACCGCGAACGGTGGGGCCCTTCGATTTCGTGCCCGGTGAGGCACTGGCGGAGGATACGAGATTCGAACTCGTGAGGGGTTGCCCCCAACACGCTTTCCAAGCGTGCGCCCTAGGCCACTAGGCGAATCCTCCGACGCGAACATTACATGACCGCGGGCGGTGCTTGCGAACTCGTTCGGACCCCCTGCGATCAGGTACGCTGGGCCTCAGCCCCTCACGCGGCGCTATCTGACTGAACTCCCCCAGGGCCGGAAGGCAGCAAGGGTAGGTTGGCTCTGGCGGGTGCGTGGGGGGTCTTGTGCGTTCCGGGGGCCGGTGGCGGGCATCGCGCGGTCGTGGACCCGGA
Organism: Streptomyces sp. NPDC032822; assembly: GCF_055578825.1. Classification (NCBI taxonomy): domain Bacteria; kingdom Bacillati; phylum Actinomycetota; class Actinomycetes; order Kitasatosporales; family Streptomycetaceae; genus Streptomyces; species Streptomyces sp. NPDC032822. The sequence continues at coordinate 128,669 of NZ_JBVIOL010000004.1, read as the reverse complement.
GGAAGATCCGTTCGTCGGCGTGGACCGCGAGGAAGACGACGAGGTCCACGCCCAGCCCGATGACGGACGGATGGTGGCCCGTGGTCGGGGCCGGGACCGCTTCATCGCGAGCCGCAGGAAGGCGTGGGGCGTGTTCCGGGTGAGGAACATGTCGACGCCGACGCCGACGCCGTGGCGGCGCAAGCGCAGGCGCAGGAAGAGTGCCGTCAGGAGACGCAGGGTCGCCAGGGCCGCGGCCGTGACCGCCCTGGTCAGGAGCAGGCGGCCCGTGAGCGGAGCCGTCAGGCCCGTGGTCGGGGTGAGGGCGAAGGCGGCCAGGCCCGCCAGGGGGATCAGGGCGAGGCCGCCGAGCCGGTTCCAGTTGGTAGCTCAGCGCGCGCCCGCGCGGATCGGGTCGCGCCGGCTCAGGGCCTGAGGGCCCGCCCGCGCCGGGCAGCGCGAGCGCGGCGAGCAGGGCGGCGGCGTAGGTCGGCAGGGCCGGTTCGAGTGCGGTGAGGGTGCGGGCCGTGACACCGCCACTGCCGACGGCAGGGCCGACGGCAGGGCCGGTCCCGTGAGCGGCAGTGCCGGGAGGGCCGGTGAGGCGGCCACCGCGTGACGTACCGCGAAGAACTGGTCGCCGCCCCGGAGGAGGAGGGGGAGGGCGGGGGCTGTCAGGGCCGGTGGCAGGAGGAGGAGCAGGCCGGCCGGCTCGTTCCCGTGAGCCCGCTCACGGTGAGCGTTCGGGTTTCGCCCTGTCGGCGCCCTGGGGGCGGTCTCGCGGCGCTCGTGGTGTCCGGGCGGTCCGTGTTGTCAGTGGGCGCCTATAACCTCGTACGCGTGTCGTCTCTCGCGCTGTACCGCCGTTATCGCCCGGAGTCGTTCGCCGAGGTCATCGGGCAGGGGCATGTCACCGACCCGTTGCAGCAGGCGCTGCGGAACAACCGGGTCAATCACGCGTACCTGTTCAGCGGTCCGCGCGGGTGTGGCAAGACGACCAGCGCGCGCATCCTGGCCAGGTGCCTGAACTGCGAGCAGGGGCCCACACCGACCCCGTGCGGGGAGTGCCAGTCCTGCCAGGACCTCGCGCGCAACGGCCCCGGTTCCATCGACGTCATCGAGATCGACGCCGCTTCGCACGGCGGTGTGGACGACGCCCGTGACCTCCGCGAGAAGGCCTTCTTCGGGCCTGCGGGCAGCCGCTACAAGATCTACATCATCGACGAGGCCCACATGGTCACGTCGGCGGGCTTCAACGCGCTCCTCAAGGTCGTCGAGGAGCCGCCGGAGCACCTGAAGTTCATCTTCGCCACCACCGAGCCCGAGAAGGTCATCGGGACCATCCGGTCGCGGACCCACCACTACCCCTTCCGGCTCGTGCCGCCGGGGACCCTGCGCGAGTACCTGGGCCAGGTGTGCGGGCAGGAGGGGATCCCCGTCGAGGACGGGGTGCTGCCGCTCGTCGTGCGTGCCGGTGCCGGGTCCGTGCGTGACTCGATGTCCGTCATGGACCAGCTGCTCGCCGGCGCGGCGGCCGACGGCGTGACGTACGCCATGGCGACCTCCCTCCTCGGCTACACCGACGGCTCGCTGCTCGACTCCGTCGTCGAGGCCTTCGCGACCGGTGACGGCGCCGCCGCCTTCGAGGTCGTCGACCACATCATCGAGGGCGGCAACGACCCCCGGCGGTTCGTCGCCGACCTGCTGGAGCGGCTGCGGGACCTGGTCATCCTCGCCGCCGTGCCGGACGCCGCCGACAAGGGCCTCATCGACGCCCCCGCCGACGTCATCGAGCGGATGCAGGCCCAGGCCGGCACCTTCGGCGCCGCCGAACTCAGCCGCGCGGCCGACCTCGTCAACGAGGGGCTGACCGAGATGCGCGGCGCCACCTCCCCCCGCCTCCAGCTCGAACTGATCTGCGCGCGCGTGATGCTGCCCGCCGCATACGGCGACGAGCGCTCGGTCATGGCCCGCCTCGACCGCATCGAGCGCGGCGTGAACTTCTCCGCGGGCGGCGGCGTGCCGGCCATGGCGTACGTGCCGGGACCCGACGCGCACGCGCAGGGGGCCCCGCCGCCCGCTGGACCTGCCGCTCCGGTTCCGCCCGGCGGGGGTGCGGCTGCCGCGCGCGCGGCGGTACGGGCCTCGGGGGCGCCCGCGGGTACCGGGACGGCCGGCCCCGGTGCGGGTGTCACGGGCGCGGTGCCGGGCGAGTCCTCCGGGCAGGGGGCCCCTGCGACGGCCGTAGGCGGAGCCGGTACCGGAGTGGGTGCCGGAGCCGGGGCGGTTGCTGCTCCCGACGGGCGTCCGGCCGGACCCGACCACGCCCCCCAGTCGGCTCAGCCCCAACCCCAGCCTCAGCCTCAGTACCGGCCCGAGCAGGCACAACAGGCCCAACAGCCTCAGCAACCCCAGCAGTCCCAGCCCTCATCGCCTCCGCCGGAGCCCGCGCCCGCCGCCGCCTCCTCGGCCCCTGCCTCCGCCCCCGGCGCCTGGCCCACCGCCGCGCCCGCGGGAGGTGGCCGTCGGCCCGGTGGCTGGCCCACGGCGGCGCCCACCGGGAGCGGACAGCCCCCGGCCGCCGCGCCGAACGCACCGGCACCGGCCCCCGCCTCTTCCGCACCGGCTCCCCAGGCCGCGGCCCCCGGCCCCGCCGTCGCCTACGCACCGCCGGCCGGCGGCATCGACCCCCGCACGCTCTGGCCGAACATCCTGGAGGCCGTCAAGAACCGCCGCCGGTTCACCTGGATCCTGCTCAGCCAGAACGCGCAGGTGACCGGGTTCGACGGCACCACCCTCCAACTCGGCTTCGCCAACGCCGGTGCCCGTGACAACTTCTCCGGCAGCGGCAGCGAGGACGTGCTGAAGCAGGCGCTGTCCGAGCAGTTCCACGTGCAGTGGAAGATCGAGGCGACCGTCGACCCGTCGGGCGGCTCGGCACCCCCGGCCACCGGCGGTCCCGGCGGCGGCTACGGCGGTGGAGGCGGCGCCGGCTACGGCGGATCCGGTGGAGGCGGCGGCTACGGCGGCGGCGGTGGCTCCCCGTCACCCCAGCGCCCGGCGTCCCCGTCCCCCCAGGCCGCGCCCGCCGCCCCCGCGCCGTCCTCGTCCGACGCGGCCCGGTCGTCCGCGGCCGGCTCCATGCCCCGGCAGTCCGCCCCGGAACCGCCCCCCGTCTCCCCCGAGGACGACACCGCGGAGGACGACGATCCCGATCTCGACGAGTCGGCGCTCTCCGGCTACGACCTCATCGTGAGAGAGCTGGGGGCGACGGTGGTGGAGGAGCTCTCGCACGAGTAGCGGGCAGCCGTCACCGCGCCCCTCGACCGGGAGGGCACCTCCCCCGACCGAGAGTCCCCCCTCGACCGGGAGTCCCCCCTCGACCGAGAGTCCCCCTCGACCGGGCGTGCCCCCCTTCGGCAGGGCTACCTCCCTCGACCGGGAGGGCTCCCCCTCGACCGGGAGTGCCACCTCCCGTGACAGGGGTACGGGCCTCCGCGACAGCGGTGCCCTCCCGACGGCAGGAGTGCCGGGGCACCGGCGGAGCTGGAGGAACCTACAGCCCCGCTCCCCCCCACCCCTTCGGAAGCCCGCACAAAAACCCCGTTAGGCTGACCCCGTGAAGGTCCTCGTCATCGGCAGCGGTGCCCGCGAACACGCCCTGTGCCGTTCTCTGTCCCTCGACCCCGACGTCAGCGCGCTGTACTGCGCTCCCGGCAATGCCGGCATCGCCGAGGTCGCCGAACTGCACCAGGTCGACGCGCTCGACGGCGACGCCGTGTCCGCGCTGGCCGTGGAGCTCGGCGCCGATCTGGTGATCGTGGGCCCGGAGGCGCCGCTGGTCGCCGGGGTCGCCGACGCCGTGAAGTCGGCGGGCATCCCCGTCTTCGGCCCCTCAGGGGAGGCCGCGCAGCTCGAAGGCTCGAAGGCCTTCGCCAAGGACGTCATGGCGGGCGCCGACGTGCCCACCGCGCGGTCGTACGTCTGCACGAACGCGGCGGAGGCCGCCGAGGCGCTCGACGCCTTCGGTGCCCCCTACGTCGTCAAGGACGACGGGCTCGCCGCCGGCAAGGGCGTCGTCGTCACCGGCGACCTCGAAGCCGCCAAGGCGCACGCGGCCGGATGCGAGCGCGTGGTCATCGAGGAGTTCCTCGACGGCCCCGAGGTCTCCCTCTTCGCCATCACCGACGGCGTGACGGTCCTTCCCCTCCAGCCCGCCCAGGACTTCAAGCGCGCCCTGGACGGCGACGAGGGCCCGAACACCGGCGGCATGGGCGCCTACTCCCCGCTGCCCTGGGCCGACCCGAAGCTGGTGGACGAGGTCATGCAGACCGTCCTGCAGCCGACCGTCGACGAGCTGCGCCGCCGCGGCACCCCCTTCTCCGGCCTGCTCTACGCCGGTCTCGCGATCACCGGCCGCGGTGTGCGGGTCATCGAGTTCAACGCCCGCTTCGGCGACCCCGAGACCCAGGTCGTCCTCGCCCGCCTGAAGACCCCGCTGGCCGGCGTCCTGATGGCCGCCGCCACCGGCAACCTCGCCGACCTGCCGCCCCTGCGCTGGAGCGACGACGCCGCGGTCACCGTGGTCATCGCCTCGCACAACTACCCGGACACCCCGCGCACCGGCGACCCGATCACCGGCCTGGACGAGGTGGCCGCCCAGGACGCCCCGCACGCCTACGTCCTGCATGCCGGCACCCGGCACGACGGCGACGCCGTCGTCAGCGCGGGCGGTCGCGTCCTGTCGGTCACGGCGGTCGGCGAGAGCCTCGCCCAGGCCCGCGACCGCGCGTACCGGGCCGTCGCCCGCGTCAACCTCGACGGCTCCCAGCACCGTACGGACATCGCCGCGAAGGCGGCCTCCGGCGCCTGACCGCCCGGGCGCCGGGCCCATGAAAGTCCCGGTATCGATGAACCCCGCAGGCCCCGGACCCGTCTCAGGATCCGGGGCCTGATCGTCGCTGTCCGTCATCCACCTTTCCCCAAAGCCATTCCATCGAGTGACCGATGCCCCATCCGGCTGACGGAGACCGGGGCCCCAACTATGGTGCGGCGCAAGCGGTCCGGCACTTGGCCCACCGGCATTGCGATGTCGGTGGCGGGTGCCACAGTGGGGGAGTGAGCAACGCCAGGAGAGCCGCCCGGAGAGCCGGGCGGGCAGGACGGCAAGGAGGGGGCGAGGTCCGGTCATGACCGGTATGGGTGTGGAGGCGGGTGCGCAGTCCGCGCGATCCCGGGCGCTGGCCGTGCTGCGGGTCCGCAGCCGGGCGCTGGCCGTCGCGCTGCTGCCCGCGGCCGTCGCCGTGGTGCTGCTCGCCGGCGACTCCACCGGGCATCTCGTGGGTCCGGGCTGGCAGACCGCGCGGTGGGCGATGTCCGTGGCCGCCGTGCTCGTCCTGCTCGCCGCCGCCGGTGTCGCCCTGGTCGTCGCCCGCGCCCGCCCCGCCGTCAGCCCCACGGTGGCGATCGCCGAGGAGTCGGCCCCCGACCTCTACCGCATGGTGCGCGACCTCGCCGACCGCCTGGACGTCCCCGCACCCTCCGCGATAGCCCTGACCCCGGACTGCGACAGCTGGCTGGAGGACCGTACCCACCCGTCCCACGGCCCGCCCCCGCGCGAGGACCACGACGAGATTGCGGGCGTCCGCGGCCCGCAGCGCCGTGCCGCCGCCGCGCCCGTCCTGGTCATCGGCTCCCCGTTCCTGTGGTGGATGCGGGTGGGTGAACTGCGCGCGGTCCTCGCCCCGGTCGTCGCCGGTACGGGACCCTCGGCGCACCCGGACATAGCCGCGGCCCGCCGCTTCGTACGAGGCCTGGACGCTGCGGTGGCCGTGACCTCGGCACCCGGCCGCAGCGTCCTCCTCCGCCCGGCGCTCGCCGGGATCGGCTGGGTGACCCGCCTGCTGCTGCGCAGCTGCCGCGGCCATGCCGCCGAGATGGAGCGCGGGGTGGCCGCCGCGGCCGCCGAGCGTGCACAGGCTGTGGACTACGGCCTCAGGATCGTCGCCCAGGAACAGGTCGGCCTCGCGTACGCCGGCTGGGACCGGCTGCTGACCCGGGTCGCGCTGCCCGCCTGGCGGATGGGCCGCTGGCCCTCCCGGCTGGACGCGGGCGTCGTCGCGGCCCTCACCGAACTCTCCCGGCGTGACCGGCTGGCCGAGGGCTTCGCCTCCCGGTTGGGCGAGCGCCCCGCCTGCGACCTGCTCGAAGAGCCCGGCGCGATGGACGAGGCGACCTCGCTGCTCGCCGCCCGCCTCTTCCACGGAGGCCCCGCCGAGCCGGGCCGGGACTGGGCCCCGGTGGACTGGCAGGAGTACCCGGACGAGGTCGTCGACCGCAAGTGGCGCACCGACGCGGCCCGCCTCCACCGCGTCCTGGACGCCCTGGGCGTACGCCGAGCCCCCGACCCCCTCTCCCCGGACCCCGACGGCCCGACCCTGGCCCGCGTCATGGCCCACCTGACCGACCCGACGGCCACGGACCCGACGGCGACCGACCAGACCACCGTCACCCCCGCCCCCGACACCCCCGCCGACCTCACCCGTCTCACCGACCTCGACGACGACGTCCCCGGCGGCACGGAGAACGGCACCGCTCTCGCCGCCCGCCTCAGCGCCGAAGTCGCCCGCGAAGAGGCCTCCGCTGCGGGGAACGCGTCCCAGAGCGGCCAGAGTGGCCGCAACGACCGGGCCAACCCCGGCCAGGGCAACGCGGGCAGTCCCGACATCGCCTTCTGGGACGACGGCATGCTCCCCCTCTTCCCCCTCCAACCACCCCGTACCGCACGCGAGTTGCTCACCGACCACGTCACCGCGATGGTCTGCTGCGCCGCGATGGACACCGCCGGCGCGACCCCGGGCCTCGACTGGCTGGACGGCCCTTCCCTCATGGTCAACGGCGAACGGGCGGCCGATCTGGCCCCCCGCGTCCTCAGCCTGGTGGAGGACGGCGACCCCGCCCCCCTCCAGGCATGGCTGGTCGAGTCCGGCATACGCCCGGAGAAGCCGGTCCGCCTCGTCTGACCGACGGCGCCGGGACGGTCGTGGGAACGCGCCCCGTCGTATGCCACGTACCGGATCTCGCGGTTCCACTTCCGGCCAATTCGCAACGAGTAGTGACCGGCTGCGTGCGTAATGTGATGTGCTGGGACCGATCGGGCGCAGGGCACGAGCGTGCGGCACAAGACAGGTACATGACACGAATGCACGGGGGCGTGAGGGAGGGCAGCGACCATGGGTTCGCAGCAGATCCGCCGCTGGGAGTCGGGCGCACTCGCACACGCCGTGACGGACCCCTTCGGCCTGGGTCCCGTCCCCTGGCTCCGCGGCACGGAGACGTACTTCGGCGACACCGGCCAGGTCGTCGCCTGGTACGTGGACGCCCCCGAGCGGCCGACGGCCCCACCGGCACAGGCACCTCACGCGTCCCAGACGGCCCTGCCGAACCGGTCGCCCCGCGAAGACCCCCGCCTCCCCGCCCCCCGAACCGCCGGAGGCCCCCGCTCCGCCGACGACGTCCGCCGGCAGATCAAGGGCTTCATCTCCACCGGAGCGGTCGCCCCCGGCGAGGCCGTCGACTTCCACATCAGCGTCGACCCGCCGCAGGCGTTCGGCATCGACATCTACCGCATCGGTCACTACGGCGGTGACGGCGCCGCGAAGATCACCAGCAGCCCGCGGCTGTCCGGCATCGTCCAGCCCCCGCCGCTGACGGCGGACCGTACGGTCTCCTGCCATCACTGGTGGCTGTCCTGGCGCCTGCAGGTCCCGAGCTACTGGAGCATCGGCGCGTATGTCGCCGTCCTCACCACCGCCGACGGCTACCGCTCGCACATCCCGTTCACCGTCCGCGACGACCACCCGGCCGACCTGCTGCTGGTCCTGCCCGACATCACCTGGCAGGCGTACAACCTCTTCCCGGAGGACGGCCGTACCGGCGCCAGCCTCTACCACGCCTGGGACGAGGACGGCCGACTGCTCGGCGAGGCCGACGCCGCGACGACGCTCTCCTTCGACCGCCCGTACGCGGGCGCCGGCCTCCCCCTGCATGTGGGCCACGCCTACGACTTCATCCGCTGGGCCGAGCGCTACGGCTACGACCTCGCCTACGCGGACGCCCGCGATCTGCACGCCGGCCGTGTCGACCCCACCCGCTATCGCGGCCTGGTCTTCCCCGGCCACGACGAGTACTGGTCGACAACCATGCGCCGCACGGTCGAGCGGGCCCGCGAGTACGGCACCAGCCTGGTCTTCCTCTCCGCCAACACCATGTACTGGCAGGTGGAGCTGGGCCCCTCCCCGTCAGGCGTCCCCGACCGTCTGCTCACCTGCCGCAAGCGCAGAGGACCGGGCAAGTCCGTGCTCTGGCGCGAGATCGACCGGCCGGAGCAGCAGGTGGTCGGCATCCAGTACGCCGGCCGGGTCCCCGAGCCGCACCCGCTGATCGTGCGCAACGCCGGCCACTGGATGTGGGAGGCGACCGGCGCGCACGAGGGCGACGAGATCGAGGGCCTGGTCGCGGGCGAGGCCGACCGCTACTTCCCGCGCACCCCGCTGCCCGAGCACGACGACCGCATCCTGCTCGCGCACTCCCCGTACGCCGACAGCGAGGGCACCCTCCGGCACCAGGAGACCTCCCTCTACCGCGCCCCTTCCGGCGCCCTGGTCTTCGCGTCCGGAACGTTCGCGTGGTCGCCGTCGCTGGACCGCCCCGGCCACGTCGACACCCGGGTCCAGCGGGCCACCGCGAACCTGCTCGACCGCATCTGCAAACGTGACTGACCGTCCACCCACCGGTCCCGCCGTCCGGGACCGCTCCCCCGTACGGGAGAATCGACCCAGTTGGACAGAACCACGGGGAGGAACCGTGTCCGGATTCGTCGAAAAGCCCGAGCCGCTTCAGGTTCCGGGCCTGGTCCACCTGCACACCGGCAAGGTGCGCGAGCTGTACCAGAACGAGGCGGGCGACCTCGTGATGGTCGCCAGCGACCGCATCTCCGCCTACGACTGGGTGCTGCCGACCGAGATCCCCGACAAGGGGCGGGTGCTCACCCAGCTGTCCCTGTGGTGGTTCGATCAGCTCGCCGACCTGATCCCCCACCACGTGCTGAGCACCGACCTGCCCGCCGGCGCCCCCGCCGCGTGGGCCGGCCGCACCCTGGTCTGCAAGTCGCTCCGGATGGTCCCGGTGGAGTGCGTGGCCCGCGGCTACCTCACCGGCTCCGGCCTGGTCGAGTACAACGCGTCCCGCACGGTCTGCGGCCTCGCCCTCCCCGAGGGCCTGGCCGACGGCAGTGAACTCCCCGCCCCGATCTTCACCCCGGCCACCAAGGCCGAGGTCGGTGAGCACGACGAGAACGTCTCCTACGAGGAGGTCGCCCGCCAGGTGGGCGCCGACACCGCCGCCCAGCTGCGTCAGGCGACCCTCGCGGTCTACTCGCGGGGGCGGGACATCGCCCGGGACCGCGGGATCGTCCTCGCGGACACCAAGTTCGAGTTCGGCTTCGAGGGGGAGACCCTGGTCCTCGCGGACGAGATCCTCACCCCGGACTCCTCGCGCTTCTGGCCGGCCGAGCAGTGGGAGCCTGGCCGCGCGCAGCCGTCGTACGACAAGCAGTACGTCCGTGACTGGCTGACCTCGGCGGAGTCCGGCTGGGACCGCGGGAGCGAGCAGCCTCCGCCGCCGCTGCCCGAGCGGGTGGTGGCCGCGACCCGCGCCAAGTACGTGGAGGCGTACGAGCGCCTGACGGGCCTGAACTGGGCGTAGCACCACGCGAGAAGCCCCCGGTGAAAACCGGGGGCTTCTCGATGGAGCGGACGACCAGGTTCGAACTGGCGACCTCAACCTTGGCAAGGTTGCGCTCTACCAACTGAGCTACGTCCGCGCTGCGCCGTGGCGCGAGAGCAACTATACCCAACCTCGCTCGCGGGCGAGCCGCGCCGCCGTGTGACGGTTCTCCGCCCCGAGCTTGGAGACGGCCGACGACAGATAGTTCCGTACGGTCCCCTGCGACAGCGCGGCCCGCTCGGCGATCTCCGCGACGGGCGCCCCGTCCGCGGCGAGCTCAAGGACCTCCGCCTCCCGCGCGGTCAGCGGGGAGTCCCCGGCGGAGATCGCGTCGGCGGCCAACTCGGGGTCGATGTAACGGTTTCCCGCGTGCACGGTACGGATGATCTCCGCGAGCCGCCGCGCGCTGAGGGTCTTCGGGACGAAACCGCGCACACCCGCCTCAAGGGCCCGCTTCAGATGTCCGGGCCGGCCGTGGCCGGTCACGATCAGCACCCGGCAGTCGGGCAGCTCGGCCCGTAGCGATGTGGCGACCTTCACACCGTCGGCGCCGGGCATCTGCAGATCCAGTACGGCGACATCGGGCGCGTGGGCCCGCGCCATCGCCAGCGCCTCGGGCCCCGTCGCCGCCTCGGCCACGACGACGAGGTCGTCCTCCAGCGCGAGCAGCGCGGCGAGAGCACCCCGGATGAGGTGCTCGTCGTCGGCGAGGAGAAGGCGTACCGGAGACGTCATGCCATGACCTCACTCGTGTCGACCGTCATCAGCGGCACCTGAGCCACCACCCGGAACACCCCGCCCCCGGTGCGGCCCGCCTCCAACGTCCCCTCCACCGCGGCCAGCCGCTCCCGCAGCCCGGTCAGCCCCGAGCCCTCCACGACCAGGTCGGCACCGGAGACCTCGGGAACCCCAGAGACCCCGGGGACGCCGGAGGCACCCGAAGCACCGGAGGACGTCCGGGGCGTCGGAGCGGCCCCGTCGTTCTCCACCGTCAGCACCACCCGTCCCTCGGCGACCCGGACCCCGACCGCGCACCAGACGGCGTCCCCGTGCCGCAGCACGTTGGTCGTCGTCTCCCGCACCACCCACGCGAGCGCCGACCGCACCGCGCCGGGCAGCCCGGCGGGCTCGCTGCCGGTCACCTCGCACCGGATGCCGGCGGCCGTCAACACCCCGTGCGCACCGGCGATCTCGGTCCCGAGGTCGGCCTCCCGGTAGCCCCGTACGACGTCCCGCACCTCGCGCTGCGACTCCCGCGCGATCCGCTGCACCTCGTTCATCTGGTCGACGGCCTCGGCCCTGCCGCGCCGCGCCAGCTGCACGGCCAGCTCGCTCTTGAGGGCGATCACGGCGAGGTTGCGCCCCATGACGTCGTGCAGGTCCCGTCCGAACCGCAGCCGTTCCTCGGCGACGGCGAGCCGGGCCCGGGTCTCGCGGGCCGCGTCGAGTTCGTAGACGGCGTCGAGGAGCCAGACGGAGAACACGGAGCTGAGGGCGAGGACCCCGCAGCCGAGCAGCACGGACAGCGTCGAGACCAGCACGGCGGCGGCGGGGGAGCCCATGGCGAGCGACACCGCGCAGGCGACGGCCCCGGCGGACCCGACGAGCGCGTACACCTGTCGTCGGTCGCTCAGGCCGAGCGCGAGCGTGCCCCCGCCGTAGATCAGGGCGATCCCGAAGACCCCGCCCGCGGCGCCCTCCGTGCTCTCGCCGGTCGATCCGTGCTCGGAGATCGCCAGGGCCGAACCGGCGACCGCGGCGCTGATCAGGCCGAGCGCCCACATCAGCCGCACGGGCCGGGCACGGCGGCCACGGGTCCAGTCCAGCGCCCGTGACGCGGTCAGGGAACAGACCACCGCGTGCGTGCCCACGCCGATCAGCAGCCAGGCCGAGAACCACGGTTCGACCCCGCTGAACGCCACGATCCCGAACATCCCGGCTTCCACCGTCGTCAGGAAATGGAACGTCGACCGTGTGTAGGTCTCCACCTTCGCCGGCGTGCTCTTCCGCCGCCACCACCTGCCCGGCCCGCGCATGCCCGTGCTCCCGTCCGCGTTCCTCAGCGCCGCGGTTCCCACCGGAACCACCGCTGTACAGCAAACACGCCCAGCGCGGTCCAGGCCAGCGCCGTCATCAAGGGCCCGATCGTCTCGTACGCCGAGAGGTCACCGGTCCATCCGCCGCGCACCAGCGTCATCACCGGTGTCAGCGGCAGCAGTTCGAGCACGGTCACCGCCCGGTCGGGCATGACCTCCAGCGGTACGGCGATCCCGGAGCCCACCATCGAGGCCAGCATCAGCGGCATCGAGGTGATCTGGGCGCTCTCCACGGTCCGGGTCAGGCTCGCCGTGACGGCGGCCAGCACCGCGCACATCAGCAGGCCCAGGACGAGCCCGAGCACCGCGAGCTGGGGCGCCTTCGGGGCGGGCACATCGAGCAGGACGGAGCATCCCACCGCCACCAGCAGGGACTGCACCAGCCCCGTGGTGACGGCGGGCAGCGCGGCCCCGGCCAGGATCTCCGGATCCCGCAGCTCGCCGGTGCGCAGCCGCTTGAGGACGAGTTCCTCGCGCCGTGTCACGAAGACGCTCACGAGCGCCGAGTACACGGCGAACAGCAGCGAGAACCCGATGGCGCCGGTCAGCAGCACCAGCCCGACGCTCAGTCCGTACTGGCCGAGGTCCGTGCCCTCGATCGCCGACCGGGTGCTGAGCGGCAGTACCAGCGGCACCAGCAGCGCCGTGAGGAGCACGGCCTTGCTCCGCCCGAACAGGATCAGTTCGGCCCGGGCGAGGGCCGCGACGCGCCCCGCCGCGGTGGTGGTGACGGTCGCACTCATGCCGCGTACTCCTCGACAGTCTCGACGGCCGCTTCCCGGGCGATCCCCAGGAAGGCCTCCTCCAGTGATGCCGACCGCACGTCGAGGCGGCCCAGCTCGACCCCCGCCGCCTCGGCCCACACCAGCACTCCGGTGGCGGCCCGCTGCAACTCCCGCGTCCGCAGCCGTACGACGTTCCCCTCGACCTCGTGGCCGCAGATCCCGAGCCGGCCGAGCGGCGGCAGGTCCCCGAGGAGGTAGCCGGGGGGCAGTTCGAAGGAGATCCGGGAGGGCTGGGCGGCGGTCACCTCGGCCGGTGTCCCGGTGGCCGCGATCCGCCCCTCATGCAGGATGGCGAGCCGGTCGGCAAGGTCCTCGGCCTCTTCCAGGTAGTGCGTGGTGAGCAGTACGGTCGTCCCGCCGTCGCGCAGCGCCCGCACCAACTCCCAGGTTTCCCGGCGCCCTTCGGCGTCCAGGCCGGTCGTCGGCTCGTCGAGGAACAGCACCTCGGGTTCGCCGAGCAGGGCGAGCGCCAGGTCCAGGCGCCGCCGTTCGCCTCCGGACAACAGCTTCACCCGCACGCCGGCCCGGCGCTCCAGGCCGACCCGCGCGAGCACGTCCGCGGTGGGGCGGGCGCCGCTCACGCAGCCCGCCCACATCCGGGCGGTCTCGGCGACGGTCAGCTCGGAGGGAAACCCGCCCTCCTGCAACATCACCCCGGTCCGGGGCCGTACGACGTCCCGCTCGTCGTGGGGATCACGGCCGAGGACCCGCACCTGTCCCGAGGCCGGCCGGGCGAGCCCTTCCAGCAGTTCGACCGTGGACGTCTTGCCCGCCCCGTTGGTGCCCAGCAGGGCGAAGACCTCGCCGCGGCCCACGGAGAAGGAGATGCCGCGCACCGCCTCGAACCCGCCCCCGTACACACGCCGCAGGTCAGTGACCTCAATCACGTGTTCGTGTTCGTTGGTGTCCATGCCTTCAGCGTTCCGCCCCGGCGGGCCCGGCAGCAGTGCGGACTGTCATCACTCGACATGACAAATGTCAGACGGCATCGGTCGCCGGGTGCACGGAGACGGGCACACGAGAAAGACCCCCGGTCAGTGACCGGGGGTCTTTCCTGCAACAGAGCGGACGACCAGGTTCGAACTGGCGACCTCAACCTTGGCAAGGTTGCGCTCTACCAACTGAGCTACGTCCGCATTGCCTCCGACCGGCTTTCACCGATCGGCGCGGGCACCAGCCTACCTGATCCACAAGAGCGGTCAGATCGGCGGTGCAGAGCGGGTGACAGGAATTGCACACTGCGCCTTCCCCCTGGAAGGGGGATGTTCTACTACTGAACTACACCCGCGTGTACCTCGGAGCCGGGCCTTTCGGCCTTGCCCCTCGGCGTGCTCCAGACTCTAGCTGACCAGGTGGGGTGCAACGCAAGTCGGGTCTCCCGAGGGGCCGGTGACCAGCCGTCGGCCCGGGATCACTGTGCGGCGGAGAACGCCTCGTAGACCTTCTTGGGGATCCGGCCGCGCGCCGGGACGTCCATCTTGTTGGCCTGGGCCCAGGCCCGGACGGCCGCCGGGTCGGGGGCGACCTCCGTCTGCTTGTACGCCTTGCCGGACCTCGACCGCTTCCGGCCGGCCTCCAGGTACGGCTCCAGCGCCTTACGCAGTTTCTCGGCATTGGCTTGGTTCAGGTCGATCTCGTACGACTTGCCGTCGAGTCCGAAGGCGATCGTTTCCGCCGCTTCCGAGCCGTCGATGTCGTCAAAGAGAGTGACTACGACACGCTGCGCCACGAATATCGGTCCCTTCGTGCGACATCTCTGTGGTGACGTGCCAGGACGTCACACGGATGTCGACTGTCCGCCTGTTATTGGGCAAAGTATCGGCTAATGGCAATTCATTTGTACAGTGCCGAGCATTGCAATGTGAAGCCCGACTAAATCTGTCCGCGTGTCCCCCGCGCAATAGCTCCCGTGCATCGATTCGGGATCTTTCCCTGAACTTTTCGTGAAGGCGCCCTTCCGATGCCGGTCCGCAACCGGATCGTGACGGCCATCACGTAGTTTCCTCCAACTCTACTCGCGTAGAAATTTTGTACGGGTAGTCTGAAGCCACCTGTTGGAGACACCTGCAGGAAGCTGCTCAGCACCACACCACCGGGAGTGCCCGTGGCACGCGTCGTAGTCGACGTCATGCTCAAGCCGGAGATCCTCGACCCCCAGGGCCAGGCGGTGCAGCGCGCACTGCCGCGGCTGGGTTTCGAAGGCGTCTCGGACGTACGTCAGGGAAAGCGATTCGAACTCGAGGTTGACGGACCGGTCGACGAGGCCGCGCTCGCCCGCATCCACGATCTTGCGGAATCCTTCCTCGCCAACACCGTCATCGAGGACTTCACCGTCAAGGTGGAGGAAGTCGCGGAGGCCGCGAAGTGACCGCTCGTATTGGCGTCGTCACTTTCCCGGGCAGCCTCGACGACCGGGACACACAGCGCGCGATCCGCCTCGCGGGCGCCGAACCGGTCGCCCTCTGGCACAAGGACAAGGACCTCCACCAGGTCGACGCGGTCGTTCTCCCCGGTGGTTTCTCGTACGGCGACTATCTGCGCGCCGGGGCCATCTCCCGTTTCTCCCCGGTGATGGAGACCGTCATCGAGCAGGCGAAGGGCGGCCTCCCCGTCCTCGGTATCTGCAACGGTTTCCAGGTCCTCACCGAGGCCCACCTCCTCCCGGGCGGGATGCTCGGCAACGACCACCTGCACTTCATCTGCAAGGACCAGAAGCTGCGGGTGGAGAACGCCGACACCGTCTGGACCAGCGACTACGAGCAGGGCCAGGAGATCAGCATCCCGCTCAAGAACATGGACGGCCGCTACGTCGCCGACCGGTTCACGCTGGACAAGCTGGAGGCCGAGGGCCGGGTCGCCTTCCGGTACCTGGTCAGCGGCGATACCGCTGACGGGTACGGCAACCCGAACGGCTCGCTCAACGACATCGCCGGCATCACCAACGAGGCCGGGAACGTCGTGGGCCTCATGCCGCACCCGGAGCACGCCGTCGAGCCCCTGATCGGGTCGGGCCGCACCGACGGTCTTCCCTTCTTCACCTCGATCCTCAAGAAGCTGGTCAACGCATGAGCCGGACGCCTCTGGACACGGTCGAGCACGCGGCCGCGACCCCCGACGTCGAGCTGCCCTGGGCCGAACTCGGCCTGAAGAAGGACGAGTACGAGCGGGTCGTCGAGATCCTCGGCCGCCGGCCCACCGGTGCCGAGCTCGCCATGTACTCCGTCATGTGGTCCGAGCACTGCTCGTACAAGTCGTCGAAGGTGCACCTGCGCCAGTTCGGCGAGAAGGCCCCGCAGTCCGACGCGCTGCTCGTCGGCATCGGCGAGAACGCGGGCGTCGTCGACGTCGGCCAGGGCTACGCGGTCACCTTCAAGGTCGAGTCGCACAACCACCCCTCGTACGTGGAGCCCTACCAGGGCGCGGCCACGGGTGTCGGCGGCATCGTGCGCGACATCATCGCGATGGGCGCCCGCCCGGTGGCGGTCGTCGACCCGCTGCGCTTCGGTGCGGCGGACCACCCGGACACCAAGCGGGTGCTCCCCGGTGTCGTCGCCGGCATCGGCGGCTACGGCAACTGCCTGGGCCTGCCGAACATCGGCGGCGAGGTCGTCTTCGACGCCTGCTACCAGGGCAACCCGCTGGTCAACGCCGGTGCCATCGGCGTGATGCGGCACGAGGACATCCACCTCGCGAAGGCGTCCGGCTCGGGCAACAAGGTCATCCTGTACGGGGCCCGCACGGGTGGCGACGGTATCGGCGGCGCCTCGATCCTGGCGAGCGAGACCTTCGACGACGCGAAGCCCTCCAAGCGCCCCGCGGTCCAGGTCGGCGACCCCTTCCAGGAGAAGCTCCTCATCGAGTGCACCCTGGAAGCCTTCGCCGAGAAGCTCGTCGTCGGCATCCAGGACCTCGGCGCGGCCGGACTGTCCTGCGCCACCAGTGAGTTGGCGTCCAACGGCTCCGGCGGCATGCGCGTCACCCTGGACGACGTACCGCTGCGCGACTCCACGCTCTCGCCCGAGGAGATCCTCATGAGCGAGTCGCAGGAGCGCATGTGCGCGGTCGTCGAGCCGGAGAAGGTCGACCGCTTCCTGGAGATCTGCGACAAGTGGGACGTCATCGCCACGGTGATCGGTGAGGTCACCGACGGCGACCGGCTCGAGATCTTCTGGCACGGCGGCAAGATCGTCGACGTCGACCCGCGTACGGTCGCGCACGACGGCCCGGTCTACGAGCGCCCCTACGCCCGCCCGTCCTGGCAGGACGCGCTCCAGGCGGACGACGCCAACAAGCTTGCGCGGCCTTCGACTTCGGAGGAGCTCAAGTCCCAGGTCCTGCAGCTGGTGGGCTCCCCGAACCAGGCCTCCAAGTCCTGGATCACCTCCCAGTACGACCACTTCGTGCAGGGCAACACGGTCCTCGCCCAGCCCGAGGACTCGGGCATGATCCGCATCGACGAGGAGACCGGGCTCGGCGTCGCCATCGCGACGGACGGCAACGGCCGGTACGCGAAGCTGGACCCGTACGCGGGCGCCCAGTTGGCGCTCTCGGAGGCGTACCGGAACGTGGCGACGACCGGCGCCAAGCCCCTCGCCGTCTCCGACTGCCTGAACTTCGGCTCGCCCGAGGACCCGGCGGTGATGTGGCAGTTCGCGGAGGCGATCCGTGGACTGGCCGACGCCTGCCAGCAGTTGGGCACCCCGGTGACCGGCGGCAACGTGTCGTTGTACAACCAGACGGGCGAGGTCGCCATCCACCCGACCCCGGTGGTCGCGGTCCTCGGCGTCATCGACGACGTCGCCCGCCGCACGCCCGTCGCCTTCCAGGAAGAGGGCCAGCTCCTCTACCTCCTCGGCGACACCCGCGAGGAGTTCGGCGGCTCGGCCTGGTCGCAGGTCGTGCACGACCACCTCGGCGGGCTGCCCCCGAAGGTCGACCTGGAGCGCGAGCGGCTGCTCGCCGAGATCCTGATCTCCGCGTCCCGCGACGGCATGATCGACTCCGCGCACGACCTGTCCGACGGCGGTCTGATCCAGGCGGTCGTCGAGTCGGCGCTGCTCGGTGAGAAGGGCGCGCGCCTGATCGTCCCCGACGGCCTGGACGCCTTCACCCTCCTCTTCTCCGAGTCGGCCGGCCGCGCTGTCGTGGCCGTCCCCCGCTCCGAGGAGCTCCGTTTCAACGACATGTGCGGCGCCCGGGGCCTCCCCGTCACCCGCATCGGCGTCGTCGACGGTGCCACGATCGAGCTCCAGGGCGAGTTCGAACTCTCCCTGGAGGAACTGCGCGAGGTACACGAGCGGACGATCCCGGCGCTGCTCGCGTAAGCAAGCGTGGAAGGCCCCGCCCGGACTCGCCGAGTCCGGGCGGGGCCTTCGTGCGTGTCGAGGGAGTCTCACTCGGTACGGGGTTGACGTAATTACGTAGTTCCGTAATCTGGAGGGTGTGGAACTCGAAGACCGTGTCAGCGAGCTGGAGCGTCGCCTCGCCGTGCTCGAAGGCGTCGGCAGTGGTGCGCCGCGGCTCGGTGACGGGGACTTCTGGGCCCTGGAAGGGCTGAAGGAACAGCTCACGGCGCTCCGGGCGACCGAGGGCGGGGTCCTGTTCGCCGGTGCCGTCCGGCTGCCGACCGGCGAGCGGTACGACTGGCAGCACGGCGCCCTGACCGAGGGCCTGCTCGACGACGACTGGACGCGGGCCGCCGAATCGTTCGCGGCGCTCGGCCACCCCGTCCGGCTGCGGCTGCTCCGCGAGATCCTCGGCGGTCGCCGCACCGCCGCCGAACTCGCCGAACTGGACGAGCTCGGCACGACCGGCCAGATCTACCACCACCTGCGCCAACTGACCGCTTCGGGCTGGCTGCACACCACCGGCCGGGGCCGCCACGAGGTGCCACCGGCCCGGGTCGTGCCCCTGCTGGTGGCGCTCTCCGCGGGCCTGCCCTGAGCCGAGAAGAACCGCCCCGATCCGCCCCGAACGCACTGGGGGAACGATGTCCGTACGCAAGCTCGGTATGACGACCTTCCGCCTGCTCCTGATCGGCTTCCTCGCCCTGGTCGTGGCCCACGTCTGGCTCGACCTGACCTATCCCGCCTGGTGGGACCTGGTGCCCCTGGTCCTCGCGTACGTCCTGGTCTTCGTCCTGAACCGGGCCGGCCGCGACCGGACCCCCCGCACCCCCGTCGAGACCGCCCCACCGGTCACCGGCCGCTGGTCCGCGCTGAACAGCCCCGCCGACCGCACCCCGAGCCACGGCACCCACGCCTACGGCCAGACGTACGCCATCGACATCGTCGCCGAACCCGAACCGGGCGCCCGCCCCGGCTTCCACGCCCTGTGGCCGCTCGCCCGCGGCGCCGAGGACTTCCCCGGCTACGGCGCCCCCGTCCTGGCGGTCGCCGACGCCACGGTCGTCCGGGTCGCCGACGGCCGCCGCGACCACCTCAGCCGCACCTCCCTGTCCGGCCTCCTTTATCTCTTCCTGATCGAGGGCGCGGTCCGCGAGATGATCGGCGTCGGCCGGATCCTCGGCAACCACGTCGTCCTCGACCTGGGCGACGGGACGTACGCCCTCTACGCCCACCTGCGCCGCGGCTCGCTCCAATTCGCCCCCGGCGACCCCGTCCGCACCGGACAGCGGCTCGCCGACTGCGGGAACTCCGGCAACTCCAGCGAACCGCACCTCCACTTCCAGCTGATGGACGGCCCCGACCCGGACACCGCCCACGGCATCCCCTTCCGCTGGCAGGACCTCGGCGTCCCGAAGAACCGCGAGATCTTCGACGCCCCTGTCCCGGCACCCCGGCCCGCCTAGGCTGGCCCCCATGCCACCGGCCAAGAAGCGCGCCCGCACCTACGACCCCGCCCGGACCCGCACCGCGGTCCTGGCCCAGTTCGGAAACGTCCGGGCTGCCGTCGGCACCCTCACTCCCGAGCAGGCCGCGCTGCCGACCCGGCTCGGGGACTGGACCGTGCGGGAGCTGGCCGCGCATGTCGGCATGGCCCTCGGGGCCGTCGTACGCCTGCTCGACGAGCCCGCCCCGCCGAAGCCGGACGGCGTGCTCCTCGACTGGGCGCACGCGATCGGCGCCGACGCCGGGGACATCGCCGACCACGCCCGCGAACTCGCCGAGCGGAACCCCGACCTCAGCGCCCACCTCGCCGACGTGGAGCGGCGCTTCACCGCCCGCCTCGCCGACCACCCCGGCACCCGGCTGCTCGCGACCAGCGCGGGCGCCCTGTCGCTCGACGCCTACCTGGTCACCCGTACCGTCGAACTCGTCGTCCACACCGACGACCTGAACGCGGCCGTCCCCGGCCTCGACATCCCCTGCGACCGCCAGGCCCTCGCCGCCGCCACCCGCCTGCTCGCCGACACCCTCGCCGTGAAGGCCCCCGGCGGCTCCACCGAGGTACGGATCCCGCCGTACGCCGTCGTGCAGTGCGTCGAAGGCCCGCGGCACACCCGCGGCACCCCACCGAACGTCGTCGAGACCGACCCGCTGACCTGGATCCGGCTCGCCACCGGGCGCCTGGCCTGGACGGACGCGCTCGACGAGGCGAAGGTCGACGCGAGCGGCGAACGGGCCGACCTGGGCGGACTGCTGCCGCTCCTCGGCTGAGAGGAAGCGATCCCACCCGAGGGGAACCAACCACCCCACCCGCCCCGTCGAATCGGCATGTACAGGCAGACGGACACACAGAAGGACAGGAAGAAGCGACGACTGGCCCTCGCCGCGGCCGTGGCCCTCGTCCCGTTCGCCGCGGCCTGCGGCGACGAGAAGGCCGACGGCGGCTCCGTGGGCGCGGCCCCGAACGTGACCGGCGTGCACTGGAGCATCGACAGCGTCACCGTCGACGGCACCACCCACCGCGCCCCCTCCGACGCACACGTGGAGATCGCCGACGGCAAGGCGGCCGGCAACTACGGCTGCAACCACTTCAGCGCGACCGCCGCCGTCGAGGGCGACAGCATCCGCCTCAGCGACCCCACCTCGACCGGGATGGCCTGCGAGGACGGGCCCATGGACTTCGAGCGGACCCTCGCCCGCACCCTCGCGGACGGCGCCCTGAAGACCGAGGTCGAGGACGGCCGCATGACGCTCACCACCGAGGCCGGCGACCGCGTCGACCTCACCAAGGCGACCGACGCCGCCCTCTACGGCACGAAGTGGCAGGTCACCTCGCCCGCCGCCAAGAGCAAAGCGCACCTGACCTTCGACCGGAAGGCCGGCACGGTCGCCGGCAGCCTCGGCTGCAACAAGGTGAACGCCAAGGCCACGGTCAGCGACGGACATATCACCCTGGGCGCGCCCTCCACTACCCGAATGATGTGCGACGCCTCACTCATGACCGTGGAGAAGGACCTGCTGCGTCTGTTCGACAGCACGGTCAGCTACGAGATCGATCATCGGACTCTCTCGCTGACCAGCGAAAACGACGCCGTCGTCACCGCGGTCGTCGCCAAGTGACCGTCGAGTGATCCTTTACCGCAGCTCAGGGCAGGGCATTCGCCAATTCGGACCAGTGGTCGACCTCGCCTACACTCGGGGACGTGCCACGTGGTGACGGACGACTCAACCACGACCTGCTCCCCGGTGAGAAGGGCCCCCAGGACGCTTGCGGCGTCTTCGGTGTCTGGGCTCCGGGCGAAGAGGTCGCCAAGCTCTCCTACTTCGGGCTCTACGCCCTCCAGCATCGAGGCCAGGAATCCGCGGGAATCGCGGTCAGCAACGGCTCCCAGATCCTCGTCTTCAAGGACATGGGCCTCGTGTCCCAGGTCTTCGACGAGGCCTCGCTCGGATCGCTCCAGGGTCACATCGCGGTCGGTCACGCCCGCTACTCGACCACCGGCGCCTCCGTGTGGGAGAACGCCCAGCCGACGTTCCGTGCCACCGCGCACGGCTCCATCGCGCTCGGCCACAACGGCAACCTGGTCAACACGGCGCAGCTCGCCGAGATGGTCGCCGACCTCCCGAAGGACACCAACGGCCGTTCCACCCGGGTGGCCGCCACCAACGACACCGACCTGCTCACCGCGCTCCTCGCGGCCCAGGTCGACGACGACGGCAAGCCGCTGACCATCGAAGAGGCGTCCATCCGGATCCTCCCGCAGGTCCAGGGCGCCTTCTCGCTCGTCTACATGGACGAGAACACGCTCTACGCGGCCCGTGACCCGCAGGGCATCCGCCCGCTGGTCCTCGGCCGTCTGGAGCGCGGCTGGGTCGTCGCCTCCGAGTCCGCCGCCCTCGACATCTGCGGCGCGGCCTACGTCCGAGAGATCGAGCCGGGCGAGTTCATCGCGATCGACGAGAACGGCCTGCGCACCTCCCGATTCGCGGATGCGAAGCCCAAGGGCTGTGTCTTCGAGTACGTGTACCTGGCCCGCCCCGACACCGACATCGCCGGCCGGAACGTGTACCTCTCCCGCGTGGAGATGGGCCGCAAGCTCGCCAAGGAAGCCCCGGTCGACGCCGACCTGGTGATAGCGACTCCGGAGTCCGGCACCCCCGCGGCCATCGGCTACGCGGAGGCCTCCGGCATCCCCTTCGGTGCGGGTCTCGTGAAGAACGCGTACGTCGGACGTACGTTCATCCAGCCCTCGCAGACGATCCGGCAGCTCGGCATCCGCCTGAAGCTGAACCCGCTGAAGGAAGTCATCAAGGGCAAGCGGCTGGTCGTCGTCGACGACTCGATCGTGCGCGGCAACACCCAGCGCGCCCTGGTCCGCATGCTCCGCGAGGCGGGCGCCGCCGAGGTCCACATCCGGATCTCCTCGCCGCCCGTGAAGTGGCCCTGCTTCTTCGGCATAGATTTCGCGACCCGTGCCGAGCTCATCGCCAACGGCATGACCATCGACGAGATCGGCACCTCGCTGGGCGCCGACTCGCTGGCGTACATCTCCCTCGACGGCATGATCGAGGCGACCACCATCGCCAAGCCGAACCTCTGCCGCGCCTGCTTCGACGGCGTGTACCCGATGGAGCTCCCGGACCCCGAGCTGCTCGGCAAGCAGCTCCTGGAAACCGAGCTGGCCGCCGGTCCGGCGGCCACGGCCGCGGCCGACGCGATCCGTCGCCCGTAAGCCCCGTCAAACCAACCCGAAAGATCCCAGGCAATGTCTGAGACCTCTGCCCCCGCTGGGGCTTCCTACGCGGCTGCCGGCGTCGACATCGAAGCGGGCGACCGCGCCGTAGAGCTGATGAAGGAGTGGGTGAAGAAGACGCAGCGCCCCGAGGTCCTCGGCGGCCTCGGCGGTTTCGCCGGCCTCTTCGACGCCTCCGCCCTCAAGCGCTACGAGCGTCCGCTCCTCGCCTCCGCGACCGACGGCGTCGGCACCAAGGTCGACATCGCGCGGCAGCTGGGCGTCTACGACACCATCGGCCACGACCTGGTCGCGATGGTCATGGACGACATCGTGGTGTGCGGCGCCGAGCCGCTGTTCATGACCGACTACATCTGCGTCGGCAAGGTCCACCCCGAGCGGGTCGCCGCCATCGTCAAGGGCATCGCCGAGGGCTGTGTCCTCGCCGGCTGCGCCCTGGTAGGCGGCGAGACGGCCGAGCACCCCGGTCTGCTGGGCCCGGACGACTTCGACGTCGCCGGCGCCGGTACGGGCGTGGTGGAGGCCGACCGGCTGCTCGGTCCGGATCGCATCCGTACGGGTGACGCGGTGATCGCCATGGCGGCCTCCGGTCTTCACTCGAACGGGTACTCGCTCGTGCGGCATGTGCTGCTCGACCGGGCGGGTCTGGCCCTGGACGCCCGGATCGAGGAGTTCGGCCGCACCCTGGGCGAGGAGCTCCTGGAGCCCACCAGGATCTACTCGCTGGACTGTCTGGCGCTGACCCGCACCACCGACGTGCATGCCTACTCGCACGTCACGGGCGGCGGACTCGCCGCCAACCTGGCCCGCGTCATCCCCGACGGTCTGCACGCGATCGTGGACCGCTCCACCTGGACCCCGGCCCCCGTGTTCGACCTCGTCGGCAGGACCGGTGACGTCGAGCGGCTGGAGCTGGAGAAGACCCTGAACATGGGCGTCGGCATGATCGCGATCGTCCCCGAGGAGTCGGCGGACGTGGCCCTGGCGACCCTGGCCGACCGCGGGGTCGAGTCCTGGATCGCCGGCGAGATCACCGAGCGCGGCGACCACACCACGGGTGCGGAACTGGTCGGCGACTACGCCCGCTGACCGTCACGGTCCGCCGTCACGGCACCTGAGTCGACGAGGGCAGAGCAAAACCCGGTCCGGCGGTGGAAACCGCCGGACCGGGTCAATGCAGAGCTGAATCGTCAAGCACCGCGACGTTGAGACGTGGGACCGGACTCGTCGTCCTCGTCCTGATCGTCGTCGTTGTAAAGATCCGCGTACTGAGCGTACGGGTCGTCTTCCTCGTCGTCGTCGTCCTCGAACGGCTCGCCATTCGGCGGCTGGCTCGAGGTCGATGCGCCCAGCTCATTGGCCAGGCGCGAGAGGTCAGTCCCGCCGCTGCTGTACTTCAGCTGGCGGGCGACCTTCGTCTGCTTGGCCTTTGCCCGGCCGCGCCCCATGGCTCGACCCCCTCGGATACGGGGCTCGGTGGCCCCAGAGTCTTGACACGCGTTCATGATCTGGAACGGACTCTCCATGGAGAGACCGGTCCGTAGGGCTTCCACGGTACCTGAGCCCACGCCCATACGGTACGTCGCCCGCAGCACGGGCCCGGACACAGAACCCTCAGGGTGCCCCGTCCCCGCTGGTCAACCGCGATTTTAACCACTTCTTGGAGGCCGACCCGCCGACGAACGTGAGAGTTCTCTCTAAGTGCCCGTCGGCGGGCACCGGCCAAACCCCCTGGAGGGCTGTCAGGTCACCCGGCGCGGCGGGCCGCGGCGGCCTCGTGCATCCGCTGCTCGGCGATCCGGTCGGCCGCGGCGGCCGGCGGAATCCCGTCCGTCTTCGCACGTGCGAATATGGCCAGCGTGGTGTCGTAGATCCCCGCCGCCTTCGCCCGGCACCGCTCGAAGTCGAACCCGTGCAGCTCGTCGGCGACCTGGATCACCCCGCCGGCATTCACCACGTAGTCCGGCGCGTAGAGGATCCCGCGGTCGGCGAGGTCCTTCTCGACGCCCGGGTGGGCGAGCTGGTTGTTGGCGGCACCGCAGACGATCGCCGCGGTGAGCACCGGCACGGAGTCGTCGCCCAACGCCCCGCCCAGCGCGCACGGGGCGTAGATGTCGAGCCCCGCCACCCGGATCAGCGCCTCGGTGTCGGCGACGGCGCTCACGCCCTCCGCGTGCCGGTCGAGAATCCGCCGTACGGCCTCCTCGCGCACATCCGTGATCACGACCTCGGCGCCCTCCTCCCGCAGGTGCTCCACCAGGTGGTGGCCGACCTTGCCGACGCCCGCGACGCCGACCCTGCGGCCGCGCAGCGAGGGGTCGCCCCACAGGTGCCGCGCGGAGGCGCGCATGCCCTGGTAGACGCCGAAGGCGGTGAGGACGGAGGAGTCGCCGGCGCCGCCGTTCTCGGGGGAGCGGCCCGTCGTCCAGCGGCACTCCCGCGCCACGACGTCCATGTCGGCGACGTACGTACCGACATCGCACGCGGTGACGTACCGGCCGCCGAGCGAGGCGACGAACCGGCCGTAGGCGAGGAGCAGCTCCTCGCTCTTGTCACGGTCCGGGTCGCCGATGATCACGGCCTTGCCGCCGCCGTGGTCGAGACCGGCCATGGCGTTCTTGTACGACATCCCGCGGGCGAGGTTCAGCGCGTCGGCGACGGCCTCCGCCTCGCTCGCGTACGGGTAGAAGCGGGTACCGCCGAGCGCGGGGCCCAGGGCGGTGGAATGGAGGGCGATGACGGCCTTGAGACCGCTGGCACGGTCCTGGCAGAGCACGACTTGCTCATGACCCCCCTGGTCCGAGTGGAACAGGGTGTGCAGTACATCAGCAGACGCGCCGGTTACGTCGGTCACTGTGGTGACTCCTGAGTAAAAAGCGGCGGTTGGGACCAGTTCCCGTGGGGTCCCCCCGGCGCTTTTGGCAGTGGGGGAGGGTGGTGGGCACTGTGAGCACGAGATTAGGGCCTGGCGGCCCCGCCATCCGCGCAGTGCCCGGGATCACCTCCTCCCGGAGGACGGCCGTGCGACGATTTGCAGGGTTTTCCTGGCAGACGGCGGGGGAGAGAGCAGGCGTGCGCAAGGTGTCCTCGGTGATCGTCCCGTACGCGACCTATCTGCGCGTGTACGAGCCACTGGCCGCCTTCCCGGAACCGGAGCGCGGCCACTGGGCGCGGTACGCCCGCCGCCCCGACCGCCCCACCTACCAGGACGAACTCCGCCGCTCCCTGGCCGACTTGCTGCCCACCCCGCCCATCCCGGTGCCGGTGCACGAGAGCGGCGACGCGTTCGTGCTGGAGATCGACGGGGTGGTGTGCGTGTGCCCGTGGCGCACCCGGCTGCGCGGCTGGCAGGCCCTGGGCGACCTCGGCGAGGAGCTGCCGGAGCCGGTGCTGGACGCGGTGCTGCCGGAGGTCGTACGGGAGCAGGCGGCCCAGGACTACGAGCGCTGGCTGGCCCGCAACCCGGACGCGCGGCCCTGGATCCGCACCGGGACCTGGCAGGTGCCGCTGAGCTGGTTCGTGCTGGTCTCCGACGAGGAGCGGCGCTTCGACAAGGGCTCCGGTGAGGTCCCTCCGGCGCTGCGCTACCGCACGCCGATGGTCCAGGCCCGGCGGCGGATCGCGCGGGCGCTCAGGGCGCTCAAGGAGGCCATGGACGAGGGGCCGCTCATCGACGGGCTGGTGGACGTCGGGCGCTGGCTGGAGGAGTTCCACCCGCGTTCGCTGGTGGAGCTGGACTACGGCGGCCTGGTGCACGCGCTGCCGGGCGGCGAGCTGGAGGACGACCACTCGGCGGCGGACGTGGCCGAGGGCATCGAGGCGCTGCGGACCGGTGACGGGGTCGCGGCGGGCGAGGCGTACGCGCGGCTCGTGGAGCGGTGGCGGTCGGTGCGGGACCGCCGGTCGGCGAACTGAGCGCGGCCGGAGCGGGCACGTCCGCAGGGGGCGCGGCCGGGCCGGCGTGACGCAGGTAACGAACTGACGTTTGACCTGGCGCCCGTTTTGGGGTTTCGTCCTCGGACCGAGGTTTCCCCTCGGTATGTCCTGAGGTTTCGTCAACAAGGGACGTAGGTCCCGATCCGGGGCGTTTGCTGTCAAGCGTGACGGACCGCACGTACGCGGCCCTTGCGTCCCTTGCCCCTCCTCATGCCAAAATAGGACAAGGAGTCCGGGGGAGGACTCTGTCGCTTTGGGGGGTCTGATGACTCCTGATCGTCCTGTGACTGATCGTCACGGTGGCGTGACTGTCCGCTATGGGGTGGTCCATCGGCTTCCGTCGCTGATGAACACCTGGAGGGGCAATTCCATCGGTTTGGCCTACGCGGCTGGACGGATGGTGTAGTTGTAGTGCCGAGGACAAGCCGTTCGTCCTATAACCGACTCGACTCGCGTCCGCCATTTCGGGCAACGCGGGTCAAGGTGCAGAATTTAGAGGAATGAACCGAGAAGGTTCGGTTCTCCCGAGGAGGCCGCTCATGACCGCTCGCACCCCTGATGCCGAGCCGCTGCTGACCCCGGCTGAGGTCGCCACGATGTTCCGCGTCGACCCGAAGACGGTCACGCGGTGGGCGAAGGCCGGCAAGCTCACTTCCATTCGCACGCTCGGCGGACACCGCCGATACCGCGAGGCTGAGGTTCGCGCGCTACTTGCGGGTATCCCGCAGCAGCGCAGCGAGGCCTGACAACTGAATAACCGGGCAAAACCGGCACGTCCCCCAACGTGCCGCGGCGCCCGAACCCTGGCTCCAAGCGACGCGGGTTCTGCCCCAACAGAGCCCTCGCCCAGGCCCCTCCGGGCTTCCAAGCCAACAACAGGGTGCGTCGTCGATCGCGCTGGACTCCGCCGAGTCCAGCGCGATCTTTTTTGTGCGCACGGCGTGGCCGGACGGGGTGTCCTGTGAGCGGGCTTGTCGGAGTCTGGGGAGGGGTGTCGGATCTCCTGTGGGCACCCTCTGGCACTGGTGCAATTGCACATATTAAATTGACCAGTTGTAGGTGAGGTGTAAGTTCCGCGCTTTCAAAAAATCATGCGGTGACACCCGTCACATGCCAGGGTCCTTGTTGCCTCTGGCTCATGTGCGCTAGGGGCTTCATGCTCCACCCGCCCACAGTGGGGCGGGTGTTGGGGCCGGGGTGCGGTCACACTCCCGAGGCGCAGGCGTCCCCGGCTTCGTCGCTGCCGGCCTCCTCGGGGGCCTGGGGCGTCCGGGGCGGCCGAGCGGCTCCTGGGGCGCCGTCCAGTGCCAGGCGCAGCAGGCGGTGGCAGATGGGGCAGTGGCGCGTCAGATGGCGGTAGGAGGAAGCGGCCGCGAGGTGCGCACGGAGCAGCGCCCGCGTCTCGTGCCTGACCGATGCCGCCATGCCCCACCTCCAGGGGGCCGCACGGAGAGCGGGGCCCTGGTTTCTGGGTACCGAGCGAGAGGGACGCCGTCAAGACCGCGGGCGCACGCGGGAGAGCCCGGGTCCTCGGACCCGGGCTCTCCCACATCGCAGAAGGCCCGCGTCCCTTGCCGGGATGCGGGCCTTCTCTTCTTGCTGCGGTCCTGACGGGATTTGAACCCGCGGCCTCCACCTTGACAGGGTGGCGAGCACTCCAAGCTGCTCCACAGGACCAGGTTTCGCAGTGCGATTGCTGCGTTGCGCTGCGAGAAGAGACTCTACAGGAGGGTGCGCCCACCGCGCGAACTCACCCAGCGTGCGGGGGTCGTTACGGCGCTGCCGCGTCGATCGCCTTCACGATCCGCTTGTCGGAGACCGGGTACGCCGTGCCGAGCGCGTGGGCGAAATAGCTGACGCGGAGCTCCTCGATCATCCAGCGGATGTCCAGGACCGCGGACGGCACGGGACGGCCCCGGGGCAGCTGCTCAAGGAGCCAGGCGTACTCGTCCCGCATCTCGTGGACCTTCTCCATACGGCTGGTGTCCCGCTGGACGTTCGTCGGCATCTGCTGGAGCCGGCGGTCCGCGGCGACCAGGTAGCGCATGAGGTCGGGAAGCCGCCGGACACCCGCGGCCGTCACGAAGCCCGGCCGTACGAGGGCGTCCAGTTGCCCGCGTACGTCCTGGAGGTTCGCGAGGAGCGTGGGGCTCCGTACGGACTTCAGGCGGCGCTCACAGGCCTGCCAGGCGGCCAGCACCTGCTCCACCTGCCCGACGGTGCGGACCGTGGTGTCGACGATCTCCGCGCGCACCTTCTCGTACAGCTTGCGGTACGACTCCTCGTCCCAGACCGGGCCGCCGAAGTCGCCGATCAGCCGGTCCGCCGCCGCCATCGCGCAGTCGTCGAACAGGGCCTGGACCGAACCGTGCGGGTTCGCCGACAGGGCGATCTTCTGGGCGTTCGTCAGCTTGTCCGAGGCGAACTTCGCCGGGTTCACCGGGATGTTGCGCAGGATGAGCCGCCGGGTGCCCTTCCACATCGCCTCGGCCTGCTCGGCCTCGGTGTCGAAGAGCCGTACGGACACGGTGTCGCCGTCGTCGACCAGCGCCGGGTACGCCTTCACCGGCTGGCCGGCGCGGCGGGTCTCGAAGAGGCGGGTCAGGGAGCCGATCGTCCAGTCGGTGAGGCCCTTGCGCTCCAGGGACTCGCCGCCCTGCCGCTCGGCCGTCGCCGCGGCGGCCTGCGAGAGGGCCTGCCGCGCCTTCGGCCGCAGCCGGAGCCTCAGCGTCTCCAGGTCCTTGTCCTCGGCCAGGTTGCGGCGGCGCTCGTCGACGATCCGGAAGGTGATGCGCAGATGGTCGGGGATGCGCGACCAGTCGAAGTCGTCCTCGGTGAAGGGGACGCCGACCATGCGTCTGAGTTCACGCGCCATGGTCGTGGTGAGGGGTTCCTGAAGGGGCACGGCCGTGTCGAGGAACCTCTTCGCGAAGTTCGGGGCCGGCACGTAGTTGCGGCGGATCGGCTTGGGGAGGGAGCGGATCAGCTCGGTGACGATCTCCTCCCGCAGCCCGGGGATCTGCCAGTCGAAGCCCTCGTCGGTGACCTGGTTGAGGACCTGGAGCGGGACGTGGACCGTCACACCGTCGGCGTCCGCGCCCGGCTCGAACTGGTACGTCACCCGGAACCTCAGGTCGCCCTGCTGCCACGCGTCCGGATAGTCGGCCTTGGTGACCGCCTCCGCCGACTCCCGGATGAGCATCTCCCGCTCGAAGTCGAGGAAGTCGGGCTGCTCGTGCCGCTTGTGCTTCCACCAGGAGTCGAAGTGGGCCCCGGAGACGACGTGTTCGGGCACCCGCTGCTCGTAGAAGTCGAAGAGCGTGTCGTCGTCGACCACGATGTCCCGGCGCCGCGCGCGATGCTCCAACTCCTCGACCTCGCTGAGGAGTCGGCGGTTGTCGGCGAAGAACTTGTGGTGGGTGCGCCAGTCGCCCTCGACCAGGGCGTTGCGGATGAAGAGCTCGCGGGAGGCCTCCGCGTCGATCCGGCCGTAGTTGACCTTGCGCTGGGCGATGATCGGGACGCCGTAGAGCGTGACCTTCTCGTACGCCATCACCGCGGCCTGGTCCTTCTCCCAGTGCGGTTCGCTGTAGGTGCGCTTCAGCAGGTGCTCGGCGAGCGGCTCGACCCACTCCGGCTCGATCTTCGCGTTGACGCGGGCCCAGAGGCGGGAGGTCTCCACCAGCTCCGCCGACATCACGAACCGCGGCGGCTTCTTGAAGAGGGCCGAACCGGGGAAGAGCGCGAACTTGGCGCTGCGGGCGCCCAGATAGTCGTTCTTCGCGCCCTCCTTCACGTCCTTCATGCCGATGTGCGAGAGCAGGCCGGCGAGCAGGGAGACATGGACGCTCTGCTCGGCCGCATCCGCCTCGTTCGGATGGATGCCCATCTGCTTGGCGACCGTCCGCAGCTGGGTGTAGATGTCCTGCCACTCGCGGATGCGCAGGAAGTTCAGGTACTCCTGCTTGCACATCCGCCGGAAGGAGGAGGAACCCCGCTCCTTCTGTTGCTCGCGGACGTACCGCCACAGGTTGAGACAGGCGAGGAAGTCGCTGGTCTCGTCCTTGAAGCGGGCGTGCTGCTGGTCGGCCTGGGCCTGCTTGTCGGCGGGGCGCTCGCGCGGGTCCTGGATGGACAGCGCGGCGGCGATGACCATGACCTCCCGGACGCAGCCGTTCTTGTCGGCCTCCAGGACCATCCGCGCGAGGCGCGGGTCGACGGGCAGCTGGGCGAGCTTGCGGCCGGTGTCCGTGAGCCGCTTGCGTACGTCCTTCTGCGCCGGGTCCAACGCGCCCAGTTCCTGGAGGAGTTGGACGCCGTCACGGATGTTGCGGTGGTCCGGCGGGTCGATGAAGGGGAACTTCTCGATGTCACCGAGGCCGGCCGCGGTCATCTGCAGGATGACGGAGGCGAGGTTGGTCCGCAGGATCTCGGCGTCCGTGAACTCGGCCCGGCCCTCGAAGTCCTCCTCGCTGTAGAGGCGGATGCAGATGCCGTCGGACGTACGGCCGCAGCGGCCCTTGCGCTGGTTGGCGCTGGCCTGGGAGATCGCCTCGATGGGGAGGCGCTGGACCTTGGTGCGGTGGCTGTAGCGGGAGATGCGGGCGGTGCCCGGGTCGATGACGTACTTGATGCCCGGCACGGTGAGCGAGGTCTCGGCGACGTTGGTCGCCAGAACGATCCTGCGCGTGGTTCCCGCACCGGGACGCTGGAAGACCCGGTGCTGCTCGGCGTGCGAGAGCCGGGCGTAGAGAGGCAGTACCTCGGTGAACCGGAGGTTCTTCTTGTCGAGCGCGTCCGCCGTGTCCCGGATCTCCCGCTCCCCGGAGAGGAAGACGAGGATGTCCCCCTTGCCCTCCCCCTGGAGTTCCTCGACGGCGTCGC
Organism: Streptomyces sp. NPDC032822; assembly: GCF_055578825.1. Classification (NCBI taxonomy): domain Bacteria; kingdom Bacillati; phylum Actinomycetota; class Actinomycetes; order Kitasatosporales; family Streptomycetaceae; genus Streptomyces; species Streptomyces sp. NPDC032822. Next base: position 97,101 of record NZ_JBVIOL010000004.1, on the reverse strand, counting down.
AGATCGCGGTGATCTGGTCGCGGTCGGAGTCCTCCGAGTCCTCCTCCAGGAGCGGCCGGTAACGCACTTCCACGGGGTACGTCCGCCCGCTGACCTCGACGATCGGCGCGTCGCCGAAGTGCCGGGAGAACCGCTCGGGGTCGATGGTCGCGGAGGTGATGACGACCTTGAGGTCCGGCCGCCTGGGCAGCAGCTGGGCCAGGTACCCGAGCAGGAAGTCGATGTTCAGGGACCGCTCGTGGGCCTCGTCGATGATGATCGTGTCGTAGGCGCGCAGCTCGCGGTCGGTCTGGATCTCGGCGAGCAGGATGCCGTCCGTCATCAGCTTCACGAAGGTGCCGTCCGGGTTCACCTGGTCGGTGAACCGCACCTTCCAGCCGACGGCCTCCCCGAGCGGGGTGTCCAGCTCGTCGGCGACCCGCTCGGCGACGGTCCGGGCGGCGAGACGACGGGGCTGGGTGTGCCCGATCATGCCGCGGACCCCGCGCCCGAGTTCGAGACAGATCTTGGGGATCTGCGTGGTCTTTCCCGACCCGGTCTCACCGGCCACGATCACGACCTGGTGATCGCGGATGGCCGCCGCGATGTCGTCCTTCTTCTGGCTGACGGGCAGCTGCTCGGGATAGCTGACGGCGGGCACCCGGCCGCGCCGCGCGCTCATCCGCGCCTCGGCCTTCGCGACCTCCGCCTCGATCTCGGCGAGGACGGTGGCACGGGCCTGCGGTGTGCGGATCCTGCGCGCGCCTTCGAGCCTGCGCCCGAGCCGGTGCGCGTCGCGCAGGGACAGCTCGGTCAGGCGGGGGGCGAGAGCGCCGAGGTCGGGGGTGCCCGGAGCGGAGGCGCCGGGGGCGGGGTGCGTAGACATACGCGGTCCAGGATCTCATCCCGGGGATTTTCGTGGCGAACCCTTTTGCCGCCGCCGGTGGAGCGGCGCGACCGATCCCGCCGGCCGACCCGCCGGTCAGCCCGTCGGCCGGCCTGTCGGTCAGGGCCCCGGGTTTGAGGTTCGCCCGGTTCCCGGTGCCCCCGATGTGCCAGAATTCGCGGGTTGTGGTGGGGACGAGGGGGATGTCATGCCTGGTGAGCCCGCGGCTTTCATGAGCTACGTCCGTTTCGACGACCGGCACGACGACGGCCGGCTCTCGCAGTTCCGCGAACGGCTCGGCGCCGAGGTCCGGGCGCAGACCGGCGAGGAGTTCGCGATCTTCCAGGATCGCAACGACATCGCCTGGGGGCAGAACTGGCAGGCGCGGATCGACGAGACGCTGGACGCGGTGACCCTGCTGCTGGTCGTCGTCACGCCGAGCCTGTTCCGCAGCCCGGCCTGCCGGTCCGAGGTCTCCCGGTTCCTGGAGCGGGAGGAGAAGCTCGGCCGCCAGGACCTGATCCTCCCGGTGTACTACATCAGCGCCCGCGAGATGGACGAACCCCGGCTCCGCGACGCCGACGACCTGGCCACCGTGCTGGCGGCCCGGCAGCACGCCGACTGGCGGGAGCTGCGGTTCGAACCGTTCACCTCGCCGGTGGTGCGCAGGGCCACCGCGCAGTTGGCGCTGCGGATGCGGGACACGTTCTGGCGCCCGGGGGCCGCCGCGCCGACGCGGGCCGCCGGGCAGGCGAAGACGGCGGGGGCGGCGACCGGGTCCACGGCGGCGGGGGGGACGACGAGCGGGAGCGCGACCAAGACCGAGCCGCCGACCCATGTGGTGGACCCCTACCACCGGGGGGACTTCGTCACGGTCGGCGCTGCCGTCGTGGCGGCACGGCCCGGTGACCGCATCCTGGTCCGGCCGGGCCTCTACGAGGAGGGTCTGGTCGTCGACAAGCCCCTGGAGATCCTGGGCGACGGCCAGTTGGAGGACATCGAGATCCGGGCCCGCGACACCAACGCGCTCAGGTTCCAGGCCAGCATCGGCAGGGTCGCGAACCTGACCCTGCGCCAGATCGGATCCGAGGCGCACACCGTGCAGATCGTCCAGGGGCGGCTGGAGCTGGAGGGCTGCGACATCAAGGGAAACCGCCGTGCCGGTGTCTCCATCAGCGAGGGCGCGGACCCCCGGCTGCGCCGGAACCGGATCCACGACGGCGGGCAGAGCGGTGTCTTCGTGTTCGGCGGCGGGCTGGGCACGCTGGAGGACAACGAGATCATCGACAACGGCTACTCGGGCGTGGAGATCGGCGAGGCCGGCAACCCCACCCTGCGCCGGAACCAGATCCACCACAACAAGACCGGCGGCGTCTTCGTCTACGAAGGCGGGCTGGGCACGCTGGAGGACAACGAGATCACCGACAACGGCTACTCGGGCGTGACGCTCAAGGAGGCCGGCAACCCCACGGTGCGCCGGAACCAGATCCGCCACAACGAGTTCCACGGTGTCTACGCCCTGGAGGGCGGCCTGGGCACCTTCGAGGAGAACGAGATCACCGGCAACCGTCATGCGGGGGTGCTGGTCAGTGAGAACAGCAACCTGACCGTGCGCAACAACCGGGTCAACGGCAACGGCTACGAGGCGGTGTGGGTCGAGTCCGGCGGCAGCGGTGTGTTCGAGGACAACGACCTGACCGGCAACGCGCGGGGGCCGTGGGACATCGCCGAGGAGTGCGAGGAGAACGTGACGCGCAACCGGAACCAGGAGTGACGTCCGTACCAGGAGCGATGTCCGGGCACCTACGCGAACACCCCCGTCGATGATCCCGACGGGGGTGTTTTCGCTGTTCCGCGATGGTGGCTGGGGCCGGGGTCGAACCGGCGACCTATCGCTTTTCAGGCGATCGCTCGTACCAACTGAGCTACCCAGCCACGAGGTTTCCGGGGAAACCTCAGCGGTCCTGACGGGATTTGAACCCGCGGCCTCCACCTTGACAGGGTGGCGAGCACTCCAAGCTGCTCCACAGGACCTTGCTGTTGTGCGAACCGATGAACCCAGTGTCGCACACCGTTTTGCGTGTTCCCACTGGGTTTCCGCCGCCCGCACCGGTGAGTGTGGAGAGGCTTGTCAGCTGGGGTGACGTCGCTGCAGCAGCGTATCAGAGGATGAGCTGTGCCCTGAAAACGAGCAGCACCCGGGCTCGGCCCCGGTCTTGAGGGCGGCTGGAGGCTCGCTCGGGGAGCGGTCCAGGGGCGTCGCCCGCCGACTGCGGGTCTGTAACGCTCGGCCGGGAGATCTCGAATGTCTCGACACTCGTGACGGGGAGTTCCGCATGCCTGATTCCACCTCGACCCTCCTGCGGCAACTGGTACTGGCGGCCGGACCGCTCAATGTGCTCCAGGCCGGCTGCCTGGACGAGTCGTCCACCGCGTCGATCGCGGCGGCGCTGCGGGAGAACGGGCGGGGCCGGGTCCTGTGCTGCGAGCCGGACGCCGTGCGCGCCGGGCTGGCCGCGGCGGCGGTGGAGAAGGCCGGGCTCGGGCGGTACGCACAGGTACGGGTGGGCAGTCCGGAGCGGCTGCTGCCGGCCGTGCCCGGGCCGGTCGAGCTGCTGCTGCTCGGGGGGCCGCCGGAGTCCTTCCTGACACTGCTGAAGCTGATGGAGCCCAGGATGCTGCCGGGTGCGGTGATCGTGGCGTACGGCGTCCGGGACGTGCCGGGGCGGTGCGCGGAGTTCCTGACCCACATCCGGGTTCCCGGCAGCGGTTATGTCTCGCTTCCCCTTCCCTTCGACGGTGGCGTGGAGATGGCGGTCTGCGCCGCCTGACCGTGCCGAGGACCCATGCCGAGGAGCGCTGTGGCTGTTCGTCCGTTCGACCCCCGGTTACTGCCCGAGGGGCATCCCGACAAGATCGCCGTCCCGGTGCGGGGCACCGTCCTGGACGTTCTGTGGCGGGGGCTGATGCGGTTCTGCCTGCGGCCGTCGTACCGGGGCCTGGTCGCGCTCGGGTCCATGCACGTGGCCGCGCTCTGGCATCCGGGGTTGGGCCCCCACTCACAGGACGCCCACTCACAGGACGCCCACCTACAGGACGTCTCGAGCGCGTCTCCAGAGCTCGCCGGAAGGCTGGCCGCACCATCCCACTTCCCGATCCCGAGGAGAACCGCGATGAGCGACGCACGTCTGGTCGGCACCTGGACCACGCAGCTGGACGACGACGGAAAGGCCGTACCCGGACTGGTCTCCTTCTCGGCGGACGGCTCGGTCGTCTCCACCCAGCTCAACACGAAGAACATCGGCCTCGGCACCTGGCGTGCCACGGGCCGCGGCACCTTCGAGTACGGCTTCCACATCCTGGCCGCCGATCCCGAGGGCAAGCACGTCGGAGAGGCGCATGTCCGGGTGTCGGGCGAGTTCGTCTCGGACACCGAGTGGCAGGGCACCGGCGGCGCCGAGTTCTTCGACCCGCAGGGCACCAAGCTGCGCGGGCACGCGGGCTCCAAGGTGACCGCCGGCAAGTTCGGCATCGACGACTGATGCGGGCGGCAGCGCTGCGGGACCGGATCGGCGGGGAGCTGGTCCTGCCGGACGATGCGGGCTACGCCCTGGCCGGACAGGTGCAGAACACCGAGTACGACACGATCGAGCCGTACGCCGTCGCGTACTGCGCCTCCGAGGAGGACGTCGCCGTCTGTGTGCGCCATGCCCGGGACCGGGGGCTGCGGCTGCACGTCCGGGGCGGCGGCCACAGCTTCAACGGCTGGTCGACCGGCGAGGGGCTGGTCGTCGACCTGTCCCGGATGAACCACGCCGTGGCCGAGGGGCCCGTGGTGCGTCTCGGGGCGGGTGTCCGGTCGCTGGACGCGCTGGACGCCCTGCGGACCCGGGGCCGACAGATCGTCACCGGCACGTTCCCCACGGTCGGCGTGGGCGGGTTCCTGACCGGCGGTGGGATCGGCTGGCAGACCAGGCGGTTCGGGCTGGGCAGCGACCTGGTCACCGCGGCGCGCGTGGTGCTCGCGGACGGCAGGACCGTCCGCTGCTCGGCCACCGAGGAGCCCGATCTGCACTGGGCGCTGCGCGGCGGTGGCGGTGGCACCTTCGGGGTCGTCACGGAGTTCGAGGTGCGGCCGGTCGAGGCGCCCACGCTGATCGCCTTCGAGACGCTGTGGGCGTACGACGACGCCGTGGAGGTGCTGACGGCCTGGCAGGAGTGGGCCGTCGAGGGGCCGGACGAGCTCGGCACCTCGCTGGTGGTGCTGCCGGGCATGTTCGGGCCCGGCGGGCGTCCTGTGGTCCGGGTCTGGGGGGTGCACCTCGGGACGGCCGAGGAGGTGCGGGCCGGCCTGGACGAACTGGCGGAACGGGCCGGGAGCAAGCCGCTGAGCAGGACCGTCGGCCCGCCGGGCGGATATGCCGAGGTGATGCACGAGGCGCTGTGCGGCTCGAAGACGGTGGCCCAGTGCCATCGCACCGGGACGGGTCCCGAGGCCGAGGGGCACCGGCATCCGTACACCCGGCAGAGCTACCGGCTGACCGGCCGGGCCGCGACCCGTGCGGAGTCGGCGGCGCTGCTCGACGCCTGGGACCCCGCGCTGGACGCGGTGGGCCAGGAACGCTACCTGCTGTGCATCGCGCTGGGCGGTGCGGCGAACCGGATGCCGAGGACCGCGACGGCCTACGCCCACCGGGACGCGCGGTTCCTGATCGGCTATCAGTTCGCCTGCCGTGACGTGGCGGGAGATACGGCGGCCCCGGCCCGGCTGACCGCCCTGGCCGACCGTGCGGCGGTGGCCCTCGCGCCGCTCGCCTGCGGCTCGTACATCAACTTCCCCAGTTCCCGGGTGGGCGAGAACTGGGAGACGGAGTACTTCGGCGAGAACCGCGACCGGCTGCGCGAGGTGAAGCGGGACTACGACCCGGAGGACTTCTTCCGGCACGCGCAGAGCATCGGCATCGGCCATCGGGCCCCGACGACCGAAGAGGAATCACAGTCATGAGGACGGATCTGCGGGACAAGGTGGTGCTGGTCACCGGCGCCTCCTCGGGCATCGGCCGGGCGACGGCCGTGGCGTACGCGGAGGAGGGGGCCAGGGTCGCGATCACCTTCCACACGAACGAGGACGGCGCCCGGGAGACGGCCCGGCTGGTGACCGAGGCCGGCGGTACGCCGATGGCGGTGCGGTACGACCTCGCGGACGAGCGGTGCATACGGGACGCGGTGGGCCGGGTCGCCGAGGAGTGGGGCGGCATCGACGTGCTGGTGGCCAACGCGGTGGTCTGGAGCGAGGCGATACCGCGTCCCGGCAGGCCGGTGCCGCGCTTCGAGGACGTACCGGCGAAGCAGTGGCAGGAGGTGCTGCGCAACTCCGTCGAGGCCGTGTTCCACACCCTGCAGGCGACGCTGCCGTGGATGCGCGGGCGACCGTGGGGCCGGGTCGTGCTGCTCGGCGCGGGCCTCGCGGACACGGGCAAGGCGGGTGCGGGAGCGTACGGCGCGGGCAAGTCCGGGCTGTTCGGGCTGATGCGGAGCCTGGCCTGGGAGCTGGGGCCGGACGGGATCCTGGTCAACATGGTGGTACCGGGGCAGACCGGCACCGAGACCGTGCGGGCCCATGTGCCGCCGGGGTTCCTGGAGGAGAAGGGCAAGAGCCTGCCGTCGGGGCGGATGTCCGCGCCGGAGGACGTGGCGAACGCCGTCGTCTTCCTCGGCTCCGCCGCCAACGGCAACACCAACGGCGAGACCCTCCGGGTGACGGGCGGCGCCTGACGCCCGAGAGCCTGTGTACCGAGCCCCGTGGCTGGATCGCCACGGGGCTCGGGTGTGTCCGCGCGGGCGGTGTCGAGTTGTCCTCGACGGTGTTTCGAGAGGTGCGGGACACCGTGTGGGGCATGGAGATTCGTAGCCTCGACGGTGATGAGCCGGCCACCATCGCCGCTCTGCTTCCCGGGTTCCGGGAGACCATGACGCTGGAACTGCCCGGCGATCCGCCCGTGACGGAGGCGCTCCTCGCGCGGCTGTTCCAGCGCCGGCACGGGACGGAGCGGATCGTGCTCGTCGCGTATGACGACGACACCCCGGCCGGTGTGCTGAAGCTCGGGCTCGACCTGGGGGATCCGGCCGGGCCGGGACACGGTTCGCTGTGGGTGTTCCCCGGCTTCCGGCGGCGCGGTGCCGGGCGGGCCCTGGCGGCCGCGGGGCTGGCGGCCCTGCGGGCGCGGGGACGGGAGTTGCTGCTGGCCGACGCTCCCAGGGCGGCGGCCGGTGAGCGCTTCGCGGCGGAGCTCGGCGCGGAGCTCGTCGGCGAGACCGTGCGCAACCGGCTGCGGCTCGCCGGATCCGCCCGAGCGGTGCTGGAGGCCGCGCTGGCCCGGCCGGTGCCCGGCTACCGGCTGGTGTCGTGGCACGGGCGCTGCCCCGACGACCTGGTGGAATCCTACGCGCGGGCCTGGAGCGCTCTGGAGGAGCGGGTCAACGGCCAGGCCCGGGTACGGCGTCCGAGCGTCGACGACGTACGGGCGCGTGAGGCCGAGGCGGAGCGGGCCGGTCATCTGCCCCGCGTGGTGGCCGCGTTGCCCGGGCAGGCCGGCGAGATCGTCGCGTACAGCACCTTGTTCGTGCGGGACAGTCCGATGGCTGACGCCGGCGAGACGCTGGTGCTGCCGCGGCACCGGCGGCGTGGAATCGCCACCTGGCTCAAGGCCGACCTGCTGCTCGGGGCGGCTCGGGAGAACGGGCGGCTCCAACTGGTCCAGGTTTTCAACGAGTCCGCCAACACCGCCGTGCTCGCGCTCAACGAGCGGCTCGGCTTCGAGGCCGACTCCCACTGGTCGACGTACGCCCTCAAGGCATGAGCGGCCCCGCCCCACTCACTGATCAGTGCCGATCCGAGAGGAACCCCATGACGACTGTGATGCCCGCCGGGCAGCGCACGCGCAACGCCGAGCTGGTCCGCGATCTGTACGGCACCCTGTACCGCGAGCACGGCTTCGAGGAGGCCGGTCGCTTCTTCCACGCCGACCACGTCGAGCACGACACGGTCGACTGGAAGACGCCGGACCGCCGGGGGCTGTCGGCTGACATCGACCATCTGGTGGCCGACAACGACCGGGTGATGCTCTTCGCGACCTGGACCGGGCGCACCCCTGCCGGTGCCGAACTCCGGTTGCACACCGCCGAGTTGTATCGGCTGCGGGACGGCAGGGTCGCCGAGCACTGGAACGTGGTGGACCGGGACGTGCTGGCCGCGCACGGGGTGGACAGCGGGCCGGAGCGGGGCGGTCAGCCGGCCGCTCCCGGGCTGCACGGCCCGCACAGCGACACCGAGCGGGCCAACGCGGAGCTGGTGCTCGGCGCGTACCGCGACGTCTTCAGCGAGCACCGGCTGGACCTGGCCGAGCGCTACTACCACCAGGACTACCGGCATCACAACATGCGTACGGACGCGGTGCCGGACGGGCTCGACGCCTTCAAGGCGTTCTTCGCGGACAACATCGCGGCCTTCCCCGACCTGGTCACCACCGTGGACCACATCGTCGCCGTCGACGACCGGGTGATGGTCTTCGTGACCTGGACCGGCACGCTCACCGGGGCCTGGAGCGGGGGCGGGGCGTCCGGGCTGCCGCTCGAGATGCGCACCTGCGACCAGTTCCGGATCGAGCGCGGGAAGGTCGCCGAGCACTGGGAGGTCGTCGACTACCTGGCGCTCGGCAGGGCGGGGCTGCCGACGCCGTGAGCAGGACCGACATCCGTTCCGAGAGCCGAGAATCCTGGAGAGGGGTTCCGCGATGACTTCCCGTTCCGACAACGCCTCCGTACTGGTGGTCGGCGGCAGCCTCGTCGGGCTGTCCACCGCTCTGTTCCTCGCCCGCCACGGGGTTCGCTGCACCCTGGTGGAGCGCCATCCGGGCACCTCCGTCCATCCGCGGGCCGTCGGCTACTACCCCCGGACCGGGGAGCTGCTGCGCCAGGCCGGGGTCGAGGACGCCGCCGTGGAGGACGCCTCGGGGTTCGCGACGCACCGCACCCGGGCCGGGGTGACCTCCCTGGCCGGTGACGTGCTGTTCAGCAAGGAGGAGTTGGAGGGCGACGACGAGCTGGGCGACCTCACGCCGTCCCGGCTGCTCCTCCTTCCCCAGGACCGGCTGGAGCCGCTGCTGCGGGACCGTGCCGTGGAGCTCGGCGCCGACCTCAGGTTCGGTACCGAGCTGCTTTCCTTCGCGGAGGACCCGGACGGGGTCACCGCCGTCCTCGGTGACGGGGCCGGCGGGACCAGCACCTTCCGCAGCTCCTACCTGGTCGCCTGCGACGGGCCGCGCAGTACCGTGCGGGAGGCGCTGAAGGTTCCCCGGCAGGGGCGCGGGGTGCTGTCCCGGCATGTGAGCATCGCGTTCGGCGCGGATCTGCGGCCCGTGCTCGGGGAGCGCCGCTACAGCGTGGTCCATGTGAAGAACCCCCAGGTCACGGGGATTCTCGTGCATGACGACCGGCTGACCGGGGGCACGCTGATCGTCGGGTACCGGCCCGAGGACGGCGAGAGCCTGGAGGACTTCACCGACGTCCGCTGTGCCGAGCTGGTGGGTGCCGCTATCGGGGCACCCGGGGTCGAGGTGACGATCCGTTCCCGCTTCCCCTGGGACATGGCGGAGCAGGTCGCCGAGGGCTTCGTGCACGGGCGGGTGCTGCTCGCCGGGGACGCGGCCCATGTGGTGCCGCCGACCGGGGGCTACGGCGCCAACACCGGGATCGCCGACGCCCACAACCTCGCCTGGAAGCTCGCCCTGGTGGTCGACGGGGTCGCGGGGGCCGGCCTGGTGGAGACGTACGACGCCGAGCGGCGGCCGGTCGCGGTCTACACGGCCGAGCAGGGATCCCTGCAGCTCGCGGTGCGGTCCGGCAGTGCCACTGCGGAGCAGCGGGCCGCCGCGGCGGACGCGGTGACGGTGACGACGGGACAGGCCTACCGTTCCGCCGCGGTCGTCGAGGAGGCGGGGAGCGCGGCCCTGCCGGTCGCCTCCGATCCGCGGGCGCTGCGCGGCGCGCCGGGGACCCGGGCGCCGTACGTGATGCTGTCGCGCGGTGGTGAACCCCTCTCCACGCTCGATCTGTTCGGGCGCGGCTTCGTGCTGCTGGCCGGGGCGCGCGGCCGGGAGTGGATGTCCGCCGCGGCCCAGGCCTCCGCCGGGCTGGGGCTGGGGCTGGAGATCACCGCGCGCCGGGTGGTGCCGGGCGAGGGCGGCGGGGCGGGCTCACTGGCCGACCCGGACGACCGCTGGTCCGAGCGCTACGGCGGTCTGCGCCCCGAAGGTGCCGTGCTGGTCCGGCCGGACGGTGTCGTCGCCTGGCGGTCGGTGGGCGCGGACCCCGGGGGTGCGGAGAGCGCGGTGCTGACGGCGGTTCTGCGGAGGGTCCTCGCGCTCGGGTGAGGACGCGGAAACGTGCCCCGGCCGGGTGCCGGGGCACGCTCTGCGGGGCGCCCGGTCGGGCGTCAGGCGGAACCCGGGGCCTGCTGCAACCCGGCCACCGAGTCGACGTACTTGATGAGCAGCCGGGCGAACTCGAGCCGCTCCTGCTCCGGCCAGTCCTGGGTGATGCGCTCGAAGGCCGCGCGCTGGTGGCGGCGGAAGCGGGCGAGCGTCTCGTGGCCCTCCGGGGTGAGCTGGAGGATCGTGCGGCGGCCGTCGCGCTGGGAGGCCGCCCGGATCAGATAGCCGGCGGTGATGCAGTCGGAGACCATCCGGCTCGCCACGGAGGGGTCGACGGCCAGCCGCTCGCCCACCACCCCGACGGTGATCTCCTGGCCCTCCGCGTCCGGCCCGTCCTGGACGATGTTGAGCACCAGGGTCCTGGTGAGGTCCTTGCGGGACACCTGCTTCTCGACGTTCAGCGCCTGGGCGCGCCGCAGTCGGGAGAAGGCGGGGCCGACCGCGTCGAGCAGATCCACTGCCTGCGGCGAGGGCTGAGTCGAAGTCTCCATGTCCGCATTCTAAGCGAGTTGATTACGGCAGGCGAGCATCTGTATGCTCTCCATCGACTGCATGACTTAAAGCATATACCTGCTCACCAACATATATCCCGGGACTCCTTCAGGAAGGGGCCACACATGGCCACCGAGACGACCGACCGCGACTTCCAGATCGACTACGACTCCGCCTACGACTTCGACGTACTCGTCGTGGGCGGCGGCCCCGTCGGCATGCTGCTCGCCGCCGAACTCCGCATCTCCCGGGTCCGGGCCGTGGTGCTGGAGCGGCTGCCCGAACGCACCCCGCACTCCAAGGCCTTCGGCCTGCACGCCCGCTCCCTGGAATCGCTCGACCGGCGCGGCCTGCTCAAACGGTTCCGCGAGGGCGCCCGCTCCTGGAACAACGGCCACTTCGCCGGGCTCGACGAGTGGGTCGACTTCTCCACCCTCGACAGCGCCCACGGCTACGCCCTGCTCTCCGAGCAGACCAGGACCGAGCGGCTCCTGGAGGAGCGCGCCGCCGAGTTCGGCGCCGACATCCGAAGGGGTCACGAGGTCACCGCCATACGCCAGGACGCCGACGGCGTCGAGGCCGAGGTGACCGGCCCCGACGGCGCCTACACCCTGCGCGCCCGGTACGCCGTGGGCTGCGACGGCGGGCGCAGCCTGGTCCGCCGGGAAGCCGGCATCGACTTCCCCGGCACCGGCGGCCGGGTCACCGCCCGGCTCGGCGACGTGATCCTCGCCGACCGGGAGAACGCCCCCATGGGCATGGAGCGCACCGAACGCGGACTGCTGTTCTGCGTACCGCTGGACGACACCTACCACCGGGTGTCCACGTTCGACTTCCAGGCCGACCGGGAGCCGGACGCGGAGCTCACCCTGGACGAGCTGACCGCGAGCCTGCGCGAGATCTGGGGCAGCGACCTCGGCGCGCACTCGCCGCGCTGGCTCTCCGTCTTCACCGACTCCGCCTGCCAGGCCGACCGTTACCGCGAGGGCCGGCTGCTGATCGCGGGCGACGCCGCCCACACCCACTTCCCGGTGGGCGGCCAGGGCGTCAACCTCGGCCTCCAGGACGCCTTCAACCTCGGCTGGAAGCTCGCCGCGAGTGTGCACGGCTGGGCTCCCGAGGACCTGCTCGACAGCTACGACCGTGAGCGCCAGGCGCCGGCCCGCAAGGTGCTGGCCAACACCCGTGCGCAGATCGCGCTGATGAACCCGGACCCGTACGTCACCCCGTTGCGCGAGCTCTTCACCGACCTCATGCGCAAGGAGCAGGTGAACCGCCATCTCGCCGAGATGCTCAGCGGCGTCACCGTCCGCTACGCGATCGACGGTCCCGAGCACCGGCTGCTCGGCGACTTCGCCCGCGACCTGGAACTGGCCACCGAGGAGGGCGACAAGTCCCTCCCCAGGTACCTGAAGCGCGGCACCGGTCTGCTGCTCGACCTGACCGACGGCTCGCAGATCGGCCAGGTGTACGAGAAGTGGGCCGCGGGTGTCGGCTGGGCCGGACGGCTCCAGCACGTCCGGGCGCAGTGCGCCCAGGAGCCGGAGCTGGCCGGTCTGCTGGTCCGCCCCGACGGCTACGTCGCCTGGGCCGCGGACCGGGACATGCCGGAGGCGGAGCAGCGGGAGTCGCTGACCACCGCCCTCACCACCTGGTTCGGCACGGTCTGACGACGGGTCCCCCCTCACGGATCCCCGGCTCCCCTTCCCTTACTGCGAGGACGACGTGATCAGTTCCCCCACCAGTCCCTCCACCAGCCCACCCACCAGCCCTTCCACCAGCCCACCCTGGTCGCAGGAGTTGCTGACGAAGAGCGACCTGATCACCCCCATGGCGATCAGAGTGGCCGCCACGCTCCGACTCTCGGACCACATGGCGGCCGGAGCGGTCGGCGTCGAGTCGCTGGCCCGCGAGGCGGGCGTGGACCCCGTCGCGCTGGGCCGGCTCCTCGGTCACCTGGTGAACGCCGGCATCTACCGCCCGCTCCCCGACGGGGGTTACGAGCCGACCGAGCTCGGCGGCCTGCTGCGCGACGACGTGCCCGGCTCTGGCCGTGACTGGCTCCGGCTGGACGGCCCGACCGGCCGGGGCGAGGCCGCGGTGTTCCGGCTGCTCGACGCCGTACGCTCCGGCACTCCCGTCTACTCCACGCTGTACGGCCGGGAGTTCTGGACGGACGTCGAGTCGGACGACGCGCTCGCGGAGTCCTTCGCCCGGCGGATGGCGGCGAGCATGCGGTGGGTGATCCCCGAGCTGCTGGCACAGGGCGACTGGAAGGCCGTACGGCATGTGGTCGACGTGGGCGGCGGCAGCGGCGAGCTGCTCGCGGCCGTCGTCGGCGCCGTCCCGGAGGCGAGGGGAACGCTCCTCGATCTGGCGGGGCCCGCGGCGGCGGCCGAGCGGGACTTCGCGGCCGCCGGACTCCAGGAGCGCTGCCGTGCCGTGGTCGGCAGCTTCTTCGATCCGCTGCCTGCCGGAGGCGACGCGTATCTGCTCTCCAACGTCCTCCTGAACTGGCCCGACGAGCGGGCGGCCGAGATCCTGCGGCGCTGCGCCGAGGCCGTCCGTCCCGGCGGCCGGGTCATGGTCCTCGAAGGGCTGCTCGACGTACAGACCGACCAGACCGATCTGGATCTGCGGATGCTCGTCTATCTGGGCGGGCGGATGCGCACCACCGAGCAGCTGCGCGAGCTGGCGGCCGAGGCCGGGCTCGCCCCGCGCCGGGTGACCGCCCTGGGCCCGGTGCGCTCGCTCGCCGAGTTCGAACCGGCCTGACTCACCCGCAACACCCCCAACGCCCCCACACGCAATGTCATTCACAGAGGAGTACGTCCATGCGTATCGTCCGGCACCACGAGTTCGGCGCGCCTTCGGTGCTGAACGTCGAAGAGACCGACAAGCCCGCCCCCGGCCCTGGTGAGGTGCTGATCCGCACCGAGGCGGTCGGCGTCAACTTCGCCGAGTGCCAGCGCCGGCAGGGCATCCCGGTCGGCGGCCCCGCCACCCTTCCCGGCTCGCCGGGCGGTGACGTGGCGGGCGTCGTCGAGCAGGTCGGCGAGGGAGTCGACCGGGTGAGCGTCGGCGACCGGGTGGTCACCGGTGTCGCCGTCGACGGGTACGCCGAGTACGTCGTCACGAACGCCGACTGGCTGTTCGCCGTCCCCGACGGGATCGACGCCGGGCAGGCCACCTCGCTGCCCATCCCCGGCCAGACCGCCTACCACGTGATCGTCACGGCGGCGAAGCTGCAGCCCGGGGAGTCCGTGCTGATCACCGCCGCGGCGGGCGGTATCGGCCATCTGCTGGTCCAGATGGCCAAGGCGCTCGGCGCGGGCCAGATCATCGCGGCGGCCCGCGGTGCGCAGAAGCTGGCGTTCGCCGCCTCGCTCGGCGCGGACGTCACCGTCGACTACAGCGAGGACGGCTGGGAGGAGAAGGTCCGGGCCGCGACCGGCGGCCGGGGCGTGGACGTCGCCCTGGAGACCGTGGGCGGGGACGTCCTCACCAAGTGTGTGAACCTCACCGCCCAGTTCGGGCGGACGGTGGTCTACGGCGCGGCGGGCGGCGAGCTGCCGGCCATCGAGGTCGGTGACATCTTCGACAACCGCACCGTCATGGGCTTCAGCATGTGGGGCGTGATGGGCAACCGGCCGGACGTCATGGCCGCGGGCGCTCGCGAGCTGCTGGACATGGTGTCGTCCGGCAAGGTCCGGCCCGTCGTGCACGCCGAGCTGCCGCTGAAGGACGCGGCGGCCGCGCACGAGCTGATGGAGTCGCGCTCCCAGCTCGGCCGCGTCGTGCTCGTTCCCTGAGTACCACGGGTTATCTGAGCATCGGCATCGATATGCACATTGACAAGCACATGCATTTACGCATGTAATTGACCTCGGTAACCCCGCACCCCCGTAACCCGGATCCCTGGGCGGAGCCGCGACGACCATCCGCGGCTCGAAAACACCTCCTAGTTGGGAGAACACCATGCGAATCGTCCGCCACTACGAGCACGGGGCCCCCTCGGTGCTGCGTGTCGAAGAGGCGGAGAAGCCGCAGCCCGGACCGGGCGAAGTGCTGATCCGCTCCGAAGCCGTCGGCGTCACGTTCGCCGAGGTACAGCGCCGCCAGGGCATCCCGATCGGCGGCCACGCCACCCTGCCCGGCGCCCCCGGCGGCGATGTCGCCGGCGTCGTCGAGGCCCTCGGTGAGGGCGTCACCACCCTCCGCGTCGGGGACCGCATCGTCGTCGACGTCGACCACAGCGCCTACGCCGACCACGTCACCGCCGACGCCGCCTGGGCCATCACCATCCCGGACACCATGGACGCCGCCGAGGCGACCCTGCTGCCCAGCCCGGCCCAGACCGCGTACCACGCCATCAAGGAGGCCGGCCAGCTCCAGCCGGGCGAGTCGATCCTGATCGACGCCGCCTCCGGGGGCGTGGGCCACCTCGCCGTGCAGATCGCCAAGGCGATGGGCGCCGGCAAGGTGATCGCCACCGCGAGCACGCAGGCCAAGCTGGATTTCGTGCGCGAGCTCGGTGCCGATGTCACCGTCAACTACACCGACGACGACTGGGACGAGCAGGTCAAGGCCGCGACCGGCGGCCGGGGCGTGGACGTCGTCCTGGAGACCGTCGGCGGGGACATCCTCACCAAGAGCGTCGCCCTCACCGCCCAGTTCGGCCGGCTGGTCTTCTACGGCTCGGCCAGCGGCGACATCCAGCCCATCCACCCGCTGCTGCTCAGCCGGATGAAGACCGTGGCGGGATTCGCCCTGTACGCCATGCTCTACAACAAGCCGGAGGCCATCGCGGCCGGTCAGCGCGACCTGTTCGACATGATCGCCACCGGCAAGGTGCGCCCGGTCGTGCACGAGCGGCTCGGCATCGAGGACGCGGTCAAGGCGCACGAACTGATGGAGGCGCGCGCCCAGTTGGGCAAGATCGTGCTCGTCCCCTGACACGGGGCCCACGACCGGCCGTCTCCCGACCGACGTGGCAGGTCACGGTCGTCCCCCGTACGTGACCGGCCACCCGCCGTACGGCACGAGAGGCACACGAGAAGCACTCGTGCCGTACGGCGCAACTCCCACGGCAATCCCCTGACGGACCCACGTCCGCAGACGACGCCGGCCACCGCGGCCGGTGGACGGGGATGGCACCCAATCCAGCCCGAAAGGCGAATCACCGTGCCCTCCCGGACCACAGGGACCGGCGGCCCGCTCACCGCCGCAGGTCCCGCACCCCAGACCCGGATCAAACCCGTCATCGCCGCCTGTCTGCTGGCCGTCTTCCTGGCCATGCTGGACTCGCAGGTCGTGGCCACCGCGCTGCCCCGCATCGTCGGGGACCTCGGCGGCCTGGAGGTGTTCGCCTGGGTGACGACCGCGTACATCATCGCCGCCAGCGTCACCACGCCCGTCTACGGCAAGCTCGGCGACCTCTTCGGCCGGAAGAAGATCTTCCTGATCGCCGTGACCGTGTTCCTCGTCGGCTCCGCGCTGAGCGGCGCGGCCCAGTCGATGGAACAGCTCATCCTGTTCCGCACCGTGCAGGGCATCGGAGCCGGCGGCCTGTTCGTCTCCGTGCTCGCCATCATCGGGGAGCTGTTCAACCCGCGCGAAGCCGCCAGGTACTTCAACCTCTTCGGCATCGTCTTCGCCCTCGCCGCGCTCTCCGGTCCCGCCGTCGGCGGTGCGCTCACCGACCTGCTGAGCTGGCACTGGGTCTTCCTGATCAACCTGCCCGTGGGCGTCGTGATCCTGGCGCTGGTCGCCACCTGTCTCCATCTGCCCAGGGTCGACCGGCCCGCGCACATCGACTACACCGGCTTCGTCCTGCTCAGCGCCTCGATCGTCGCGCTCACCCTGGCGGCCAGCTGGGGCGGGGTGAAGTACGACTGGCTGGACTGGCGGATCCTCGCACTCGGCGCGGGCGCGGTGCTGCTCGCCGTGCTGTTCGTCGGCGCCGAGCGCCGGACCACCGAACCCGTCATCCCGCTGCACCTCTTCCGCGACTCCACCTTCAGCGTCAGCGTGCTGGTGAGCGTCGCGGCGGGCATCGTCTTCCTCGGCTCGGTCAACTTCCTGGCGATCTACATCCAGGTGGTGACCGGCGCCAGCCCGACCATGTCCGGTGTGGTGCTGCTGCCCATGATGTTCGGCCTGGTCGCCTCCTCCGTGGTCAGTGGCGCGGCGATCACCAAGACCGGCCGTTACAAGTGGTACCCCGTGCTCAGCATGGCCATCGGCATCGTCGGGGCGCTGCTGCTCGCCACCATGGACACCGGGACGTCCCGGGCCGTGGTCATCGCCTACATGCTGGTCTTCGGCATCGCGGCGGGCCTGAACATGCAGGTCCTCACGATGGCGGCGCAGAACACCGCACCCCGCGAGGACATCGGCGCCGTCCACGCCACCGTGTCCTTCGCCCGCCAGCTCGGCACCACCGTGGGCATCTCGCTGTTCGCCTCGATCTTCTACAACCGGCTCACCGAGGAGATCGCCGACCGGACGCCCGCGGACGCGCTGCGCGGCATCGACCACGACGCGCTGTCCTCGACCGAGACGCTCGACAGACTCACCGAGCCCGTGCGGCACGCCGTGGAGCAGTCGTACGCCGCCGCACTCACCCCCGTGTTCCTCACCGCCGTACCGGTCCTCGTCCTGGGGCTGCTGGCAGCCCTGGCGATGAAGAACCTCCCGCTGCGCGGTGAGGACCACCAGGGGCACGAAGCGGTGGCCGAGGAGAACTGACCACGCTCCTCCGCCGCCGAGAGCCGCCCTTCCCGTACGGGGAGGGCGGCTCTCTCCCGTCCGCCTCCGCACTCCGCCCCTTCAGCGCCCTTCGAGCCCGAATCGACGGCTCGCGGACATCGTCGGCACTGCACGGCCGTACGACGCAGAACGCAGGCCGCGCCGGAACGCAGGCCGCAGGCCGCAGGCCGAAGAAGAGGCAGAGGCAGACCAGGAGGCTCGTGTGACAACGACCGAAGACCCGCAGACGGCACCGGCGGTCGATCCCGGACCGCTGATCCGGCTGACCATCGCCGACTGCGCCGCCAAAGTGCTGCACAGCGCCGTGACCCTCGGTGTGTTCGGCGCGCTCGCCGAGGGCCGCCCCGCGGACTCCGCCGAACTGGCCCGGCGTACCGGGCTGCACCACCGGATGGTCCCGGACTTCCTGGACGCGCTGGTCGGACTCGGGCTGCTGGAGCGCACGGAGGGCGGCCACTACCGCAACTCCCCGCTGGCGCAGACCTATCTGGTGCCGGACTCCTCCTCCTACCTCGGCGGCTTCGTCGAGCTCACCAACGAGACGCTGTACGGCACCTGGGGCCGGCTCACCGAGGCGCTGCGCTCCGGCGAGCCCCAGCACCTCGACCCGGACAAGGGCGGCTTCGTCGGGGACCGGCACCAGGACCCCGCCAAGATGAAACGGTTCCTCGCCGGACTCGACGCCTACAGCGACCGGATGGGCGCGGAACTCGCCCGGCGGATCGACTGGGGCCGCCACTCCTCGTTCGTCGACCTCGGCGGGGCGCGCGGCAACCTCGCGGCCGTGCTGGTGCAGGCGCACCCCCATCTGGAGGCCACCTGCTTCGATCTGGAGCGGACCCGGCCGCTGTTCACCGAACACATCGGCGGTCTGGGCCTCGCCGACCGGATCGCCTTCGCCGGCGGCGACTTCTTCGCCGACCCGGTCCCGCCGGCCGACGTCGTCGTCCTCGGCCACATCCTGCACGGCTTCGACACCGGGCGGCGGCGCGAGCTGCTCGGCCGGGTCTTCGACGCGGTGCGGCCCGGCGGCACGGTCCTCGTCTACGACCGCATGATCGACGACGACCGCAGCGACCCGGAGCGGCTGCTCAGCAGCCTGCACATGCGTCTGGTCAGCCCCGACGGCTCCGAGTACCGGGTGGCGGACTGCCGGGCCTGGCTGCGCGCGGCGGGCTTCACCGACGGTACCGCCGAGCCCCTGCTCGGCACCCACACCCTGGTCACCGCCCACAAGCCGGCAGCGGGAAGCAAGGAGGCAGCATGAAGCAGGACCAGATACCCGTGCTCATCGTCGGCGGTGGGCTGACCGGACTGTCGGCGGCCGTCTTCCTCGCCCACCACGGCGTCCGTGCCACGGTGGTGGAGCGCCACCCGGACACCTCCACCCACCCCAAGGCCCGGGCCATCAACCCGCGGACGATGGAGCTGTACCGCGCGGTCGGCATGGAGGAGCGGGTACGGGCCGGGCGCTCCCCCATCTCCGGCAACACCGACCTCGTGCACGTGGAGAGCCTCGCGGGCAAGGAACGTGTGCGGATGCCCAACGCCTCTCCCGAGGACATCGGCCGGATCAGCCCCACCCAGTGGACGCTGATCGACCAGAACCAGCTGGAGCCGATCCTGCGGGAGCGGGCGGTCGAGGCGGGCGCGGACGTCCGCTTCTCCACTCGCGTCGACGGTGTGGAGGAGGACGCGGAAGGAGTGCTGGTCCGCGTCACCGACCTTTCCACCGGAGGGAGTTCGGAGATCCGCGCCCAGTACGTGATCGCGGCGGACGGCAGCCGCAGTCCGCTGCGCGAGATGCTGGGCATCGGGGCGCACGGGCGGGGCACCATCACCGACCTCGTCAGCTTCTTCTTCGAGGCGGACCTGACCGAGGTGCTGCGCAGCCGCCGGATCATCGCGGCGTACGTCAACAACCCCGAGGTGCGCGGCACGATCATCCCCATCGACAACGACCGCCGCTGGGTCATCAACGTCTCCTTCTCCCCCGAACAGGGCCAGCGCGCCGCGGACTTCACCGAGGAGCGCTGCACCGCCCTGGTGCGGGCCGCGGTCGGGGTGCCCGACCTGCCGTTGAAGATCGAGTCGGTGGACATGCCCGCGTGGGACATCTCCGCGCGCGTGGCGGACACCTTCGCGACCCGCCGGGTGTTCGTCGCCGGTGACGCCGCCCATGTGATGCCGCCCACCGGGGCGTTCGGCGCCAGCACCGGTATCCAGGACGCGTACAACCTGGCCTGGAAGCTGGCCCTGGTGCTGTCCGGCACGGCCGGTTCCGGGCTGCTGGAGAGCTACGACGCCGAGCGGCGGCCGGTGGCCGAGGAGACCGTCCGGCAGGCGATGCTGCGGTTCGCGGTGCGGGAGGGCAAGCAGTACCAGGAGGTCGCCGCCGAGCTGCTGGACGAGACGACGATGACGTTCGGGTACTGCTACCGGGCCGGTGCCTTCGCCGCGGAGGAGGGGGCTCCGGACACGATCGTCGAGGACCCGGAACATCCCGGCGCACGGCCCGGAGCGCGGGCTCCGCACCTCGAACTCTCCGGTCCCAAGGGCCCCGTGTCCGTCATCGATCTGTACGGCGACGGGTTCACCCTGCTCGTCGACGAGGTCGCTGGGCGCTGGCCCGGGGCGGTGGAAGAGGAGGCCGGGCGGCTGGGCGTCGACCTGAAGGTCGTCCGTATCGGGCGCGGCACGCGGCTGTGGGACCAGGACGGGTCCTTCCGGCGCCGCTACGGCCTGTTGGCGGGCGGGGCGGTTCTGGTGCGGCCCGACGGGTTTGTCGCCTGGCGCACCACGGCCGGCCGTACAGGTCCCGTGGACCGCTCGGCGGTCGACGCGTTGCGGACGATTCTCGATCGCCGGTAGCTCCGCTGCGGAAGCGGTTGTGGGCGGCTGCGGGTCCGGTGGGGGCTGGTCGCGCAGTTCCCCGCGCCCCCATGCGGGCTGCGCCCGCCGGGGGCTGGTCGCGCCCTTGCGGCGGTAGCCGCACATGTCACAGCCCCGCGCCCCCATGCGGGCTGCGCCCGCCGGGGGCTGGTCGTGCCCGTGCGGCGGGACCGTACATGTCACAGCCCCGCGCCCCTTTGCGGGCTGCGCCCGCCAGGGGGTCGGTCGGTTGCGAGTGGGTGGGGGCTGGTCGTGCCCGTGCGGCGGAGCCGTACATGTCACGGCCGCGGTGCTCCTTTTCGGAGCACCGCGGCCGTGGTGTGTGCGGGGCGGGGTTACGTGGTGGGGCGTCGCAGCAGGGTGTCGAGTACCGCTGTCAGGGACTTGGTGGGGTCGGGCGCCGGGCCCGGGCTGCGCCAGGCGATGAAGCCGTCGGGGCGGAGCAGTACCGCGCCGGCGGCTTCGATGCCGTAGCGGGTGAGGAAGTGGGTGACGGTCTCCGGGGGTTCCTCCGTGCCGACGCGGTGGAAGGAGACGCCCCGCAGCACCTCGGCGGCCGGCTGCCATGCGCTGCCTTCGGGGCCGGTCAGGAGCCAGAAGTCGCCGTCCAGGAGGTCGTGCAGGGGGACTTCCTTGCCCTGGCGGACCAGGGGGAGGTGCGGGGCGCGGGTGCCGGGGCGGCCCGTGGGGGTCGTCGGGTCCTCGACCGCCGTGGCGTCGTCGTCGCCTGCCTCCCGCAGGACCGCGTCCGAGCGGTACACGTGGCCGAAGAGGACCGTGGTCTCGGGGCGGTGGCGGGCCGCGGCCGCCTCGTCGAGGCCGCTGCGCTGGAGGTAACGGATGACGCCCTGGTCCACGGTGAACTCGGCCACCGGGGCCCGTTCCTGTTCGTAGGTGTCCAGCAGGTCGGGACCCGCCTCCCCGCGCAGCACCAGCGCCAGCTTCCACGCCAGGTTGTGCGCGTCCTGGATGCCCATGTTGCCGCCGAACCCCCCGGTGGGCGGCATGACGTGCGCGCAGTCGCCGGCCAGCAGCACCCGCCCGGAGCGGAACCGGTCCGCCACCCAGGCGGCGATCTCCCAGCTCGTCGCGGACTCCACCTCGACCGGCAGGTCGGAGACCCCTACGGCGGCCCGCACCAGCTCCACGCAGTCCTCGGTGCCGTACCCGCGATGGTCGGACCCGGGCGGCAGGCTCGGCGCCAGGACCCAGCGGTCGGAGTCCGCGCCGCCGAGCTTGCCGAGTACGCCCTTGACCTGCGGGTTGCTGACGAAGCAGAGGAAGAAGGCGCGGCCCGCCACGTACGGGTCGAGGTCGGCGTGGAAGACGACGTTCATCTGCCGGCCGAACACGCCCTGCCCGTGATGGCCGATGCCGAGTGACTCACGGATGGGTGCCCGTGAGCCGTCGGCCGCCACCAGGTAGCGGGCTCGTACGGTCCGTTCCGAGCCGTCGCCCAGGTCGCGCAGTACGGCCGTGACGCCCTCCGCGTCCTGGGTGAACCCCGTCATCTCGGTGGCGAACCGGATGTCCGCGCCGAGTTCCTCGGCCCCGTCCCGCAGCACCGGTTCGAGCCGGTCCTGCCCGATCAGCGTCCAGCCGGTGGTGCCCACGTCGTTCGGGTCGTGACGGAACGGCCCGTCGAAGCGCCCGAGTTCGGGCCCGGTGAGGGACTCCGCCTGGAGGATGTCGCCGTACTGGGCGTGCGGGTTCTCCCGGGCCCGTACCGCGTCCTCGAGGCCGAGGGCGCGCAGCAGCTCCATGGTGCGCGGGCTCGCGGCCTGCGCCCGGGGGTGCGCCGAGATCTCCGCGTGCCGTTCCACCAGCAGCGGCCGGATGCCCTGCCGGGCGAGGAACAGGGCCTGGGCGAGGCCCACCATGCTGCCGCCCACGATGAGTACTTCGGTCGTCTCGTCCGCCATACCGGCTCCTGAGGATGGGAGGGGCAATGCCCTCGGGTTCGCACCCGGGTTCGCCCTCGGATTCGCGCTCGGGGTTCGGCGGCCGATGCAACACCCGCCCCCTCGAACCGGGCTCGCGGCGCGGGCGAACGGGGCCTGTGCGGAGCGGCGCGCTCCCAGGGGGATTCGAGTGCCGTCCGAGGTGCGGCTGACAGGTTCGAGCTGTTCCAGGCCCGAAGTGCGGGGCAAGGCTCGAAGGAGGGCGAAAGCGGTGGTGGAGGCTTTGAGTGTGCTGGTGCTGACGGGCACCGGCCTGGTGGCGGGGGTGCTCTTCGCGGTGGCGGTGAGCGTGATGCCCGCGCTGATCGCGATGACGCCGGAGCGTTACGTGTCCACGCACATCCTGCTCGGCAGACGCTACGACCGGATCATGCCGTTCATCGTCACCGGCTCCACGGCCGTCGACGTGGGGTTCGCGATCCGCGCCTCGGGCGGCCCCCGGGTGCTGTTCGCGGCCGCCGCCGTCTGCATGGCCGGGGTGGCCGTGGTCTCGCAGACCAGGAACGTGCCGATCAACCGGACGGTCAAGCGGACCCGGCCCGAGGACCTGGGCGCCGGCTGGCGGGATCCCCGTCCGGCCTGGCGCGACTGGCACCTGGTGCGCACCTGCCTCGCGATCGCGGGCTGTGCGCTGACGGCCCTCGCGGTGGTGCTGACGTGAGCCCCGCCGTCGTACGCGATCTGCCGGAGGGGGAGGAGCGAGCGGCGGCCGACGCCCGGATGCGGGAGCTGCTGTCCGGTCCCGAGCCCGGTCCGGTGGCCGAGCGGCTCGCGCTGCTGCACTTCACGGGACGGCGCAGCGGACGGCCGTACACCGTGCCCGCCGGGGTGCACGCCCTCGGCGGCGCGCTGGTGGTCGCGACCGGCAGCGGCTGGCGGCACAACTTCGCGGGCGGCGCGGAAGGTGAGCTGACCTGGCGCGGGCGGCGGCGGCCGGTGCGGTTCGCGCTGGTCGACGACGCGGAGCGCACCGCGCGCGGCTATCTGGAGCTGTACCGCGGATACGGGGAGGCGGCCCCGCGCCGGCTGGGCATCGCGGTGCGCGGCGAAGGGGCGCCGGGGCTCTACGAGTTCCGGGAGGCCGTCGTCCGCCACGGGCTCTGTCTGGTGGAGGTCACCCACCTCCCGGCCTCCGACAGCACCTCCACTTCAGGCACTTCAGGTGCTTCAGGCAGGTCAGATACATCAGGCACCTCACACGCAGCGAACGAGAGGACACCACGATGAGCGGAATCGCCGGCTGGGTGGACTTCGAGCGGGACCTGACGCCCGAGGCGCCCACCGTACGGGCGATGGCGGCGGCGCTGGCGCACCGCGGCCCCGACGGTTCGGGCGAGTGGATCGAGGGGCATGCCGCGCTGGCCCACCGGCGGCTCGCGCTGCTCGACCCGGAGCACGGTGCGCAGCCGGCCGTCATGGAGTCCGAGGCCGGGCGCCCGGTGGCCGTGCTGACCCTGGACGGGGCGATCACCAACCACACCGAGCTGCGCCGCGAACTGGCCGCCAAGGGGCACCGGTTCGCCGGGCGCGGCGACGCGGAGGTGGCGCTGCACGCCTATCTGGAGTGGGGTGCCACGTTCCCGGAGCGGCTGGAGGGGCTGTTCGCCCTGGCCGTGTGGGACGTACGGCGGCATGAACTGCTGCTGGTCCGCGACCGGTTGGGAGTGAAGCCGCTGTGCTACTTCCTGACCCCGTCCGGGGTGGTCTTCGGCTCCGAGCCCAAGGCGCTGCTGGCCCATACGGCGGTGGCGCCGGTGGTCGACGCCGACGGGCTGCGGGAACTGTTCGCGCACAGCCGCAAGCCGGGCACCGGGGTCTTCCGCGGGACGCGCGAGGTGCTGCCAGGCCACACGATGACCGTGCGCGCGCCGGGCACCGGTCACCGGCGCTACTGGTCGCTGCCCGCCCGGCCGCACACCGACAGCCTGGAGACCACCGTCGCCACCGTGCGGGGTCTGCTGTCGGAGGCGGTGGCCGCGCATCTGCGGGCGGACGTGCCGGTCGGCGCGATGCTCTCCGGAGGGATCGACTCCAGCGCGCTGACCGCGCTCGCGGCCCGTGAGAGGCAGGCGGCGGGGGGCGGCGCACTCCGCTCGTTCTCGGTGAACTTCGCGGGCTACGCGGAGAACTTCGAGCCGCATCCGACCATGCGCGCCACCCCGGACGCCCCCTACGCGGCCCTCGCGGCCGAACACATCGGCACCGAGCACACCGAGATCCTGCTCGACACCGCGGCACTCGCCGACCCGCAGACGCACGCCGCCGCGCTGCGCAGCCAGGACGTGCCCTCCCCGCTCGGCGACATGGACGTCTCGCTGCTGCTGTTCTTCGAGGCCCTGCGCGGCGCCGGCATCCCGGCCGTGCTCTCGGGGGAGACCGCCGACGAGGTGTTCAACGGCTACTTCTGGGCCTACGACGCGGGCCACAGCAACTCCACGACCTTCCCGTGGGTCTCCTTCGAGCGCGGGCACGACGCCGCCGCGGGCGGTCTCGGCTGCTCGCTGGTGGACCGTACGCTCCGCAAGGAGCTGGACTTCATGGAGTACGCCGACCAGCACTACCGGGACGCCCTCACCGAGGTGCCGCGGCTGGCGGGGGAGGGGCCCGCAGAGCGCCGGGCGCGCGAGGTCACCTATCTGGCGCTGACCCGCTGGGCCCCGACCCATCTGGACCGGGCGGACCGGATGAGCATGGCGCACGGGGTGCAGCTGCGGCCGCCGTTCTGCGACCGGGCGCTGGTCGAGTACGTCTACAACGTGCCGGCCGAGCTGAAGCGGGTGAACGGCCAGGAGAAGAGCCTGCTGCGCGCCGCCGTCGCCGATCTGCTGCCGGAGCGGGTGCTCAACCGGCCCAAGAGCGCCTACCCGACCGTCCAGGAGGCCGCGTACGGGGAGTTCGTGCGCCACCGCTTCGGGGACCTGGCCGAGGACCGGTCGGCCCCGGTCGCCCCGCTGCTCGACGCCGAGGCGACCCGTGCGGCGCTGGGCGCGGCGGCGGCACCCAGCGGCGCCTTCGCGTGGGTGGAGCGGGCCAGCATGGAGATGGTGCTGCAGTTGAACACCTGGCTGGCGGAGTACCGGGTCGCCCTGCGGCTGCAATAAATGTGCACCTTGTCATCCTTGTGTGTGAAGTAATATGATGACTCGGATGGACAAAGGGAACGCGGTATTCGGAACGGAATTCTGCGTTCCATATTCCATTCCGGCCGTGCGCAAGGTTCGTTGAATTCAGTCCTATTTTCGGCGAAAGCGTTCCCGGTAAAGGAAAGGCAATATTTCCCGCCTGAAGGCGCAGTGGATGTTTCGCCAAAATAGGACTGACGCAGGAAGGTGAATACCGACAGGCTTGCCAAATATCAGGCCCATCGATGGCCGCCACCCCACAAAGGCGGCGCACTCAGGGGGAATGCAGTGATAGAGATCGGTCTGCTGGGATCCATGCGAGTACGCAGGAACGGGGAGGACGTCACACCGTCGGCCCCCAAACTGCGTCAGGTACTGGCCCTGCTGGTGCTCAATGCCAACTCGCTGGTCAGCGTGGACCAGCTGTGCGAGGAGCTGTGGGAGGATCGGCCGCCGCTCAGCGCGCTGACCACCTTGCAAACCTACATTTATCAACTGCGCCGCAGACTGCTGCTGGCCACCGGACAGCACGGCGCGCCATTCGGAACCCGTCCGCCGCACGGCTACCCCGCACTCCTGACCAGGGTGGGTGGGTACGAACTGCGCCTGGAGGACAAACAGTCGGTGGACGCCTACCGTTTCGAGCAGCTCACCGAGCAGGGTATGGCCCGGCACCGCACCGGTGCCGGGGACGAGGCGGCCCGCACACTGAAGGAAGCCCTTTCCCTGTGGCAGGGCGGAGCTCTGGTCGACGTCATTGCCGGACGCCGGCTTTCGGCCTGGTCGACCCAGCTTGAGGAGCGCCGCAAGAGCGTCCAGGAGCAACGTTTCTCCTTGGAGCTGGACCTCGGCCGTCACCACGCCGTGCTGGACGAGCTGGCCGAGGCATTCCGCGCCCATCCGACCCACGAGGCGTTCGCCGGACAGCTCATGCGGGCGCTGCACCGCTGCGGTCGCCGGCCGGACGCCCTCAACACCTTCCGCACCCTGCGCGGTCATCTCGTCGAGGAACTGGGCCTGGAGCCCTCGGCCCAACTCCAGCGCCTCCACCAGGAGGTGCTCGCGGACCGCGGTCATCTCAGGGGGCCGGTCAAGACCGAGGCCGCCCCCGCCCCACGCAGGCCCGTGCCCGGACCGGCCCAACTTCCCGCCGACATCGGTGACTTCGTCGGCCGGGAACGGGAACTGGACCAGCTGGAGACCTTCCTCGGCTCGGACCGGGCCAGCACCGGCATGCGGGTGGTGGAGGTCCACGGCCCGCCCGGCGTCGGCAAGAGCGCGTTCGCCGTCCGTGCCGCGCACCGGCTGCGCCCGCGCTTTCCCGACGGACAGCTCTTCATCGACCTGTCCGCCGTGGGCGAGGGCTCCCAGCAGCTCGCCGACGTGCTGTCGGCCTGCCTCGGCGCGTGTGGCGTCCAACGCGAGAAACAGCCCGCCGGACTCGACGAGCTCAGCCGGCTCTTCCGCACCTGGACCGCCGACCGCAGGGTGCTGGTCGTGGTCGACGACGTGCTCACCGCCTCCCAGATCCGTGCCGTACTGCCGGGCGGCTCCGGCTGCGCGGTGATCGCCACCAACCGCTACCGGGCGCACAGCCTCTCCACCGGACGCAAGATCGTGCTCAACGCCCTGTCGGGGGAGGAGTCCCTCCAGCTGTACGACCGGGTCGCCGGGGAGCGGTCCCGGCAGGACGACCCCGCCGCCGTGCACGAGCTGATGGGCCTGTGCGAGGGACTGCCCCTGGCGATCCGGGCGGTGTCCGGTCGGCTCACCGCCCGGCCGGGCTGGTCGGCCGGGCGGCTGGCGGTGCGGCTGCGCGGCAACCACCGGATGCTGCTCGAACTCCCCGCCGGGACCCAGTCGTTGATGACCACGGTGGCCGCCAGTCACCGGCATCTTCCCGTTCCCTCCCAGGAGTTGCTGCACCTGCTGCTGCAGCGCGAGCGCCCCCGCTGGAGCCTCGACGAGGTGATCGCACGGCTGCGCCCGGGCACCGGTGACACCGAGACGCTTCTCGACTACCTCGTCGACGTCCATCTCGTACGGGAACACCTGGCACCGGGTGCCCAGCCCCTGTACTCCGTGCCCCGGCTCACCCGGCAGGCCCTGATCCTCCTGCTGCGGGGCACACACGCGGCAGACGTACCGAACGGCCGGACGGCGGCGGTGGGCTGCGCCGGCTCGCGTATCACCCTGATGAAGGCCGGGGTCCACGGGTAGAGGCCCTCTCCGACGGCCCGCGGCGCTTTCTGCGCGGCGGGCCGTTGTTGTACGTCCGGGGTCTGGTGGGCCGTGTCTTGTGCGCCGGGGGAAGGGGCGTCTGGGGGCGGTCGGGCGGCTGCGGGCCGGTGAGGGCTGGTCGCGCAGTTCCCCGCGCCCCTTTGCGGGCTGCGCCCGCAGATGTCGGGTGGTTGCGGCCCGGTGGGGGCGACCGGCTCCCACCGGTCCCCGCGGGCGTAGCCCGCATAGGGGCGCGGGGCTGTATCGATATGCGGCTCCGCCGCGTGGGCGCGACCAGCCCCCACGTACCCGCAGCCGACCGACACCCGTGGCCGCAGCCCGCTCCGGGGCGCGGGACTGCACCGACAGGCCCCCGCGCCCCGCGCCCCATGGCCCCCCGCCCGCGCCGTCAGCGGATTTCCAGGCGCCTTCGAGAGCGCCTCGACCCTCGCCGACCAGGGTGAACACAGAACCGACAAGCCGGGAGGGCATCGTGCACCGCACACTGATCGTGGCGAGGATGGACCTCGCCGACGCCGAGGGCGTCGCGCAGGTCTTCGCCGACTCGGACAGCACCGAACTGCCGCATCTGGTGGGCGTGTCGAGGCGGACGCTCTTCGCGTTCCACAACCTGTACTTCCACCTGGTGGAGGCCGACCAGGACATCGCGCCGAACCTGTACAAGGCGCGCAGCCACCCGCTCTACAACGAGATCAACACCCGGCTCGGCCAGTTCATCTCGCCCTACGATCCCGACTGGCGTGAG
Source organism: Streptomyces sp. NPDC032822 (assembly GCF_055578825.1). Classification (NCBI taxonomy): domain Bacteria; kingdom Bacillati; phylum Actinomycetota; class Actinomycetes; order Kitasatosporales; family Streptomycetaceae; genus Streptomyces; species Streptomyces sp. NPDC032822. The sequence continues at coordinate 68,521 of NZ_JBVIOL010000004.1, read as the reverse complement.
CCCAAGGACGCGATGGCCGTCCCGTTCTACTCCTGGACGCCCGAGCAGGGCCCGCAGACGAGCGCCCCCCGGTCCGCGAACCTCGGCGGTGCCCGATGAGCGCCCCCGCCACCACCAGGGTCTGTGCGAACGAGGTCGCCGCCAACACCAAGCGCGGCGGCGACATCCGCGTCACCCTCAGCCCCAAGACCGTGGGCTGCACGTCGGGCTTCGGCGGGGTGCTGCGGCTGGCCGCCGGTCACCACGTCACCGAGCACTACCACCCGTACTCCGAGGAGTTCCTGCACGTCGTACAGGGCCGCCTGGAGATGACGCTGGACGGCGGCGCCCCGGTCGAACTCGGCCCCGGCGACTCGCTGTTGGTGCCCATCGGGGTACGCCACCGGCTGGTGAACACCGGTTCCGTGCCGGCCGAGGCGGTGTTCCACCTCTCCCCGCTCGCGCCGCGTCCCGAGCTCGGCCACGTCGACACCGAGCAGCCGCTCGACACGAGCGCGGGCAACCCCGATGTCGGAGCGGCCCGATGACGCCACCCGAGCGGCGCGCGGTGATCACCGGAGTGGGGGCCGTGGCTCCCGGCGGGCACGGCCGGGAGGCCTACTGGGACCTGCTCACCGCCGGCCGTACCGCCACCCGCCGCATCAGCCTGTTCGACCCGGCCGGGTTCCGCTCCCGGGTGGCCGCCGAGTGCGACTTCGACCCGCTCGCCGCCGGGCTCACCCCGCAGGAAGTGCGCCGGATGGACCGGGCCGGCCAGTTCGCGGTCGTCGCCGCCCGCGAGGCCGTCGCGGACAGCGGCATCGAACTGCCCGGCGCCGACCCGGAGCGGGTCGCGGTGAGCATCGGCAGCGCCGTCGGCTGCACCATGGGCCTGGAGGAGGAGTACGCGGTCCTTTCCGACGACGGCCGCCACTGGCTGGTCGACCACAGCTACGGCGTCCCCCACCTCTACGGCTACATGGTGCCCAGCACCCTCGCCGTCGAGGTGGCCCGGCAGGCCGGGGCCGAGGGGCCGGTGGCGCTGATCTCCACCGGCTGCACCTCGGGCCTGGACGCCGTCGGGCACGCCGTCCAGCTCATCGAGGAGGGCACCGCCGACGTCGTACTCGCCGGTGCGACCGACGCCCCGCTGTCGCCGATCACCGCCGCCTGCTTCGACGCCATCAAGGCCACCACCGCCAACAACGACGACCCCGAACACGCCTCCCGGCCCTTCGACGGGCGGCGCGACGGCTTCGTCCTCGGCGAGGGCTCCGCCGTCATGGTGATCGAGGAGCTGGAGTCCGCCAGACGCCGCGGCGCCACCGTGTACGCCGAGATCCTCGGCTTCGCCGGCCGCAGCAACGCCTTCCACATGACCGGACTCAAGCCCGACGGCCGGGAGATGGCCGAGGCCATCCGCGTCGCCCTGGACCGGGCGCGGCTCGACCCCGGCGACATCGACTACATCAACGCGCACGGCTCGGGCACCAAGCAGAACGACCGGCACGAGACCGCCGCGTTCAAGCGCAGCCTCGGGCAACGCGCCCACGAGGTGCCGGTCAGCTCCATCAAGTCGATGATCGGGCACTCGCTCGGCGCCATCGGCTCCCTGGAGATCGCCGCCTGCGCCCTCGCCCTGCGCCACCAGGTCGTCCCGCCGACCGCCAACCTCTCCACCCCCGACCCCGAGTGCGACCTCGACTACGTACCGGTGACGGCACGGGAGCACCGTATGGACCGCGTGCTCAGCGTGGGCAGCGGCTTCGGCGGCTTCCAGACGGCGATGGTCCTCGGCCGGCCCGCCGCCGCGCGAGGGGAGGCGGCATGAGCGCCTCCGGCATCCGCCCCGGCCGCCGCGGCCGGTCCGTGGTCACCGGGATCGGCGTGGTCGCGCCGACCGGGATCGGCGCCGCCCGGCACTGGGAGTCGGTGCTCGCGGGCAAGAGCGGCATCGGCCGGATCACCCGGTTCGACCCGACCGGCTACCCCGTCCGGGTCGCCGGTGAGGTCCCCGGCTTCCGGGCCGGTGAACAGGTCCCGGGACGACTCGTGCCGCAGACCGACCGGTTCACGCACTTCGCGCTGGCCGCCGCCGAGGACGCCCTCGCGGACGCCGCCGCCGATCCGGCGACCCTGCCGGAGTACGAGATGGCGGTGGTGACGGCCAGTTCCTCGGGCGGCACCGAGTTCGGCCAGCACGAGATGGAGAACCTCTACCGGCAGGGCTCCTCCTGGGTCGGCGCCTACCAGTCGATCGCCTGGTTCTACGCGGCCACCACCGGCCAGGTCTCCATCCGGCACGGCATGCGCGGCCCCTGCGGGGTCATCTGCGGCGAGCAGGCCGGCGGCCTGGACGCCCTGGGCCAGTCCCGCCGACTGCTGGACACCGGCTCCCGGCTCGTCCTCAGCGGCGGCACCGACGCCTCGCTGTGCCCGTACGGCCTGGTGGCACAGTTGTCCACCGGCCACCTGTCCACCGAGGACGATCCCGCCCGCGCCTACCTGCCCTTCGACGCGGCCGCCTCCGGCTTCGTCCCGGGCGAGGGCGGCGCCATCCTCGTCGTCGAGAACGCCGAGGCGGCACGGGCCCGCGGAGTCCCGTCGTACGGCGAACTCCTCGGCTACGCAGCCGGTTTCGACCCCACGACGGACGGCACCGCCGCACGCCACTCGGTGCTGGTGTCCGTCGTCCGGCGCGCGCTCGCCGACGCCGGACTCACCCCGGACGCCGTCGACATGGTCTTCGCCGACGCCTCCGGCGTACCCGCCGAGGACCTGGCCGAGGCCCGCGCGATCACCGAGGTCTTCGGCCCCGGCGAAGTGCCGGTGACCGCGCCGAAGACCCTCACGGGACGCCTCTACGGGGGCGGCGCCGCGCTGGATGTGGCGACCGCGCTGCTCGCCCTGAGCGCGGGCGTGGTCCCGCACACCGCCGGCCTCGCCCGCCCGGCCCCCGGCTGCGAGATCGACCTCGTCCTCGACCGCCCACGCCGGACCGACCCCCGCACCGCCCTGATCCTGGCCCGCGGCCACGGCGGCTTCACCTCCGCGCTACTGGTCGGGGCGGGCGACCGCCCCATGAGGGCACAGCCCGCCTAGGGGCGCGGGCCGGTATCGACACGCGGCTCCGCCGTGCGGGCGCGACCGGCCCCCACCACCCCGCAGCCGACCGACAACCGGCCCCACAGCCCACGACCGACCCACCTGCAGCCAACCGCCCATGCGGGCGCAGCCCGCATTCAGGGGCGCGGGGCCGTATCGATATGCGGCTCCGCCGTGCGGGCGCGACCAGCTCCCACTCACCCGCAGCCGACCAACGACCAACGACCAACGACCGACCCCGACCCACGACAGCCCGAAAGGCGGCTCCAAATGCCGGAGTTCACCCTCGACGACCTACGGCGGATCCTGCGCGCCGGCGCCGGCGTCGACGAGCAGACCGACCTCGACGGCGAGCACTTCGCCGACACCACGTTCTCCGACCTCGGCTACGACTCCCTCGCACTGCTGGAGCTGGTCAACCGCGTGGAGCGCGAGTACGGCATCCAGATCCCCGACGGCGACCTGGCACACACCCAGACCCCGCGAGAGGCCCTCGCCTACGTGCACGCCCGGCTCACGGAGGCCCGCGTCTGATGGCAGGACACGCAGGACACACCGACAACGCGATCGTCGTCGAGGCACCGATGGACCTGGTGTGGACGATGACCAACGACGTGGCCTCCTGGCCGCGGCTGTTCAGCGAGTACGCCTCCGCCGAGATCCTCGGCCGGGCCGGCGACACCGTCACCTTCCGGCTCGCCCTGCACCCGGACGAGACCGGCACGGTCTGGAGCTGGGTCTCCGAGCGCACCCCCGACCCGGTCACCCGCACCGTCGTGGCCCGCCGGGTCGAGACCGGCCCCTTCGCGTACATGAACATCCGCTGGGAGTACGAGGAGGTGCCCGGCGGCGTACGGATGCGCTGGCTCCAGGACTTCGAGATGAAGCCCGGTGCCCCGATCGACGACGCAGGGATGACCGCCCGCCTCAACCGCAACACCGCCGTCCAGATGCGGCTGATCAAGGCCAAGGTGGAGACCGCGGCCCGGGCCGGCCGCCAACTGGAGGGCAAGCGGCTCCTGGTGACAGGCGGCAGCCGCGGCATCGGCCGGGGCATCGTGCTCGCCGCGGCCCGCGCCGGCGCGGACGTCGTCACCTGCTACCGCACCCCCGGCGAGGCCGTCGCCACCCTGGAGGAGGAACTCGCCGGCACCCCGGGCAAGCACCAGGTGCTGCGCGCCGACGTCGCCGACGAGGCCGACGTGGACCGGCTGGCCGCCGAGTGCGAGGCGAGCCTCGGCGGGCTGGACGCCGTGGTCAACAACGCCGGCACGTTCCGCCCCCAGCCGTACGAGGAACTCGGCCCGGCCGAGTGGGCCGCCACCCTGCAGGGCAACCTCACCGCCACCCACCTCGTCACCCGCCGCACCCTGCCGCTGCTCGGCGCCGGCTCCTCGGTCGTCAACATCGGCTCCACGGTCGCCTTCATCGGCATGGCCGGCGGCGTCCACTACACCGCCGTGAAGTCCGCGCTCATCGGCATGACCCGCTCGCTGGCCCGGGAACTCGGGCCGCGCGGCATCCGCGTCAACACCGTCTCCCCCGGCCGGATCGACACCGAGGCGCTCGACGAACTGCCCGCCGAGGAAGCCCGACGGCAGCGCGCCATGTTCGCCTCCTTCAGCGCGCTCGGCCGGCTCGGGACCGTCGACGACATCGCCCAGGCCGTGCTCTTCCTCGTCAGCGACCACGCCACGTACGTCACCGGCCAGAACATCCACGTCGACGGCTGCGTGTGAGCCGCGACCCAGCCCAGGAGGTACCCCCAGTGGAACTCGCACTGCACGGCAGGAAACTGATCGTCACCGGCGGCACCCGGGGCATCGGCCGGGGCATCGTCCTCGCCGCGGCCCGCTCCGGCGCCGACGTCCTCACCTGCTACCGGCAGGAGAGCGAGGCCGTCGACAGCCTGACCGCCGCCCTCAAGGAGACCGCCGGCGACCACCACGTGCTGCGCGCGGACGTCGGCGACATCGCTGAGGTCGACCGGCTCGTCGGTGAGGCCAAGGACCGCTTCGGGCGGCTCGACGGCATCGTCAACAACGCGGGAGTGATCAGCCACATCCCGTTCGCGGAGCTGCCCGCCGAGGAGTGGTCGCGGATCCTCGACACCAACCTCACGGCCGCCTACCGGGTCATCCAGCAGGCGCTGCCGCTGCTCGGCGCCGGCTCCTCGGTCGTCAACATCGGCTCGCGCGGCGCCGCGGCGGGCATCCCGCTGCGCGCCCACTACACCGCCGCCAAGGCCGCCATGATCGGGATGACCCGCTCGCTCGCCAAGGAACTCGGCCCGCAGGGCATCCGGGTCAACGTGGTCGCCCCCGGCGTGATCGAGACCGAGGCCTTCGACACCATGCCCGCCGACCGTGCCGACGGAATGCGGGCCACCTACTCCCGCAAGACCGCGCTCGCCCGCCTCGGCACCGTCGAGGAACTGGCCGGCCCGGTGCTGTTCCTGCTCAGCGACGTCTCCGCCTACATCACCGGCGAGACGATCAACGTCGACGGGGGCATCTGACATGGCCGAGATGTCCGACCAGGTGTTCCGGGTCATGTTGCGCATGCAGATCAAGCCCGACATGGGACACGAGTTCGAGAAGGTGTGGCTGGAGGTCGGCGACTCCGTCACCACGCATCCCGCCAACCTCGGCCAGTGGCTGTCCCGCAGCGCCGAGGAGAACGGCGTCTACTACATCGTCAGCGACTGGGTGGACGAGCCGCGCTTCCGCGAATTCGAGACCAGCGACCGGCACCTGGAACACCGCCAGAAACTGCATCCGTACCGCAGCGGCGGCTCCATGACGACCATGCACGTCGTCGCCGCCCTCACCGGCGCCGCGTCGTGACCTCCGAAGCGGCCTCCGGTGCCGTGGAGGTGGTGCTCTACCACCTGAGCGACGACCCGGTCCCGGTGCTGGACGCGTACCACGAGGCCAGCCGCCGGATGGCGGGCACCGCCGGGCTGCTCGGCAACAAGCTGCTGCACCCGCTCGGCGACCCGCGCGGCTACGTCGTGGTCAGCCGCTGGTCCGACTGGGAGGCGTTCACCGCCTGGGAGAAGGGCGCCGCGCACAAGGAACAGACCGCCCCGCTACGGCGGTTCCGCGACACCGACCGGGACCGCCCCTTCGAGATCTACCGGGAACTCGCCCACTACCCGGCCGAGTTGGCCCACGTCACGGAAGGAGCCTGAGAATGGCCCGCACGGACACCCCGCCGGCCGACCTGTTCACACCCGCCTTCCACCAGAACCCGCACGAGGCGCTGGCCGGACTGCGGCAGACCGCCCCCGCCGTGCCCGTGATGACGCCGAACGGACTGCGCACCTGGCTGGTCACCGGGTACGAGCACGCCCGGGAGCTGCTCGCCGACCCCCGGCTGAGCAAGGACATGCGGGTCGGCAGGGACCTCATCCCGCACAACTTCGCCGACCCCGACAAGCAGCGGGAGTTCCTCGCGGAGTCGGGGGAGCGCAGCCAGTTCCCGCACGTCCTCAGCGTGCACATGCTCGACAGCGACCCGCCGGACCACACCCGGCTGCGCCGGCTCGTCGGCCGGGCCTTCACCGCACGCCGGGTCGAGTCCCTGCGGCCCCGCATCACAGAACTCACCGACGAACTGCTGGAAGCCGTCGCCAGGCACGCCGAGGTGGACCTGATGGAGGCCCTGGCCTTTCCGGTGCCGTTCACGGTCATCTGCTGGCTGCTCGGTGTGCCCCCGGACGACCGGGCCGCGTTCCGCCGCTGGTCCAACCTGCTCGTCTCCGGCGCGGGCACCGAAGAGGTCCGCGAGGCCAGCGCGTCGATGATCGCCTACCTGAAGGCGCTGATCGAGACCAAGCGGGCCGAACCGGCCGACGACATGCTCACCGATCTCGTGCACGCCCAGGACGCCGGCGACCAGCTGTCGTCCGACGAGCTGATCTCCATGGCGTTCCTGCTGCTGGTGGCCGGCCACGAGACCACGGTCAACCTCATCGGCAACGGCGCCCTCGCCCTGCTCACCCACCCCGAGGTGCGCGAGCAGCTCGCCGCGGACGCTTCCCTGTGGCCCGCGGCCGTGGAGGAGTTCCTCCGCTACGACGGCCCGGTCACCAACGCCACCTGGCGGTTCACCACCGAACCCGTCGAGGTCGGCTCCGTGGTCATCCCCGAGGGCGAGTTCGTGACCATCTCGCTCGGCGCCGCAGGCCGGGACCCGGCCCGTTACCCCGACCCGGACAGCCTGGACGTCACCCGGTCCCACAGCGCCTCGGTCGCCTTCGGCCACGGCATCCACCACTGCCTGGGCGCCCCGCTGGCCCGGCTCGAAGGGCAGATCGTCCTCAGCCGCCTCTTCGCACGCTTCCCCGCGCTGCGGCCCGCCGTGGACGTGGGCGAACTGCGCTGGCGCAGCAGCCTGATGATGCGCGGCCTCGAGGAACTCCCGGTGTTCACGGCGTAACAGCCCACCCGCCCCGCCCCCGCCTATCGGCTCCTGGAGGAGACACCCGTGGAACAGCAGGACACCGAGCGCCCCGCCTGGGCGCCCCCGGAGGTCGACATCGACACCCCGAGCATCGCCCGGGTCTACGACCACTGGATCGGCGGCACCCACAACTTCCCGGCGGACCGGGAACTCGCCCGCAAGGTCGCCGCCGGCAACCCGGACCTCCCCGCCACCCTGAAGGCCAACCGCGCCTTCCTGCGCCGCGCGGTAAGGGAACTGTCGGCGCTCGGCATACGCCAGTTCCTGGACATCGGCTCCGGCATCCCGGCCGAGGGCAACGTCCACGACGTGGCCCTCGCCGCCCACCCGGACAGCAAGGTCGTCTACGTCGACATCGACCCGGTGGCCGTCGCGCACGGCCGGGCCCTGCTGGCCGACGAACCCCGGGCGGCCGTCTTCCAGGGCGATCTGTACAAGTCCCGGGAGATCCTGGACGCGCCCGACACCCGTCGGCTGATCGACTTCGGGCAGCCGGTCGCGCTGATCCTCGCCGCCGTACTGCACTTCGTCCCGGACGCGGACGATCCGCTCGCCCTGGTCGGGCAGTACACCGAGGGGCTCGCGCCCGGCAGCGCCCTGGTGATCTCGCACGCCGGCGCGGAGGAGGTCCCGCGGGCCGCACCGGAGGCCGCCGAGCAGTACCGGGGCGCGGTGAGCCAGGTCATCTGGCGCGACAACCGGGAACTCGCCGCACTCTTCGGGGACTTCGAGCTCCTGGAGCCCGGCGTGGTCCGCGCCCCGCTGTGGCGCCCCGAACCGGTGGACACCCCCGACCCGAGCCTCGCGATGCTGGCCGGAGCGGCCCTCAAACCGGCCCGGTGACCACGGGTGAAGACCTCGCACACCACACCGGATCCCCCACCGAACACCACGCCCGCGGACTCCGGAGCGCCTGGGGCCCGCACGGCCTCCGGGGTTTCCGGGGCTCCCCGGACCGCCACGGCAGCCTCCGGCCCGCCCGGTGTCCCCGAGACCTCCGCCGTTTCCGCCGTTTCCGTTTCGGCCGCAGACTCCGCCACCCCACGCGTGACGGTGCGGACGGGCCGGGGCCGCAGCCCCGGCTTCGGCACCCTGCTCGCGGTCGATCTGTGGGAGCGGTTCAGCTTCTTCGGCATGGCGGCGATCCTGGTGCTGTACCTGACCGCCTCCGAGGCCCGCGGCGGCCTGGGCATGGCCCCGCAGACTGCCACCGCGGTCTTCGCGGCGTACATGTCGCTGAGCTTCATGGCCGGCCTGCCCGGCGGCTGGCTCGCCGACCGGGTGCTGGGCGCCCGCCGGGCGGTCCTGCTCGGCGGGGTCCTCATCACCTGCGGCCACGCGGTCCTCGCGGTCCCGGTGACGGGCACGCTCTACGCCGGGCTGCTGCTGGTCGTCGCGGGCACCGGCCTGGTCAAGCCGGCCATGGCGGCGATGGTCGCGGGGGTCAGCGGGGACGGGGAGGGCCGCCGTGAGGCCGCCTTCTCGCTCTTCTACCTGTGCATCCAGGTCAGCGCGCTCGTCGCCCCCGTCGTGACCGGCCTGCTGGCGGAGCGCGTCGCCTGGCACCTGGGCTTCGCGGCGGCTGCCGTCGGCATGACGGCGGGCCTGGTCCAGTTCGCCCTCGGCCGGCGCCGGTACGGGGAGGTGGGCGCACGTCCCTCCCGCCCGGTGCCGCACGCCGAGGCCGCCGCGATGCTCAGGCGTGCCGCGGGGGCCACGGGGGCGCTGGCCGCCCTGCTGGTCGTCCCGGCGTCCCTCGGACTGCTGCCGCTGCCCGCGGTGCTCGCCGTCCTCGGCCTGACCACGGTCACCCTCCCGTTCTGGTACCTGCGCTCACTGCGCCGGGCCGCCCCGCCCGGGGCGGAGCAGCGGCGCCGACTCACCGGGTTCACGGCGCTGATGGCGGCCTCGGCCGCGTTCTGGATGATCTTCGCGCAGAGCGGCTCGGTGCTCAGCCTGTTCGCGGAGCGTCACACCGACCGGGGCCTGCTCGGCTTCGAGGTCCCCGCCAGCTGGTTCCAGTCCGTGCACCCGCTCTTCGTCCTGCTGGCAGCCCCGTTCGTCGCCCGCCTCTGGCGGCGTGCGGGGCCGCGTGTCGACGCGCCCGTCAAGTTCGCGGGGGCGCTGATCGCGGCCGGGCTGAGCTTCGTGCTGATGGCGGTCGCGGCCCGGCTCGCCGAGCACGGCCCGGTCGGCCCGTACTGGCTGCTGCTGGTCTACCTGCTCTACTCCTGCGGCGAGATCGCCCTCGCACCGGCCGGCCTGGCGCTGGCCGCCGCGGTCGCACCGCCCGGCAGCACCAGCCGACTGCTCGCGGTGAACGGCCTGTTCGGCGCGGTGGGTGTGGTGGTGGGAGGCCAGTTGTTCCGGCTGACCACGGTCATGCCCCTGGCCGGATATTTCCTGCTCCTGGGGGCTTTCGTCCTCGCAGTCGGTACGGCGGTCGCGCTCAGTACCCTGCGGCTGCGTCGAATGCTCGGCGCGAAGTGATGAAGTACCCCCAACGGGATTCGAACCCGTGCTACCGCCTTGAAAGGGCGGCGTCCTAGGCCGCTAGACGATGAGGGCCGGTACGGCGCGACTGTACTACGGCGTCAGGGCCGGGACCAAACCGAATAGGCGCAGTCCACGCCGCCCTAGGGGGTGGACCCGCTCGGGCTCGGGCTCGGGCTCGGGGTCGGGGTCCGGGTGGCCCCCGGCTGGTTCTCCTCGACCAGGTGACGGCTGACCTCGGCGGTCGTGAGGCCGAGGCCGCCGAGCTTGATCTCGTCCCAGGCCTGGAGGCGGCGGGTGTCGCGGTCCATGTAGAGGATCGACGCCTCGATGGGGTCGGGGTACTTGCCCTCGATGGCGCGCAGGCCGCTGCCGCCCGTCGAGCCCTCGATCCGCAGGCGGGTGCCGTTCCTGAGGATCTCCGTCTCGTTGTGGTGGAGGTGGCCGGCCAGGGCCAGCGGGACCGTGCCGTCCACCTCGCGGGCGGCCGACGGCTCGTGCGCGACGGCCACGTCGACGGGGGTGCCGGCGGCCTGCTGGGCGCGCAGGGCCGTGGCCAGCAGGGAGCCCGCCTGTTCCTGGGACTCCTCGGCGCCGGGGTCGTTCGAGCGGTCGGGGGTGAACTGGGGGTCGCCGATCCCGGCGAACCGCAGGCCGGCGACGGTCTCGGCCCTGCCGTCGTCCAGGACGTGCACGTTCTCCAGGCCTTCGAGGTAGCGCTGGGTGGTGCGGGAGTCGTGGTTGCCGCGCACCCAGACGTAGGGGGCGCCGAGGTCCTCGATGGGGTCCAGGAAGCCGTTCTCGGCGGCCGAGCCGTGGTCCATCGTGTCGCCGGAGTCGACGATCACGTCGACCTTGTACTGCTCCACCAGCGACGAGATGATCTGCCAGCTCGCCGGGTTGAGGTGGATGTCGGAGACGTGCAGGACACGGATGGTGGAGGGGTCGGGCGCGTAGGTGGGGAGCGTGGAGGTGGCGTCGTAGAGCTTCGTCACGTTCGTCACCAGGCGGGCCAGCTCCTTCTGGTAGACGTCGAATTCGGTGACGATGCTGCGTGCGTTGCCGACCAGGGACGGGGCCGAGGAGAGCAGGCCGGAGAACTTCGGCTCCAGGACGGATTCGGGGTTCCAGGTGGCGTACGCCGTGCCGCCCGAGGCGGCCAGCAGGGTCAGGGCCAGTCCGCCGGCCGCGAGGGCCCGGCGGGGGCGGCGGTAGACCGCGAGGCCGAGGGTGGTGGCTCCGGCGACGACGGCGACGCAGGAGCGTACGGCCAGGTCGAGGGTGCCGTGTTCGACGTCCTCGGCGACCTCGTCCTGAAGGCCGGAGAGGCGCTCGGGGTGGTCGACCAGGGCCTGCGAGCGGACCGGGTCGAGCTGGTCGACGTTGACGTCGAGGCGGACCGGGGCGTGGTGGCTGTCGAGCTGGAGCGCGCCGAGCGGCGAGACGTTGATCTTCGTGCCGCCGGTGAGGGAGGGACGCAGGGTCATCGTCGTGTCCATGGGGCCGACCGGGGCCCGTACGTTGCCGACGATCAGCAGGCCCAGCCAGGCGCCGAGGACGACCACCGCGACCAGGCCGAGGGCGCGGGCCCAGGGATGCGGCTGGGGGACCAGCTCGAAGGACGGGTGGGGCCGGCGGACGCGGTAGTGGCGGGCCAGGGCGCGCGGAGCCCTGCGCAGGGTGTGCGCGATGTTCCGGACGGCGAGGGGGACGCGTGCCATTGGTCGCGTATGCCCAAGTGCGCGTGTGGATATGCGGGCCCGTTCCCGACTCCCGGGCGTGCTCCCGACTCTCCCGCGACGGCCGCGTACCGGACAATGGGCCTGTGCTGGAGATGACGCGCGAGGAGTTCGAGGAACTGGTCGCCGAGTCGCTGGACCGGATTCCGCCGGAGCTGACACGGCTGATGGACAACGTCGCGGTGTTCGTCGAGGACGAGCCGCCGGCGGACGATCCCGAGCTGCTCGGGCTCTACGAGGGGACGCCGCTGACCGATCGCGGGGAGTGGTACGCGGGGGTGCTGCCGGACCGGATCACCATCTACCGGGGGCCGACGCTGCGGATGTGCGGGACGCGGGAGGAGGTCGTCGCGGAGACCGAGGTGACGGTGGTGCACGAGATCGCCCACCACTTCGGGATCGACGACGCCCGGCTGCACGCACTCGGGTACGGGTGAACGCCGTGTGACGCAGGTCGCGTGTCCTCTTGTGGGCGGCGGGAGTTGGACAGGTTGACTCCTTCACCCTCCACCGGAGGTGGCCGCCCGTGCGCCCCTTGTACGTACCCGTCCGTCTGGCCGCCACGGTCATGGCCGTCGCCGCCGCCGCCGGCTGCATGAGCGTCGGCGACGACGACGGCGGCGGGAGCGCGAAGCCCTCGCACTCCGCCGGACATCGAGGTGGTGAGGCTCCCGACGGCGGGGCGGCGGGGTCCGGCGGCGGCCCGGGGTTCGGCGCCGGGGCCGGCGACGGCAAGCACGGACACGACAGGCACAAGAAGGGCGAGGGGGAGTCGGCGTCGCCCTCGGCGTCCACGTCGGCGAAGGCGAGCGCGTCGGCCTCGGCGGGCGCCAAGCCGGGGAAGGGCAAGCCGGACCGGCCGGGCCCCGACCCGACCGGGCCCGCGCCGACCCCCACACGTACGGTCGAGCCGCAGCCGACCCCCTCGGACCCGCCGCCGCCCTCGCCGTCCCCGGAGCCGCCGTCCGCCGAGCCGTCGTCGTCGGCGCACGAGCCGCCGGGGCCGCAGCTGGGGGAGCGGGAGCCGGCCCCGCAGGCCGGGTCGCCGGTCTAGTGCCCGTCCGCTCCGGCGCCGGTCCGCTCCGTGCCCCGTCCGCTGTGCCCGGCACCCGGTCCGGCCTGGGGTGTGACGTACGTCTAGTCCCTGGGGCCCGGTTTGCCTTGGGGGGTGGTGGGTGCGTATGGTGGTAGATCGTTTGATCCCATTGCCCGGCGCCGAAAAAGAGCGCGCCGTGTGGCGCGTTCTCTCCCTTGCCGTGGCTGACCGCATAGAGGCGGTCGTATTGCGAAACACGGAGTTGACGGGCGCGTGCCGACGAGACTCCGGAAGGTTTCGCATACGCATGTCCATTTCCAGTACTGATCACGCCGTCGTGCCCGAGAACGAGAGCACCGAGGGCGTGGCCGACACCCCCGAGGTCACGTTCGCGAGCCTCGGTCTCCCCGAGGGCGTCGTGCGCAAGCTCGCCCAGAACGGCGTGACCTCCCCCTTCCCGATCCAGGCCGCGACCATCCCGGACGCCCTGGCCGGCAAGGACATCCTCGGCCGTGGCCGCACCGGCTCCGGCAAGACCCTCTCCTTCGGCCTGCCGGCCCTGGCCCAGCTGGCCGGCGGCCGCACCGAGAAGCACAAGCCGCGCGCCGTCATCCTCACGCCGACCCGCGAGCTCGCCATGCAGGTCGCCGACGCGCTGCAGCCCTACGGCGACGTCCTCGGCCTCAAGATGAAGGTCGTCTGCGGCGGTACGTCGATGGGCAACCAGATCTACGCCCTGGAGCGCGGCGTCGACGTCCTCGTCGCCACCCCGGGCCGGCTGCGCGACATCATCAACCGCGGCGCCTGCTCCCTGGAGAACATCCAGATCGCCGTCATCGACGAGGCCGACCAGATGTCGGACCTGGGCTTCCTGCCCGAGGTCACCGAGCTGCTCGACCAGGTCCCGGCCGGCGGCCAGCGGATGCTCTTCTCGGCCACGATGGAGAACGAGATCTCCACGCTGGTCAAGCGCTACCTGAAGGACCCGGTCACGCACGAGGTCGACAGCGCGCAGGGCAACGTCACGACGATGTCGCACCACATCCTCATCGTGAAGCCCAAGGACAAGGCGCCGGTCACCTCCGCGATCGCCTCCCGCAAGGGCCGCACGATCATCTTCGTCCGCACCCAGCTGGGCGCCGACCGCATCGCCGAGCAGCTGTGCGACTCCGGCGTGAAGGCCGACGCGCTGCACGGCGGTATGACGCAGGGCGCGCGCACCCGGGTGCTTGAGGACTTCAAGAAGGGCTACGTCAACGCGCTCGTCGCGACCGACGTCGCCGCCCGCGGCATCCACGTCGACGGCATCGACCTGGTCCTGAACGTGGACCCGGCCGGTGACCACAAGGACTACCTGCACCGCGCCGGCCGTACGGCCCGCGCCGGTCGTACGGGCACGGTCGTCTCGCTCTCGCTGCCGCACCAGCGCCGCCAGATCTTCCGGCTGATGGAGGACGCGGGCGTCGACGCCGGCCGTCACATCATCAACTCCGGTACGGCCTTCGAGCCCGAGGTCGCCGAGATCACCGGCGCCCGTTCGATGACCGAGGTCCAGGCCGAGTCCGCGGGCAACGCGGCTCAGCAGGCCGAGCGCGAGGTCGCCCAGCTCTCCAAGGAGCTGGAGCGGGCGCAGCGCCGTGCGAGCGAGCTGCGCGAGGAGGCCGACCGTCTGGTCGCCCGTGCCGCCCGTGAGCAGGGTGAGGACCCGGAGGCCGCGGTGGCCGAGGCGCAGGCCGCGGTCGCGGCCGAGGCGGCCGTACCCGAGCAGCCGGTGGCTCAGGACACGGACCGGGACGACCGTGGCGGCCGTTCCTACGAGCGTCGTGACGACAACCGTGGTGGCGGCTTCCGCCGCGACGACCGTCGTGACGACAACCGTGGCGGCTTCCGTCGTGACGACAACCGTGGTGGTGCTCCCCGTTCCTTCGAGCGCCGGGACGACAACCGCGGTGGCGGCCGTTCCTTCGAGCGTCGTGACGACAACCGTGGTGGCGGCTTCCGCCGCGACGACCGTCGTGACGACAACCGTGGTGGTGCTCCCCGTTCCTTCGAGCGCCGGGACGACAACCGCGGTGGCGGCCGTTCCTTCGAGCGTCGTGACGACA